>JAVBPC010000014.1:0-37130 GCA_031549905.1 Eubacteriales bacterium
CGGCTGCTCTTGTTTATTTTCATACGCAGCAGTCATCACATCATACCAATTCCAGATGGGTTTTGCAGGAAAGCTCGCGAGAGATTTTTTTGCCCGGCAAGAAGCCGGAAGGAGGCCTAGCAGGAGGCTACGCTGACTGGAAGACGCCGCCGCCGGGCGAAAAAAGATCCGCGAGATTTTTGCAAAACTTATTTGGAATTGGTATCACACTGAGAAAAGGAATGCCCAGCATTCCGCACAGCTGCCGCACCGTGCCGGCCGCCTGCCCGTACACGGCGTGCAGGTGGTTTGCGTTGATCGTCTGCAGAAACGCGTCAAAGTCGATGTCCGCGCGGGCAAACAGGTGCGGGTAGCAGTAGGCCGTCTCGCGCAGGCGTTCGCGCGGGGCGGAAAGCGCCTGCGCCTCGCCGGCGGTAAAGACCGGCGGCGGCATGTACGGCGCATATTCCGCCCCAAGCCGCGCGCAAAGCTTTTCCCGCTCCGATTCCGCCAGCGCCGCCCTTGTTTCGAAAAAGGCCCGACGCTCATTCCGTCCAGGGCTGCCGGGGCACCTCCAGCGCGCGCCCTTCATCCATCGCCCGCCCGATCATCAGCGTCAGGTACTGGTCCATCATCTCCTCGGCAAGCGGGTAAAACGCGCTGCCGCCCGCCGCATAGTCCGCCATGCGCGCAAGGCACGTCGCCACCGCGATTTCATCATCGAACAGCCGCGCGGGCATGAACTGGTTCTGATAATACCAGCCGCGCTCCCCGCCGCGCACGCCGCGCAGGTACAGCCCTTCCAGGTTCGGCCCGCCGCCCGCCATCACGCGTTCCAGCGTGATATGGCACGGCGTCACATGGTCTGAAAGGTACAGGGCGTCATCCCCGCGCAGTTCGCCGCGCTCGCCCCGTATCACTGCGTGCTGCGTGCGCACGAAAGACCTGTGCTGGTTATCCTCCACATCGTTCAGCGCCTGCCTGTCGCCCCAATCCAACTGGAACAGCACCTGCGAAACATCCACCGCGGCCTCGATGGCGGGATCGCCACCCCGGCCGGGTCCGCCGATCATACGGTGGGTATACCGGTTCGCGCGGATCACCGGGCACGCCCGCCCCGCATGCAGCAGCCGTCTGAGCACCGCCACCGCGTGGTACCCGTTGGGGATGCTCGTCTGCGCCTGATAGACCCGCCCCAGCAGCCCGGAATCGGCCAGCGCAATGCGCGCGGCGTTCATCGGCTGGAAGGGATACTGCTCCGCTGCCTGGATTTTTGCGCCGCCAAGATCACTGTACAGCGCCGCCAGTTCCTCCGCGCTTCGCGCGGGAAACGTCTCCACCAGCGTCGGCACCCCGCGTGCGGCGTACCGGCGCATCAGGTCCCCCATGCTGTCGCGGTTTGCGCACAGCACGGTGAAATCCGGCGAAAGATCCCACAGCGCCTCATGTTCCGCCAGCACCGGCGCGCCAAATGCACGCATGCGCGCCGCGCTCTCCTCGCTGCGGCATACGATGCCCACCAGCTCAAAGCGCTCCGGCAGCGCCTGAATCACTTTTGCGAAAAACTGCGCGCGCCATCCCGCCCCGACCAATCCGATACGCGCCCTTTGCATGCTCATTCCCCTTCCTGTGTCAGCTCAAATCGCTTCAGCGCATGCAGCGCCGCCACCATCTCTTCATCCGGAGGCGACCCACACGCCGCCAGCGCATCCTGAAGCTGCGCAGCGTCGTCAAAAGACGCAATCGGCACGCTGGCAAACGGGTGCGCCATCAGGTACATCAGCGAAAGCTGGGCGACTGTTTTCCCCGTTCGCGCGGCGTACTCCAAAAGCTTTTCATAGATCGCGCGGTTGCTCGCCCCGCCGTACAGCGCGGTGAGCGCCTGCGGCACGCTCCCGCCCGCGGCAAGGCGCGCAAAGTAGCCCTTGCCGGCGGCCATGTACGCCATCGCGGAAAGCCCCGTTTCACTGTGGTAAGCGTAGGTTTCGGCATCCATCGCCACCATCGTCGGGTCGCCTAGGGCAGCCATCCGCACATCGGCCAGGCTCCACAAAAGCTGATTGCATTTGAAGCCCAACGCCCCTGTTTCCCGGGCGCAGCGCGCCGCCTCCCGGATGCGCGGCAGCGTCCAGTTGGAGCAGCCGTACGCGCGGATCATGCCCTCGCCGCGCAGCGTCTCCAGCAGGCCGATGATCTCCCCAACCGGCACAGTTGGGTCATCGCGGTGCAAAAAGTACAGGTCAATAGCGTCCACACCAAGGTTTTCAAGGCTTTCCGAAACATCCCGGCGGATATCCCCTGGCGTTACGCGCGAAACATCCATCGTATCAAGGCGCGGATGCGCGCCCTTTGTCGCGATGACGAACCCCTTTGCGCCGCTCTTCCTCAGCCACGTCCCCAGCACGCGCTCGCTCTTGCCGCGCGAGCCTTCCTTCCAGTCGCCGTAAACATGCGCGGTATCCGCGAAGTTACCGCCCGCCGCCGCGAACGCATCCAGCTGCGCAAAGCACGCGCTCTCCCCCATCGCGGTTCCGTAGTTCACCGTGCCGATGCACAGCGGCGATACCTCCGCCATCCCGGGCACTAGCGTGCGATGCCACATTTTCCCATCACCTTCTCCCGGTAGGCCGGCAGGTACACTTCCTGATCCCGCGCCACACAGCCGGTCACCGTATGCCCCTTCTGAATCAGATCATAGCACTTATCGCAGGTAATGCAACACTTTTCGCGCCGCATGCCGCCCAGCCGGATATCGCGCGCGTAGTCCGGGTACGCCATCGCCTGGCGGCCAAACCCGGCCACATCGAACCAACCGTCCCTGATGCACCCTGCGGCAATCTCCGCGCCGAACTGTTCAAACCATGTCAGCCCTGTCGCAACAAAAATCCCGCCCGGCGTCCCGGCCTTGATATCCCGCGTCGCCTGAAGCAGCGCCGCGGTACCCTTGTACGGGTCAATCACCGCGCCGTCGCGGAACTCGGCCATGTACCCATCCCCATGGGGCTGATACCTGGGCATCATGGTGGATAGGTTGATCAGCCGCACATCGCGCTCTACCAGCATGTTGCACAGGCGAATAGGTTCCTCAAGGTCCGGGGCCATCACGCCCTCCCGCTTCACCATGCCCCACCCGTAGGGGTACGGAATGCAGTCGTACGCGTTCAGCCTGACCGAAATGCCGATAGCATCCCCCACCCGCGCGCGGATGCCGTCAATGATCTCAAACACGGCGCGCGTGCGGTTTTCAAAGCTGCCGCCGTATTTCCCGGGCCGAGTGAAGCTGGCCAGCAGTTCGCGCAGGATATACTCATGGCACAGCTTGATATCCACGGAATCAAACCCGGCCTCCAGCGCCAGCTCCGCGCAATCGATGAACTGGCCAACGATCTGTTCGATCTTCTCATCCGTCGCGATGGTCAGCGCGCCGGCGCGCCCGTCAATGGCGTTGTGGCTGTCCAGGTATGGATTCATCACGGTGCCCAGCGGCATGGGGTTCCAGTTTGTGTCCACGCTGCGGCGGCCGGAATGCGTCAGCTGCAGCACATTGTACGGCTTTTCCCCGCAACTTTCCAGCGCGGCGGCGTTCGTCCGCTCAACAAGGTCCCGAACATCCCCCACGGTGTCCGGGCTTAGCACCATCTGCAGCGGGTTGCAGCGCCCATCCTCCGCGATGGCGATGGATTCATACCAGAGAATGCCCGACCCGCCGCGCGCGTACCGGTCATACCTGCGCCGCACCAGATCAGACGGCCTTCCGTCCGGCGTGCCGTCGAACCCCTCGCACGGCTGCACAGCCATCGCGTTGGGCGCGATTTTATTGCCAATGCGCACGGGCCTGAGCAGCGGCGACAGATCCGCACTGACGGGCAGTTCCACGCCGATCGCAGCCAGCGCGCGGCGTGCCTCATCCGGCGTTTGCAGCTTCGCAAACCGGATGGATTTGCTGACTTTTTTCATGCTAATTCGTCTACTTTCTTACCCTTTTAGCCCGCTGAGCGTATACCCCTTGACGAAGAATCTTTGCAGCGAGGCAAAGACCACCAGCGGCGGGATGATGCATACGGCCGCCGTCGCCATGATCTTGGGCGGTTCCATCAGCCGGTCAAACGATACCATGGAGATCATTCTGACGGCCAGCACGGTTTTTGATTCCGAACTGATAACAATCTGCGGCCAAAGGATGGAATTGAAATACTGTATGAATGTGATCGTGACCAGCGACATCATGCTGGGCACCGACAGCGGCGCGTAAATTCTGGAGAAGATCGTAAAGTAGCCGGCGCCGTCGATTTCAGCCGCGCTGAACAGGTCCCTGGGCAGCCCCAGATACGCCTGTCGCATCAGGAAGATGCCAAAGCCGGAAAACATGAACGGCACAATCATCGCAAGATAGCTGTTGATCATCCCAAGCCGCTGCGTAATGATGAACAGCGGCACCAGCATCACGCAGGCGGGCACCATCATCGTGGACATGACAACTGCGAACAGCGCCTTCTTGCCGGGGAAAGAGAGCATGGAAAACGCGAAGGCCGCAAAGCTGGATGTGACAAGCTGCAGCGCGGCCACCGACCCCGCCACCAGCACGCTGTTTGCCGTGTGGCGGACAAGCCCGATCTTCTGAAAAACGAACGCGTAGTTTGACCAGTTTGGGTTCGCGAAAAAGAATGAAACCGGCCTTTCGTAATACCCGCTGAGGGTTTTCAGGGAGCCCGCGGCCATCCAGGCAAACGGCAGCAAAAACGCCAGCGCCGCCGCCGTCAGCAGCACATACCGCGTCAGGGCTTCAATACGCTTCTTACTCCGCATAAAACACCCACCTGTCCTGGAACTTCCATGTTAGCATCGTGAAGAAGCCGATCAGCGCGAACAGCACCATGGACATCGCCGATGCCAGGCCCGCGTTGTAGTTTTTAAACGCGGTGGTATAGATGAAATACACCAGCGTTGAGGTGGAATAGCCGGGCCCACCCGCCGTCAGCACATAGACCGATTCATACACCTGGAACCCGCGAATGATCATGTTGATGACCAGAAAGAACGTGTACGGCGACAGCAGCGGCAACGTGATTTTCCGAAATTGCTGGAAGCGGTTCGCACCGTCGACGATCGCCGCCTCATAGTAGCTTGTGTCGATGGATTGCAGCCCGGCCAGGAAAATCAGCATGTTAAACCCCACGCTCTGCCAGATCAGCACAATGGATACCGCCAGCCGCGCGGGCGTCGGCCGGATGAGCCACGATACGGGGTTCAGCCCTATCAGGCTCAGGTAGTAGTTGATGATGCCGTTCTGCGTATCGAACAGGTCTGCCCAGACAAAGGACACAGCCGTCAGCGACGCAACAAAAGGCATGAAAAAGATGGTGCGGTAGATGATCTTGCCCCGCCGCACCTTATCCAACAGCACCGCCAGCACCAGGCCGATGAGGATGGACACGGGCGAGCTCATCGCAACGATCAGCAGCGTGGTGATCACGCTGGTCCTGGGCGCGGTGGACTGGAACACGCGCAGCCACTGGCTAAACCCCGCAAAGCGCGGCGTGCCGATCATATCCCAGCGCATGAACGACAGCACAAACGCCCACACCGCCGGAATGGCGACAAATACGGTCAGCACCACAAACGCGGGCAGCAGAAAGCCGTACGCCGCCAACGCTTCCCGGGATTTTCTTGCCGTCAGGCGCATGTCTGCACCCCCTTCCTCCTGGTTATCTTTACTGAACCTTGGCGGCCTTTACAGGCTGTCCACGATTTTCGTCAGGTACTGGAAGCTTTCCGTCACCGCGGGCATCGGGTCCAGCGCGTAGGGGTATATCTCCAGGCACACGGCGTCCGTATACCCGATCTCCTTGATCGTGGCAAACACCTTTTCCCAATGGATATCGCCGCGGCCTATGGGCATGTGATAATGCTGATGGCGGCGGATGTCATCCACATGCATGTTGCCGATGTGATGGCGCAGGAATCGGATCGTATCGTATATGTTCTTGCGCTCCACTTCCAAATGTCCGATATCCAGGCTGAACTTTAGGTACGGGGAGTTGATCTTTTCGGCGTAGTCGAATATTTCCTCGACATCCGATGTTTCCAGCAGCAGCGTCACGCCGCGCGCCGCAGCGTATTCCACGCACTCTCTGACGCCTTCAAGCGCCAGTTCATAGCATGTATCCGGGTCGGCGGTGATCTTACCGTTATACGTTTCCACCTTTTTGACGCCAAGGTCCACCGCCATATCGATGACCTGCTTGATGTAGTCGATGCGTGCCTGCCGCATTGCAGGATCGATGCAGGTAAACATCGGCTCGTTTCCGTTGGGGTTGGGATAGAAAAGGCGCCCAGTGAACGGACCTTCCGGCGGCGTCAGCCCAACGGTGCTGTACATCACATGGATGGCTTCCAGCACCTCAATCGTGATGCCCAGCCGCTCGCACAGCGCTTTTATGCGCATGCGCGCCGCGTAATCAAAGTCTCCCGGGTACATGTGCGGCCGGTCGCACATGATTTCCACATGCCGGAAGCCCGCCTTCGCAAGCGATTCCAGCGCCGTTTCCAGCGGATCAAACATAAACGCGTTGGTCAGGGAACCGATCTTAATGTCCATAGCATGCTCCTGTCTTGATGGGACGCCTGGCATTCCTGCCCGGCGTCCCACCGTTTCTTTCCGGTGTTGTTACTCGCTGGCAATCTCCAGGATGTCCGCGCCCTCCGTGATCAGCTCCTCCACTACCTGCTCAGGCGTCAGCATGCCGATCCACATTTGCTGCAGCAGCGTATCCTTCAGCGACCAGATCTGCGAGCAGCCCTGCACCGCGTTGAGCCATGTGTACCCGTCGCCCGAGATGTTCATCGCAACATCCTTGTATGTCCCCTCAAGGCCGTCGTACAGCGCCTTCCGCGTGGGGATGCCGGCGCCGCCGACAAACCGGCGCATCGCGTCCTCAGAGGTGATAAAGGAAAGGAATTTGTACGCCTCTTCCGGGTGCTTTGTCGCCGCGGTGATGACAAATCCTCCGCCCAGCTTCGCGCCGCGCACGCCGGTGGGTCCTAGCGGGGCAGGCGCCGCGCCGTAGTTCAGGCCCTTTTCATCAAACAGCTTCACCGCCGTGCCGCCCAGGTGGAACATGGATTCGCCGTTCATGAACGTTGTCGCGCCTAGCGTAATCACGTTGGCCGGGTTGGCGGGTTCGGGTTCGGGCATGCAGCCGTCCTTCATCATGTTCAGCCACAGGGTAAGCCCTTCAACGGTCTGGGTATCGTTTACGCCGATCTTTCCTTCCGCGTTCACCAGCGGGGTGCCCATCGCGTCAAAGTAACCCACGCCACTCCAACCGCCGCTGATCGGCGAGGACAGGCCCCAAATCTTTTTGCCCTTGGCAGCCAGCGCTTCCTGGCCCGCCATCATGTTCTTGTACAGATCATCGTACGTCCAGGTGCCATCCGGATAGGCAATGCCCGCCTCATCCAGCAGATCCTTGTTGTAGTAGAGGCACACGCCGTTTGAGTCATAGGGAAGCCCAAAGAGCTTTCCGCCCTTGTTGTAGTACTGGATCATGCTTTGGTCGAAATCATCAAGGCTGATGGTTTCATCGGCTTCCACATACGGCAGGATATCCAGCAGCAGGCCGCGCTCAATCCAGTATGAGCCTGCGCCGGGCACCAGTTCCCACACATCCGGAAGCGTTCCGGACGCCGTCTCGGCAAGCTTCTTGTCATAGTGGCCGGACTGCGCAACGTGCTCCACCTCAATGACAATGCCGGGATTGACCGCCATAAACTCGGCGATCAGTTCATTGACGACCACCATGCGCGCTTCATCCGAATAGGTGCTGAAGCGCAGCGTGACAGTTTCCGCTGCCATTGCCGGCACAGCCATCAGCGGCAAAAGCAAACAAACCACCAGAAGAACGCTGACCTTTTTCATTCCAAGCTCACCCCTATCAATTTTGTATAATTAATCTATCATGTATTGGCCAGGTCGTCAACTGTTTTCGCAAATATTTTTTCGAAAATATTTTTACGCAAAAGCTTGACAAGAAAACCTACATATTGTACACTTTATAGCATGATACACATGACTTTGGGCGAACGCGTATTTGAAATCATTAGGGATCGGATCCTGACCGGCGAATACAAGCCCGGGGATCGGCTGCTGTATGCCGTCATTTCGGAGGAACTGGATGTCAGTCTCTCCCCCGTTAAAGAGGCTTTGCTCCTGCTCGCGCAGGATGGGCTGGTCACGCTTATCCCGCGCAAGGGCGCGTATGTAAGCCAGGTCAGCATGCAGGATGTTCAGGAATACTCGTGGATCCGGCTGGCGCTGGAATCGCTTGCGTGCCGCCAAATCTGCGCATGCGGGCTGCCGCAGGACGGTGCGGAGCGTCTCATAGGGCTGAACAGCCGCCTGCAGTCGGTCATCGCCCTTCGGGATATCAACCAGTGCATGCAGTTTGACAACGAATTCCACATGTGCCTGGTGGAACTGAGCGAAAACCAGCGGCTTTTGGAGACCTACAAAAAACTGCCGCTGGCAAACCTTTCCGTGGTTGCCGGCGCGCGCGACTATGTTCCCAGCAACGGGGAAGCCATCTGCCGCACGCACGATAAGATCATCGAGGCCCTCCGGCAGGGCGACGCGGCGCTTGCCAATGCGCTGCTTGAGCAAAACATCATCTCTCCTCTGCGCGATATTGTAACCTGACACATTTCGGCGCGGGCACTCACTTACCTTAATAGAGGATCAACATCATGAAAACCATCCAAATCGGAATGATTGGGAGCGGCTTTGCCGCGCAATTGCATGCGGAAGCCTTCCGCCGCGTATATGGTTTTGACGTGCGTATTGCGGCATTATGTTCCCCCGCGCCGGATGCCGGCCAGTTTGCCGCGCAATATGGCATCCCGGACGCGCACGGCAGCTATGCCCGCATTCTTGCCGATCCCGCCATTGACATTGTGGATATTGTTACGCCGCCATACCTGCACGCGGATATGGTCTGTCAGGCACTCAATGCGGGCAAGCACGTCATTTGCGAAAAACCGTTGACCGGCGCGTTCGAACCGTCCCTCAGGCGGCGCGAAATGTATGCGCAGGTCATGGAAGCGCTGGACCGCATCGCCCAGTGCGAAGCGCGCAGCGGGCGGCAGCTCATGTATGCGGAAAACTATGTATACGCGCCAAGCGTGCAAAAGACGGTGGAAATGCTGCGCGCCACAAGCGCAAAGATACTCTACATGCACGGCGAGGAGTCGCACCGGGGTTCCCACGCCCCCCATGCGGCGCAATGGCGCATGAACGGCGGCGGCGCGCTGATCCGTCAGGGCTGCCACCCGCTCAGCGCCATCCTGTATCTGAAAGAAAAAGAGGCCGCGTTTCGCGGTGAAAGGGTCACGCCTGCCTATGTAACCGCCGATGTGGGGAACACGCAAAGCTGCCTGACAGAGCCTGAAAAGCGGCATCTGCTGGCACGCCCTCTTGATGTGGAGGATCACGCGGATCTGCTGCTTTCCTTTTCCGATGGCACAAAAGCACACGTTTCCGCCGGAGACATGGCGCTTGGCGGCGTGCGCAACCTGATAGAGGTATTCACGCACTGCGGCGTGTACCGCGCAAACATTGCCCCCAGCGATCAGATGTTGGCCTATCACCCGGATGCTGGCGCGCTTCACGATGTGTTTTTCACAGAAAAGATAGAAACAAAGTCCGGCTGGCAGTATGTGTCATTGTTGGAGGAATACGCCCGCGGGTATGTCGGCGAAATGCAGGACTTCATCACCTGTGCAGCCGAGGGCGGAAAGCCGGAATCCGGCCTTGCGCTGGCACGCGCGACCGCGCAGCTGATATACGCCGGATATTGGTCAGCCGAGGAGGGCATAGCCGTTCGGTTGGAATAGATAGGTGCATACAACAATCAAAGCCACCGGTTTCGTCGGTGGCTTTGGTTTCGTTTTGACCTTAATCCAGCGGAATGTAGTAATCCAGAACGACCTCACCCTGCGCGTCCGGCTCGGTAAACCTGGGGCAGTTGTACAGTTCGCCGCACCAGTGCATCTTTTCGCAGGTATAGCCAGCTTCCTTTAGCTTCTGCTCGGTGAACTGATGGGCCACAGCATATGTCTCGTGCTCTTTGCCCTTGATGTAGCCGACTGCAACCCTGGCGGCGGGCAGCTCCGCGCTGTAGTAGCCCTCCGGCACGGCGGCGTCCTCCAGCATCAGCATGCCGACAATATAGGAAAACATTCCGTCTCCCCTTTCCCAGTCAAGCATGATGCCCACATACGATGGGTCGAAAATCATCCCATCCTGGCTTTCCAGCGGCGCAAAGGCGCCCTCCTGAAAGCACTTGCCCCAGAAAGCCGGAAGGGGGTTGTTGCCCTTCATTTGCTCTTCCTGGCTGGGGCGTATTTCCTTACCCACAAGCTTTACCTTGGGCAGTTCCTTGATTTCAAAGTTTACCAGTACCGCCATGCCCATCTCCCCTTTGCGTTCTTATTGAACTGTCGCCAGCAACTTCTCCACCGCCGCAACGGCTTCCTTCTCCAGGGCAAAAGTTCTGCGCCCCTCATCGGCCAGAATCTTGCGGGTTTCCGGCGCAGCAAACTTCTCATACCCTTCCCGGTCGTTCGTTACATGCTGCCATAGGTAGCCGCCGTACTGGGCACACGCGCGCCACGCGTCGATGGCCTCGGTCAGCGGCCCCGCCCAATCGGGGTTCTCCCCGCGCATCCTCTCCCAGAAGGGCAGCGCCGCGCCCCGCTCGAATATCTGGCACAGCGCATCGCAATACACAAAGAACCGCCCCTGCACCGTCTTCTCCCACGCCCAATCCTCAAACATCTGATCAGGCCCCGGCAGCATCGTTTGCACGCAGTCGGAAAAGTCTGCCGTCTCCAGCTGGGTCAGCATCTCTTCCCACGCGGCAAAGCCAACCTTCACCCCGCGCACATCTGCGTGGTGGGCGTGATCCGCAATCGCCCGCATGGCGGCGATGGCGCTGTCCTTCTCGGATGGCACTTCCTCCGCCTGCGACAGCAGGATATACCCAACCAACCCCTTGTACCAGCCGTCCTTCACAAACGGCACGTCCCATGCAAACCCTTCATCCTGCTGGAAATAGTTCCAACCTGTCAGCGCCTCGCCATCCCGCAGGTACCCGTGCACCACACAGCACTCCGGCGGGCCGATGATCCCCATCGCGATCACGGGCACGCCCGCATCAATGGAGGCGATAATCTCCCGGCGCGCCTGCGCCTCATCCGCATCGGAAGCCAGCCGCACTATGCCCCGCAGCCCTACGGCCTTCAGCACCCGATGGTGCGGCGCGAAGGGATCCTCCTCGCAGCAGAGGATGTCGATGTTGCCGCCGTTCCAGCAGCCGGGCTTCCAGCAAAGCCGGTTTCCCGCGCCGGACAGCGCCAGCAGGTCGGCGTACGGGCGGGGTTTCCCTAGCCCATACAGCGCCGCATACAGCGAGCCGATCAGCGGCGTCAGCATGGAAGTATCCCCGATGAACTGCGCTATGCGCGGAATGTTTTCGATGATTCTGTCGCTCATTTCTTTTTCCCCTTTTCCTTTACTTCCTGTATGATCTGGCAGCGCAGTGCCAGGCACTTGCATATCGCGGGCAGGTCATCCTCCGTAGGGTTTGTCCAGCGGAAGCCGATTCCCCCGCCGGTACACACGCGCCGCCTTTTTCCCAAGATCACCGCAAACGCGCCCAGGTGCGATGATGAGCACGCCGTGCACCCCCACACATGCCGCAACATATACCGCTGGAATTCCGGCGGTTCCCGCAGCAGCCTGTCGTTGATCAGCGCGGGGTCATCCCAGTGGTATGTTTCGGTAATGCGCACGCAAAGGTTGCCGCCTTCGGTATCAATGCACATCGCCTGCGTGCTTTTGTGCTTGTAGTCCGTTTTCCAGAAGGTGGATATCTGCGGGTTCATCTTGTTCGCAATCGCCAGCGCGTGAATCCGCTCCGCCATTTCCCTGCGCGCATTGGTGAGCGGCGCGAAATAATCCTGGCAGGTCGGCTTGTAAGGGGCGGCAATGTTTCTAAACTCGCAGTTTTGGAACGCAAAATAGCCAAAAGCGCTTGTCTTTTCCGCCGCCTTAGCCAGCGCGCACATCCCCGGAAACATGCCCGGGAACCGCGCGGAGGCAAAGCGCTCCCCATCCCAAATAATACCTACACGCGCAAGCCCGGAAAGCCGCTTATCCAGCGGGATCGGGCTGTTGGAGGCGTTTGCCTTCTTGCCGATAGAGGCCATGTCCTCAGCCGACACGCGCAGCGCATCCCCTTCCGGCACGCCCGCCATGCCCAGTCTGCACAGCAGCAGCTGATACCCAGGCACCGCGTTATAGGTGTGCGAGCGGATGCGCTCCGTCCGTGCGGGCTCCTTTTGCTTCAGCGCTCCGATCCTCCTGCCGTTAAGCAACGCTTCCATGTCGCCTACGGGCAGCGCGTATGCTTCGGGATTTTCATACATATCGGATAGCATCGCCAAAACAAAACGGCAGTACTGTTCACACGATGCACGAAGGGCCGCGTCTTCCACCCCCGGCAGCGAACGCGAAAGCGGGGTCAGCTGCCGCGCGGCGGTATAGATGCCCTGGTGCACCTGCGTTAGAAACGTTGTTTGCTCCTGTGAGAAGTCCATCCAAATTCCTCCTCATGTCATGCATTCATCATACCACACGCGGCAATGGGAAAATGAACGCGGATTGCGCCCGCTTGACTGGACCCGGAAAAGAGGCGAACTGAACCCGGCCGTCCAGGAAGAAAAGAGACAGGGGCAAGGGTGACGCGACGGGATGATGAGGCTCACCGGGTTGTAGAAAACAAAATCCCCTCCCACGCTCAACAGCGCAAGAAGGGATTCTCAAGCAGCGTCCCCGGCGCTACTCCAGATAAGCCCACAGCAGCCCAAAAGTCTCCGCCAGCGCCGACACATGCGTCCGCTCATAGCCGTGCGTGCTGAGCACCCCCGGCCCGATCAGCCCGTGCCGGATGTCGGCCCCGCCGCGCACCGCCGCGTCGGCATCCGACCCGTACGATGGCACGCACAGGTCCAGCACGTACTGCACGCCCGCGCGCTCGGCGGCGGCGATCAGCGCGTCCGCCATGGGTCGGTGATAGGGGCTGAACTTATCCATCAGACAGATGAACGTCTTGCGCTCGTCGGCATAGGTGTGCGGCCCGCAGCAGCCGATGTCCAGCGCAAGCACCTCTTCGGTGTCAGCGTTCAGGCAACTGGCGCCGCCGTGCCCGACCTCCTCAAACAAAGAGAAATACACGCTGACATGGCGGGATGGCGTCTTGCCGCCGTCCTTCAGCGCCTTGCAGTACGCAAGCAGCACCGCAGCCGATGCCTTGTCATCCAGAAAGCGGCTTTTGATGTATCCGGACTGCGTAAAACACGTCATCGGGTCAACGCCAATGATATCCCCCGCGCGGATGCCCAGCTTCGCGACATCTTCGGCGCTTGTAACATCCTCATCCAGGAACAGAAACAGGTTCTTGTCATAGTCGGCAAGGGCCATGCGCTCTTCCTGATCCATCAGGTGCAGGCTGGAGTTGCTTCTGCGCATCGTGCCGGTGTATACGTTACCGCCGCGCGCGTATACGCGCACGTTCGCCCATTCCGCCTGGAAGGGGTACAGTCCGCCCACGTTAATCACGCGGATGGTGCCGTTTGGGTTCACATACCGCACCATCAGGCCGATATCATCCACATGCGCGGTGGCGACAAGCCCTCGCCCTTCGCCGCCCAGGTCCACGCTGACGCCGCCCTTCCGCTGGATAACCGGCGCGTATCCCAGCGCCTTAAGCTCCTTCACCAGGTACGCGGTAATCGCGTCATTCTGGCCGGTGGTGCTGTCAACTTGCAGCATCTCCTTGAGCTTTTCAAGCATATAGGCGGTCAGATCGTGGTGCATGGGCTATTCCTCCCCTATGATCGCGTTTAAAATTTCATCGGCAAGCGCGCGCTTTGACATCATCGGCAGCTGCCGCTCGGCGCTTTCGGTGATCAGCGTGGCGATGTTCGTATCCACATTAAAACCCGCGCCCTCCTGGCTCACGTCGTTGGCGACGACCAGATCGGCGCGCTTGCTCTGCAGCTTGCGGCGGGCGTTCGGCAGTAGGTTCTCCGTTTCCGCCGCAAAAATTACTGTCTTTTGCCCGGGCCTTTTCGCCTTGCCCACGGCCTTGGCGATATCCGGCGTTTCCGTCAATGTCAGCTGCAGCGCCGTCGGGCCATCCTGCTGCTTCTTGATCTTCTGCGGCGCGATCATGGCGGGCGTGAAATCGGCGGGCGCGGCAGCTTGGATGATGATATCCATCTCTCCGGCACGCGATGTGACAGCGCCAAACAGATCCTGCGTGCTGGTCACGCGCACCACCTCCGCGCCCTGCGGCGGCGTCAGTGCAACCGGCCCGGTCACCAGCGTGACGCCTGCGCCCCGGCGCAAAGCAGCCTCCGCGATCGCGTACCCCATCTTGCCGGAGGAATGGTTGCTGATGTAGCGCACAGGGTCGATCGCCTCGCGCGTGGGCCCTGCCGTGACAAGCACCTTTTTGCCGGTCAAATCCCGGCGGGCAAACAGCAGCGCCAGCGCCGCCTCCACGATCTCTTCCGGCTCCGCCATGCGGCCCTCGTCCACATCCCCGCACGCAAGATAGCCCTTTCCGGGGCCGACCGTATGTACGCCGCGCGACACCAACGCGGCCATGTTCTGCCGCGTGGCTTCATGTTGCCACATCGCCACATTCATCGCGGGCGCAAGCAGCACCTGCGCGCGCGTGGCCAGCAGCGTGGTGGTCAGCATATCATCCGCGATGCCGTTTGCGTATTTTGCAAGCAAATTGGCCGTTGCGGGCGCGACGATCACGATGTCGGCAGCCTTCGCCCATGAAATATGCTCAATTTCCCACTGACTCGGGCTTTCGAACATATCCACGGAAACCGGCCCTCCGGCTAGTGTCTCAAACGTCAGCGGCGGCACGAATTTGGCGGCGTGCGCAGTCAAAATCACGCGCACGGCGGCGCCAAGCTTCTTCAGCCGGCTGACCACCTCGCACGCCTTGTAGGCCGCGATGCCGCCCGTAACGCCCAGCACCACCGTTTTGCCGGCCAAGTCAGGCGCGTTCATTCGTCCAGATCCAGCGGTGCTTCATGCGCGATCAGGCCGCGGTTGATCTCATTGACCGCAAGAGACACGGGCTTTATTTCTTTTTCTTTCACATCGATCAGGGGCTGCGCGCCGGATACCAGCTGACGCGCCCGCTTGGATACCTTGACCACCAGCGTGTAACGGCACTCCGCCTGCTCCAGCAGCTCGGTTACGGACGGCTTTGTCATGGCCATATGGGGTTCCTCCTTATTGAATCTCCGGCATATACCGGCATGTTTTCAGCCTTTCGGCGGCGATCACGGCGCGCAGCTTGCAAAGCGCGTCATTCAGGTCATCGTTGATGATGGCGTACTGATAGCGGGGCATCAGTGCGATTTCGCCCTGCGCGTTGCGCAGCCGTTTTTCGTACTCCGCGCCCGTTTCGGTGGCGCGCTTGTTCAGCCGCTCTGACAGCGCCCGCATCGTCGGCGGCAGGATGAACACGGACACGCAGTCGGGGTACAGCTTCATCATGGACGCGGCGCCCTGCGTATCGATATCCAGAATGATGTCGCGGCCCTCGCCGGGCAGGCGCTCTATCGGCTCCCTGGGGGTGCCGTACGAATGGCCGTGCACGGTCGCCGTTTCCAGCAGCAGGCCCGCCGTCTCCATCCGGGCAAACTCTTCGCCGGTGATGAAATGATACTCCACACCGTTCGTTTCCGTGGGGCGCGGCGCGCGCGTGGTGACGGAAACCGAGAACGCAAGGCCGTCATCCTCCTTGCGCAGCTTTTCAATCAGCGTGCCCTTGCCCGCCCCGGACGGCCCTGAAATGATGATCAGCATGCCCTTTCGCATCGGTCAGGCCTCCTCATCCAGGCGGTTGGCGACGGTTTCGGGCTGCACGGCGCACAGCACCACATGCCCGCTGTCCATCACCAGCACAGCGCGCGTGCGGCGGCCAAACGTCGCGTCTATCAGCTGCCCGCGGTCCTGCGCCTCATGGATGATCCGCTTGACAGGCGCGGAATCCGGCGCGACAATGGCGATGATCCTGGTTGCGTTGACAATGCTGCCGAATCCGATGTTCAGAAACTTCATGAGCGCACCCCTTATGCAAAATCATCCGTGCAGGCATCTTTATTCGATATTCTGCACCTGCTCGCGGAGCTTCTCCACCTCCGCTTTGGCATCCAGCACCAGCTTTGTCAAAAGTAGATCGGACGCCTTGGAGCCGATGGTGTTGTACTCGCGGTTCAACTCCTGCACGAGGAAATCAAGCTTCCTGCCCACAGGCTCCCCCGACACCAGACACTCGCGCACCTGGCCGATGTGGCTTTTCAGGCGAACCAGCTCTTCGTCGATGGCGGCGCGGTCGGCCATCAGCGCAACTTCCTGCGCAAGGCGCTGCGGGTCCGGCTCCTGGCCGGTCAGCAGCTCCGCGATGCGCTGGGTCAGCTTATCCCGGTAGTCGCGCACCATCAGCGGCGCGCGCGCTTCCATTTGCGCAACGATACCAGAAAGCTTATCAAGCCGCGCCGCGATATCCACGGCCAGCGCGCTCCCCTCCCGCTCACGCATGGCGGTCAGCGCGTCCAGCGCGCCCGACAGCGCATCCAGGCACAGCGCCGTTACGGCCGCCTGATCCTCTTCCCTTTCGGCCAGCGTCAGCACATCCGGGAACGCCGCCAGCTTTTCCAGCGCCAGCTCCCCGGCGATGCCGACCGCTTCCGACAGCTGCGCAAACGCCTGGCGGTACTGCCCGGCAAGGCCCGCGTTGATCTGCACCTCGCGCGCGTCATCCCTGCCGTTCCTGTACTGGGCGAACACATCCACATGCCCCCGGTTCAGGCGCTTTGCCAGCCCGCCGCGGATGGGTTCTTCCAGAAACGCCAGCCCGCGCGGAAGGCGCATGTTCACATCCAAAAAGCGATGGTTGACCGACTTGAGCTCCACCGTCAAATCCCGGTTATCGGCAGAAGCCGAAAACCGCCCGTATCCCGTCATGCTGCGCATCGGAAATCCTCCTGTACACATCATGTTAGTATACCATTTTTTAGCGATTTTAGCAAACCGTTTGTTGCAAAAAGAAAGGGCTTTCCTGCCCCGATGATGTTTTCACCGGCAATAGAAAGCCCTTCGAACCCTGCTTACTTGCCCTGGTACAGTTTCAAATCCCCGTGAAGCGCCTTATCCACCGCCTCGCGCTGCTCCGGGGTCATTTCGCCCAGCTGATCCACGACCGGCCCATACCGCCCGATGGAGCAGCTGTTTCCGCGCTCCTTCGGTATCGCCTTAAGCACTTTCCCGCCATACCGGTGCAGCGTGAAAGGGCATCCGCGGTCGCAGCGCGCGCACACGATGTCCTCTTCCTCGATGGGCAGCGGCGGCGTTTTTTCAAACGGCCTGCGGTCTTGCAGCGCGCCCGTCGGGCAAACGGCGGCGCACAGCCCGCAGGAAACGCAATCGCTTTCCGCCAGCGGCCACTGGAACGCGGGCGCGGCGGTCGTTTCAAACCCGCGGCTTTCAAAGCCCAGCGCAGTCGCGCCGACGATCTTATCGCATACGCGCACGCACAGGCCGCACAGCACGCATTTGCTCTCATCCCGCCAAATCATGGGATGGCTGTTGTCCTGCTTCTTTTTGCGCGGGGTGCCCAGGTCGCCCAGCTCCGCCGCACGGTACTTTTGCAGCAGCGGCAGCAGGCGGCAGTCGTACAGGTCGCAGCAACCGCACTCCAGGCAGCGGCCGGCTTCGCGCACGGCATCCTCCACGGAAAGGGTATCCACAAACTCACCAAAATGCTGCACGCGCTTTTCGGGCGCGGCGGCGTTCAGCGGCACGCGCTGCACTTCGGGCATTTCGGGCAAGTCGTCCGCCGTCACATCCTTCTTTTCCACCAGGAAGGGCTTGACGATGGGCTGCATATTGCCCGCAAGATAGCTGCCGATCACGCGGGCGGCGTTCTTGCCGTGCGCAATGGCGGCGATGGCGATGCCGGGGCCGTCATTGACGGCATCCCCGCCCGCGAACACGCCGGGCAGGTTGGTTTCGTAGGTGGCAGGATTGACCTTGATCGTGCGCCAGCGGTGCTTTTCCAGCGCGCCGATTCCGTCCGGGCGCACCTTCTGCCCAATCGCCGCGATAATGGTATCAAACCTGCGCTCAATCACCTCGCCGGTGGGTTCCGGGCGGCGGCGGCCGGATGCATCCGGTTCACCCAGGCGCATTTGCGACAGCTTCAGCCCCACGGCGCGCCCATCTTCGGCAATCACCGCTTCCGGCGCCACCAGGAACAGGAACGACACGCCCTCTTCCTCGGCTTCATCGATCTCAAGCTTTTCAGCAGGCATTTCGGCGCGCGTGCGGCGGTATACCAGCGTCACTTCTTTCGCGCCAAGGCGTACCGCGGTGCGTACGGCATCCATCGCCGTGTTGCCGCCGCCGACAACCGCAACCTTATCGCCAATAGCGGGCGCGTTGTCCTGCGCAGCGGCCTCCAGGAAGTCAATGCCGCCCAGCACGCCGGGCAGGTTGTCGTTCTCACAGCCCAGGGACGCGGATTCCCACGCGCCCACAGCGACAAACACGGCGTCAAACTTGGTTTGCAGCGCCTCCAGCGTGATGCTCTCGCCAAGCTTTTCGTTATAATGAAAGCGCACGCTCATCTTTTCGATGCGGGCCACTTCCCTGTCAATTACGTCCTTTTCCAGCCGGTACGCGGGGATGCCGTAGCGCAGCATGCCGCCCGGCGCGGGCATCTGGTCATACACATCCACCTGATGACCCTGGCGCGCAAGGTAATACGCCGCCGAAAGGCCCGCGGGGCCCGCGCCGACCACGGCCACGGCCTTGCCGGTCGCCTCTTTCATTTCCGGCGCGAACGAAGCGCCCGCCGTTTCCGCGGCAAACCGCTTCAGCCGCATCAGCGACAGGGGACCTTCCATCTTTTCGCGGCGGCAGGCTTCCTCGCACGGGTGGGGGCACACGCGCCCGATCGACGCGGGCAGCGGGTTGTCCTCCATGATCAGGCGCATCGCCTCGTCAAAGCGGCCCTGCGCGATCAGCCCGGCGTATCCCTGGCAATCCTGGTTGGAAGGGCACGCCTGCCTGCACGGCGGGCGGCAATCCCCCCGGTGATCCGACAGCAGCATGGCAAGCGACGCCTGACGGCTGCGCTCAATCCTGTCGCTGGTGGTGGCGACCTTCATCCCCTCCTGGGGCAAGATCACGCACGCGCGCTGGGGGCGCGGCATGCCTTCGATTTCAACCAGGCAAAGCCCGCAGCCGCCGTACGGCTCCAATTCGGGCAGGTAGCACATGTTCGGCACATCAAACCCGTTTCCCAATAACCCTTTCAGCAGCGTTTCATCGGCGCGCACCGAAATCTCGCGCCCATCCACAATGATGTTCATTCCGCCACCTCCCCGCTGTACCGGTCTACCGCTTTGAACCGGCAGGCCTTCTTGCACGCGCCGCACCCGATGCATTTTAATGGATCAACCTTGAACGGCTCCTTGATCTTGCCGGAAATGGCCCCCGTGGGGCACTTCTTCTGGCAGGCAGAGCACCCGATACACATCTCTTCATCGATACGGTATTTGACAAGCGCCGAGCATTTCAGCGCGGGACATGCCTTGCGATTCACATGCGCGTCATATTCCTCCGGGAAATAGCGCATGGTGGTGAGCACCGGGTTCGGGGCGGAGTTGCCCAGCCCGCACAGCGCGCTGTCGCGGATGCTTTGGCCAAGTGATGTGAGCTGCGCAAGGTCCTGCTCCGTACCCCTGCCCTCGCAGATGCCGTCCAGCAGCCGCTTCATGCGCGTGGTGCCGATCCGGCAGGGGGTGCATTTGCCGCAGCTTTCCTTGCTGGTGAATTCCATGAAGAAGCGCGCCATATCCACCATGCACGCGGTGTCATCCATCACCACAAGGCCACCGGAGCCCATGATCGCGCCTGTCGCGCCGATGGACGCATAGTCGATCGGCGTATCCAGCAGCGTTTCCGGCAGGCAGCCGCCGGAGGGTCCGCCGATCTGCACAGCCTTGATGGGCCGGTCATCCCGGATGCCGCCGCAGATATCGTACACGATCTGCCGAAGCGTGATGCCCATCGGCACCTCCACCAGGCCGCCGCGCTTGACCTTGCCCGCCAGCGCAAACACCGTCGTGCCCGATGAATCTTTCGTGCCCATCTTGGCAAACGCCGCGCCGCCGTTCCTGATGATCCAGGGTACGTTCGCGAACGTTTCCACGTTGTTGATGTTGGTGGGTTTGCCGTGGTACCCAGACTGCGCCGGGAACGGCGGCTTGGGCTTCGGCATGCCGCGCCCGCCCATCAGCGAGGCCAGCAGCGCCGTTTCTTCGCCGCATACGAATGCGCCCGCGCCCTTCATCATGCGGAATGAGAAAGAAAAGCCGCTGCCCAGGATGTTATCGCCGGTAAGGCCCGCCTCTGCCAGCTGCGCGATGGCGATCTGCAGGCGCTTAACGGCCAGCGGGTATTCCGCGCGCACATAGATCAGGCCCTCCGACGCGCCGACCACAAACCCCGCCAGCAGCATGCCTTCCAGCACCGCGTGCGGATCGCCCTCCAGCACGGAACGGTCCATAAATGCGCCCGGGTCGCCCTCATCGGCGTTGCATACGATGTACTTCGGTTCGCCCTTCGCGTCCTTGGCGGCCGACCACTTGCGCCATGTCGGGAACCCCGCGCCGCCTCGTCCGCGAAGGCCCGAGATGCGCATCTCCTCCAGCACGGCGTCCGGGCTTCCGCCTTGCAATGCCGCACGCAGCGCCTTATACCCGCCTGTCGCCTCATACGCGGCCAGGCTTTCCGGGTTGATCTTTCCGCAGTTGACAAGCGCAACACGCGTTTGCCCTTTCAGGAAGGAAAGCTCTTCTTCGTTCAGCAACTTGCCTTCATGTACCTTGCCATTCAGCGCGCTTTTCGCAAGCTGCGCGGCTGATTCGGCATCAAGATAGCCGTACAGATGGCTTGCACCCGCATCGTCGATGACCTCTACCATCGGCTCCGCAAAACACATGCCCAGGCAGCCGACCTTCTCAAGCTGCACACAGCTGCCTCGCAGCGCCTCTTCCATCGCCTCGGCAACGGCATCCGCTCCCGCCGCAATGCCGCAGCTTCCGTACCCCAGCAGCAGACGCATTACGCTTCACCTCCAAGATCAGCCTTGCGGATACCGGAAAGCACCTTGCCGACCATTTCGGCAGTCAGCTTGCCGTACGCGCGGCCATCCACCATCATCACGGGCGACAGCGAACAGCAGCCAAGGCATGCAACCTTTTCCCACGAGAACGCGCCGTCCTCCGTGGTTTCCCCCTCCGGCACGCCCAGCGCTTCTTCCACCGCTTCCGCGACGGTGCCGCCGCCGTTGACGTGGCAGGCAGTGCCCATGCACACCATGATCTGATGCCTGCCCGGCGGTGTCAGGCGGAACTGCGCGTAAAACGTCGCAACGCCGGACAGGTTGGCCGCCGGAATCCCCGTCTTCTCGGAAATGCGCAGCAGCGCCTCTTCCGGCAAATATCCGAATGCTTCCTGGACATCCTGAAGCACCGCAATCAGGCTGTCGGCCGGGCGCTCGTGCGCCGCAAGCAGCGCATCCACCCTCGATAAGCTCAGCGTGGTCAATTCATTCACCCCGTTCATTGGCTTTTTCACATGATAACCAACTGAGGGTGCCTTGTCAATTGCCCTGTTCGTGTTATACTGATAAAAAATGCAGATGAGGTAATGTATGAACCCATCCCAATCCGCGCCCCTGGCCCTGTCGTACGACGACGCGAGGCGGGCTTTGATCCTGTTGGATCAGCGCATGCTGCCGCTGGAGACGAAATACCTGTCATATACTACACTGGATGGCGTAATTGACGCGATCCGCACCATGGTGGTGCGCGGCGCGCCCGCCATCGGCGTCAGCGCGGCGTACGGCATGGCGTTGGCGGCGTTTTCGCTGCCGGATGGCCCGGCGGATATTTTCCTGGCTAATCTTGAAAAAGAAGGGGCGCGGCTGGCAGCTGCGCGTCCCACGGCGGTGAACCTGCCCTGGGCGGTGTCTGAGATGCTGGCTGCCGCAAGGGCGCTTTCCGGATCGCCGGTTGCCGTGATTCAGGAAGCGTTGCTCGCGAAAGCCAAGCGCATCCACGAAGAGGATATCGACATCTGCCGCCGAATCGGTGAATCGCTTCTGCCCAAACTTTCCGATGGCATGGGCATCCTCACCCACTGCAACGCGGGACAGCTGGCCACATCGCGCTATGGCACGGCGCTGTCACCCATCTACCTTGCGATGGAAAAGGGCATGCACCTGCGCGTGTACGCCGATGAAACGCGCCCCCGGCTGCAGGGTTCCACCCTCACCGCGTATGAATTGCGTGAGGCCGGCGCGGATGTGACCGTGCTATGCGACAACATGGCGGCGGCCGTGATGGCGCAGGGCAAGATCGACTGCGTAATTGTGGGATGTGACCGCGTTGCCAGAAACGGCGACACCGCCAACAAGATCGGCACGCTGAATGTCGCCATCCTCGCAAAGCATTTCGGCATACCGTTTTATATAGCGCTGCCGACCCCGACACTGGATATGGCCTGCCCGGATGGCGCGCACATTCCCATTGAGGAGCGGGATGAAACGGAAGTCAGCATGCGCTTTGGACAGCGCACCGTACCCGAAGGGGTCAAGGTGTACAATCCCAGCTTTGACGTGACGCCGCATCAGTTGATTACTGCCTTTGCTACTGAAAAAGGGCTTGTAACGCCGGAAGAATTGGCGCGAATCGCAAGGTAACGCAAAAGAGGCTGCCGCACGCGACAGCCTCTTTTTCATCGTTTTTTCGTTACGCCTTTTTCAGAATCAGCACGCCCTTGGAAGGTTTCGCCTCGTCAATCCCAGGATTCAGCTTGGCGATCGTTTCCGTCGTGACCCGCTGCCGCTTGGCAATGTCCCAAAGCCCCTCGCCCGGCTGCGGCCAAACCATCACCAGGCCGCTCTTTTCCACCGGCGCGGGCTTTGTGCTCACGTTCATCGGCAGCAACACCGGTTCCGCCTGCACCTGGTCCGCATCCATCTCCATTTTGTAGCGAAGCTCCACCCGGTCGGGCGCAATCGCATCCGCCTGCACATCCCGCGCGGTGAGGCTCACCGACGCGCCTGTGGGAATTGCCCCCTGAAACGCCACGCGGAACGGCGTCTCCTGCCGCACCGCCTGTGCCGCGCCGCCGCTTTGCGGGGTGTAGATCACCTGCGTATCCAGCAGACCCTCCACAACCGTACGCCCGCCCATCTGTTCCGAACCCGTCATTGTGGGCCGTACCAGCGTGGCCAGCACATGGCCCACGGGCGCGCTGCCATCGGGCATGGACAGCACCAGCTTGTCGCTTTCGGTACCGTTGATCCTGTTGATCCCGCTAAAGCAGGAGATCGGCTGCACATCCAGGTTTAGCACATCGCCGGATAAGGTGTACGCATCGCGCAGGGAACTGACCGTTTCTTCCGCGAAGGATTCCACATCCAGATCCAGCACCGTTTCGGTGCGAAGCACGCGCACCCCGTCGCCCACATCCACGCTGGATGCCACCACATCCTGCACCTGTACCCTGGCGGTCAAATCATCGCCCGCCGGGCCTGTTAAGTCCACCGCCTGCTCAAAGGGGAAAATGTGCTGCGTAACAACCAGCGGCGCGTTCGGTTCGGCGCCCTGATGGAACACCTCCAGCACCACATCGCCCTCGACCATCGCGCGGCCTTCTCCGCCGGATACCCCATTGATATGCGGCGTCGCTTTCGCGTACAGCGTTTCGGTAATCGCAGGCGGAGCGGTCAGTTCAAACTCTTCGCGCAGCAGTGCGGAGGCATGCCCCGTGGCCGCGTGCCGCGTCAGGGTGTTTGCCTGGCGCAGGGTTTGCAGTTCCTCCACACCGGTTACGCCGCTGACGACCGCGCGCTGTTCCGGTGAAAATACGCGCGCCATCACATCCACTACCGCGCGCAGGCGCATTCTGCCGCTGACCGGCTGCGCCGTGGCGCTCTGCACCGTGCCCTTGACCTGGGGATGCATCCGGGTCGCAACCCCCTGCATGGGCGTCACATGGTTAAACGCACAGTTTGCTTCCAGCACGCGCACCGTGTCATCCCCCTGGCGGTACAGCACCTGGAACACCACCGTGCCGTCTGTCGCCAGCCTGTCCGTCTGTGGTTCAACGCTGGAGATGACCAGCCTGCCTTCGCAGCTGAGAACCGTCGCTTCCTCGCGGATCCCGCCGGGAAGAGCTACCTCACCTTCAACCAGCGCTTGCTCTGCGTTTTCCGCCGCGAGCCTCTCGATTTCCAGATTCTCGCGCAATACCGAATCGTTCATCCTCTCATCCTCCCCGTCGGGTGATTCCAAAGAAACCCTATGAGGAGAAAGAGCGGTTTATGCTAATGCCGCGTGCTCCAGAGAAAGCTTATCCGCGACCAGCGCGATGAATTCGCCGTTGGTGGGCTTGTTATCCAGCGTGCACACGTTGGAACCGAATACCTGGTTGATCACATCGATGCGCCCGCGGCCCCACGCCACCTCGATCGCGTGGCGGATGGCGCGCTCAACCTTGCTGGATGTAGTGTTGAACCGATGCGCAATGCCGGGGTACAATTCTTTTGTAATCCGGTTGATCAGGTCGGGCTGGTCCATCACCATCTTGACCGCCTCGCGCAGGAACTGGTATCCCTTGATGTGCGCGGGCATGCCGATGGTCAGGAACATCGTGGCAATGCGCTCATCCACCGACTTGGCGCGGGCGCCGGGCTGAACGTTTCCTACTTCTGTTTGCTGTTTGCGGGCGCCCGCCGTTTCCATCACGCGCTGGTATAAAAGATCAAAATCGAAAGGCTTCACCATATAATACCGAACGCCCAGCTCAATGGTACGGCTGATAAAATCATCCCTGCACAGCGCGGTCAGTGCAATGACTTCCGGTCTATCTTCGTGCTTCTTTTGGCGGATTCTGGTGAGCAGTTCGAACCCATCCATCTGGGGCATAATCATATCCAGAAGCATGACATCGGGGCGAACTTCCTCTATTTTTTTGAGCGCCTCCGCACCGTTAGAGGCTGTGCCGACAACGGCCACATTCTCCTGTATTTCGAAATAGTCGGCCATCATCCTGCGCAGTTCCGCGTTATCCTCAACGATCATCAGCTTTACTTGTTCCATGCTTTCGCACCCCTTTGTCATTTTTTGACGGATATTGTCTACACTTTCATGATAGTTACATTATAGCACATGTTTGCTGCGATTGGAAGTATTTAGGAGATTTTTTCTTAAACAGGTTTTTAATTCTATTAGTATTATTGTGTAGAAAAAAGAACGGCCCCAGCAAGAGGGCCGTCTTCCTTTTCGCAATACAAGGGGTTGTGGTATACTACTTCGCCCAGGCTTTGGAGCGCTCCACAGCGCGCCGCCATGCGGCAAGGCAATCCTCGCGGAACGCCGCCTTTCCATCCGGATAGAACGCGCGATCCAATCCCCATATCTGACGCACCGCTTCCTGGTCTTTCAGCACGCCCACGCCAAGCCCGGCCATCATCGCCACGCCCAGCGCCGTCGTTTCGATCACGCGCGGCCTTTCCACCGGAATGTCCAGCATGTCCGCCTGGAATTGCATCAGGAAGCTGTTCGCGCACGCGCCGCCATCCACGCGCAGCGCAAGCGGCTTTTCATTAAGATCCGCCGCCATCGCCTCAATCAGGTCGGCGCTTTGGTACGCGATAGCCTCCAGCGCCGCGCGGATGATGTGCGCCCTGCCCGTGCCGCGCGTCAGGCCCACAACCGTGCCCCTGGCGTACATATCCCACTCCGGCGCGCCCAACCCCGCAAACGCAGGCACAAAGTACACGCCGCCGTTGTCGGGCAGGGAGGCCGCTATCTCCTCCGTTTCGCTTGCCCGCTGGATCAGCCCCATCTCGTCGCGCAGCCACTGTACAGCCGCCCCTGCGACAAATACGCTGCCCTCCAGCGCATAGTGCGTCTTTCCGCCGATCCGCCAGGCCACCGTCGTTAGCAACCCGTTTTTCGATACGATGGGCTTCTCCCCCGTGTTCATCAGCAGGAAGCAGCCGGTGCCGTAGGTGTTCTTCATCTCACCCGGGCGGAAGCACGCTTGCCCGAACAGCGCTGCATGCTGATCCCCAGCGATGGCCGCCACCGGCACCGGGCAGCCCAGTATCTCTTCCCGCAGCACGCCGATCTGTCCCGCGCTGTCCACGATCGTCGGCAGCACCTGCCGCGGAATGTGCAGCGCCTCCAGCAGGCGGTCATCCCAATCCATCGTGTGGATGTTCAGCAGCATCGTGCGGCTTGCATTGGATGCATCCGTAACGTGCGGCGCGCCTTCCAGCAGGTGCCAGCACAGCCAGCTGTCCACCGTGCCGAAGCACAGCTCCCCGCGCTCCGCCCGCTCACGCACGCCCGGCAGGTCCAGCAGCCACGCAAGCTTTGTGCCGGAAAAATATGCGTCCGGCTCAAGCCCCGTCGTCTTGCGGATGTGCGGGGCAAGTCCCTCGGCCTTCAACCGCTCAATCCTGTCCGCCGTGCGGCGGCACTGCCACACAATCGCGGGGTATACAGGTTCCCCCGTCCGGCGGTCCCACAGCAGCGTTGTTTCTCTCTGGTTTGTGATGCCGATCGCCGCGATGTCTTTCGCAGTAATACCTGCCTTCGCCACCGCTTGACGCAATGCGTCCACCTGCGTTTCCAGGATGTCCATCGGGTTGTGCTCCACCCATCCGGGCTTTGGGTAATGCTGCGCAAATTCGCGGGCATGCGAAGCAGCCGGAACGCCCTGGGCGTTGAATACAATGGCGCGGGAACTGGTGGTGCCCTGATCAAGCGCAACAAGATAGTTTGCCATAGTGAGGGGGCCTCCTTTGGTGAAAGTAAAGCGGTAAAAAACGGCCATAGGGTACAGTCAACCGTCCCTATGGCCAATGGTAAGTTCGCGAAGGTTCATGGCCGGCAAGAATTCAGGGATACCGTGCCATAAAGGGGAATGGAAAGATCCTTCCCGCCTACTGAATCTGCACGCAATGAAGCATGCCGTCCGCCGTGGCAACCACGATCTTGTCGTCATACGCAGCCGGGGAACCGATCACCGCGGCGCCCATATCCAGCGTGTTCATCAGCTCGCCGGTAACGCCGTTGAGCAGGTTCAGGTTGCTGTCCGCACCCTGCACAATCCAAACGCCGCCCTGCTGCTCCACATCGCCGTATAGCGCGATGGGTGCCGCCGCCGTCTTTGCCTGAAGCTCCTGCTGCCAGGCGATTTCACCGGTCAGCTTGTCTATCGCGTACAGGCTGACAGTCGTACCGTTGGATGCCGCAGCGTACAGGTTTGTCGCAATTTCACCCTCGCCGATCAGCATCGAAGCATCCACGCTGCCCGAAAGCGGAATCGTCCACTTCACGCTGCCATCCGCCGCGTCAATGCGGTGCAGGTAGGAATACCCTGTATCATCCGCGACCGTCGACACATAGAGCGTGGGGGCCGCCGCATCGGCGGTTTCCAGATCAAGTGTCACCGCGCCGCTCACACCCAGCCCAAGGTCCAGCGCCCAAGCGGTGGTTAAAGTATTCACATTGACCGCCTGCAGGATGCCATCCTGGCTGGCATAGTACGCATACTCGCCATACGCGGCAGGCGAGCTGTAGACCGCAGGGCTCTTGTCGCCCGCGGAAGACGCATACATCTGAAGCGAATCCAGCGAGGCATCCAGCGTCATCTGGCTCTGCGCCACATCTACGGCAGCCTTCAGCGTCATCGTGTACAAAAGACCGTTCGCGCCCGCGGCAATCACAGTGCCTGTCTGCGTATCGAACAGCGGCGAGGAGATCATGGAATAGTCGGTGGTGATCGCCTCATCGCGCTTGGTCCTAACGACAAACGCACGCCTGCGGGAAATCAGGTTGTAGATCTCCAGCCCGCCGTTGTCCCCAACAGACGGGTCTCCCGGAACGCCGGCGCCTACCGCAAGCACCGGGAAACCGCGCGGGTACACGGCGGCGGCGCCCAGCATCGGGGCAAGGGGGACATCCAGCCCCGCAGCAATTTCCTGTTCGGTTTTGCTGGCCAGGGGAACGCGCGTCTCCAGGCCGTCATCCAGGTCAAAGAAGTAGATGTAGCCGTCGTTGGACGGGAAAATGACTTCGCGCAGGGACTGCTTGTCCTGCTTTTCCGGGGAAAACTCCATCAGCTTGCGGAGCTCAAGGTGCCACTGCACGATCAGCGCCTGCGCGGATGTGCGGTACTCCGTGCCGCCTTCTTTCCCCGCGGGAACCTCCCACAGGCTGATAAGCGTTTCCGTCATCGGCATGACCGTGCCAAACGCAGCGTTCTGCCGCATGCCGGACCCACGGTAGGCCAGCACACCTTTCATGCCGGTGCTGCCGCGGTACAGGTTCTGATCAGCGAACGAGATCGGGGTCTCTCTGGTGAAATCCGTGACCGCGTCTTTGCCGGAGTACGCATTACCGGTAACAGAGGCGGGCGTCGGGTCCACCACGGCGGGCGGGGCCACCGAAACGACCTCTTCTTCTCCCCCCTGCGCCTGCACCTCCCCGCTCTGCGGGGTATCCGGGTATACATCCGGGGTGTCGTCAGTCTTGGCCGCCGCTACACTGCCCACCTCGATGAGCGTGGTGTAGCTGTCCATCTCATTCCAGTCGGCGGCGTTACCCGGGTTGGCCTCCACTTCGCCCTTGTAGGGATCGATGAAGTATACGCCCAGCCGCCATACGCGGCCAAACTCGGTTTCGGTGTAGTTGTCCGCCCCTTCGGCTTCGGCAAGCGTTTCGCCGTTGTTGTTGACAACGCGGACGCGGTCCGTCTGCAGGGTGGTCGTTATCTGGAAATAGACCGGTTGATCCAAATTCGGCTGCACGGACGGATCGGCCTGCATGCCGATGACCTTGGCCATTTCCTTGGTCACGGCAGGGGGAGCGGTCGGCTCCGGCGTGGGTTCCGGCGTCGGCTCTACGGTGGGTTCAGGCGATGCGGTCGCCCCGCCAAGCAGTTCGCGCCCCATGCGCACCACCGGCTCGATCAGGTCGGGGCGCTGCGTGCCAATGTATGTTGCCCCTGCCAGCAACGCCAGTACCAGCGCAATGATGATTCCCCAGCGCAGGTAATGGTGCTTCTCCGGCGGCTCAAAATCAGCCGTATTGGAATATTCCTCGTATTCGACCATTTCATCCCGATAATTGTCGGGCGACTGATCCACCGAGGTATCAGAATCGTAATCATTCTCTTCTTTTTTGGGGGCGCGCTGCGCGGCCCTGCTTCCCCTGGCGACGGGCGCCTTCTGGCCCCGGACAACGGTATCATGAAACCCGTCATCCTGCGTCTGGTTTATCTCTTGCGCCTGCGTGCGGCGGCGGCGCTGCTGAGGCTGCTGTTGCCCATATGAGGCTTGTTCGGCTTGAACATCATCCCGTTCACCGGAGGAAGGGACGCGATCTTGATTATAGTTCATGCTGTACACTCCACTTCTTCCCACAGATATATTCATTATACCGAAAAAGTCCGGCAATCACAAGCCCAAATTGATGTGGTAGATAAAACCACGGTCAACAGTTACTGCCACTGCGCATAGACTGCTACAAAAAGTAAGGAGGCGTCCGTATGCCCCATCCGTCCCCGTACGATATGATTCAGAAAGCGGCCAAGCGCGCCAACGCGTCCGACCGCTGGGCTGTGCTCAAAACCAACGCTACGGAGCGTTACCCCGTTCCCCCGGCCTCTGCTCAGCCCGCTCAGGAGGAACCCATTCAGCCTGCCCGGCAAACGCAGGCCGCACCGCAAGCGCAACAGCAGCAGCCACAGGCGCCGCTGCAGCCGCCTTTCCCGCCGCCCCAGCAACGCCATACCGCACTGGATGAAATCGCCCAGCGGCACATTCAGGCCGTGCGCACCGCTTCCGCGCCGCAGCCATGGCAGCTGCAGCCCGCCGGGGATAGGCCGGCCTCCGTGCCGAAACAGCAGGAAGCAAAAAAAGAGGCGCCCGGCACAGAGCCCTGATGAATGCCCTACATAACAAATGCCGCCGAGATCATCGGCGGCATTGTCCGTTTACCTTGTCTCGTAGATCAATTCCACCATCGCTTCAATTTTGAGATCGCCCGTCCTGAGCGAATCCCCAAGGGAAGCATCGGCCGCCATTTCCGCCGCGCCGTATCGGGCATAAGGGCTAAAGGAAGCGGAAGAAACCTCGTTGATCTCAGAAAGTCCGCCAAGCCATACACCGGAAGCAATCGCCAGCGCATCCGCCTTGGATACGGCGTTTTCCACAGCCAACGCCAGCGCCTGCAGGTAGATTTCCTTTTCCCTGGAAGAAGCGTAGGTGATGCCGTTGGTCTGGTTCGCGCCGGCCTTCAGCGCGGTATCCAGCACGGTGCCCACCTGGGTGATATCGCTGACGGTGATGGCCAGCACATGCTCGACCATATAACCGCGCAGCTGCGAGGCGTTCTCCAGGTAGTTGTATGTCGGATACATGTTAAGATAACTCGTGGTAATCTTGTCCTCTTCAATGCCCAGCGCCGTGACCGCCGCAACCACCGCCGCGACCACATCCGCGGCCTGCTTCTGCGCCACGGCGGAATCCGTCTGCTCACCGGAGTAGCCGACGCTTACAATGGCCTTGTCTGGGGCCACGGTCACCGTTGCGGAGCCCTGCACCTTGAGTGCGCCGGCCGCCATCGCAAACGCGGGCACGATCGCCAGGCAAGCGGCCAGCAGGGCTACGATTACTTTCTTCATAAATGAACTCCTATCTCCTGTTTTTCCGTTTTTTGTGGATGCCCAGCACCACCAGCGCAATCACCGCCAGCACCGCCAAATAAGGCGCCGCCATGATCAGGAAAACCATCATATCCTGCACAAACGCCCAGGCGCTCTTGATGGAGCTTTCAATCGTTGCCACAAGCTTTTCTGAAAGCGTCGAGGGTACCTTGGTTTCACCCCGGCTGACTTCGCTGAGCGAAATGTAAACGATCGCGTTCTCCGCCCTGGAATTCCAGCTGTTGAGCGTGCCCTGGAGCGACTCAATCGTATACTGCAGCTCGTTCATGCGGCTTTCAATATCGATGATGTCGGACAGGCTCTCCGCCTTTTCAAGCAGCGCCACAAGCCGGTCACGCTGCGCCTCATACATGGTCAGGCGCGCTTTGGTGTCGTAGTAATTCTCCGTGATATCCTGCGCCGTCTTTTCGCTGCCGGTCACGCGGCCTATCGTGTTCGCGGCTTCCAGGAACGCATCCAGCGAATCCATCGGCACGCGCAGCGTCATCGACGCATTGCGGCCCGTTCCATCCGGAACAGTCAGCGCCTCGCCGTACATGGACTGGTACTCCGTCCAACCGCCGCAATCGCCAAGCAGCGCTTCCATGCGCGCAATATCCTGATCGTACTGCTCCGTTTGGATCGTGACGGATGCGGTATGCAGCACCACCGCTTCGCGGGCGGCTCCGTTTGGGGCGGCCCCGCCGCCCGTCATCGCCGCCTTGTGCATCAACGGCGTAACGGCTTGCTGTTCGGCCTGATCATACGCGTATTCGGCTTCATACTTTGCGGCTACATCCGCATATCCGTACACAGCCTCTTCAGGCACCGTTTCAAAAATGATTCCTTCCCGCATCATCGCGGTTCCCGCCAACAGCATGAGCGCGGCCGCCGCGGAAACAGCCCAAGTGTGCCAACGCTTTTTCACGCCCGATGGCGTGCTCTGGCGGATGTTTTCACGCCATCCCTTTGTGAACGCCTCGGGTACCTCCAGCGCATCGTCCAGGCAGTTCAGGTCTGCCAGCATCTTTTCCTGCTGGGTGAGCAGCGTTTCGCACGCCGGGCATTCCGCCGCATGCCTGCGAAGTTCGGCAAGAAGCCGCTGATCCTGCACCGCGTCCGGATACGAAGGGAGGTGCGCCAAAAACTCTTGACAGTTCATGCGTCTTGCCTCCTTTCATCTGCATAGACGTGCGGCAGGTCAAATAGTTCCGTATTTTGGTAGAGAATGGTACGAAGCTTCTCACGGGCCCTGTTGATCCTGGATTTGATCGTGCCCAGAGGGGTATCCAGGATGCCCGCCACCTCTTCATATGAAAAGCCTTGCACATCGCGCAGCACCAGCGCGGCCCGCATATCGGGCGGCAGCGCCTGGATGCCATCGGCGAGCGCGCGCGTGCGGGCTGTTGCCTCCGCGTGTTTTTGCGGATCATCCGTATCGGCGGGCGGCATAAAGCCGTCATCCGCCAGCGCATCCAGCGACACGGCGGGCCTGCTCTTTTTTTTGCGCAACAGATCAAGACAAGTGTTGGTCGCGATACGGAATATCCATGTGGAAAAGGATGCTTGCCCACGGTAGGAAGAAATCGACCGCCAGATGCGCAGCATGACTTCCTGCGCTGAGTCCAGCGCATCCTCCCTATCCCCCGACATACGCAAACAAAGCGCATAAATACGCTTTTCATGCGGTATCATCAGTTCATCAAATGCTCTCGCATCGCCCCGCTGCGCGCGCCGGAGCAAGAAGGCCTCTTCTTGCATGGGTTCACCCCCTGTCCACATAACGTATCGCAGGCGGTTTTTGTTGCACGGCAAGGCGCGCAGGAGGGGGTGAAACACTCCCTTCCGCGCATCCAAATGTAACCAGAAGCATTCGCGTCCGGCTTATCGCTTTACGCGCGCGTTGCCTTCCCAAATGCTCCAGATCTGCTCTTCATCGGCGGGCATGGCGTAGTCGGTCTTGAGGGTTGCCACCAGCGCGCCGCTGGCCCAGCCGAACTGCGCCCACTTTTCGCTCGGCCATTCCCTCAGCATGCCGTACATGAAGCCGCTGACGAACCCGTCGCCGCCGCCGATGCGGTCATACACGGGGATGGGGCGGGGCTCAATCACATGGAAGCCTTCGCCATCCCACAGGATCGCGCCCCAAAGGTGCTCATTGGCACTGACAACCTGGCGCAGCGTGGTGGCAAACACCGTCACGCCCGGGAACGCCTTGCGCGCGGCGGCGATCATGCCCTTGAAGCTTTCAATCTGCGCGCCGATTTCTTTGCCGCCGGATTCTGGGCCGATAACGCCCAACGCAAGCTGATAGTCCTCTTCGTTGCCGATGAGGATATCCGCGATGGACGCGATGCGCGTAAACAGCGCGCGCATTTCGCTCTCGCGGTTTTTCCAGAAGGACGCGCGGTAGTTCAGATCAAACCCAATGCGTGTGCCTGCAGCCTTGGCCGCCTCGGCCAGCTTCAGGCAGAACTCGCCGGTCTCGGGCGAAAGCGCGGCAATCAGGCCGGAAATGTGCAGAATGCGAACGCCTTCCTGATTAAACAAACGGTCCAGATCGTAATTTTTCACATTCAGCGTGCGGCCCACCTCGCCGGCGCGGTCATTGTGCACGCGCGGCCCGCGCATGCCATACCCGGCATCCGCGATATTGAACTGATGGCGGTACCCCCACGGTCCCCCCTGATCCACCTCTACGTTGTCATAGGCGATGTGACGGCGGGAAAGCTCATCCTTGATAAACGAGGCAATCGGACTGCCCTTGACAAAGTTGGTGAGCACCTTCGTTTCAAGGCCTAGGCTGGCCGCAACGGCTAGAACATTCGATTCGGCGCTGGTGGCCTGCATTTCAAACAGGGAAGACACATGCACCGGCTGGCGGTCTGTCGGGGTGATGCGCACCCCCATGCTGGTTGGCACCACAAGCGACCATTTGCTGTTGGGACGAAAATCCATGTTCAGTAACTCCTTCCAAGCGGTTGTTGCCCCCATTATAACAGGGGCTTCCCTTTTGAGGAAGCCCCCGGCGCGGTAAATATTTCTTTGATCCTAAAAAGGCGCGCTTGTCAGCCGTTTCCCACCGCTATGGCTTCCAGCACCTTTTCCATGATGCGCAGGAAGATCGGGGAGAGGGTTACGCTCTGGCTTGGCGCGGGTTCTGGCATGGCAACCGGGTGCTCCATCCTTTCCGGTTCCAGCACCCCTGCCGCGTTGATCCGCGCGACCCAAATATCCAGGCGGTTAGTCGCTACGGCGCTTTTCTCCACCTCCGCCCAGCCTTCAGCGGTCAGCGCAAACACCTTCTCGCTCAGTGCGCTGCGATATCTGGCGCTGAGGCGGTACTGCTCAAGGTAAAGCACGTCAATGCTATCCTGCGTGAAGCGATCGAGTTGCAGCGCCGTATCGGGCACCGCCAGGTAGTCTATCTGCTCTTCGGCAACCCTTGTCACCATGCCGCATTCCATGCGGTACGCAGTCAGCCACAGGTTCTGATTGCCAGCGCGCGTAACCTCTTCTTCCACCGTAACAAGCTCCAGCCTGCCGTCCATGTCCCAGTCGTCAATGGCATACGCCAGTATGTTCAGCTGCTCCAGGGCGTACGCGGCATAGCGCTGCGTATCCAGGGCATCCAGCACATGCTCCAGCACGCTTTTGGCGCGGGGCGTAGCCGCCGGTGATGGAGACGGAGACGGCGTGGGGGGCGGGGTCGGGGTGGCCACGGGCGTCGGCACAGGCGTTGGCGTGGGCACGGCAGGCGGTTTGATGTGGATCAGATCAATCACATCTTCGCGCAGATACCCTACCTTGTCCCCAATCTGCACATAGTACCAGTTGTAATCCTTTTCAAACACCGGATCAGGCTGAAGCAAGCGGGCCACCACGCCGGTATCCACGCGGCGAAGCACCGTCTTCCCTGCCGGCTTGTCGCGGAAGTTTACATTGTCCTTCTTGACCACCGCGTAGCTTTCCACAGGGTTCAGCGTGGGCAATGGCGCTTCCGTAGCGGACGGCTTCTGGCGAAGCGATTTGAGATACGCCTCCGTCTCCGCAGCGGTCATCAGCGTCACATCCATCATCGGGATGTAGCCGAACACGCCGCCCGACTGGATGTAGTACCACCAATTGCCCTGATAATCAGAAAGCTGGCTGTAAATGTACAGCGCGTCACCGCGCGACAGCGCATAGAAGCTGCTGACGGCATAGTTCGGCACAGAATACACAGGCACGCCGGAATAGTTCGCCCTGGCATAGCCGATTGTGGATACGACGGGGGCCTGTGTAGCGGGCGCCGGCGTCGCGAAATATGCAGCAACCTCCGCATCGCTCAGGAATCGCACGAAATCGGAACGGACATAACCCGCAGTCGTCGTGTAATCCATCGTTACCCTGTGCCAGGCGACGCCGTCAGCATCATATGCCTGACCGGACACGAAGACAATCTGGCCATTCGCCAGTTCCAGCAGCGACGCGCCGTTCGGTTCGCCGCGAAGGTAAACGGGGCTGCCCTGCACCATGCCATACCCGTTTCGGGCTGCGGGATAGGCGGTAGGTATCGCAGTGGGCTTGCTTAGCACAAGCGTGGGTACCTGCGTCGGCGGCTGGGTGGGTAGCGGGGTCAGTGTCGGAGCCGGAGTAGGAACCGGTGTGGGTTCCTGGGTGGAAACCTGGGTCGGTTCCTGGGTGGGCGCCTGGATCAGTTCCAATGTTGGCGCTGCCGTAGGTTCCGCGGTAGGCTCCATGGTGGCTTCCGTTGTGATTTGCAAGGCCAAGGTCGGAACCGGCTCAGGCGTCGCCGTCGGCGCAGCAATGCTTTCACCCAGGTACGCTGTAACCTCCTGATCATCCATCACATGTAGCTGATCCGCGCGGATCATACCCTCCGCGCCGGTGGATTCTACCACGACCCGATGCCAAACAATCTTCGCGATATCAAGAACCTGACCGGTGACATAGACCACTTCATCCTGATTAACCTGCGCAAGGGTGCGCCCGCCCGGAGCTGTGCGCAAGTTAGCTGGACTCGCCTGCACCCGCGCGTAACCAACCTGCTGCTCTGGTTCCTCGGGGGTAGTCAGCGGCGAAGGGGTCGGTTCTGCGGTCGGTTTCGCAGGCGCCTGGGTTGCTTCTGCCGTTGGCACCAATGTGGGCGCCGCAGTTGCTTGCTCCGGTTCTACGAGGATCAGCTGCAACACGGGCTCTGTGGGGGCCGGGGTCGGCTCTTCATCGGAGATTAAGGGGATGAGAATCAGCTCTCCGCCGGATGCTGATTCCGTCGCGGTGGGCGGCACCGGCGGAAGATCATCCGGGCACTGTATATGGCTCACCGTCAGGTACCCTTCCCAAAGCACCGTGCCCTCCGAATCTTCCAAATGAAAAAGAATCGGCTGCGTTTCAGAAAGCGAAAAATCCAGCTCTGTCGCCGCTATGCGGTCAGGCGTATAAAACCAAAGCGCTCCATCTGTTTGAGGAATGCACATCGGCAAAAGGCGATCCAGCGGAACATCCTCCGGGAGCGTCAGCCACAGCCAGCTTCCCTCCTGCTGGAATCCATAGGGAAGCGCGTAAATCTGCGGTGAATTCCCTGGCGACAAATATTGTACCGCAAGCACATACGGCAATGCGGATACCTCCGCTGCCCCAGGAAAAGCGGTTAGTACCATCAGAACCGCCAAGCATATGATGGCCAGTCTTCTCATCTTGCGCATGTTAGCGTCTCCTCTCAGAGGGTCTATGTATATAGACGTATGAAGTCGGCATTTTGTGCCGTGATTGTCAGATTCAGGGGAATCTGGGATTTCTCTTTAAGGTGGCGCTGCACAGAAGGCGAACGCGCTGGCGAGATGATTTTTCAGCCAAGCGCGCTGGCGAAAACCGAAAGCGTAGCAGCGCTACGCTGAGTGTTTTGCAAGTGCGAGTGGGCGGAAAAGCATCCGCCCGCACGCTTGCCATCCGTGCGATGTTACCTTAGTTCGACCTTTTATCTCCGGTTCCTGCCGGGTTGCGGTGTGTCATAAATGAAGAAGCGATGCTTCTCGCGGAAACATCGCTTCTATGTTGGAATTCCGGCGACGACCTACTCTCCCGGGCCGTGTCCAGCCAAGTACCATCGGCGCGAAGAGGCTTAACTGCTGTGTTCGGAATGGGAACAGGTGGGACCCTCTTGCCATAGCCACCGGAAACTGTATGCAATTGGTAAGGG
>JAVBPC010000105.1:0-50849 GCA_031549905.1 Eubacteriales bacterium
TGATCCGCACAGGTTCCGTTAGGTCGCGCCCCCCGGCGCGTTGTTTTTTTTTGTTGCAGCCAAGCGCCCCCAGATCGGCCCCGCGCCCGTCCAGCAGGAATTCGGGGCCCCCATCCCCGCGGTAACGCGCGGCGCGGGTCACAATGGGCACGGTGGATTGTTTCGCGATCGCCGCCATGAGCGGCCTGGCGCTTTCGCGAAAGCCGAGAACCCGCGCGTATGTGGGCAAGGGGTTGCTGTCTGCGAGTGTTTTGGTGATGCCCAGCATCGCCTGCGTTGCCACGCGGGAAAGTCTCGCGCGCGTGTAGCGCTTGCATTTGACGAGGGTTAGCAGCTCTTCCCTGCTGGTCGCACATCGCGCCACACGCCACAGCCGGTTTTCCAGCCCTTCGCCGATGTCGGCGGTTTGCGCAAGGGCGTCGGGCGACCAGGCGCGCAGGCTATAGAGAAGCGGCTGATCCATACTGTCCGCCTCATGATACGCGCCCCGCGCACATGCCTCGGCCAGCATTCTGTTTACCGCTTCGGGAACCGCATCCCCGACCGGTTCTCCGCGCCGCACAGCCGCACGAACCGCCGTGGCTGATGGCAGCATTGAAAGCGCTTTATCATGATAGCCGGAACCAGCGCGCGGAATAACGACCGGTTCCATTCCGGCATCAAGAAATCGTATGGCGCGCAGATATTCCACCGCCAGCGCGTCGTTGGGGGTGGATGCCACCGCATCCGTTGCCTCACTTTTGGCGCGGGCAAGCGTTTTGCCTTCTGCCAGCGCGCGCTTCAGCGCCAAAGCGTCCGGGACCGCCTCAGCACATGCCGACAATGCTTCCAGTTGTCCGCTTTCGCTGCCAAACCCCAGGTGCGTCACTACGCCCAGCGCGTTCAGCAGCGCCACGCCGCCCCGCGCGAAACGCTCGGCATCGCGCACGGCAAACAGCGTGGGCAGCTCGAACACCGCATCCGCCCCTGCGGAAAGCGCCATCTCCGCGCGCAGCCACTTGCTCACAAGCGCCGCTTCCCCGCGCTGCGTAAAGAAACCGCTCATCACACACACGATATACGCGCACTCAGTTTTCTGCCGAAGTTCGCGCAAATGATGCAAATGTCCGTTGTGAAATGGATTATATTCGCAAATTACGCCGCAAACGCGCATGCTACCCCTTTTCAAAAGGTGGAAAACCCTGTATAATAAGATGGTTTGCATTTTAACGATTGGGAAACACTAACATCATACCACATCAGGGAGGTTTTGGGAATGTCTGTGATGGAACAAATTCGCCAAAAGGCGAAAGCAGCCCATAAGCACATCGTATTGCCGGAAGGAACCGAGGAGCGCACCGTGCAGGCGGCGGCCCGGATTATTGCCGAAGGGATTTCCAGCGTGACGCTGGTCGGGCCCGAGGGTGAGATAAGCGCCAAGGCCGCGCAGTTTGGCGTGAGCCTTGCGGGCGTAAACATCGCCGATCCCGCCACCGATGCCCGCACTGCGGGCTATGCGCAGGCGCTGTACGAAATCCGCAAATCCAAGGGCATGACGCCCGAAGAGGCGACGCGCCTGGTGACAGAAAACACGCTGTACTTCGGCACGATGATGATTAAGATGGGCGACGCGGACGGCATGGTCGCCGGCGCGATCAACTCCACCGGGAACACTTTGCGCCCGGCGCTGCAGATCATCAAGACGGCCCCCGGCATCACCGGCGTGTCCAGCTGCTTCATCATGGAAAGCCCCAAGACCGAATACGGCGAGAACGGCGTGCTGATCTTTGCCGACTGCGCCGTTATCCCCAATCCTACAGCCGATGAACTGGCCGCCATCGCCATCGCCAGCGCCAACACAGGCCGCGCGTTGGTCGGCATGGAGCCGAAGGTCGCGATGCTTTCCTTCTCCACAAAGGGCAGCGCCTCGCATGATTTGGTCACGAAGGTGCAGCAGGCCACCGAAAAGGTGCGGCAGCTTGCGCCCGATCTGGCCGTGGATGGCGAACTGCAGGCGGACGCGGCGCTGGTCGCTTCCGTTGGCAAGCTGAAATCCCCCGGCAGCACCGTGGCGGGACAGGCCAACGTGCTGGTGTTCCCGGACCTGCAGGCCGGCAACATCGGGTACAAGCTGGTGCAGCGCCTGGGCGGCGCGGAAGCCATCGGCCCGATCATCCAGGGCCTTGCAAAGCCCGTGAACGACCTGTCGCGCGGGTGCAGCATCCAGGATATCGTGGATGTGACCGCGGTCACCGCAGCAAGCTGCTAATGAAGGAGGAAATTACCATGAACATTCTTGTCATCAACGCGGGCTCATCCTCGCTGAAATACCAGCTGATCGATATGCAAAACGAAGCCGTGCTGGCCAAAGGCCTGTGCGAGAGGATCGGCATCGACGGTTCCAACATTGTCCAGAAAGCGCAGGGCAAGGAGTACAAGCAAAACCTGCCGCTGAAGAACCATAAGGATGCGTTCCAGGCCGTGGTTGCGGCGCTGACAGACAAGGAAAACGGCGCGATTGCCGATATGACCTCCATCGCCGCGGTTGGCCACCGTGTGGTGCACGGCGGCGAGAGTTTCACCGCGTCCGCGCTGATCAATGATGAAGTGCTTGCCGCCATCGAAGCGAACGTGCCGCTGGCCCCGCTGCACAACCCCGCCAACCTTACCGGCATCCGCGCGTGCGCCGAGGTCATGCCCGGCGTGCCGATGGTTGCCGTGTTTGACACCGCTTTCCACCAGACGATGCCGCGCCGCGCGTACCTCTACGGCCTGCCGTACGACTATTATACGCGCCTGAAGGTGCGCAGATACGGCTTCCACGGTACAAGCCACCGTTTTGTTTCCGCGAAAGCCGCGGAATTGCTGGGGAGACCTGCCGAGCAGCTGAAGCTGGTCATCTGCCACCTTGGCAACGGTTCCTCCATCAGCGCGGTGGACGGCGGCAAATCTGTCGATACCACGATGGGTCTGACACCGCTGGAAGGCGTGCTGATGGGCACCCGCTCCGGCGATATGGACCCGGCGATCAGTGAGTTCCTTTGCGACGCCGAAGGCATTGGCATCAAGGAAGTGAACGCCATCTACAACAAAAAGTCCGGCCTGCTGGGCCTTTCGGGCAGTCTGTCCAGCGACTGGCGTGACATTTGCTCCGCCGCGCTAAAGGGCGACGACGCGGGCAAGCGCACCGCCGAGGTGTTCGCTTACCGAATCCGCAAGTACATCGGCGCGTACGCCGTGGCCATGAACGGGCTTGACGCCGTGGTGTTCACCGCCGGCATTGGCGAGAACAGCCATGACGCGCGCAGGCTGATCCTTGAGAATACCAGCTTCCTGGGAATCGAGCTGGATCAGGCGAAAAACAGCACGCGCGGCGAGACGTTTATCAGCACGGAATCAAGCCGCGTCAAGGTGCTGGTGGTGCCCACGGATGAGGAATTGGCCATTGCGCGCGATACGCTGGAAATCTGCCAAAAATCTTGACAATCCTTGTGTTGCGCGGTATAATATCGGGCGGTTCGTTTGTGAGGTAAAAGATGCGTCTTGATGTTTCCAAAGCGCTGGTTGCGGAAGGCGAAGGGATTGTTTTTTCGCTGGAAGTGAGTCTACCCGATACCGAAGTGCTGGGCGAAGCGGTGACCTACCCGCAGCCCGCGAAGCTTTCGGGTACATACACGAGCATGGCGGATACCATCAATGTGTGCGGCGAGATGCGTTTTAGCGCGGCGTCACGCTGCGGCAGGTGCCTTTCGGCGGTGGAAAAGCCGCTTGCGGCATCCTTCGACGTGGTTTTCGCCCTCACTCCCCGGGAAGATGACCCCGATGTGTACGTTTACGACGGCGCGTGGATCGACCTGACCGAAATGGCTGCCGATGCGGCGCAGCTGGCGCTTCCCATGCGCTGGGTCTGCGGCGAGGATTGCCGGGGACTGTGCCCCAAATGCGGGGCAAACCGAAACGAAACAGTGTGTTCATGCCGGATCGAAGGAGACGCAAAGCATCCTCTTTCGGCATTGCAACAGTTGCTGACCGAGGATGAAAGCGAGGTGTGAAACATGATCGGACCGAAAGGCAAAATCTCCAAGGCGAGAAAGCATAGCCGCCGGGCAAATTGGAAAATCACTGCCCCCAGCATCGTGGCCTGCCCCCGCTGCCAGAAAATGAAGCAGACCCATCGCGTATGCAAGCATTGCGGCTACTACGACGGGCGCGATGTTCTTGGCATTGCGGAAGACAAGAAAAAGAAGGACGCGTAATACCATCGTATTTCGCAGAAAACGCCGCCAGCGGAGTGCATCCGGGGCGGCGTTTGGCTTGCTGGGATGTGCGGGGAGGGAACGCTGGGACGCTGTCCCAAACCCTGTCAAAGGGCTTTGCCCTTTGAAATCCCTTCTTTTTCGCCTCACGGCGGGTTGGTTTAGGTATATTTCCCCTAAAGAAGGGATTCCTAAGGGCCTTAGGCCCTTAGGTGGGGTTCCAAGGGGCAAAGCCCCTTGGCGTTTCCCCATCAACATTTTCTATGCCTTTTTCACGGGCTGAATCCGTTTTTCAAACTTGGCCGGATCGTGGTAGAAGTAGGCGATTCGGCCGGGAATCTCATCCAGACAGTATCCGGTGCCCGTGAAATCGAAGGCGTCTATCGCTTCCTGCAACCTTTCCCCCACGCTTTCGCTTTCCTGCTCGTAGTCGAAGGGGCCGTGTTCAAACACGATGTATTCGCCTGCCGGGATATCCAGCATCAGCATATTCTCCGGGACCGGTCCGCTGTAGTCTGCATCAAGGCGCACGCCGTATGCTTCCGGGGTCTTTCCGCCGTTTTCGAAGAGGTAGCCCATGATTTGCCCGCTGAATTCGCCGATGACGCCGTCCTCGCCGTCCAGTTTGCCTTTGATGCTGTCCAGCAACCCGCAGATGGTGTCGCAGCCCTGGCCAGGGATCTCATCCTGCTTTGCCCAAAAATCGAAGTAGCCGTTGCTGTGGTAGTTTTTGATGTGCAGAAACCTGTGCGCAGGGATGGACACGAAATAAACCTTGATTCCTTCCGTGGATTTCAGCATACCGATCTCTCCTATGCCAAGAATGTAACGGTCGAAGGTGCGCAGTTTGGTACGCAGCACCACGGGCACAGGCGCTTTCCGGTACGCGGCGGGCGTTACGCCGTACGCCCCTTTGAATGCGCGGCCAAATGCCTCATGCGAGGAAAACCCGTGCCCCACAGCGATCTGAAGCATATTCTGATTCGTATCGCGCACATCAATCAGCGCAAACGCAAGCCGCCGCAGCTTCAGGTACTCCCGAAGCGACATTCCGGACAGCGCTTTGAACCTGCGCGATGCGTGAAACGGAGAGTACCCGAGTCGCTTTGAGAGCGCGTCTAGCGTCAACGCTTCGTCTTCGCCGCGCCGGATGCTTCCGTCTATCTCATCCACGATCCGCTGGATCATCTGATGCCATTCATACAACTGCTGTTCACCTGCCGTTCAAGGCCATCATACAGGAGAGACAAAAAGAAAACTTGATCGGAATTGCGAAATAAGGTTATGCCTTTTCCCCTATCAATACTGTGACATCCACGGTAACCGCCATTGCAGACAGCGGCGGTACGGACAAGCCCGCCGTGAGCGGCGTCATGCGGAACACGTTTTGCGCAAGGAAGGCGTCGCAGTCAAACGTGTAACACACTGGAACGGTTTGCAGCACATCAAAATGCCGCGCGAACAGCGCACCCGTTTCCAATGGGCTATGTTTGGCTTCCTTGCCGGCCAATGCGCGAATTTCTTTCAGATGTTCCTCTCCCGGCACCACCTTGATCAGCCTGCCGCCGGGGCGCAAAACCCTTCGGAATTCACCATAGTTGGCAGGGGTCAGGATGTTCAGCAGCGTATCAATGGAAGCATCCGGCACGGGGATCGCACACAGGTCGCCCACGCACCACCAGCGGCCTTTGAACGCGCCCGCCGCCATCTTCACGGCTTGCTTTTCAATGTCCATGCCGATAGCATCCGGGCCATCTGTGAGCGCGGTCAACGCCGATCCTTCGCCGCAGCCTGCGTCGAAAACACGCCCCGGCCGCACAAATGGCCGGATCGCATCTGTCAGCGGCGCAAAAAAACCGGCCTGATACACCGCGCGGCGCGCGATGAACAGGGCGGTTTCTTGGTACAGTGTATCCGGGTTCTTTTTCAGCAGGTTGACGTAGCCCTGGCGGGCCAAGTCGTACGCATGCCCATTGACGCAGCGGAGGCTGCCCGCATCGCGATCCAGTGGTGCGCCGCAGACAGGGCAAGCAAACGGGGTCACGCTTCTTCCCCCCGCCAGCCCTTGCACACATCCACCCATGCCATCGCTCCCGACGCGGCGAACAGCTCTTCACAGCTGAACGGGATGGCGCTTGAGGCGCTGCCGCATGCGGGGTACACGGTGCCGAACCGTCGCAGGGATTCATCCAGGTATACAGGAACCCCTTCCGGCAGCGCAAACGGGCATACGCCGCCAACCGCGTGACCAGTCAATGTAAATGCATCTTCCGGTGAAAGCATCTTTGCTTTCTGGTGAAATGCCGCCTTGTATTTGGTGTTGTCGATCTTCGCGTCGCCCGCCGCAACGACCAGCGCGCAGCCCTCCCCCAGCGCGAAGGAAAGCGTCTTGGCAATCTGCGCGCCGGGCACGCCGACCGCTTGCGCAGCCAGTTCCACCGTGGCGCTGGATACCTCAAATTCCATCATCCTGTCCGCAAACCCCAGGGGCGCCAAATACGCCCGTACCGTCTCGATTGACATTACCGTGCCGCCTCCGCAATGTTGAGCGCATGGTCCGCCGCGCGCTCCAAATCCGTTATGATCTCAACATACAGCATGCCCAGATCGGGGCTGCATTCGTTCGCCGTCAAGCGGCGAATGTGCCCGGCCTGCATCGCATCCACCAAGTCGTCTATCTCCTGCTCCAGCACTTCCACACGCGCCAGGCCGCCGGGTCTGGGCGACTTGAAATGGGCGTACGCCGTATCCAAGATGACATAAACTTTCTCTCTTAGTGTGCGAAGCTCCTCCTCTGCCTTTTCGGAGAAGTGCTGGCCTTTTTCACGCAGAGACTCGGCATACCCTGCGATGTTCTCCGCGTGGTCGCCAATGCGCTCCAGGTCGGAAATAACATGATACATGGCGCTTATCTTGTCCGCGTCTTCCTCTGTAAGCTCCGTAGCGTTGAGGCGCACCAGCGCGCGGGTTATCTCTTTGTTCAGGAAGTCAATGGTATCCTCATTCCGGTGCACCGCCTCCAGCGATCCGGATTTCCCGAACAGCGCATCCAGCGCCATGTGCATGTTGCCGGTGGAAAGGCCTTCCATGCGTGCGATTTCGGCCTGTACTTCCGCAATGCCGATGCTGGCTGCGCCAAAGGTCTGCGTGATATGCAGCAGGCGCTGCGTGGTACCGGTGATTTCGTCTTCACCAGGAATGAGGATGGTTGCCAGCTTCGCCAGATGGTTTGAGAACGGAAGCAGCAACAGCGTGGTAACTATATTGAAGATAGAGTGTGCGTTGGCAATCTGCGCCGCGCCGTTGGCTGGTGTAAGCGAGGCAACCCAAGTGGTAAAGGGTGTCAACTGGCAAACGATGATGAAAACCGTCGTGCCGATGACGTTAAACAAAACGTGTACCATTGCGGTGCGCTTTGCGCCCTTGTTGCCGCCGATGGCGGCCATCACCGCGGCGATGGTGCAGCCGATATTCTGCCCGCAAATAACATAAATCGCGCTGTCCAGCCCGATAAGGCCCTGCAGTGCCATCGCCTGGAGCACGCCCACGGAGGCGGAAGAAGACTGGATCAGCAGCGTGAAAAGCGCGCCGACCAACACGCCCACAAGCGGGTTTTTGAAGCTGGTCATCGCATTTTGGAACCACACGATATCCTTGAGCGGGGCCATGGAAGAGCTCATCAGGCTCATGCCCATGAACAAGAAGCCAAGCCCGGCCAGCACCTGACCCAGGTAATGCACTTTCTTCCTTTTTTGAAAGTAAAGAAACATGATCACGCCGGTGATAGCGAAAACCGGGGCAAATTGCGATACATTGAGCGCAATCAGTTGCCCGGTTATCGTGGTGCCTATGTTGGAGCCCATGATGATGCCAATTGCGCGTGAAAACTCGATCAAACCGGCATTGACAAAACCGACCGTCATCGCGGTCACTGCGTTGGAGCTTTGAACAACCGCTGTGAGGAGCACGCCCACGGTCATCGCCAGTATGCGGTTGCTGGTCAGTTTCTCCAGGATGGGCTTAAGGCGGGAGCCCGCCAGCAGCTCCATCCCTTCGCTCATCAAGCGCATTCCATATAGGAATAACGCAAGGCCTCCCATCAGGCCAATTACCTCAGTCCAATGCATGCTAGATTCCTCTTTCTCTAAATCTCTTCGGAATCGCTAAATTAGGTCAGTATATTCTAGCATGCGTTTTATGTTTCGACAAGAAGTCATTTTACATAGTTTTGAATTATTTCACAGATACTTTACAAAGAGCGCGGCATTCGCCAATTACAGCCTCTCCAGCACCTTCCGGGAGGTTTTCTGCCAGCACTCTTCTACGCCGTCAAAGTCCATGCGGTGAATGTATTCCGTTTCCAAATCATCATGCAGCGCTTTTGCCCTGCGAATGGATGCGCACGCGGTTTCTATCAGCTGGCTAAACTGTTGCTCGTTGAATGCCATCGTTTCTTCCTCCAGCGCGGTCAGCGGGCGTGTGCGCAGCGCATCAAAGGAGATCGTCCTCTCCGCCTTTGTATCCAGCTTGTGGTAGCGGTTTTCCGTGGTCACAAACAGACCGAACGCCGGGATGATCAGGTGTTCCAGTCGCTCCGGCTGCAACGGGCAATAGAAGGCCTCTACATCAAGCCCCCGCCGCAAAGCCGCATGTCTCAGTTGGGATAGAATTCTGTGGCTTTCCGTTCCCCACGCGCCCGTGATCCGCCAAATGCGCGGCAACGCAAGCGTATCCAGGTAGTTGATGCACCCCTTTGGCGTGATTGCGCTGGCAAACATGGGGCGCGCCTGTCCGGGCTTGGTCGGTTTCCGGTGCTCTGAAATGGTATCCAGCCAAGGGTCAAACTGTTCCGCCAAAGCGGCTTCATCGATTACAGAACGCAGAATGCTTGCGGTATCATCGCGCAATGGGAATGCCGCCTGCAAATAGCGGTATGCCTGGTTGAAGCACGCTGAAATGGCGTTTCTCAGCGCCAAAATCGGCTCTTTTCGGCTTGACAGGCCGTCTTCATCCAGGAATACGCCTAGATTGAGGATGCTGTCCGCCGCGCCGGGAAGCTCCGGGTCCACAATGTGCGGCGCGGTGCCGTCCAGCATGGCAAACCCCATATCCCGGCAGACGATTCCATCCAGCGAATCGGGATCGCTGGAGCAATGTAAATACTCGACAAGCTGGCCTTTCTCTTCCAGTGCTTTTGCCATTCTGCGCATGAAGGTGCTTTTCCCTACGCCCGGGCCGCCCTTCAGAATAATAATGCGCGCCGCCTCTTCGGTTGTCATGATGGTTTTATAAAAGCTATGAAACCCTCTGGCTGTATTTCCGCCCGGAAACCAATGTCTCTGCATGGCACTCTCCTCCCTTACTATTTGTTCACATCAACGAAGCAGCATATGCATGGCGCGCCGCACGGAGAACTGCGGTACAAGCAGCATTGACAAACAAATAGGAAAGCTATATCATAACCTTATGCGAAATGAAGTGATTGACGGCGCGCAGGACGCGCTGATTCCGGTGCTGATCCCCGCGTACAAGCCTGACCCGCGCATGCTGACGCTATGCCGGGAATTGCTTGCGGCGGGGCTTTCCGTATTGCTGGTGGATGACGGCGGCGGCGAAAACTACTTGCGCCTTTTTGAGGAAGCAAAGGCGATGGGCTGCCATGTTGCGCGCCATGCGGTGAACCTTGGCAAGGGGCGCGCGCTGAAAACCGGCATCAACGAGGCGCTGCTGACCTACCCGAACATCGCGGGCATCGTTACCGCCGATGCGGATGGGCAGCATACCGTCAAAGATATTCTGCGCGTGATGGATGTGATGCGGGGTGCGCCCGGCACGATGGTCACCGGTGCGCGCGCGCTGAAAGAGAATGTGCCCATCAAAAGCAGGCTTGGCAACACGATCACGCGGTATGTGTACCGGTTTGTCACCGGCATACGCTGCCATGATACACAAACGGGCCTGCGCGGTATCCCGGCGGACAAGCTGACGGAGATACTCCGCATGCCCGGCGAGCGCTACGAATATGAGATGACGATGCTGCTGCGCCTGCGCGAGCTGGACATGCCCCTCAAAGAGGTGGAGATCGAAACCATCTACATTGATGATAACAAGGGCAGCCATTTTCACCCTGTGAAGGATGCATTCCGTGTTTATTCGGTAATCCTGCGGTTTTTGACATCCTCTATCCTTTCATTTGGGGTGGATTATGGGCTGTATCTGCTGCTGCTAAAGGGGGTTGGACTGGTTCCGTGGCTGTGCTACGGGCTTGCACGGGTGGCATCCAGCCTGTTCAACTACACCGTCAACCGCGCAGCGGTGTTTGGCGGGCGCGGCGGGAAGGCTTCCATTGTGCGCTACTACGCGCTGGTCATCGTGCAGATGGCCGTGGGCGCGCTGCTGGTCGATGTGCTCAGCCAAGGGGTACATATCAGCGCCAGCTGGATCAAGATCCCCGTGGATATTGTGCTGTTCTTTATCAGCTATATCATCCAGCGTGATTTTGTTTTCGCAAATCGCAAAGAGAAAAAAGATTGATGTGAAAGGGGTTTTGTCATGTACGGAATGGGTTTCTATTATGATCCAACGATGTTGATCATCCTGCCGGGATTGCTGCTGGCGATGTGGGCGCAGTTCCATGTGCAGTCGGTGTTTCGAAGGTACAGCAAGGTTTCCTCGCAGAAGGGGTTTACCGCGGCGCAGGTAGCCGAGGATATGCTCCATCAGGCGGGAATACAGGATGTTGAAATTACGCGCATTCGCGGCAATCTGACCGACAACTACGATCCGCAAAAGAACGTGCTCAGCCTTTCGGAAACGGTGTACGATTCCACGTCTCTCTCCGCGCTGGGCGTTGCCGCGCACGAGGTAGGCCATGTGATGCAGCACTATGAGCAGTATGCGCCGCTCAAAATGCGCTCGGCATTCGTGCCGGTGGCGCAGATTGGGTCGTATGCCGCGTTTCCGCTGTTTTTGCTGGGCCTTTTCATGAGCTGGGAGCCGCTGATGTGGATCGGCATCGCCGTGTTCATGGCCGTGGTGGTATTCTACCTGGTCACATTGCCGGTGGAGTTTAACGCTTCCAGCCGCGCTGTCGCCTCACTGGAGGCAGGCGGATACCTCACCTACGAAGAAGCGCGCCCCGCCAGGAAAGTGCTGAACGCTGCCGGGCTTACTTACATCGCTGCTGCCTTGCAGGCTTTCCTGCAATTGCTGCGCCTGTTGGTGCTGGCCGGTGGGCGGCGGCGCGATTAACGCAAAACCGCAACGTTTTGTTATCAATTGTATAAAGGAGAATTCTATGCTTGATCCACGCGTAGCCCAGGAGGTTCTGGCCCGCGCCCTTTCAGAGGGCGGCGAGTTTGCGGAAATCTTCCTGGAGGACAGATTATCCCATGCGCTGACGATGCGCAACGCTTCGATGGAAACGATCAACGCCGGCCGCTCCCATGGCGCCGGCGTGCGCGTGTTCCACCAGCTGCGCTGCATCTACGCCTACACCAATGACACCAGCCGCGAAGGGTTGCTGGACTGTGCAGCCAAAGCCGCCGCAGCGGTGCGCTCCGCGCCGAAGGTTCAGCCGCTGGTGCTGGCCGAAACGGCGGTGCCGAACATCCATCAAGTGAAAAGCTATCCGGGCGATACGGCGCACAAAGACCGCGTTGCCCTGATGCGGGACGCCACAAAGGCCGCACAGGCCGTAAGCGCCGAAATCGCACAGGTGCAGGCCAGCTATCTCGATTGGGATCAGCGGATCGCCGTCGCCAACAGCGAGGGGCTTTTCAAACAGGACCGCCGCGTGTATTCGCGCATGATGATCATGGCGATCGCATCCGACGGAAAAGAGAATCAGACCGGCTACTACGGTCCCGGCGGCATGGGCGGCATCGAGATTTTCAGGACCATTGTTGATCCCGCAAAAGTTGGCAAAGACGCCGCGGAAACCGCCGTGCGCATGCTGCATGCGCCAGTATGCCCTGCGGGCGTGATGCCGGTGGTGATGCTGGGCGGGTTCGGCGGCGTGGTGTTCCATGAGGCGTGCGGACATTCCCTGGAGGCGACAAGCGTTGCCCGCGAGCAGAGCGAGTTCAGCGGCAAGCTGGGCCAGAAGATCGCGGCGGACTGCGTGACCGCAATCGACGACGGCACGGAGCCGAACGCCTGGGGCAGCATCAACATTGATGACGAGGGCACGCCTTCGCAGAAGAACATCCTAATTGAGAATGGCATCCTCAAAGGGTACATGATCGACAAGCTGAACGGCCTGCGCATGGGCATGGCCCCGACAGGCTCCGGCAGGCGGCAAAATTACACCTATGCCCCCACCTCGCGCATGACGAACACCTACATCGCTGCCGGCAGTGATGATGAGGACGAGATGATCCGCACCATGGGGAACGGTCTGCTCGCCACGAAGATGGGCGGCGGTTCTGTTGACCCCACGACGGGCGTGTTCAACTTCTCCGTGGGCGAAGGCTACCTGGTGAAGGATGGCAAGATCGATACGCCTGTGCGCGGCGCGTCCCTGATCGGGCGCGGCAGCGAGGTGCTGCTGAAGATTGACCGCGTGGGCAAAACGGTCACATCGGGCCAGGGCATGTGCGGCAGCCTTTCCGGCTCCGTGCCCACAAACGTCGGCCAGCCGACGATCCGCATTTCCAGCCTGACGGTCGGCGGGAGGTAAGAGATATGCAAAAAGATTTGTTCATCAAGAAGCTGCTGGATGCCGCCGTTGCCGCGGGCATCGCGCAGGCAGAAGTATACTACCAGAGCGCGGAGGCGCTCAAGGCAATGACCAGAAACGGCGAGATTGAGGATTACGCCGTCAACACCACGGGTGGGCTTTCGCTGCGCGGTCTGGTAAATGGCAAGATGGCTATGGCGTTCACCGAGGCATTGGATGAGGATGCCATTCCCATGCTGATCGAAAACGTGGTGCAAAGTGCCGCGTTGATTGAGGATGAGGATGAGCAGTTCATCTTTGCGGGCAGCCCGAAGTATGAAACTGTGGATGCTACGGGCGATCTTGGTTCCCCCGCCGACCGCATCCAGCTTGCCATCGCGCTGGAAAAAGAGGCGCTGTGCCTGGACGAGCGCGTGAAGAGCCTTTCCTACTGCATGCTACAAACTGCGCGGGAATCTGTGCAGATCGTCAACACACACGGCCTGAACCTGACGCACAGCGGCGACTATGCGGTGGCGTATGTTGCCGCCATCGCGCGCGAGGGCGAAAAGGTGACCAACTCCGGCGCGATGCGGATTGTACAAAACCTTTCGGATATTTCCGCCGCCGAAATGGGCAAAGAAGCCGTTGCAGAGTCGGTGTTCCAGCTATCCGCTGCGCCTTGCGACAGCGGCGAAATGCCGGTGATCATCCGCAACACCGCCATGGCCGATTTTCTTGATACCTTTTCCGGCATTTTCAGCGCGGACGCCGCCCAGAAAGGCATGTCGCTGCTGAAGGGCAAGGAAGGCGAAGCCGTCGCCGCGCCGTGCCTTACGGTGGTGGATGACCCGCTGCTGAGGGGCGGCATCGCCACCCGCGCTTTTGACGGCGAAGGCGTGGCGACGTATACAAAAAATGTGATTAACGAAGGCACGCTGACCACGCTGCTGCACAACCTGAAAACCGCAAAGAAGGCGGGCTGCGCATCCACCGGAAACGCCGTGCGCGCGGGGTACAAGGGCGCGGTGGGCGTCTCCTGCTCCAACCTGTACATCGCACCGGGAGAGCTTGACCTTGCGGCGCTGGAAAAGAAGATGGGCACGGGCCTTGTCATCACCGAGATGGAAGGCATGCACTCGGGCGCGGATGCTATTTCCGGTGATTTCTCGCTGCTTTCGCGCGGGTATCTTGTGGAAAACGGCGTTCGCGGGCGCGCGGTAGAACAAATTACCGCCGCGGGCAACTTTTTCCAGCTGATGAAGGATATTCAGGCTGTCGGTTCTGATCTTCGTCCCACCGGCAACGTTGCCGCGCCGTCCGTACTCATTGGCAAAATGGCCATTACGGGAAAGTGAGGAAACACTATGCCGGATATGCTGCATGATATTGAGGGCCGCGTTGCGTTTTTGCAAAAGGCGCTTGCCGATAGCGGCGCGTCCGGCTTTGTGTTTGGCAACAGCGGCGGGAAGGACAGTGCGCTTGTTGGCATTCTGTGCCGCAAAGCCTCAGAGAACACGCACGGCGTGCTGCTGCCCTGCCGCGTGCGCCGCAATTACGAAGAGGATACCAGGGATGCGCTTGCTTTGGCGCAGCAGTTCGACATCAAAACGCGCACGGTGGATCTGACCCCTGTGCGCGAAGCGATGGTTGCCGCCCTTTCCCCCGCCGCGCAGCTGACGGAAATGGCGCAGGCAAACATTGCCCCAAGGCTTCGCATGACTGCGCTGTACGCGATTTCAGCCGCTGAAAACCTGCTTGTGGTGGGCACCGGGAACAGAAGCGAAGGGCACATGGGGTACTTCACCAAGTGGGGCGACGGTGCGTTTGACATCAACCCCATGCAGGATTTGACCGTGACGGAGATCTACGCGTATCTCCGGTACCTGAACGCGCCCAAAGCCATCCTGGAAAAAGAGCCATCCGGTGCGCTGTTTGACGGGCAGACGGACGAGGCGGAAATGGGCATATCGTATCAGGCGATTGACCGGTATCTTATGACCGGTGAAGCGACGCCTGCTGAGCTTACAATCATTGAGCGTTTTCATACGCGCAGTGAACATAAGCGCAACCCCCCACTTCTCTATAAACAAGAAACATACTTATTCCATACTTTTCTTTACTTTTCGCCCATTTTTTAACAAACCGTGAACAAACTGCCCTCCTTTCGCGTCTATTGACTGGAATGACACGAAGGAGGGCAATCCTTTGCGAGCTAAAAGGTTTCTTACAGTATTTTGTTTGGCAATTATTTGCTTGTTGTCCTGTTTTGCCATGGCGGAAGAGGCGCTGCCAACCGCTGCGCCAACTCCGGCCCCCACGGCCGCGCCGGTGCAAAACCCGGATATTGTGATGGATGTTACCATCGGATATGACGGGCTTCTTTCCCTGACGCGATGGATGCCCATCTACGTTACCCTTGAAAACAACGGCCCGGATTTCGAGGGAATGCTTGGCGTCAATGTTTTCCTCACACAAACGCAGTATAACCGCTATGAAGTGCCGCTTACGCTGCCCTCCGGGGCGACAAAGCGCGTGATGCTGCCCATAAAGCCGATGACCGCGCAGGATATGTACGCGCTGGAGTTGGTCGCGGATGGCAAGATCATTGCGGAAAAGCGTGCATCCGCAAAACAGCTGATTGCGCCGGAAACGCTGACGGTAGGCGTTCTGTCCGATACGCCGCAGGCGCTGACGTACCTTGGGCAGCGCTCCAACGGTGTGGACACGCTGCGCGGCGAGGTCTGGATGACGGTGCCGCTGACGGCGGATACCTTCCCGCTGAGCGATGATTTGCTTGCCGGATTTTCGATGCTCGTCATCGACGGGTTTGACCTGCGCACTTTGACCGAGGCGCAACAGGCGATGGTTTCCCGCTGGCTGTCCAAGGGCGGCATTGCGATCGTATCCGGCGGCTCCAAGGCGGCGATGGGCTACCCCTTCTTCAACAAGTGGACAGGGCTAACGGCAGGCAAGCTGGAACAGGCAGAAGATATCACCCCCACGCTGATCCAGTATGCGGCCCTTACTGCCACGCCTGTAGAAGAAGGTCTTTGGCTGAACCAGATGCCCGGTAAGAGTGCGCTGATTTCGCAGGGCGAGCAAGGGCTTGTTACGCTGACAAAGGTTGGCGACGGCGCGGTGTTCACCGCCGCGTTTGACATGGCGGGCAAGCCGCTCAGCGCATGGGGCGCAATGCGCTCCTTCTGGCCGCGCACGCTGCGGGCCGCTACAGCGGAGCAGTACCTGCGCATGGTCACCCTTGCAGAGGAATCCCGCTATAACAACGATTCGTACCGCTCCAGCGAAATGTTGCAGCTGCTGACAGTGGAAAACACGGAAAGCGCTGTTCCTATCTTCCTGCTGCTGGCGCTGTACCTGCTTGTGGTGGGCTTTGGCGCGTACCTGCTGCTCAAACGGCTGGACCGGCGGGAGTGGCTTTGGGTTGCCACGCCTGCGGCTGCGCTGGTGTTTGCCGGAATTCTGGTGTTGCTGGGCAACTCTTCCGATATGAATCAGCCTGTTGCGCTGACCGCCTCACGCGTGCTGCTCACCGAGCAGGACCCGCAGGTGACCACATACATCGGCATCGCAACGCCCGAAAAGAGCGAGCTGACCGTTTCCACCAACCAGACGCAGCTGCCCACCGTGGTGGATACCGACAGCGGTTATTATTACAATAATTATGATTCGATTGACAAACTGTACCGCCCCCTTTCGATGAATCAGCGCTTCCAGCTGAGCGATCACCCGTCGATCGGCTTTTCGCTGACGGAAGCGTGGCAGTCGAGGATGCTGTGTGTGAGCAGCGTAGAGACGGATATCGGCCCGCTGACCGCGCGCCTATGGGTAGAGGCAGATGGCGTGCACGGTGAGATTGTCAACAACACAGGGGTTGCGCTGCGTGAATCGATCATTGTAACCCCATTTGGCTACTGCGTGCCCGGCGATATTCTTCCGGGGCAAACGGCCACCTTTGAAATGATCCTGCCGGATAAGCCGGTGGATATGTACGCCGAAGGGTTCACGCTCAAGCCGAACGTGATGTACTTTGCGATGGATGTAACATCCGCGATGGTGCAAGGATACAGCGACAACATGTACCGCTTCCAGGATGCAGCGCTGTATGGCAAGGATAGATCGGAAAATTATAAGTACACCGACCAAATGCGCCGCAAGCGCCTGATGATTGAGCTGTTCGAGCAGTCGATGCCGCTATACGGTTCCACCCCAGGGTATTATTTCTATGCGTTCAACGATACGCTGGGCAAGGTTGCAACCACCGTGAACGGCACGCCTGTTTCGCGCACGGCGCACAGCGCGGTGGTTGGCAGCAGGATGACGTTTGAGCCGTTCGGCCCCACGGGCGAGGTCATGTTCCACCAGGGGATGGTCGCCGGCGAAATCATCGTAGATGAAGGCGAGGACAAGAAGCCGCGCCTACCCACGCCGGAGGACGGTCAATCCAACGGAAACAATGCATATGGCAACAACAATTACTTTTCGCTCACCGCGCCGGTCGCGATTCGCTTCCAGCTGCCGCGTTATGGCGAATATGAGATTGAAAAGATAGCGATCATGGGTTACTCCTACGAAACGACGCCGGAGATGTATCTGTTCAACCTAGAAACGGGCGCGTGGGAAGAGCAGCTCACGCTGTCGATAACAAAAACAGGCGACAAATGGGCCCCCTACATCGACAAGGACGGCTCCATCTACCTGCGCTTTGTCGCCGCCGCATCGGCCAACCGGTATGAAGGCATGAACATGCCGATGCTCACGTTGAAAGGCAAGGTGAAGTAAATGCTGCGCACAGAAAACCTGACAAAGAAGTATGGCAGTTTCATGGCGCTGGATAACCTGTGCCTGGAGATTGAAAACGGCAAGCTTCACGGTTTTGTCGGCCCTAACGGCGCGGGCAAGACCACCACCATGCGCATCCTTGCTACGCTGCTTCCCGCCACTTCCGGTGATGCGTGGATCGACTCCGTAAACGTGCGCCAGAACCCGCGCCAGATCCGCAAGATGGTCGGATACATGCCGGATTTCTTTGGCGTGTATGACGGCCTCAAGGTTACGGAATATCTGGACTTCTACGGCAGCTGCTACGGGCTTTCCGTGAAGGAACGCACCCGTATGGCAAACCAGCTGCTTGACCTGGTGTTCCTCAGCGACAAAAAAGATGCGTATGTGGATACCCTATCCCGGGGAATGAAGCAGCGCCTGTGCCTGGCGCGCAGCCTGATCCATGACCCGTCGCTGATCATCCTGGATGAACCCGCTTCCGGCATGGACCCGCGGGCCCGCGCAGAGATGAAGGGCATCCTGCGCACGCTGAAGGACCTGGACAAGACGGTGCTGATTTCATCGCATATCCTGCCGGAACTGGCGGAACTGTGCGATTCGCTCAGCATTCTGGATCACGGCAACCTGATCTTTTCCGGCGACATGAACGCGCTGGCGCAGCGGATGCGCAGCGAATCGCAGATCCACATTCGCGTAAAAGGCGAAAAGGATGAGGCCATCCGTATTTTGAAGGAAACAAGCGGCGTTTCACGGCTGGAAATGAACGAAGAAGGCATGCTCAGCGCCGACTTTGAAGGCGACGAGGCGGCGTTGCTGGCGCGGCTGGTTACAGGGGGCGTGCAGGTATCCGACTTCCACCGCCCGCCGGTGAACCTGGAAACAGTGTTTATGGAGGTGACGAAACATGATGCGTAATCCCGTATTCGAATCATCGATGACAAGGCGCGCGCGCTCCTACCGCGCGCCGCTGCTGGTGACGCTGTATGTGGCGTTCCTGCTGTTGGTATCGGGCGTGGCGTTGTACACGCTGCAAAGCCCCCGCCTGACGCTTGGCAACCTGCGCGCGGGGATTGAAACGCATATCTATGTCTCCGTGATGCAGTTTGCTTTGATCATTCTGGTCGCCCCCGCGCTGACGGCCGGCTCCATTGCGGGCGAACGCGAGCGCCAAACGCTGGACCTGCTGCTGTGCACCCGCGTGGGCTCGGCGTCCATCGTGCTGGGCAAGCTGTTTTCCAGCGTGTGCTTCCTTGGGTTGATGCTGATCTCCTCACTGCCGATCCTGATGCTGCCGCTGTTCTTCGGCGGGGTTGCCATTGGGGATATTCTGGTGATGCTGCTGTTCCTGCTTGTGACGGCCATCGCCTGTTGTTCGATCGGCGTATTCTGCTCGGCGGTGTTCAAGCGCACCGTGACGGCTACGGTTATGGCGTACCTAATCGTATTCGGCCTGGGTGTCGGGACAATCATTGTGCCGCTCATTTTTCAGCTGAACCAAATTGCGCTTCTGGCTGACACGGTTTCGTACAGCTCCAGTTCCTCCACAGCATACCTGCTTTCCAGTTCAAGCGTTGGCATTATTGGGGGTAGCAGCGGCGGAACCGCGGCCGCAACTACGGCAAGCATAGGCCAAGTGTTGAATCTGGTGCCAAAGCTTCTGTTCCTGAACCCCGGCGTGGGCCTTGCCTCGTTGCTGGTCACCCAAACGGGGCTGCTGCAGCGTACTTTCAGCGGCATGGGTTACTACCAATTTTCCGAACTGTACAGCCTGCTGACATATGCGCAGCCGCTGGCCTGGGTCAACATGATTGTGCTGATGGTGGTATCGGCAGTGCTGATGGGCATTTCGGTGCTGTTTATCAAGCCCGCCGGGCGAAAGGCAAAGAAGAAAGCATGATGACAAAAGCGCTTCGGCCCATCAAGCGCAGAATGCGCCTGCTGCGCGCCGCAAAGGGGTTTTGTATAGGGCTTGTGGGCGGCTGTGCCGTGGCGCTTGCGCTTGCCATTGCCGCGTTCTTAATGCCGATTGAAAGGCTGTTCGTATACATCGCGGTAGTGGTGGCGGGCTGCCCCATCCTCTGCACGCTGATAGCGGCGCTTCTGCCGGTAACGACGAAAAGCGCCGCCGCCCGCGCGGACTCTCTGGGATTGAAGGAAAGGGTGCGCACGGCGCTTGCCTTCTCGGACAACGACGAGCCCATCTATCACTTGCAGCGCGAAGACGCCAAAGCGCGCCTTGCCGCGTTGCCGGTGAAAAAGGTGTTGCCCATCCGGTTTGAAAAAAGGCTGCTGCTGATCTCCCTGGCGGCGGCCGTTGCCTGCGGCGGTTTGTTCCTGATCCCCAACCCGCAGAATGATGTGCTGCGCGCCCGCGAAACCGAGCGCACGGCCCTGCGCGCTGAGGCGGATATGCTGGAAAAGGACGCCGAGGCGATGATGGAGGGGCTGACACCGGAAGAGCAGAAAGAGCTGCGCCGGATCACCGCCGACATGGCGCGCGAGCTGCGCGAAGCGCAGGATAAGCGCGAAGCCCTGGCGGCGCTTTCCGAAAAACAGAAGGAAATGGACCGCCTGAAAGAAAATATCGGCGACCGGCTTGCCCGTGAAACAGCGGAGGCGCTGTCCGGGCAGTCGTCGCTCTCCTCTTTGGCGGATGCGATGGCAAGCGGCGGTGAATCCGAAACGTCCGCCGCGCTGTCCGAAATTGAAAAGATGATGAACGACGCAAAGACCGCCCAGGAACTGGCAGAGCAGCTAGAGGCCGCAGCGCAGGAAGCGCCAGCGGGCGCGATTCGCCAAGGTCTTTCCACCAGTGCCAGCCAGTGCGCATCCGGAAACGCGGCAAATGCGATGGCAAGCCTGAACGCGGCGCTTGCAAGCGCCGGCTCCACGGGCGCCAACGTTTCCGCGCTGGTGCAGTCCGCGCGCGCGGGTGTTGCTTCCGCCGGTCAGGGCGGCAGCGGTTTGGGTCAGGGCCAGGGACAGGGACAAGGGCAGGGTTCCGGCGGAGGCGGCGGCGCGGGGCGCGGCAGCACCAACCGGGATGCGGGTATGAGCAACAGCATGAGCCAATCTGCGCAGGGCGACGGAACAGGCCCGACCATTGACAAGCTGGGCCAGTACGAGCGCATCTACGACCCCACGCGCCTTGGCGATGGCGGTGAAATCTCCATGGTCGAGGGCGTAAAGGGCGAGGGCGAATCGCAGCAGATGCAGCTTTCCCCTAACATGGGCGACTTTTCCGGCCAGGTGCCGTATGGGCAAGTCATCGGCAACTATCAGGAGGCGGCCGCACAGTCGATGCGCCGCGCCGCGCTGCCGGAGGCTATGCAGGATGTCATCTCACGGTACTTCAATGCGTTGATTGAATAGAAACGACGGAGGAATTCCATTCATGAGCGACTTCAAACAGGCCAACGAGGCCGAAATTCTCCGCTTTGCGGAGGCCATCCAGCAAATCGAAGCACAGATCGCGAAAGAAATCATTGGACAAAAGGATATGGTGCACAGCCTGCTGATGGCGATGATCGCCGGGGGCAACGTGCTGCTAGAAGGCGTGCCCGGCCTTGGCAAAACGCGGCTGGTGCGCACGATGAGCCATGTGCTCGATCTGCCCTTCTCCCGCATCCAGTTCACCCCGGACCTGATGCCGGCCGACGTTACGGGCACGAACATCATCGTGCAGAAGAACGGCGGCAGCGAGTTCTCGTTCCAGGCTGGACCCGTGTTTGCCTCCATTGTGCTGGCCGATGAAATCAACCGCGCCACGCCCAAGACGCAATCTGCGCTGCTGGAAGCGATGCAGGAGCACACCGTCACGGTGGCAGGCGTTTCAAGGCCGCTGCCGTCACCGTATTTTGTGCTTGCCACGCAGAACCCCATCGAGCAGGAAGGTACCTACCCCCTGCCGGAGGCGCAGCTGGACCGTTTCCTGATGAAACTGCTGGTGCCCTTCCCCACGCTGGAAGAGCTGCATGGCATCGTTGACCTGACGGTATCCAGCGATGACACGCCTGCGGAAACCGTGGCCTCCGGCGATGACATCCTGCGCATGCGCGCCATCGCAAAGCAGGTGCCCGTAGCGCGCGCGGTGCAGGACTACGCGCTGAAACTTGTGCTGGCAACACACCCGGAAGTGGACGATTCCCCCGCTGTCACAAAGAAAAACGCGCGCTTCGGCGCAAGTCCCCGCGCGGCGCAGGCGCTCATTGCCGTGTCCCGCGTGCGCGCGCTGATGGATGGCCGCTTCAACATCGCCTTTGAGGATATCCGCGCGATTGCTCCGGCCGTGCTGCGCCACCGCGTGGCGCTCAGCTTTGAAGGGATGGCCGACGGGTATACCCCTGATCGCCTCATTGCGGAGATTCTCCAGGCGATGCCCGCGAAGTAGGTGCCGCATGCTGTTAGATGACGCTTTCCTTCGGAAACTTGACGCGTTTGCGCTGGTGCTGCGTGAACACGCGCGCGGCGGCACGGGCGGCATGCGCCGCTCCAAATCGATGGGCAGTTCTGTGGAGTTTTCAGACTTCCGCCAGTATGTACCTGGCGATGACCCACGCCGCATTGATTGGAACGCGTTTGCGCGGTTTGACAGGCTGTTCATGAAGCTGTTTCTGGATGAGCAGGAGACGACGCTGCGCCTGCTGGTGGATGCAAGCGCATCCATGGGCGAGACTGACCCGGACAAATGGAAGCTGACGCAGAAGCTTGCCGCAATGTTCGCCTATCTTGCGCTGACGCGGTATGACCGGGTTTCCGTGGTGCTGCTGCAAGGCGAGACCGCGCGGCCCAGTCAGATTTTTTCCGGACGGCAGGCATTTCCCCGAGTGGAAGCGCTGCTGGAAGCCGCAATGCCCCAGGGCGAAACGCGGCTGGATGCGGCGCTTGCGCGCGTGCCGGTCACTGCCGGGCGCGGCGTATGCGTGCTGTTTTCCGATTTGCTGACCCCGCATGGATGGGCGCGCGGCGCGATGTCGCTGCTGCACCGGCGGCAAGAGCTGTCGGTGCTGCAAATCCTATCCGCGCAGGAGATGGAACCCGACCTGAACGGCGCGATACAGTTGCTGGACGCGGAGGGTGAACCTCCGCTGGATGTTATGGTATCCCCCGAGACGCTGCGCCGATATGCTGAGGCGTTGAACGCCTTTTTAGAAGAGACAAAGCGATTCTGCCATGCCCGCGCGCTGCCCTATTTGCTGCTGCGCGGCGATATGGCGCTGGAAGCCGAGGGGCTTGGCGCGCTGCTGAAAAGCGGCGTAATCACCACACGGTAAGGAGAGGCCAATGCACTGGATGAATCCATCGGGCGCGTGGGCGTTTTCCGCGCTGGCCGCAATTTTATTCTTATATATCCTAAAGCAAAAAATGGAGCCTACGCCCGTCTCCAGCACATTTTTGTGGCAAAAAGCGCTGGCTTCCCTGGAGGCAGACCGGCCTTTTCAGCGGCTTCGGCGCAGCCTGCTGCTTTTCCTCCAGCTGTTGCTGGCGGTGCTGCTGGCGCTGTCTCTGATGCGCCCGATGACGCTGGGCGAGGAAACAGGCGAAACGGTATTCGTGTTTGACTTATCCGCCAGCATGCAGGCGGAAGCATCCGGCAAAACGCGGCTGGAACTGGCCGTAGAGGATGCGCTGCGCCGCTTGGACGGCATGCCGGAAGGCGCGCGCGTTTCCATCCTGACGGTGGGGGCGCAGGCATCTCAGCCGCTGGCGCGAGCTGCCGACCCGATGATGGTGCGGCGCACGCTTTCCGCGCTGACTGCCGAAAACGGCGGCAGCGACCTGGAAGGCGCACTGACGCTTGCGTTCGCGCTGCAAAAGGAGCTGCCGGAGGTACAGCTGGTCGTCTACTCCGATCAGGCGTTGCCCGAAGGCGATTTCACGCAGCCTGCCCTTGGCACGGGGCTTTCGAACGTGTCGCTGCTGTCGCTGAACGCGAACGATGTGGCAGCCGTGGCGCGCGTGGCTAATTACGGCGGCGCCGCCGAGATCACCGTGGAATGCTACGCGGATGGTTCGCTGTGCGACCTGAGGACGCTGTCCCTTGCGGAAAATGAGATTGCCAGCGTTCAGTTTGATCTGCCCGCGCCCGCAAAAGAAATCCGTGCCGTAATCGTTGAAAAGGATGCACTGCCTGCCGACAACACCCGCACCTATGTTGCCAGGGAACAAGGCAGCACGGTGATCGTGATGGCCGGGCGGGACAATATTTTTCTGGAAAAGGCGCTGTCGCTGCGTTCCGATGTACAGGTGATCAAGACGACGGCGAGCGAGGCCGCCGCGATTTCCGGCGGTGTGCTGACGGTGCTGGATGGTCCGCTTCCTGCTGATCTTCCCGCGCATGGCGCGCTGCTGCTGATCGACCCCGATCAGCGCGTCGGCGAGCAGCAGGACCGTGCCGCCGTGCTCTCCGCCGCGCCCGGCACGCTTGCCGAGACGCTCAATGAGTACCTGGAGGTCGAAGAAATCCAGGTGGCGCGCTGGAAGCCCGTCGAAGGCGGCACGCCCATCTGGCTGGCGAACGGGCAACCGGTGCTTTCCGTGTTTGAAGAGGACGGACGGCGCATCGCGGTGATCGGGTTTGACCTACACGACGCGAACCTGCCGTTGCTGAAAGAGTTCCCGCTGTTCATTCAAAATCTGCTGAGCTACCTTGCCCCCGAGCCGCTGGGCGCGGGCCTTGAAGAGATCAGTTGTGGCGAGGCGCTGCGCATCACACCGCAATCCACCGCACGGCAGGCGTGGGTAGTTACCCCTTCCGGCAGGCAGCAAACAATTCCTGTTGTCGGCGGGCTGCTAACCGATACGAATGAAATCGGCGTATACCGCGTGGTGCAGAAGGACGAAGCGAGCGCAGAGAAGGAATTCCCCTTTGCGCTGCACATTCCGGCGGCGGAGAGCGACCTCACCCACCCCGCGTGGGGTGCGGAGGGTGCAACCGGAACAGGGCGCGGCGCGCGTTTTGGCCGTGAATGGACGCCGTGGCTGCTTGGGCTGCTGCTTGCCGTGATGCTGCTTGAATGGGGGGTGTACCGCCGTGGGTATTGAGTTTGCAAGGCCGTGGCTGTGGCTGCTGGTGCCGCTATGCGCGGCGGTCATCTTGCTAATTGAAAAGAAATACGGAAAGCGCCGCAGGGGATTGAAGCAGAAGATTGCCAAGGTAACCCGTTTTGTGCTGGTGTTTCTGCTGATTGCCGCGCTGACGGGTCCTGCGCTGCTGCTGCCCGGAAACCGCGCGGCCACCTGGGCGCTGGCCGATCTTTCCGCATCCTCACAGGCCCAGACGGGCGCCATGCGAAAGGCGCTGGAGGCAGGGTTCCCCTATGCCGCAAAGGATCTGATGATCGGCGTGATCGGCTTTGGCAACAATGCCATGGTTGATGCGCCGCTTGCCACCGGGCGCGCCACCGTGGCCCTCAACGCCACGCCAGATGCATCCGGCACGGATATTGGAAGGGCACTGTCGCTGGCACTGGCGTTGCTGCCCGAAGACGCCGCCGGGCGCATTGCGCTGCTTTCGGACGGCAAGGACAACGGAAACGGCGTCACCGCGCAGCTATCCGCATTGCAGGCGCGCGGCATCGCGGTGGATGTGCTGCCCTTTGAAAGCGGATTCGCAAACGACGTGCAGATTACCTCCGTCACCCCGCCGGCACAGGTGTATCAGGGGGAAAAGTTTGATGTGACGGTGCAGATCGACGCGACATATGACACCACTGGCACGCTGGTACTCTACGCCAACCGTGAGCCTGTCGCCACCCGCGACATCACCGTCCGAAAGGGCAAAAACACGTTTGTTTTCCAGGATGTGGCAAGCTCTTCCGGTGTGGTCACCTATGAAGCGCAGCTGGTTGCGGAGGGTGATGACAATCTGCGCAACAACCGGCTGGGCGCATACATGGATGTGCGCGGCGTTCCCCGCGTGCTGGTGGCAAGCCCGTCCCAGAGTGAGCTGCCTGCGCTGCTGACCACGGCCGGCATGCAGGTGGATACCCTGTTGCCCACACAGCTGCCCGATACCGTGGAAGGCCTTCGCGAATACCACGCCATTGCGCTGGTCAACGTGAATATTGATGACCTCTCCGAAGCGACGCTGGCCGCACTGGATGATTATGTGCGCAAGCTTGGGCGGGGTCTATGCGTGTTCGGCGGCGATGACAGCTATGCGCTGGGCGGCTGGCGCGGGTCGGCGCTGGAGGACATGCTGCCGGTAACGATGGATGTGGATAACCGGCTGGAGATGCCGTCTTTGTCGCTGGTGCTGGTGATCGACAAATCCGGTTCCATGACGGAAGGGCGGTTCGGCATCACGCGCCTTGAGATGGCGAAGGAGGCCGCGATGCGCTCCACGGAGGTGCTGACCGCGCGAGATTTTGTCGGCGTCATTGCGTTTGATGACGCGGCGAAATGGGTTGTGCCCATTCAGCAGGTAGAGGATGTGCTTGCCATCCAGGAGCTGATCGGAACCATTCGCCCGGGCGGGGGCACGGCGTTCTATTCTCCGCTTTCCCAGGCGCTGGTTGCGCAGGTGGAAACGGAAGCGCAGCTGAAACACGTTATCTTCCTGACAGACGGAGAGGCCGCTGACGGCGGCTTTGACGGGATCGTATCCCAAATGGCGGAACACGATATTACGCTGACAACTGTCGCCGTGGGCAACGGCGCTAACACCACGCTGCTGTCGCGCCTTGCGGAGATGGGCAAAGGCCGTGCGTACAGCACAAGCGAGTTTGACGACATTCCGAAGATTTTCACCAAGGAAACGTACCTTGCTACCCGCGCGTACATCCAGAACCGCACATTCTACCCGGTGATCTGGAGCGCCGGCCCTTTGACGGATTACGCCGGTTTCCCGCCGGTGGATGGCTATCTTGCCAGTACCGCAAAACCACTTGCTACGGTTGCCCTGGCGACCGACCGTGATGAACCGCTGCTGGCCTGGTGGCAGTACGGCGCGGGGCGCACGCTTGCCTGGACCAGCGATGTGGAAGGCGCGTGGACAAAAGACTTGCTGTCATGGGAGGAAGCATCGAAGTTTTTTGCGGGAATGCTTTCGCATGTGTTTGCGGCCGAAAAAGGCGAAGGCGAGCTGACTGTGCGCCGGCATGGCGACACCATCTCGCTAAAATATGTGATTGAAGGCACGGAGGATGGTCTGACCACTGAGGCTATCGTGCTGCAACCCGACGGAACCCAGGTGCGCACTTTTCTTTCAGCGACAGCGCCCGGCGTATATGAGGGCACGCTTGAAAGCGGGCAGGAGGGCGCGTACGCCATCATGGTGGAGCAAAAGAAGGGCGATGATCTGGTGCGCACGCTGGAATCTGGGCTTACGGTAGGCTATTCAGATGAATATGACCTGCGCGCGGCGGATGGCAGCGCGCTGCTTGCGCAGATTGCGCAGGCAACCGGAGGGCGGCTGCTGACGGATGCTGCGCAGCTGTTCACAGAGCAAGGCGTGCAGACGCGCGCGCGGCGGGATATCACATCGATGCTGGTGCTGGCGGCGCTGATCCTGTTTGTGCTGGATGTATCCCAGCGCCGCCTGGCATGGGAAAGATGGCTGCCGCAAAAGAAGACTGCGCCGGAAAAGGCCATACCGCAAAAAACGGCGAAAGCGCCTAAAGAATCCCCTGCCAAGAAAGATAACAAAAAGGAGCCTCCCGCTCCCCCGCCCCCTCCCGTGACCGACACGGCGGATAAACTGCTGGCCAACCGGAAAAAGCAGCTGTGATTTGCATTTTTCGGCCATAACATGTAAAATGTAGCAGTTGGACTTTTTCATTTGTTCATTCATAGGAGGTTGGGGCCATGGATTATGTTTTTATGACCGATAGCAACAGCGATCTCCCGTACACGATCAGGGACCAGTATGACATCCCCATCGTATTCATGCCCTATGTCATAGATGGCGTGGAGTATTTTGCCGACCTTGGCAGGAGCGGTGAAAACAAGGCGTTCTATGACCGGATGCGCGCGGGCGCGGCGCCTGTTACATCGCTGCTGCCCACGGCGGATTATCTTAACTACTTTGAGCCGATACTGAAGGAAAGCGACCTGCTGTTTATCGCGTTTTCCAGCCAGCTGTCGGCGACAATCCAGAACATTTATGAGGCGCGGGAGGAACTGCTGCGCAAATACCCCACACGGAAGTTTATCGTTGTGGATACCATGAGCATCGCCGCGCCTGAAACCAACCTGATTCTAAGCGCGCACGCGCTGTACCGTGAAGGCAGGCCCATGGAAGAAGTCGCGCAATGGGTGGAAGAGAACAAAATGCGCTCGCAGGCATGGATCACCGTGGATGATTTGAAATATCTTAAACGGGGAGGCCGTATTTCCGGCGCGTCCGCCTTCTTCGGTACGATGCTAAACCTCAAGCCCATTGTCGTCATGGGCAAAAACGGCAAAATCGCGCCGGCCGAAAAGGTGCAGGGCCGCCAGAAGGCGCTGCGTTTGATCGCGGAGCGCACCGCGCAGAACATCGAGAATCCGGAAACCCAAACGCTGATCATCATGCACGCGGATGCCCTTGAAGACGCAAATCGTTTGGAGCAGCTGATCCGCCAGATGGTGCCGAACCTGCGCGATGTGCTGACCATTTTCGTAGGCCCTGTCATCGGCACGCATTGCGGGCCGGGCACTGTGGCAAGCTGTTTCATGGGGAAAGAAAGAGCCATCTGATTTCCGGCGAAGAAAGGAAGATGCGTATGAACATCCTGGTAACCGGCGGCGCGGGGTTCATCGGCAGTCATACTGTGGTGGAATTGCTTGCTAAGGGGCATGATGTCATCATCATTGACAACCTGAGCAACGCAAAACCCGATATGATCGACAAGATCCGCGGCATTTCAGGGCGCGATTTCATCTTTGTCAAGGCCGATGTGCGCGACCGTGCGGCGCTGGCTGCGCTGTTTGAGGCCAACAAAGTCGATGCTGTCATCCATTTTGCGGGGCTGAAAGCGGTTGGCGAATCCGTGCAAATGCCGATTGAATACTACGACAACAACCTGATGTCTACGCTGTCGCTGATCTATGAAATGCGTGCCCACGGCGTGAAAAAGCTGGTCTTTTCCTCTTCCGCAACGGTGTACGGCATCGACAATCCGGTGCCTTTCAAGGAAGAATACCCAACTTCCGCGATCAACCCGTACGGGTATACAAAGGTGGTTATCGAAAGAATGCTAATGGATCTGGCCCATGCGGAACCGGATTGGTCCATCAGCCTGCTGCGCTATTTTAACCCGATCGGCGCGCATGAAAGCGGCCTCATCGGCGAAGACCCCAACGGCATTCCGAACAATCTGTTGCCCTATGTGGCGCAGGTTGCCGCGGGCAAGCTTGCGGAACTGCCCGTGCACGGCGATGATTACGACACGCCGGATGGCACCTGCATCCGCGATTACATCCACGTTGTGGATCTTGCGCAGGGACACCTTGCCGCACTGGAGTATGTGGCCGAACATCAGGGGATTGAGGCGGTCAACCTTGGCACAGGTAACGGCACCAGCGTGCTGGAGGTGCTGCACGCGTTTGAAAAGGCGTGCGGGTTTGCGCTTCCCTATCGGGTTGGGCCGCGCCGTGCGGGGGATATTGCCGTATGCTATGCAGATACGGAAAAGGCCGCCCGCATGTTTGGCTGGACGGCGAAAAAGACGATGGAAGATATGTGCCGCGACGGGTGGCGCTTTGCCAAGGAACGGTACAGGTAAGTCATACCGTATCGTTAGTAAACCTTTCTACAGAAAGACCGCCCGGGCTGAAACCCAGGCGGCCTTTTTGTTGCCCTGCAAGTTAGCTGACAACGGTAGCGTTTTCCGGAAGGCAGATGATTCTGCCCGCGCCAAAGTCGGTCGGGGTCAGCGTGGGGTTTGCCACCATGATCGAACCCACCGTGGTGCGGAACTTCGTTGCGATGGTGCTGAGGGTATCCCCCGTTTCGATTACATAGGGACCCTTGCCGGTGGCACAGCTGCCGCGGGAGCCTGCCGGAGCGACGCACAGCTCCATGCCCGGGGTGAGCTGTTCCAAGTCAACACCGGGGTTCGCCTGCCGCAGCGCGAAGAACGAGATGTTGTACAGCACGAGAATATCCACAAAGGTCTGCCCGCGGATAACGGTATGTAGGGTGTAGCCAGCCGGGCAGGTGGGCGTGGGTGTGGGCACCGCGGGTACGCAGATCACCTGGCCCACCTGGAGCCGGGCGGGGTCCACACCGGGGTTTGCCGCAAGCAGGTTCGCCAGCGTTACGTTGAAACGCTGCGCGATGAGGAAGAAGCTGTCCCCGCGCCGGATCGTGTACGCGGTGCCGCCAACGCAGCTGGTGCCCGCACGCGGGATGCAAATGACATCACCCGCAAAGTACAGCTGCACATCCAGCGCCGGGTTTGCCGCCAAGATATCCTCAACGGTCGTGTTGAATTGACGCGCGATTTGGTACAGCGTTTGCCCCCTTGCGATGGTATAGCTTATGTAGTTATCGCCGCAACCGGAGTTTTGCATTCTTTTCGCCTCCAAATAAGCAGATTCCGCTTCATCCTATGTGCGGAGGCCCAGTGAGGTGAACGCATGCGGCGGCAAGTTGGATGAATCGGGTACGGACACAAAAAAGCCCCATGGATCTTCCGGAATCATCCGGCGGGTTCATGGGGCTTTCATTTGCGTGCTTGCGGCTTTTGCCGCGCTGCTTACAGCAGTTCTTCCGGGTCTAACAGCTGCACTTCGATGCCGTTGACATCCAGCAGACGCATCATCATAGCAAACTCACCCATACGAACCGCGCCTTCCGGCAAAGACTGCTCTTCCGGGAACCTGGCTAGCGTCAGCTCCAGGATGCCCTCAAACGTCCACATTCTCAGCGTGCTGCCATCTTCAAGCTCAATCTCATCTTCCAGCAGTGAAACGGGCAGCGGAACGCTTGTGCTCGGCATTTCAAGCAGCAACAGCGCAGAGGGGCTTCTGTCGTAGAGCACATGCAGCTGATCAAGCGGAATGCGCCAAACGAGGGCATCCAGGTCCTCTTCAATGATGATGCGCATCACGCCTTCGCTGATGACCTGATCATCCAAGGTAAACGATGCCACCAACCGGCCATTGGCGTCCCAGGCGGTGATCTCTTCGGCATTGGACCAATCGTACGCCGCAATATCGCTGCTGCTGCCGGAAGAACCGCCGCTGGACCCACCACTGCCGGATGACCCGCTGCCGCTGGAACCGCCGCTCTTGCTGCCATCGGTGGAACTGGCTGTGACGTTGACCATAATCGCGATGCCGCTGGTTTTCACGCCGGCGCTGTCCGTATAGGTTGCGTAATAAGGCCACATGCCAAGGGTGTTCAGTACCGTTTCCGGATAATCCCATGTCCAACCGGTGGGCAGCGGCACATCTTTCAGCTTCGAACCCTGCGCTGCAGAAATCGATTTCGGCGGCGTTGAGTCGCCCTTGCTTTGTACCGTAACGGACATGGCCGCGCTTGTTGCTTCATTATACAGTGAGTCGCCAAGGTATTTGACGGTGATCGAATGGGTTCCTACCGTTAAGGTGGTTATTTGTACGGTCACTTTTCCGCCGGTAAGCGCCATCTCGGTGCCCAGCTTCGTAATGCCGTCATAGAACTGCACCTTGCCGGACGGCGCGATTGTTTGGCCTGCGGCCGCAACCGTCACGGATAACTCCAACGTGGAGCCTTGCGTTACAGGGTTCGGGGAGGCGATCAGCGTTACCGTGGGGGTCACCATTCCCTTTGTCACCTGAAGCGTCGCAGCACCCGTAGAACTCAGGTAATTCGATGTGCCGCCATAGGTTGCGGAAAACTGATAATTCCCTACGGCCGCGTTAGCCGGCAGGGTATAGCTCGCAATAAACGCCTTTTTCGATGTGTCATACTTCACATCAAGATCGGTAAGCGCCGTACCATTCAAAGTAAAGCTTACTGTGCCTGTCCCTACCGGGTTGTGGTCTCCGGTTGCCTCTTCCGTCACCTTCGCTTGCAGGGTAATTGTTTGCGCCGTTCCGGTGGAGACACTGGTGGGCGTCACTGTAAGGGCCGTTGCCGTGGTCGCCTTGGTGATGATCATTGTGCCAATGTCGCTGGAAGCGGCAATGCCATCTGCACCAAGGTACTCCGCACTGAAGTAGTAAGTATTGGGGCTGGGCTGTGCACCCGCCTGTACTTGGAGGTATTGCGAGGCTGAACCATTCTCATCCAAAGCTACATCTTCAAAAAGCTTTGTTACTTGGTAAAAACTCACTTTGCCTGTTGCGGGGTTTCCAAGTTCGTCATGTACCGTAGCGGTTAATGTGATTTGACCAAGCGTGCCATACGCGCACGTTGCAGGGGTTACTGTAAGAATGGTTTCGGAGTTTATCCCATCAATTACCGTATGCTTTACCCCGGCGCTGGTGGAGGGCGCAAGCGCATCCGAACCCTGATACATGGCGGTAAATGTGTGCTCTCCTACTGTCAAGCCAGTAGCCGTATAAGTGAATTCGGCACTGCCGTCTGCGTCCAGGGATATGTCACCCGAATCAATGCGGATGCCATCCAAGTAGAACCATACGGCACCCGTCGGGATTGCGGAACCGGATGTGGCATTTTTCTCTTCAACATCCGCGATCAAACCAAACACCGTAGTGCTCTGCGAACCAGATGTTTCCGGCCAAATGTAAAGCGTGGTCTGCGAAGCGGCCTTCAGCTGATAGTTCACTTCCCCGCTGCTTGAACCATTGTGCGTATCGTTTCCAACGTATTCGGCATGAAACGGAGTTTGCTCCGTCAGCGCGGCCGTGGTGTATGAAACGGTGACCGTTCCGTCTGCCCCAAGCGTCGTATCCTCAGTCGCCAAAATCCGGTTCATACCGAAATAGAAATAGACCTCGCCGCCTGTCACAGGCGTGCTGCCATCGCTTTCCGTTACGGTGGCGCTCAGAGTAAACTGCGCAGTCTCACCATGCGCAACGTTTTCGGGGGTTATTGTCATGGTAGTCTTCGTGTCGGCTTTCACATAAACAGATACGGGAACGCTGCGGGTGGTCGGGATCGTGCCATCCGTCTGGTACTCCGCGAAAAAGGAATGTGCACCGGCGGTCAACGGTGTGGCAAGTATATGTGTATAAAATGCTTTACCTTCCGTGTTTGTTGTTCCCTCACCTATTTTCACACCGTCAAGGTAGAAAAACACCGTAGCGCCCTCAATGGGACTGTCATCGCTCGTGTCCAGCACGGCAGCCTGCAAACCATACCCGGATCCGCCTTCGCCGGGAACCGCGACTTCTCCTACGCTCAGCGTCACCGATAGCGCTGTCGCCTCAACGGTCAACGTAGCCGTGTTGCTTATCGCCGATTCCGTGTAGGTGTCATTGCCCATGAATTTTGCCGTTAGTGTATGGCTACCGGTATCAAGATCAGCAGGCACGGTCAAAGTTGCCGTGAAATCTGTCGCCCCATATTCGATCGCCGATCCGGTCAGCTTCGCGTCGTCAAGACGGTATTCTATTGTGCCATCCGTGATTGAGGCGCCAGACAGTCCTGTCAAAGAGACGGAAAGGGATACTGAATCCTGCTGGCCGTAAGCCACAGTTGTGGGATCAGCGGTAAGCACGGGCGTTCCCGGGGCGGCCTTTGTCACTTCAACACTGAATATCGCACTTGCTCCGTCGGCATGAATGAGATCTTCAGAGACATACCTCGCTATGAACGTATGCGTACCAATGGCAAGGCCGGCAGGCAGCTCACATGAATTTCCTGTGGCAAGGAATATCTCCTGCCCACCTACGACCTGATAGATTGTCATTATACCGCTTGAAACAGGATAGCCGGTATTGTCTGTTTCATCGGAGACGGACGCATTGAGGGTTACCGTGCCGGTTTGCCCAAAGGCTATGCTTGACTGGGTCGCATTCAGCGAAACAGCAATCGGCCTCTTGGCAATGGTGACGGTCGTCGTTGCGGAAGAGCCTGCGTATGTGATATCTGTGGGTATATACACCGCGCGGTAAACTTGATCCCCCACCGGTGTTGTTGCCAATGTCGCCGGCACGTTAAATGTGCATGTGCCATCCGACAGTGTGATGGCTGATCCTATCGGGTTTGCGGAGCCCATGCCCAAGTACAGCTGCGCAGTGCCCGTGGGCGTGCCACTCTCTGCCGAAACGGCAAAGGATAAATCAAACGCGTTTCCATATGTTTGCGGCGTGGTACCGCTCAGTGTCGCGGTGGTGCCTGCGGCCGTCGTGGTAACCGTAAGGGTTCCCGTGGCGCTGGAAGCCGCATAGTTGCCCGCCGCGTCCTCATATTCGGCGGCATAGCCATAATCGATACCCTCATCAGCCGGCGCAGAAATGTTGATGGTTTGATTGGGCGCGGCGCTGCCCACCAGTGTCCTTGTGGGTGTAGTCCGGTAGTATTTCACAACGCCTTCCGTGACGCTATTCGTGAACTGATCCGTAACGGCGGCCATCAGCTGCACGTTTTCACCCGCCGCAACCGTACCCGGCTGTACGGAAAGGGTGGCTGATGTTGTCGCCTGCGCAATGGTGAAGGTGTAATCAGCGGTGGATGCTGCATAAACTCCATCCCCGTCATACGATACGGTAACTGTATGGGGGCCTGCGGAAAGACCGGCTAGGCTCAGCGTGTGACCGGCAAATCCCAAGCCCAGACCGCTTGCAAACGGTTGTCTATCCAGCGTGCAGGTCAGGGTTCCCGTCGGTGGATCTGTTACACCATCATCGGTATAGGAAAATGCCGCGTCAATCGTCAGCGAGTTGTTAGTATCCTTATATATAAGGGTAGCGCTTTGATTGGGGGTGATGGTGATGGATGTCTCAATGCCTCCCTCAAGCGCGAAAATCCCCGCATCTCCAAACGACATGGGCATCATTTGGCGGAAGGCGTATTCCGGCGCTTGCGTGGGTTCTGCCGTAGGCTCAAGGGTAGGCGCAACCGTCGCCGTTGCCGTGGGGGCGGGTTTTTCGGTCGGCTTGGTTGTAGGCGCTGCACTCTCGGGCGCAGGTTTTTGCGTCTCAGGCGGCAGCGTTTGCAGGTTGATCACCAACGGCGGTGCTTGCGTCGGCTGTATTGGTGCTTGGGTAGGCTCCTGCGGAGATTCCGGCGTTGGCGCGGTTTCCTCAGCAGGAACCAGCATCAACAGCATTTCCCCTCCCTCTGCCGGGGCCGAAATAGGCACCATTGCAAACAGCATCATGGCAGATACCAGCACAGCCAGAAAACGACGCATGGTTTTCATAGATACATCCTCCGTCGTGTAGTCAACACTATCAAGGCACAATAAATCAGGGTATATGCCCTCTGTTACTACTATAATTGGGAATGCGGCAATTGTCAAGAATTGGTCGTAACAATTTCGTAAAATTTAAGATCAAAAAACAGGGAGATGAGATTTATCACCCCATCAACCCCTGATTTACACTTATACGCCACTTTGAAGCGCCTGATACATTGCCGGCAGCAGTGTGTGCGTGTCATCGCAGGAATGCTCCCAATACATAATCCCGCCCAGCCCTTCTTGCAGCAGGTATGCGCACTTATGGCGCAGCGATTCGGGGTCATCGTAACTGATCAGCTCTGCGCCGTTCCACAGGTACGGCGCCTTCGCGGCATCATCCCAGCGGCGCACCCAACCGTTTTTGTCAATGTACTTGCGGGAAAGGTCCGCGTACCCGGGACCGAACCCGGCGTCCGTTTCCGCCATCTGCAAAAGACCGTTGTTTTCGGATGGCACCCCGCCCCACCGCCTGGAATAGAACGCCGAGCCGATGACAACCTTCTCCCTGGGTACGCCCGCCGCTACGAACCGTTTCACCGCCGCATCGGTGGAAAGACCGCTCATATCCCCTGCCGACGCGAACAGCCCCGTGTGGTGCCCGGCCTCCCGGCAGCCGCCGCTGCGCATGTCGTAGGTCATGATCTGCACATAATCAAGAATTTGGGCCACCTTGTCCATCTCTGTATCGCGGATAAAATACGCACCCGCGCCGGCTGCGATGGATACAATCTTTTCCCCCACTGCATCGCGCAGCGCCTTAAGCAGCAGCGTGAAGTTCTCCTTATCGCGCGGGTCGAAGTCTATTCCGGCCGAACCGCTGCACGGATACTCCCAGTCGATATCCACGCCGTCCAGCGCGTGCTCACGCATCACCGCGTTCACGCTGGCCGCAAACGCCTCGCGCCCCTCGCGCGTCATCGCCATGGTGGAGAACCCGCCCGCACCCCAGCCGCCAACCGACAGCACAATGCGGATAGCGGGATTCCATGTGCGTATGCGCTGAATCAGGCCGATATCAGGCAGCCCATGCATGTCAAGCAGCCCGTTTTTGATCACGCCAAACGCCAGATTGATGTGGGTCAGCATCCGCGCATCCGCTTCGGTCATCATCGAAAGGGCACGGTTTGTGGCATATGCCAGCAAAATGGGTTTCTTCATTTCTTGTTTGCTCTCCTTTAGCCTACGATACCGGAACGCTCCGCGCCCTGGATGAATTTGCGCTGCACCAGCAGGAACAGCAGGATCAAAGGGATCAGCACATCCAGCGCCGCCGTCTTCGCGATGGCTTGCTCATACAGCGGGTTCTTCGTCAGGAAGAAGAAATCCGCGGGGATGCGCCGTGAGATGGCGTTCAGCGCCTCATCGGTGGAACCGGTGGCTTTGATGAACGCAAGCATCAGGTTCTTGCGGTTCAGCGAATCGAACAGGTTCAGGTAATAGTAGTCATTCCAGTTCCAGACATAGCTAAGCACGCCCACGGTGAGAATGCCGGACCCAGCCGACGGCAGCACAATGCTGGAGAATGTGCGCACAAAACCGGCGCCGTCAATGTAGGCCGCCTCCTCCAGCTCCTTGGGCAGTCCACGGAATGTTTGCCGCAGGATATAGATATACAGCCCGCTTTTTATCCCCATGCCGGTGATGGACATGATATACAGCGATACCGGCTGGTTCAGCAGGTTCAGCGGCTTGCCGGTAATCAGCTTGATGATCCCCAGAATATCAAATTCCTTGAAGAACAGGTACTGCGGCAACATGAAAATGCGGCTGGGCACGATGATGGTGAATATGACCATCGCAAACAGCAGATTTTGGAACCTGAAATGCAGCCGCGCAAATGAATACCCGGCCAGGATAGCGCACACCGTTTGCAGCACGGCCAGCACCAGCGTGTTCAGCAGCGTATAGGGCAGCGCGTTCCAGTAATCCAGCATCAGCATGCTGACACTCCAGTTTTCAGTGGAAACGCGCGGCGGTATCCAGATGGAGGTGGCGATGCCTAGGTCGCGCGGGTCGGTAAACGCAAGGGAAATGTTGCGCAGGATGGGCGCAAGGATCAGATAGCTCAGGCAGATGATCAAAAGGTAGCGCGCCGCCCCGATCAGGAACGCCTTGCCCTTCTTTTGCGCCAGCGCGGGGGTGATCTTCTTTTTATGCCGCCGCACCGCATCAAGGCCCTGCTCCCTTTGCCGCACCATATCAGTCATAGTAGAACACCACCTTTGACATCAGTTTGACGGCGGCGCCGATGACCAGCAGGTTCGCCACCAGGTACACACAGCTCATCGCGGCGGAAAGCCCATAGTTCCCCGTGCGGAACGCGACATCGTATATGCGCGTCATCACATCGGAGCGCATGAACAGATCCGCAAGCGTATACACCATGCAGGTCAAAACCATCGGCGACACCATCACCACCGTGACCCGCCAGAAGGTTTCGTACCCGGTTGCGCCCTCAATCTTTGCCACCTCATATAAGGAAGGCGAAATCCCCTGCAGCGCGCCCAGGAAGATCAGAATCTGGATGCCGCTGAGGGAAACGATTTCAAAGATATTGTTGACCGCATCATGAATGTACATGACAATCTCGCGCCCCACGCCAAGCGAGAACAGCAACTCGTAGATGATTGCCGCACCGTACAGGCTGGTTTGCTGGGATTCGGCCATCATCGCGCTGGAAACGCTCGATACCCTTTCCAGCAGCAGCCCCGTGCCCATGACGATGGGGATAAAGAAGATGGCGCGCGCCAGCGTGCGGCCGAAAAACTTGCCGTTGAGCAGGATCGCGCACAGCAGCGAAAAGATGATGATCAGCGGCGTGTACAGCCGCGCCTCGCCCAGGGTATCAACAAGCATGCGGTTGAACTGCGCATCCACCGTTAATGCCTGGCGGAAGTTATCCAGCCCGACGAACACATACGAAAGGCCGCCGGAAGGGCGGATTTCAATTTTGTTGAAGCTGTAGATGACCACCTGAATCATGGGCGAAATGAAAAACAGGAAAAAACCCAAAATCCATGGCAACAGGAAGATGACGCCCCACATCGCCATTTTCTTTGGGAAAGGCAGGCGGTAGTACCAGGAGCCGCGCCCCGTGCGGTTCTTTGCCAGCATTTCACTCTCCCCCTTTCACCAGGTATGTGCCGGGCAGCAGCTTTTCGCCGCTGAGCCAGACTTCGCCGTCTGTGAAGTTTAGCAGCACCACAACGCCATTGTCGTATGTCACCCGTTTGATGCCCGCGCGGATCGTTTCGTGCAGCACGATCTTCGCGTGCAACACCTGATCGTAAAACGCGGCGTACTCCGCATACGCGGCGGCGGCCTCGCCCATCCAGTGTGTGTACTGGGTTGCAAAATGCTTCTGCACATCCGGATCGGCAATGTTCTGGAACAGCGTCTCCGGCTGGTAGGTGAAGGCAAAGCGCGGCGCGCTTTTTGTTTCGATCGCCTCCATCAGCAGCGTAGACATGCCCCGGTATGCCTGGTCATTCCAAGGTTTGCCGCTGTAGGGCACCATGTTTTCCAGCACAAGCTGCACAAACGGTATCGCGATGTCTTCCACCTGGTGGTCGTTGTCGTCGCTGGGAAGCCCCACGATATAATCCGCCGCGAACAGCGCGTACGCGTTAGGGTTTTCCAGCATCAGCGGCATATCTGCCGATAATCTTGCCAGCGCCGCCTGGTAAACAGGCGCCGCGTGCACGCGGGATAGGTGCTCGCGTCGCTTGTAATCCGGCACCAGCGCGTTCCCCAGGTCAATTACCGACAGGCCCATGGGCGACCATTTGCCAAGCTGTTTAAGCGCCTTTTCGGTGTATTCCAGCAGATAATGAGGGCTGATAAACTTGCGCTCGGGATATGCAATGCCGTAAGATATCATGATCGGCTCTGCGAAGAACGTTTCAAACGCCGGATCACCGTCCAGCATGCGCGCGGCCTGCGTGCGCCAGGAGAAATTGCGCGAATAATACACGCGCCCCATATACACGCTGGGAAAAAGCAGATCGCCGTTCATCGCCAGCTCATCCTGCAGGGCAAGCAGCTCCTTCTTGCTGCCCATGCCGCCGTCCAGCTCTACGCTGGTCAGGGATGCGTTGCGGATTCCGCCCCAGAAAAGGCCGGAAAAGTTCATCTTGATGTTCTTGATGCCGGCCTCCCGCGCCGCGCGGTATATCTCGCCCGCCTGCGCGATGGTGGTCGCCTGCACGCTGGATGCGTACGGAATGCCCAGGAAGAACTTGTTCTTGCGCACCGCGCCCAGCACATCCATGATGAAGGGTGCTTCTTTCTCAACGGGATGCGGGATGAGATCGCCCCTTGCCATCAGATAATCGCGGTAGGCGTGGGCCATGGCCGTGTAGTTGGCATCCTCATCCAGCAGCAGCTTGTACCGCAGTACGATGTCGCCTTCGTAAATGTCTTCCGGATAGCGAGGGGTAGTCACGTTTTCGTTTCCGATCAGCGGGATGAATTCGATATCGCGCAGGATAAAGCGGGAGGAAATGCGATTGAACTCATCCGAACGGCCGCTGATATCCGCGTACAGCTCCGCCATTTCCGCGCCCTTTTCGATGATCGCCAGCACCGCCGTATCCCCCGCTTTGATGCCGTACACAGGCAGCGTAATGTTGGTACGCGGCGTGGTATAGCGGTGCATGTTTTTGAGGATATCCGCGCCGTACACGCGGCTGGTATAGGAAATCGCCATGGTTTTGCCGTTGTTCAGTGTAATCAGGCTGCCGGACGCATCCGGCACAAAGATGTAGCCGGTATCCTCCGTTCCCGCGGTCAGAAAGTACGGCAGTATCTCCACCATCTGCACGTTGTGGCGGGATATGGGGTCAATTTCCCCGGCGGGCAGGGTGACGATGAGATCATCGCCATCCAGCTGGTAGATCAGCGTAATGCCAACCGTCGGGTTCATCGCGGTGACCTCGTGGCCGTACGCGGTGTTGTCCTCCACCAGATCATCGTAGGTGTAAGTACCGGTTTCAAAAATCAGCGCGTACAGCTGCTTGATGACCATGCCGCCCATCCCGACACCGTCATCGCGGGCGCGCACGAACATCGTATCCCCGACAATGCGGTAATGTTCGCGGAAAAGCTTCTCATTCGCGCTGGTCCAGTTGGGCAGCAGCATTTCGTTGTACTTTTCAATGGGGATCATCTTGGGCAGGTTATCCAGCGTAAGCTTTGTATCGCCGATAGTGTAGCGCACGGAAAAGCCGTTTTCCACCTCAGTGATCTCAAACGTCTTCAAATCCACCGAAAGGGAAAAGTTATCGATCGTACCCGTCGTGCCCACCTTTTCATTGGCGATATACGTTACAAACAGGTCGGATTTTTGCAGGTTCTTCACCGTCTTGTTTCCCTGCTGGCCGCCTGTCTCTTTGGTATGCAGCGCACGCCCGGTCGCCTTGTCCACAAAGATGACATCCAGGTTCTTTTTGTGCAGCCAAAGTTCGCGCGTTTCCGTTTCCGCAATCAGCGTGTAACCGGAAAAATCGCGCGCGGCGGGTTCCGCCTCGGCCAGCGCGTACGCCGCCGTCATCAGCAGCACGATGAAGATGAGAATTGCTGTCAAACGCCGCATCAGGCGGACCTCCTTTATAGGTATTTCAGCGCGAATTCCCGGCTGAAAACGGTGATGAACTCCCCGACATCCGCCACAAGAGACAGCGCCAGCATCAGAATAAACGCGATGACCATCATCGCCGCGATCGTCAGCAGCACAGAACCTACGCTCTTGGAAAATGTGTATTCATGGATTACCGTAAGGCCAACGAACAGGTACAGCGCAAACATCGCCGCGCCGATCACCTGAATTGCGGTGACGAATGCCATTTCATCCAGCGTCAGCACGTTGGATAGCACCAGCGCCACCACGCGCAGCAGGCACATCGGGTAGATCGCGTACATCATCGTCATGAAAATGATGCTGTACTTGCCCTTGCCATCCAGCAGCGTGGTGATGCTCCAGTTGCCGGTAACGAACAGCGCTACGGGGAAAAGCGTAACCATCGCCAGGTATACGCTGCTGATGTAATACGCGTTATTGTAGTTGATCAGAAACCCGGTGTAGACATACTCCACGATGTTCAGCAGTGCGGAGAATATCAGCACGGCAAACGCAAACGCGTAGCTGCCGCGCTTTTCGGTTTTCATCTCGTCAAAGCCCTTGAAGGGGCTGCCAAGAATGCGCATCGGGAAGCGCCAGAAGGTTTCCCGCAGCCAGCCAAGGGCGCTTTTGACGCCGCCGGCGACCTGCTTCGCCACGCTGATCATGCTTCCACCTCCCCGGCCTTCGGCTTGCCGCGCCTGCGTATCTTTTTCACTGCAACGATAAGCACCGCAAGCGCCGCAATCCCGATCACGCCCGGCACAAACCATTCGCGCAGCACTTGGTTGCGCACCTTTTCATACGCTTTGGAGTAATACTTGCGGTCTTCGCCCATTTTCAGATATTCCAGCGCCTCTTCGTAGCGCTTTTCGCGCAGCAGTACGCGGCCGATTCCAGAATACGCAAGGTTCAGGTTGGGGTTATATTTCAGCGTTTCTTCCCAATAAAGCTTGGCGTTTTCATAGTCGAAGTTGTACTGCGCCTCCACCGCGCGCAGTAGCACCTCTCCGTACTCGGTTGGCGTGAACACCTCGATGCTCTGCGCCAAGCGGTCCAGCACCATGATCGTGTCGCCCACAAAATCCACGTCGACGGGGTTCCTGAAATACCCCTCGCGGTCGCCCAGGCCGCCCAGGATGAACAGCAGCTTTGCGTCCTCATTGTAGGCAAACACGCGGGCACGCGTGGCATCCAGCTGCATAAACATGCCGTATTCGTTGGTGGATACGGCGATGGGCTCGGAAAAACCTGTTGGAATGCCGACGCCAAAGTTAGTGATCCACTGATCGCCATGGGGATACACTTCATGTTTCGGCACTTTGAGGATGTTTTCGCCCTTTGCGTTCAGGCGCTGTATCAGTTTTTCGGTAGCCTGCCCCTGTACGGTCGCGAAAATAAAACCATCCTGGTCAATCGTCAGGTTTGAATAGTCGGTTGGCAGCCACAGCGGCATGCGGGCGCGCTGGGCCTCGGTCGCGATGGCGCGCCAGACCAGGTCCACCACCGAATAGGCAACCTTGTTGACACCGAAGAAACGGGAGAATGTGCCGTCCGGCCGAAGCTCGACGATCCCCTCATACATGCCCTTCGCGATGACGAATATGCGCCCCGCGCTGTCCAAAACCATTTTGGTGGGCCGATAGCTGACGCCTTCAAACCCTACGATATTGGGGCGGCTGAGCACACGGCGCAGCGTGCCATCCTTTTCAAAGTGCAGAATGCGCGCCTTGTCCGGCTGGGTGATATAGTAATCGCCCGCGTCTGTCACAAAAACGCCCGCGTTGCCGTCGAACGCGGTTTCGTTGCCGCCCGCGTCGGTGTAGGATGTGATCACCTTCACTGGGCGAAACGCGCGATCCAGCACCAGCAGTTGCTTTTGCGACAGAATATAGATGGCATCCTTCGCTACATACGCGTCAACCAGCCCATCCAGCGAATCCACGCCTTCCAGCTCATTGGCGGTGATGGATGTTTTCAAAGTGTACGCGGGCGGCACATCAATGACTTCGCCCCAATAGGAGTAGATATAGTTGGCCGTACCCCCATTGCCCGCCGCCAGCGCAAACGGCGCGGGGAGCAGCAGGCAGATCAGCAAAAGTAGCGCGGATTTTCTTCGCATCGCCATCCCCTCCCCTTAATCCTTCATGCCCGATGTGGCCATCGTTTCCATCACGTTTGACTGCGAGATGGTGAAGAGGATGACCGGAATCAGGAACAGCAGGAACGATGTGGCGGCCACGACACCCGCGCGCGATACGCCGGCGCCGATGGTCGTACCGGCGCTGATCTGCGACAGCATCGCCGACAGCGGCTTGATGTTCTCCGAATAAATGAAGTTGTAGCCGGTGGCGATCCACAGGTCTTGGAAGGAAACGATGAACAGCGTGATCCACGCGGGCTTTACCACCGGCATGATCACGCGAAACAGCATACCGAAATGGCTGCATCCATCGATGGACGCAGCGTCAATCAGGGAATCCGGCACCTGCTCCATGAAGTTTTTCATCAGGAAAAGGCCGAGCGAGCGGGCGAGCGCCGGGAACACCATCGCCCAATAAGTGTCGATGAATCCCAGCTTGGATAGGATCAGGTAATTCGGCACCGCGGTGACCGCGGGCGAAAACATCAGCGACAGCACCACCACGCGGTTGATGAATGAACTGCCCGGCAGGCGAAGCTTCGCCAACGGGAACGCCGCCATGCACGCAATCAGGATGTGCCCGACGGAACCCGTCAGCACGATCAGCACCGTATTGAACGCATACCGCATGAACGGCACCAGCGAGTTCGCCATCATCTCAAACAGGTCGGCGAAGTTATCCGTCGTCGGCTGGATGACGAAAAGCTTGGGCGGGAAGATGAACAGCTCGTTCAGGGGTTTGAATGCGTTGTTTGCCATGAATATGACCGGAAACAGGGAAACCAGCGCGAACAGAAACAGCGCGATCAGCATCACAAGGCTGCCCGCCGCGCTTCTGTTGGATCGCTTGTTGGTCAGGAACTTGCCGATGGCCGTGGTGGCCATGCGCTTCACTTTGGGCTGCTTTTCCCCGGCCATCTTACGTTCCCACCTTTTTCAGCAGTTTTTGAACCATCTGGTTGATCAGCAGCATCATGAAGAACAGCAACACAGCAACGGCGCTGGCATAGCCCATCTCCAGGCGGATAATGCCGTAATCGTTCAGGTGGTTGATGATGGTGTGCGTGGCGTAGTTGGTGCTGGGGAACCCGTTTAGTGCTACGGTGACATCCGCGATGGCAAGCGAGTTCGTCACCGACATCACCGCGCCGAACAGCAGCTGCGGGCGCATATTCGGCAGCGTAATGTACCATAGCTCCTGCCAGCGGTTTTTGACGCCGTCCACTTCGCCCGCCTCATACTGCGCGCGGTCCACGCCCTGCAGGCCCGCGATGAACGACAGGAAACCCACGCCAAGGCTCATCCACAGCGAAACCAGAATGACCACATACATCATGTATTTTGCATCCGTCAACCATAGAATGGGCGCGCCAATCACGCCCCAGTTTAGCAGCCACGCGTTGACGTAACCGTATGCGTCGCCCGAAAACAGCAGCGTAAATACCAGGTACGCGTTACCGGAAATCGACGGCGCGAAGAATATGACCGTCAGAATCGCCCGCATCAGGCGGGGCAGTTCGTTGATCATCCACGCCATTAAATAGGAAAACAGGTAACCGAACGGGCCGATGATCAGCGCCAAAATGAACGTGTTTTGTATTGCCTTGAGGAACACCGGGTCATCCAGGAAAAGGCCCACATAGTTGGATAACCCAACAAACTGCGGCGGCTGCAGCACGCTGAACCGCGTAAAGCTATAGTAGATAGCCATGCCCACCGGGATCACGGTAAATGCCAGGAAAAATAGCAAGAATGGGGTCATCATCAGGTACGCCTGCTTGTTCCGGCGGACGATACGCCATTGGTAGTGCGCGCGGGTCATGCTGCGAACGGCTGACTTTTGCTGCTTCTCAATCACGGCGCGTCACTCCCCCTTCCCGCCTGTGTGTCAAGCCCGAATTCTTGGCGCTTCTTGGTGATTTCATCGTTGATCAGCTCCACGTTTTCGTACAGCGTATCCACGGGGTTGACATAATCGGTGACGACCTTGGTGAACGCATTATCCACATAGCGGCCGGTGATATACCCGCCGGGCACTTGCTCAATGCCGCGCAGCGTGGGCAGGATCTCGCGCAGCACCTTCTTGACATCCTGCGGCCAGCTGATCGTTTCAAACGCTTCCAGGCTTGCGACGGGGTAACGGCCCGCAGGGCCCAGCAGCGCTTCCATTTCGCGCGCATATTTTACCTGTGTGTCCGCGCTCGTCCACCATTTCAGGAATGTCCACGCGGCATCTTTCGTATCACGCTTTTCAACGGTGTTGCGGATGATCATCGCCGCGCCCGTTACGCACGGCGCACCGTATACGATCTCGCCGTCCGCGTTTCTAGTGCCGGGCACGGGCGCAATGCCCCAATCGCCGCGTATTTCCGGCGCGGCAACGGCAAGGCGTGTATAGTTCGATAGATCGACTATGCCAATGGGCACCTCACCAATGCGAAAGCGCGTGACAAAATCCGTTACCAGCGGGAAACCGTGCTGCGTGTAGAACTCCGTCCAGCGGCGGAACGCCGTGTTCGCGGCCTCTGTCCCCAGCGTGCACACCGCGCCGTCTTCGGAGTACAGCTCACCGCCGCGCTGATACAGCAGCGACAGAAACACTGGGTTCACCGCGCGGCTGTTGCCGATGGAAATGGCCGCGCCAAGCGTGATGACCGGGTTAGTATCCAGGTATATTTCCATGTTGCTGCGCTGCAAATAGGGTACCAGCGACAGCAGCTCATCCCAGGTGCGGGGAGGCTCCAGGCCCATGCTATTCAGGATATCCGTGCGGTAGAAGAGCACCGGAAAGCTCATTTGGTCGGGCAGCGCGTACACACCGCCGTTGTATTGGAAGGAGGCCATCGCGGCGGGCAGAAAGTCCTTAACAATCTCTTCATAATCGGGGAACTGCGTCAAATCCAGCGCGGCATCACGGAACGCAAAGTTGACCGGCGCGCTGTTGCCGATCTGTATCGCTACATCCGGGCCGATGCCGGTAAATGTCGATGGCAGCAGCGCATCGGCAGTGATCAGCTTGAGGTTGACCTGGATGCCTGTATCCGTTTCAAAATTCTCGTTGATGAGCCGCCGGATCATATCAAACTGATCGCGTCCGCTGGAAAGCCACACGCTGATGGACTGCTTCTCCTCCTGGATGCTGGAATCGATGACAGTGTAGTCATTGTAGAAAGAACCCGCGAATGATGCCAGCGTATGCTGAAGCTTCTGAAAGAAGTTACCATCCGCCTGCACCTTGGGCATTTCTTCCCCCGCAACAATAATGTAATCGATGCGCAGCGGCTGTTCTTTCAGGGTAAGCGCGGATTCGCCGATGGCGGTCACACATTCCTTAAAAGACGCAAGGCGCTTGACGACGGTGCCGCTGTCACCCTTCAGCAGGTCATCAATGATGACGATCAGGCGCGCGATGCCCGCCGTGCGCTGGCTGCCGGTGCCGGTCAGCAGCGTCAGGCGGTCAAACAGGCTTTGCAGCTGTTCGCGCTGGGCGGTGAGCGTAGTGGTCAGATGCGGCACGCGCTTGAACAGCTGGTAATCGCGGTATTGATCCGGCGCGGAACCGGTGATGGCAACGATCTCGCGGTACAGACCGTTGAGCGAGAGCAGCACTTCTTCCATATCCAGCAGGATATCGCCCAATTCGCCCAGCGCCACACACAACTCGATCCGGTTGATTCCTTCATGCAGATAGACCCAGTATTCCTGGCGCTCCTTGTTAGGCTTTAAAGGGTTATCGCGGTTCTTGCCGAGGGCTTCAAACTGGAACTCGGTACTAAAGTAGAAGCGAAGATCCGCCGCTTCAAGGAAAGGCACTTCCCCATTGATGGAAAGGCTGCGCCCGGCGTACATGCCGCGCACCTCGCTTTGCTTGTAGCGGAAGGCAATTCGGTACAGACCGTCGGTCGGTATGTTTATATCCCAGGCAATCCACTGGCCGGGTGCGTACCAGGCGCTGGCGCCTATGGAGTTTAAAGTGATGTAAGTGGGGTGATACGGCTCAGAGAGCGGTGATGTGCGGTCATTCATCGGGTAAAAGGACGGGCTGGATTTGAGCGCGGCATCCTCCGCCTGCAGTTTGATCGCGTCCACCTTCGCGGGGGCAACGCCTTCGGCGGTCAGCGCGGCAAAGTATTCGGCATAGGTCGGCAAGCTTTGGGGCGTGCAGAGCGTGATGGTATCGATGATCATATCTTCTGTGATGGAATCAATGCGAAGGATGTTTACGCCTTTTTTTAACGCGAATGTAAACGGGGCCACCGTGTATCCCATCGGGTCGGTCAGGTAAACTTCGCGCCATTCGGGCGTTTCAACCTGCGAAGGGATGGGATGGTTTCCGGCAGCGTTTTTGTAATTGCGGTCCTTGTCGTTCCACATGCGGGAGAAGACGAGCTCTTTCGCCTCATCGAAGGGCAGCGCGCTGTTGATCATCACGCTGCGCTGGATATCCCCGCCATGGCCCGCGCCAGGAAAATACCGGATGCGGATGGCATACAGCGCATCTTCCGGTACGGTGATTTCGTATTCAACATAGCCTGCCTCGCCCGTGTACAGTGTGCCGTCGGGCAGGACTTCAAGGTTTTCCATTTCCGCACCCGCGTGGGCGCTTGCCTCGATAACAATGGTTTCCGTCGCCGCGGGAAGCGATGCCCACCGCTCAGCCTGCTCACGGTAGAGCAGGGGCGTGTTTTCCTCTGCCAGCCCAACTGCCAGACACAAGCAAGACAGCAGGCACAACAAAACCAGCCGTGCGCATCGCTTCACGCGCCAACACCCTTTCTTCACGCCGCATGAAAATGGGAATCGCAGAAGGGGGACGAGCCTGTCCCCCCTTTGTCCATTCAGATTCCCGGGAAGAGGGACGGGAGCACCGTCCCTCCACCAGCGGTTTACTTCGCCAGCCCGGAATCCTTCAGACCCGCTTCGATCTCCGCCGCAAAGGTCTCCATCGTCGCGCGGGCGGGGAGGTTGTCGTTGATGACATAGCGAACCAGGTTGGATAGCGTCCGCAGTTCGCCGTTGTAGGTGAAGTCACCGATGTGCGCGTTGTAGAGGGCGGCCAGCGGGTTGAAGCCCGTGCGGGTGATCAGCCAGTTGTACAGCTCCACAGACAGCTCATCGCCGAAGCTTTCCATGCGCGGCTCGTTCTCGTTCGTGCCCGCGATTTCGCCCAGGAACCACTCCTGACGGTCGGCATCGGCGAACAGGTCGAAAGACAGCCAGGTCAGCGCTTCGGTCAGGTATTCCTTGTCGATCCCGGGGAAGTCATTTTCAGCGCCGGCCAGCTGCACGCCGCACAGCGCGGTGTCATAGTACGCGGCGCGATAGGTAGCGGACAGCGTGGTGTAGTCGCCTTCTTCGCCCAGGGTCACGTTGCTGCCCCACGGATACGGCACAAAGCCCCAATCCAGGCCGTTGTTGTTCAGGCCGCCCATCTGCCAGGTGGCGCGGTGGGTCATCGCAACTTCAACGCCCGTATCAAAGGTGGCGCCGGGGGTTCCCCAGTAATCAGGATCGCCATCGGCGGTCATGTTCGCGGGGCGCACAAGGCCCGCGCCAACCAGCTTCTGCAGGAACTCTACAGACTCGATGAACGCATCGCCGGTGATTTCCGGCACATAATCCAGGTTGATCGTCATGGTGCCGTTGGCGGGCATCGCGAAGATCTGCCAGTAGTTCGGATCAATGAAGAAGGAATAGGTGTTTTCCGGCAGCTTGGACTGCAGCTCCGACATGTAGGCGAAGAAATCGTCGTAGCTCCACTTGCCCATCTCGAACATCTCGCCGGGGTCATATTCCATGCCGGCTTCTTCGATCATGGCGCGGTTGAACACGAGGCCTTCGGTGCCTGCATAGTCAAGAACGTAGCCGTTGGGGAAATCCTTGAAGGATTCCGGCATCGGCAGTTCAGCCACCGCGGCGGAGGTGTTGTTCAGCGCATGGTTCAGGTCCAGCAGCGGCACCCACATTGCGGACAGGTTGTTCGTGATGTGCCACACGGGCTGGCCGGCCGCAACGGACATGCTGAACTCGTTGGGCATTTCATCCCATTCAACGGTAGAGGTGAAGAACTCGAAATCGCAGTTGTACTTTTCTTTGGCGGCCTCATACACGGGCAGCCAGCGCGCCACATCTACCTCCGCGGTTTCGGAATCATAGGGGTTCGGACTGTCCCACAGGCGCACTTTGACGGTGTTGCCCTTGAGGTCATAGGTTTTTTCCTCAGCATGAGCGCCTGCAAACAGTGCGCACACCATCAGAGCCGCCAGAACCAGGGAAACGAGCTTCTTCATTGTGGTTCCTCCTTCGAAATATTGCTCAAGCCGGGAACGCCCCGGCAAAGGCACAAATGGGATGAAAAAAAGATAAACAAGAGAGAGCATGCTATATTGTCTATATGGTACCAAAATGCTTCTGTATTGTCAATCCGTTTCCTTTGCGATAACCTGTTTTCCGCACAAATCCTCAAAAGATTGTTGCTTTCTTGCTGTAGCGCAATGAAACGTTTTTACCGCCGCTTGACACGGCATCGTTTCAAACTTATAATGATAAAACTGCCAGAAATCCAATGGAATCCAGCTGACAAGGAGGACGCGCCAATGAGCCGACCGCCCCTGGGTAGCACGCTGAATGTGTTTGGCATAAGCATCGCGTGGTACAGTCTGCTGATGATGACCGCCGTCGCCCTGGGCATTGCCCTGGCGATGCGCGAAGAAAAACGCCTGCGTCTGCCGAAGGAGACGATCCTGAACTTTGCGTTGCTTGCAATCCCGCTGGGGGTTGTCGGCGCGCGGCTTTACTATGTGGCATTCAGCTGGAATCACTTTGCCGAGCGCCCGCTGGATATCCTGAAGGTATGGACCGGCGGCCTTGCGCTGTACGGCGCGGTGATCGGCGGGCTTGCGGCCGCGCTGATCCTTTGTAAGTTATACAAAGGAAAGCTGTCCCTGCTTTCTTTGCTGGATGCTTGCGCGCCGTCCCTTGTTTTGGGACAAGCCATCGGCCGCTGGGGCAACTATGCCAACATGGAAGCATACGGCGCGCGGGTATATGAAACATCACTGCAGTTCTTCCCCATGGCGGTAGAGGTGCAGGTGGGCGGCCAGTGGTACTGGCACATGGCAACTTTTTTTTACGAGTCTCTTTGGTGTTTCATCGTATTCCTCATCCTGACGGTTGCGAAGCGCAAAATGGGGCGCAAGGGCGACGTGCTGTGGTGGTACCTGCTGCTTTACTGCGCGGGCCGCGCGGTGGTTGAAGGCCTGCGTGACGACAGCCTGATGCTGAACATCTCCCAGGCGCAGGTGCGCGTATCGCAAATTCTGAGCGCCGTAGTATGCGTAGGCATTGTCATCCTGTTTACGGTGCGCATTTTGCGGCGGAAGAAGCTTCGCTTTGCGGATTTGCTGTGTTTGGCAGGGGTCGTGTTAGGCATTGCCTGCACATTCACCGGCGAATTTGAGCGCAACGCTTATCAGGGCCTGTTCACAGTGGCGCAAGCGCTTGTTGCCGCGCTTTTGTTGGTTGATATCATCTTTTTCATTCACTACATCGCAAGGGCAAAGCGCCTGCACGCGCCCGCGCTGTGGTCACTGCTGCTGGCGGTTGCGTGTTGCCTGTCTCTTGTATTCGGCATTGGCCGGATGGGTCAGGGCAATACCGGCTTCATTACGCTGCGGCAGACGCTTGCCATGGCGCATGTGGTGTTGGCGGGCGCGTGGCTATACCTTAGGGCGGGCAGGCCGATGCAAAGGATAAAGAGAGAGGTACTGACGGATGCCGAGTAGAAACCTTACCATGATGACGGACCTGTACCAGCTGACGATGATGTACGGGTACTTCAAGCACAACATGGGCGAAAACCGCGCGGTGTTTGATTTGTTCTACCGCGCGGCCGGGCCGGAGATATCGCATGTGGTTGCGGCGGGGTTGGAGCAGGCGGTGGAATACCTGCTTAATATCCGCTTTGAAGAAGATGATATTGCGTACCTGCGCTCGCTCGCCCTCTTTGATGAGGATTTTCTTTCTTACCTTCGAAAGCTTCGCTTCACCGGAGAGCTTCGCGCCGTGCCGGAGGGCACCATCGTGTTTCCTGGTGAACAGATTCTGC
>JAVBPC010000033.1:0-17686 GCA_031549905.1 Eubacteriales bacterium
CGTCGACTTCCCGCGTGGTTTTGTGGTCTAAACGTTTTGGGTCGGTTTCCTGGGGGAGCTGCGGGGGCCGGCGCCCCTCGACTTCAATCGTATCGCCCGGCTTTGCCGGGCGGGCGGGGAGTTTTCAGACAGCTTGCTGTCTGAAAACATTCCTGCGTCAGGGGGTTCTTACATGGGGGAGGTGTCCCCCTTGTACCCCGGTAAGGAAGGATGGCAGCATGGAAAAGGATTTCAATGCCACTGTGGCCAGCAGAGACGTAGGCCGGGCCGCGCTGATCATGAGCGTGACCCGCAGCCGTGAAGAGGAGAAAAGCTGCAAAACGGCTTTTCTGGAAGAGGGTATCAAGACCGCTGCCGTCGATTATGGCGGGGAGTTTGTGCCGTCCATCATGCGCATTGTTGAGCGCACCGTTGTGGCCGCCAGGCGCGAAGGGCTGATCACCGACGCCCACCTGGAAGAGGGTGCGGCGATGGGCGCGGCGCGCGAGGCGCTGTCCCAGGTGACCGGCAAGGCGCTTGGGCTGAACGTTGGCGGGAAGATCGGCATCGCCAGGGCCGGGGAGCACATCGCGGTGGCGGTGTTCTTCGGTGTGGGGCTGGTGCATTTGAATGAAGTTTGCATAGGCATGGGGCACCGCGCGCTATAGCAGGCGGTGCGCTCAAAGGGGGATTTTCGTGTCGCTGACGATAGCGGTGGATGGCCCGGTAGGCGCGGGCAAATCAAGCGTTGCAAGGGCGCTGGCAAAGGCGCTGGGCGTGTTTCATCTGGATACGGGCGCGATGTACCGCGCGCTGGCCGTCAAGGCGCTGCGCGAGGGCATTGACCCGACGGATAAAGAGGCTTCGGACGCGCTGGCCGCCCGCACGGAGGTAACCGCGCAGGTGGAAGGCGGCGCGCAGAAAACGCTGCTGGATGGCGAAGACGTGACGGCAATGCTGCGCACGCCGGAGGTCAGCCAGGCGGCAAGCGCCATCTCCGTGCACCGCGGTGTGCGCACGGGCATGGTGAAAAGCCAGCGCGCGTTTGCGCAGGAAAAGGGCATTGTGCTTGACGGCCGCGACATCGGCACCGATGTGCTGCCGGATGCCATGTTCAAATTCTACCTCACCGCCTCGCCGGAAACCCGCGCCGAAAGGCGCTATCGGGAATTGCTGCTGATGGGCAAGCCCTGCACGCTGGAAGGCGTGCTTGCCGAACTGAACGAGCGGGATGAACGCGATACTGGGCGGGCCGTCAGCCCCCTGCATCCGGCGGGTGACGCGATCATTCTGGATACGACGAACCTATCCCAGGCGGAAGTCATCGAAACCCTTCTCAATATCATCCGGGAGGCGCGCGGTGAATAAGGAAAAAACATGGTTCTACTGCTTTGCAAGGGCCGTCATCACGCCACTGTTCCGCTGGATATTTCGCGCCAAAGCGGTTGGTGTCTCCAATTTTCCGCAAAATGAGAACTGCATCATCTTATGCAACCATATTTCGGCATGGGATCCGCTGACGATCGCGTATTTTTACAGCGTCAGCGAGATCCATTTTATTTCGAAGGATTCGCTGTTCAAAAATAAGCTGGTCGCAGCTGTGCTCAAGGGGCTGCACGCGTTTCCGGTGGCGCGGGGCGAGACGGACATGGGCGCGATGCGCACAGCGATGCAGGTGCTGCGCGACGGGCATGTGCTGGGCATTTTCCCGGAGGGACACCGTATGCATAGCGACGGTGTGGAGAAGATAGAAACAGGCATTGCCGTGATGGCGCTCAAAAGCGATGTGCCGCTGGTGCCGGTGATGCTGGAGGGGAAATATAAAATCGGCGGAAAACTGCGCATGGCGGTGGGTAAACCCATCCCCATGGAGGACCTTCGCAGCAGCCGCGCCGATGCAGAAACGCTGGAGTCGGTCAAGAAGCGGATTGTCGAAGCGCTGAACGGCCTTGCGCCATCGCTTAAATTTTGACAAACGCCGAAAATTCTTCTTGCGTGGGGATAAAAGTTTTCCCTAAAAACGTTAGTATTGCAGGATTTTGGAAATGAGCAGCGAAAGGTATAGTTTATTCTAAAAAGGGTGAAATGTGCCCTTTTGGAGGACGCAATTGCCGGTTGAAATTGGGAAACACGCGGGGTTCTGTTACGGCATCAAGCAGGCGGTGCAGCTGGCATTCGATGCCTGTGCGCAGGAAGGGCCCGTGTGGGCGCTTGGCAGCCTGATGCATAACGCGCAGGTGATGGAAAGGCTGAAAGAAAAGGGCCTTCTCATTGCGAAAGACGAAGGGGAGATATCTTCCGGTACCGTCATTCTGCGCTCCCATGGCGTGGCGCCTGATGTGATCCGGCGGCTTGAGGGGCGGGGCCTTCGCGTGGTGGATGCCACCTGTCCCAATGTCGCGCGGGTGCACAATCTGGTGCAGTCCTACAGCCAGGATGGCGCGCCGGTGATCATCGCGGGGCAGTCCAGTCACCCGGAAGTGCAGGCCACGGCCGCATGGTGCGCGGGACCGGTGTTCATCGTGGGCGATGTAGAGGCCGCAAATGCGCTTGAGCCGCTTGACCGCGCGCTGGTCATCGCGCAGACCACATTGACCCAGCGCGAATGGGATCAGATGGTTGCCGCGATTCAAACCCGCGTGAAGGCGCTTACCGTTGCTAACACGATCTGTGCCGCCACGGCGGTGCGTCAGCAGGAAGCCGAAGCGCTTTCAGCCAAAGCCGATGTGGTGCTCGTCATCGGCGGGCGCGACAGCGCCAACACCAGGGCCCTCTATGAAACCTGCAAGGCGCGGTGCCCTAGGACCTACCACCTGGAATCCGCCGCCGAAATCCCCAAAGGGATCAAGGCGTCTGATTATATAGCCATAACCGCCGGCGCGTCCACGCCGGAGTGGTCACTTGAGGAGGTTGCAACACATATGAGCGACATGGAACAACGGAACCCGAACGAAGCTGTCGAGGAAATCACCCCTGTGGAGACGGCAGTCGAGGAAGCGCCTGCGGTACAGGAAGCACCCGCGGCAGAAGAAAAAGCCCCTGCCGCCGCCCCGGCCGTGCACGCATCCCCAGCGGAAGCTGTCCAAAACAGCTTTATGGCGGATATCGAGGCAACCCTTGTGACCATTCGTCCCGGACAGACGATCACCGGCACTGTTGTGCAGATCACCGAGGATGAAGTTTGCGTCAACATCGGCTACAAGTCCGACGGGCTTGTCAAGCGCAGCGATCTTGTTTCCACGGAAGTCAAGGTCGGCGATGAAATCGAAGTCGAAGTTGTCAAGGTGAACGACGGCGAGGGCAATGTGCTGCTGTCCCAGCGCAACATCGTCAACCGCCGCAACTGGGATGCGCTGATGGCCAAGCATGAAAACAACGAATACGTGGAAGGCGTGGGCAAGGAAGCCGTCAAGGGCGGCCTGATCGCCAACGTCGGCGGCATTCGCGCGTTCATTCCCGCTTCCCAGCTGTCCCAGCGTTATGTTGAAAAGATCGAAGATTTTGTGGGCAAGGAAATGCGCCTGAAGATCATCGAAGTGGACAAGGCGAAAAAGCGCATTGTCTGCTCCCGCAAGGATGTCATCGTTGAGGAAGCCGCCTCCCGCAAGCAGGAAATCTGGGGCAAGCTCGTCAGCGGCGAAGTTGTGGACGGCGTTGTGCGCCGCCTGACTGATTTCGGCGCGTTCGTTGACATCGGCGGCGTGGATGGCCTGGTGCATGTGACTGACCTGAGCTGGGGCCGCGTGCGCCATCCCAGCGAGGTTGTATCCCCCAACCAGCAGATCAAAGTAAAGATTCTCTCGCTTGATCCCGACCGTGAGCGCATTCAGCTGGGCTTCAAGCAGATTCAGCCGCGCCCGTGGGATGTAGCCGAAGAGAAATATCCCGCCGGCGCAATCGTCGAGGGCAAGGTTGTCCGCATCACAACGTTTGGCGCGTTTGTGGAGCTGGAGCCGGGCCTTGACGGCCTTGTGCACATTTCGCAGTGTGCCCTGACCCGCATTGCCAAGGTGGAAGACGCCGTGCAGGTGGGCCAGATCGTTCGCGTGAAGGTGCTGGGTGTGGACCCGCAGGCGAAGCGCATCAGCCTTAGCATCCGTGCCGCACTGGAAGAAGAGGCGTTCAACTATTCCGACGCCATTCCCGGCGACGACAGCCTTGCCGAAGGCATGGAAGATGTATACGCCACCCCCGTGGATTACTCGAATCTGATGTCGGACGATATGCCGGACACGGAAGCGTAATCCGACAGACCGCTTACAACGGGGGTGGCAAACAAGCCGCCCCCGTTATTTTTATACCGGTTCCCGGTGCGTTTTTGTTGAGAAGACCGCGAGCTTCCAACAAAAACGCGCCGAGAACCGGTATTTGGAAAGGGTGATCAGGATGTTCCGCAGGCTTACGCATACCGACCCCATGTGGGAAAATCCACCCTATCAGGCGGAAGAGGTGCTGTTCAACCTGTTTTACCGCCTGCGCAATGCGGAGGAAGGGCTGTTCTTCGCCGATGACGCCGGACGGGCTGTGCTGGCGCGTACCGACCCCGCGCATGCGGCGTGGATTTGGACGCACCCCGAATGCACGGAGGCGGAGCTTGAAGCGCTGCGCATGCTGCTGAAGGAACACGAGATTACCAGAATCACCGCGCGTGCGGGCATTGCTGAAAGGCTGTTCCCCGGCGGCAAGGTGCGGGAGAGGTTGCTTGGCAATTACTGCCCGCAGTTGATCCCCGCAACGCCTGTGGATGGCGGGGCTTCGCTTGCCAAAGAAGAGGACATTGAAACGCTGGCTCTGATGATTGTGGGGTTCAGCCGCCATACGCAGGACCCCGACCTTACCTTGCAGGAAGGGCGCAAGACGGCTGCCGCGCTTATCAGCGCAGGGGAGTTGCACCTGTGGCGGAACGGCGAGGGGCAGATCGTATCCTGCGCCAGGATACAGCAGCGCTCCCCGCGGTATACCACGATCAACTTCGTCTATACTTTGCCGGAACAGCGCGGCAAAGGGTATGTGCCTGCGCTGCTTGCCGGGTTGTGCGAGGGCATTTTCGCGCAGGGCCTTACGCCGCTTTTGTATACGGATGCGTCGTATCCTTCTTCTAACCGCGCCTACCGGAAGATTGGGTTTGTGCCGGTGGGGGAACTGGTGATGATGGAAGCATAGGATAAAAGGGCCTTCACGGCAGTTTGCGTGAAGGCCCTTCATTTAGCTGTTTTCTATCTCTTTGAAAAACCGATATACGAGCGGGCGAATCTTTGTCAGAAAGTCATCATGCGTTATCCTGGCCGTAAACGGCGTTTGCGACACCGACAGCGACAAGTCCAGAATATCATCGAACCCGGCTAGCTTCTCCTTGAGCAGGGCGATTACATTTTCTTGCCTGAAAGACTCGAATTTATTCACAGACATAAGGAAATATGCGCCCTCCACTATCACGAAATAGCGCGCAAATTTCCTTGCCGCCAAATAGCTGTTTGCAGGAACTTCGTCTATGCACCGCGGGCATTTTCCTCGCAGGGCATCTTCGAAGCATTGGCGGGCAAACGGTAGCCGCAGTTTTGCCACATGCTTATCCGGAATATACGAGTCTGGCTTGCGTGCGCTGATTTCTGACAGAATATCACGGCCGCAGCACAGAATGGAATTGTATTGCAGCATGAACCTGGCAAGCTTATTGTGCGTAATGTTTTCAACGGTCATGATGTTGATGTGAACACCACCAAATATGTCAAACCGCTTATCAACCGCCGATGCGGTATCCTGAATCCATCGCTGGTCCGCTTTGCTCAGCTCGTCGCAAACGAATCCCCAATAGTCCAGATCCGATTCGCCCAGCACCGCTTCCCCCGTGCTAAAGCTGCCGGTCAGGTAGGCGGCGGCCAGCCTATCTGAAAAGTATGCTTGCAGGCTGTCCGTAACCTGCTGAATGGCTGTTTTCGGGTCCATAGACCTCACTTTCCTCCTAAAGCCGTGGGGTTGCCGTGCGGGAAAAACTTCTCCCTTGCGGCAACCCCATCTGCGCAGAACCACTAGAAACCAAACAAATACGGTATGCCTCTTACTTCCACCGCGACAGTTTCTTCGGCACAAGCCCCGTGCTGTAATCCAGCTGCGGCTTTTCGTAGTCCGGCTCCTCGCGCTGGCGCGTGTACCCTGTGTAATCCCACGAAGGTGGGTTTACAGGCGCTTTGTTCCAAGGCCGGTTCTCCCAGTGGTACCCGCGGAATGGATCGCGAATGTCGTTCATGTGATCCAGCAGCCGCATCAGCAGCGCCCGGCGTACCTCAGCCAGCGCGTCATCTTCAATCCGGTTGGTCATCTCATACGGATCATCCGCAAGATCATACAGCTCATCGCTTGAAAGCAGATTGATCACCAGCTTGTACTGCCCGTCGTATACGCAGCGCATCGGCTGGAACCCGCCAAACCCATCGTGGTCCGTTTCATATCGTCCAAACTCAATGAAGATATCGCGCCGCGTGGGTTTTTCATTCGCTTTGAGCAGCGGCAGCAGGCTATCCCCCTGCAGCATCATCGGTTTTTCAAACCCGAAAAAGTCCCATACCGTGGCGCACACATCGATATGCGATACCGGCGTATCGATACGCCCCTTGCCAAATCCCTTCATGATGAATGGGATGTGCGTGATTTCTTCATACGCGGCGGGGCCTTTCGCATACAGGCAGTGTGACTCAGTCATGTCGCCATGGTCGGAAGTGTAGAGCACCTTCGCATCCGCAAGCAGCGCCGCCGCCTCCGTAACGCGGCCGATCTGGCTGTCCACAAACGTGTTGCAGCCGTAATACGTCGGCGCTTTGAGCGCTACCTTATCCCGGTCCTCTTTAAGGCGCGGACCGGCCCAAACCTTCTGATGCTCCGGCTTGCCTTCCAGCGTGTCGTATACGTTCGGGCGCTTGGGCAGGCTGAAATCCTTATACATGGAGGCATACGGCTCGGGGCACAAAGAGGGGTCGTGCGGCTCGTCAAAGCTGACCACGAGGAAGAAATCGTCGTTTTTGTGCGCCTCCATGAATGCGACGGCGCGGTCGGCGCAGCGGTGCGCAAAGGTGAATTCGGCGGTGATGCCCTCGCCCTCCATCGCCTTGTAAGTGCGCGATTTCACCTTGTCACCTTCGTTCAGCTCATCCAGGTAGTTGCGCATATCGTACCAGTATGCAGCCTCCCAGCCGGGCGGGCACACGCCCAGGCCGAAGTAATCGCCGCCGTCCAGATGCCACTTGCCGATGTAGCCGGTGTGGATGCCCTTGTCCGTCAGCCTTTCGCCGATGGAGCGCACATTCAGCGCGGGTGCGTTGCAGTTTGCGAATGCGCCGTTGACGCACGGATATTGGCCCGTGAACAGCGCCGCGCGCGCGGGGCCGCAGACGGGCTGCACCGTGTACGCTTTGGAGAACAGTACGCCTTCCGCCGCCAGCGCATCAATGCACGGCGTTTTGACGCCCGCATCCTCATAGCAGCTCACCAGATCCAGCCGCTGGGAATCGGTCATGATCATCACAAATTGCTTGGGCATACTCATCCTCCTCTGTAAAAGTGGTGATAAATCGTTATTCCGCAAGAATTGCTACATCCTCAAACCGATACACGCCCACATTTTCCGGGATGAATCCAGGATAATTGCCGTCGCGCGGCTCTTTTTTGATGCTTTCGCCGGCAATACCTTCCATCAGGGTTTTCAGCTTGCGCACGGTGTCCATATCCGCTTCAAGCGCGCCGTGCGCGCAGAAGATGCGGCGAACATGGCCGCCGTGCTCTGAATTTTCGAGCAAAAGAATCTTTTCCAGCGTGCGCTGGTAAGCTTCCAGCGACGCGCCGTCAAGGTACAGCCGCACGGGGAAATCCTTTGCCACCGCATCCCCAGCAAACAGCAGGCCGCCCGCGCCGTCCCACACGCCGATGCTGCCCGGCGAATGGCCCGGCAGTCCCACAATCTGCAAAATCCGCCCGCCCAGGTCAAATCCCGCGCCGTCGCCCACCGGGTGGGCTTGAAACCCGGCCTTCATCAGGGAGGCCAGTTCCATTGGGTGCGCGAACTGCATCTGGAACGCGCCGTTTCCGCTGATGTGGTCGAAATGCGAATGCGTGTTGACCACGCGGATGGGCAAGCTTGTACATTCGCGCACCGCGCCGGCCAGGTTCACGCCGCCCGCGCCGGTATCAATGAGGATCGCGCTGGTATCCCCGGCGACAAGGAATGCGCGCACCAGCTGCATTTCAATCGTCCACACCCCGGTGTCCAGTTCGGTTACCTGGTATTCTTGCTGCTGTATCATGCACAGTCTCCTTTCGCGCGGTGGTAGTATGGTTTTTGATAGCCGCTGATATATTCGTCCGCCAACCGCCGGCGAATATATCAGCGGTTACCTAGATTGCGAAAGGTCGCCACCGGGCGTGCCGGGGCGACCTTTCGCTGCAAAATATTACTTTGCAAAGTCGATGGCGCGTGTTTCCCGTATCACATTGACCTTGATCTGCCCCGGATACTCCATTTCGCGCTCAATCTTCTTGGCGATTTCCTTGGCCAGCACAAGGGTGCCGGCGTCGGTGATATCGTCGGGCTTGACCATGACGCGCACTTCGCGGCCGGACTGGATCGCATAGCACTTTTCAACGCCGTTGAACGAGTTGGAGATTTCTTCCAGCTTTTCCAGGCGTTTGATGTAGTTTTCAAGCGATTCGCGCCGGGCGCCCGGGCGGGCGGCGGAAATGGCATCCGCGGCCTGCACAAGCACGGCCACGACGGTATTGGGTTCCACATCGTTATGATGCGCCATAATCGCGTGAATTACATCCGGGTTTTCGCGGTATTTGCGCGCAAGTTCCGCGCCCAGGGTGACGTGCGTGCCCTCGGCTTCGTGGTCGACGGCCTTGCCGATATCATGCAGCAAGCCGGCGCGCTTGGCGGTTTGTACGTCCGCGCCAAGCTCCGCAGCCATGACGCCCGCCAGGTGACTGACTTCGATGGAGTGCTTGAGCACGTTCTGGCCGTAGCTGGTGCGGTAGCGCATCCGGCCCAGCAGCTTGACCAACTCCGGGTGGATGTTGTGCTGCCCGGTCTCGAAAACGGCCTGTTCGCCGGCTTCGCGGATCTGGTTTTCCACTTCTTTTTGAGCCTTTTCGACCATTTCCTCGATGCGCGCGGGGTGACTGCGGCCATCCAGGATCAACTTTTCCAGCGCCAGACGGGCCACCTCGCGGCGGACCGGATCAAACGCGGAAACGATAACCGCTTCCGGGGTGTCGTCAATGATCAGATCGACGCCGGTAGCGGTTTCCAGTGCGCGGATATTGCGGCCCTCGCGGCCGATGATGCGGCCCTTCATGTCATCATTGGGCAGCGTAACAACCGAAACGGTCGTCTCGGCCACATGATCCGCGGCGCATTTCTGAATCGCCAGGGAGATAATGTTGCGCGCCTTTTTTTCGCCCTCTTCTTTGGCGTTGGATTCGATTTCACGCACCAGCACCGCGGCGTCGTGGTACGCTTCTTTTTCGATGCGGGAAACAAGCACTTGCCGCGCCTCATCCTGAGACATGGAGGCAATGCGCTCCAGTTCGCCCTGCTGGCGGCCGAACATCGCCTGTGCATCCTCTTCCAGCTGGGCAATTTCCTTCTGTTTGCGGTTTAACCCTTCTTCGCGGGTATCCAGGTTATCGGATTTTTTGTCAAAGGATTCTTCGCGCTGGATCAGACGGCGCTCACTGCGCGTCAATTCGTTCCGGCGGTCGCGGATTTCGCGGTCCAGTTCGTTTTTAAGTTTAAGAATCTCTTCCTTGGCTTCCAGAACCCGTTCCTTTTTGTTTTCCTCTGCGCGGCGCTGTGAATCTTCCAACAGGTTTTTTGCATACTCTTCAGCGCGGCCGATCTTGGTTTCGGTCGCGTTTTTCCGGTACTGATATCCACCCAGAATGCCTGCCGCCACAGCCAGCAGCGCTACTGGGATGAGCCATAGCCAACTCAACTGCAACTACCCCTCCAATCAGTGTATCTTGTGAGCAAAAAAAGCCGGGCATCAAGCCCGGCGCAGATTGTTGTAAAAGGGTAGACCCATCCCTGAGAGGGGATGGTATGTATCAGTAGAGAGCGAAATTTCGCCCTAAACCCTAATAAAACAGTCTGGCGGTTTTCCAACCAAGCTTAACAGAACTATTCTACAAGTTATAGTCGAGATTGTCAAGGTCGCGCGCCCGGTGCGCCAAACAATTTTCGCGAAAAAAATTTGCATAACCCATTGACAATTGAGCGACGGCTCAAGTATAATACAAATGAACAATTGATCAACTATTCAAATGATTGGAGGAAGCCAGATGCGAGCAAAGCGTGTAGACGTTGCCGTTTGCAGCCAGGAGGCCGTGCACACCCCTCTGGTGGAAGCTGCGCGCGAAGTGATGACGGATGAGGACACCCTGTATGATCTTGCAGATTTTTTTAAGGTGCTGGGGGACAGCACGCGCGTGCGCATTCTGAGTGCGCTGACGCGGTCGGAGCTTTGCGTATGCGACCTGGCGACGCTGCTGAATATGACAATGTCCGCCATTTCGCACCAGCTCAAAGCGCTGAAACAGGCCGATCTGGTGCGTTTCCGCCGCGAGGGCAAAACGGTATTCTATTCGCTGGCGGATGGTCATGTCCGCGACATATTGGAAAAGGGTCTGGAGCATATCCTGGAAGAATCATAACGAAAGGTGGAAATATCATGAAACAGACGATACGGCTGGAAGGCTTGGACTGCGCGAACTGCGCGGCAAAAATGGAGCGCGGCATTTCGGCGCTGCCCGGAGTGCGGCAGTGCCAGGTGAATTTCCTGACCGGCAAGATGATGCTGGATATGGAGGACGGGCGCGAAGAAGCGGCGCTGGAAGCAGCGGAGAAAATCATCCACAAGCTGGAGCCGGATGTGGTGATCAGGAAAGCATAGCTGAAAAGAAACGCGAGGAGTGATTACGATGAACCGTCAGTTGGTGCGCATTCTGTCCGGCGCGGCGTTGCTTGCGCTGGCGCTTCTTCTGCGGGGAGGCGCGGCGTGGCTTGGCATCATTCTTTTTTTAGCCGCTTATCTGGTGGTTGGCGGCGATGTTTTATACAATGCCGTGCGCGGCGTGCTCCGCGGCGAATGGATGGATGAAAATTTCCTGATGGCGATTGCCACGGTGGGCGCATTTGCAATCGGCGAGTACCCTGAAGCGGTGCTTGTGATGCTGCTGTACCAGGTAGGCGAGCTGTTTCAGTCGTACGCGGTGGGCAAATCAAGGAAATCTATCGCGGAACTGATGGATATTAGGCCCGATACCGCAGCCGTGCTGCGAAATGGCGTGACCGAGACTGTCGATCCCGATACGGTCATGGTGGGCGAGACCATCGTGATCAAGCCGGGTGAGCGCGTGCCGCTGGATGCGGTGGTGGCGGACGGCGCATCAATGCTGGATACGGCGGCGCTCACCGGGGAATCCACGCCCCGCCGTGTGGAACCGGGCGATGAGCTGCTCAGCGGCTGCATCAACCTGTCGGGTCTTCTGACCGCTACGGTAACAAAGCCCTTTGGGGAATCCACCGTCAGCAAAATACTGGACCTTGTGGAGAACGCCAGCGGCAGCAAATCGCGCCAGGAGCGCTTCATCACCCGGTTTGCAAGGGTGTACACCCCCACCGTGGTAGGGCTTGCGGCGCTGCTTGCTGTGCTGCCGCCGCTGATCACCGGGCAGCCGTTTGCCGATTGGCTCACGCGCGCGCTGTCGTTCCTAGTCGTGTCGTGCCCCTGCGCGTTGGTCATTTCGGTGCCGCTCAGCTTCTTCGGGGGTATCGGCGGCGCGTCCCGCGAGGGAATTTTGGTGAAGGGCGGAAACGATTTGGAGGCGCTTGCCAAAGCGGAGATCGTTGTGTACGACAAAACGGGCACGCTCACCTACGGGGTGTTCGATGTGCAGGCCGTGCACGGCACAGGGCTGACCGAAGCGGAATTGCTGGAGTTGACAGCCCATGCCGAACACGGGTCCGGGCATCCCATCTCGCAGTCGCTTCTGGCGGCCTACAAGGGAACGATTCGGCCCGAGCGCATCAGTGCGATGGAAGAATTGCGCGGGTTTGGCGTGCGTGCGGTGGTGGATGGCAAGGAGATTTACGCCGGCAACGCCAAGCTGATGGAGAAGGTGGGTACGCCCTTTACGCCGGATGCGTGCGAAGGTACGCTGGTGCATGTGTCCGTGGATGGCGCGTACGCGGGGCATATCGTCATTGCCGACAAGATCAAGGCTGACGCGCAGGCGGCGATTCAAACGCTGCACAGGCAGGGCATTCGCCGTCAGGTGATGCTCACCGGCGACGTACGCGAGGTGGGGGAGCGGACCGCGCGTGCCCTTTCGCTGGATGAGGTGTGCACAAACCTGCTGCCCGCCGACAAGGTGACCGAGGTCGAACGGCTGCTAAAGGAGAAATCCCCGCGCGGCACGCTGGTGTTCGTCGGCGACGGGATGAACGACGCGCCGGTGCTGGCGCGTGCGGATGTGGGCGTGGCGATGGGGGCGCTCGGCTCCGATGCGGCGATTGAGGCGGCGGATGTTGTCATCATGACCGATGAGCCGGGGAAACTTCCGGTTGCGATTCAGATTGCCAAGCGGACACTGCGCATCGCTAACGAGAATATCGCGTTTGCGCTCGGCGTGAAAGCGCTGGCGCTGGTATTCAGCGCGCTGGGGCTGACGGGCATGCTGGTGGCGGTGTTTGCTGATGTCGGCGTGACGGTGATTGCCGTGGCAAATGCACTAAGGGCGCTGAAAAAGAGAAAGTAGATCCCTGCTTGCTTTCGAAAAGAGACCGCCGATCTGAACTGACAGACCGGCGGTCTCTTTTTGCGGCATTACTCTTCCGCGCCAACCTTGTACAGCTTGAATCCACCCTGATCATACACGACCGGGAACAGCGCATCCAGCGCGGCCTCATCCACGATTAAATCGCTGCTATACCGTTCCCAGTTGCTGACCACAACGTAATCCACACCATAGCGCGCGATCAAATCCAGGTGGTTGGCGGGATCGGCATAGAATGCGGTTACCTCCGCCTGCCGCCCCTGATACGGCAGCCCGTGCCAGTGCAGGAAGAGCGGCGGCCCGCAGACGACCTTGCGCCCAGCCAGCGCATACACGACATTTTGATGGTGTTGTCCGGTGACAAACATGGCATCCGTATCGGTGTTTTCATCGATATAGCGTCCCGCCTCGGCATCGGCGGCGGAGAACAGCTCATAATCGCAATCCGGGGCGCATTCACGCGCGATGGAAAGGGCGCCGGACAGGGTGGATACGGTGACGAACAGCGCCGCCAGCAACACCCGCGAGCGCTGCCCTTTCATTCGGTCATACAGTGAGACGCACCAGTCAGATGCGGCAGGCAGCGTCAGCAGGAACCAGATGTAAAACAGCTTGTTGTTGTCGTAGGCCAACGGCTGGAATTGGATGATATCGGCTACGATGAAGATTGCCGCCGCACCGATCAAATCCATCCGGTGCTCTTTTTTCCAGTCCAGCACCGCAAGAACCATCGCGATCAGCGGTAGTCCAACATTCTTTAGCCAGAACCATATGGGAAAATCGATGGCGGCAGTGCCGTTGCGGTTCACCCAGCCGACGTGCAGGCTGATGAACCCTTCGTTGGTAGCCTGCCGCATTGTTACGCCCAGCAGCTGCGGCAGGCCAAGCAGCACAACGATTCCGAGGTAGGCCCCTGCGCCGATCAGCGTTGCCCGGCGCATATCGGGGCGCGTGATCAGCATGTAAAAAAGTGCGCAACCACTGAAGATCGCGAGCGCCACAAGGGAGTGCGCGTGCACCAGCGGAAGCGCCACGGCAAATACAGCCGTCAAAAGGTATAGGCGCAGTTCGCCTTTTTTGAAGGCTTCGCGCACCAGATACAGCGCGGGAAGCAATAGCGTCCACCCGCCCAGGAATGTGCGCTGTGGCAACAGCAGGTCGGCCACAAGGTTCGACCAGCGCAGGTTTAGATCCGGCTGGTTCGCCGGGGTCTTGTAAAAGCCGGTGAATATCTCTTGAATCTTGGATAGATCGCTGCCGGACAGATCGAAATCATACAGGAAGCCCAGGCCGCCGTTAAAGAACAGAAGCGCGGACGCCAGCACCGCAACAGAAACGCGCCCCGACATCTCATAGGCAAGCAGCAGAAAACCGCTGTACACCAGCAGGCACATCAGTGTGCCGGGTACCGTTATCGACAGCGCAAGCGGCATGCCCAGGATGTACAAAGATGTGCTCATCGCATCCGTCAGAAACGGGTACCCGAGCGGGGAGCCCGGCAGGATGGTATATTCGGTGGGCAGCTTTGCCCCGCGCAGGCCTGTTACGATGGAAAGATGCATACACAAATCGCCGTAAGTTGCCTGGCCGACGTGCAGTGCGCCATTCACATTGCGCAAGGTGTGCGTGTATTGCATGTACGCGGAGGCGATTGTCAGCGGCACAACAAAGGCGGCCAGCGCAATAAGCAGACTTCGGTCTGTTTTGTCAAACGCGCGGAAACAGACCCTGGTCTTCTTCTGATAATACAATATGGCGCAGGACAGCAGGGCCAACACGCCCAGCGCGATCCATTCTGCGGCAAGCGTGAAGCCGACCGCAAACGCGGCCAGCGCAGGCAACCACATAAGCAGCAACACACCCAGGGAAAGCCCAAGCCAGATGCGCAGCAACGGGCGTTTGTCACACAGTATGACCTGCGCCAGGAGCAGACCGACCCCCAGATAAGCGGCCAACGCGAAATAAGCAGCCATATGCACCTCCAACTACCGCAATTATGCGGGAAGGCGAATCGATTGTCAACCGGCGTGGGCAGGGTGGAAGATACCGGCGGAATTGGCGGTAATTATTTCCTTCGCAGAGACGGTCAGTGTAAAAAAGAAAATGGAACGGACGAAACGGTGATGGCTTGAAGAGAAGAATATGTGACCGGATTTTGATTTACTATGAAATAAGATTTCGCGGAAAAATCATAAAATGTGACAAAATTTGCGGGCACCGCGATTACGAAATAAAATTTCTAAAATAGCCTTGTAGCGCATTTTTGTAACCGGAATGTCACCGCCGCGCGTTATAATGAAGCAGCATGAAATATATCCCAGAGGTGGGACTGTCAGGCAAATGCGAAATTGGGGGAGACGGCAGTGCACAGGCGCGCGCAGGAGAAGAAAACCGGCCCGGGATACACAAGGAATACGACATCCTTTGACGATATAGATGAAACAAATCCAATAATATGGGGGAATCAGCGCATGGAACGCAAAATGAGGAAGCTCTTATCGACGCTGTTGTGCGTGCTTATGGTGATGCAAGTTGCAATGCCGGCGGCCCTTGCAGAGTCTATTGGCACCGGGGTGGGCAACGACAGCGCGCCGCAGGATGTTGCGGTGATTGAAAGCGAACCGCTTTTTTCGACGCCGGGTAATTTCGTCTTCCTCGATTCGGAGCCAACGGACGAGGTGCCAACGGTCGGGCATGAGTTTACATTTGAAACTACGCCTGCGGGCTTTGGTACCGTAACGCATGAAGAGGGTTCCAATGCGTTCACCATCACGCCCGCGGTGCAGGGCGTATACCAGGTAAAGAGGGTAAAGATGGACGGGGCGGCCGTCAGCATCGGTGCGGCCGGCGGACGGATTCAGTACGACTGCCCTGATGACTGCCAAACGTTCCATGCCATTTACGTTGAGTTTGAGTTGGCGGACTATTCCACCACGCTTACGCTGACAAAGACGTGGCTGAACCCGCCCAACAATAACTCGAACATGACTTTTTACCTTGAAATCGGGGGAGTCAGGCAAGGGAACAAGGGCGTTGGCTGGAATATGAACAGCAACAACAACACAACGAAAATATGGTCCTCCACTGAACATATATCCACCCCGATTGCTGTTGTTAAGGGTGGTGTTAATCAAATTGATAACATTACGCTTACCGAAACGTTCGGTAACGCTAACCAATCCGCGTATTCGGCGGTTCAAAAGCAGGTTGACCAGTACGGGCGGCTCATCGGCATTACGCTGTATAATGCCGACTATAAGATGCAGGATCAGTACGAAATCAAAGCGACGGCTGATCTGCACGGAACGATCTCGCCCAAAGGTATCCAGCTGGTGAAATCGGGGAGCGAGCAGAGTTTTTCGGTTTTCCCTGATACCGGATATGATATTGCGGAAGTCAGCATTGACGGCAAGGCGGTTGCTCTTTCCTCGCTGGCGGGCGGAAACAGCTATACCTTCTACGATGTGCGGGCCGATCATACGCTCCATGTGACGTTCAAGAGAACGCCCGACAGTCTGATATATTATAAGATACAACACGTTGTTGTGGATGCCTCCGGCGTGCGGACGGGCGCGGCGCTTTCCAGCGCTGTGCAGAAGTTTGAAGGCTACTGGGAAGGCGACCCCGAGAAACCGCTGCTGACGCATGAGATGCTTAACGCCTCCCAGACATATCCGGGTTACACGCAGCATAGCGTGGACGTCAGACTGGGCATGCCCCTTGAGGATGGCAATAAGACATACTATGTGTACTACACCCGGAATGAGTACGCGGTCACTTACGACCTGAACGGCCATGCGAACATGAGCAATGGTGACGTGAGCGCGACCTTGGGCGGACTGTATTACGGTGACACGACACCGGCAGCGCCCGAGTTTACGGTTGAGGCCGGGTATACTTTTACCGGTTGGAGTCCGTCGGTTGCGGCCAAAGTGGAAGGCAATGCAACCTATATGGCGCAGTACACGCGCAATGAGTACACAGCCACATATGACCTGAATGGGCATGGAAGTTTCGATGGCGGCAAAGAAATCGAAACCATCGGTGGGCTGCATTACGGCGATGCGGTGCCGGCAGCGCCTAATTATATAGTAGAAACAGGATATGAGTTCACGGGCTGGACACCGGAAATCTCGGGTACTGTGACAGGCGACGCGAAGTTCGTGGCGCAGTATACGCAACTTGAATATGCGGTGACATATGACCTGAACGGCCACGGCAGCTTTGCCGATGGCACCGGAACCGTGGTTACCGGCGGTTTGCACTACGGCGATATGACGCCGGCAGCATCGGAATATACGCTGGATGCGAGATACATCTTTGCAGGCTGGACCCCGGTGGTTGCGGGCACGGTATCGGGCAATGTGACCTATCTGGCGCAGTACACAGAGCTTGGAGAGCTGGAACCGCCGACGCTTCAGGATGTATCGGTTGTGTATGACGGCGCCGCCCACAAGATCGAAGTAAACGCAAGCGATTTGGTGGACGGAGACGAGGTTTGGTATAGGACGGATGACGACGGCTGGCAGAACGCACCGGTAGAGCGCACGGATGTGACGGACAGCATGCGGGTCTATGTAGAGATTCGCAATCCTGGTTATCTGACGCGCAGCGCGAGCGGGACGATTACGATCACGCCCGCAGAGATCCAAGTGACGGCGACGGCGCAGAGCAAGGCGTATAACACATTGGATCCCGAGCTGACGTACATGAACAGCGCGGCGGTGGACGGCGAGACGGTCCTGTTTGACGGAGCGCTTGCGCGCGACGCGGGCACCGACGCGGGGACGTACACGATCGGGCAGGGGACGCTGGTGCTGACGGATGGCGGCACGTTCAAGGCAACGAACTACACGCTGGTGTATGCGGAAGCTGAGCTGGA
>JAVBPC010000034.1:0-14355 GCA_031549905.1 Eubacteriales bacterium
ATACTAACATGCCTACTATGAAGGGATTCTTAAGGGCCTTAGGCCCTTAAGCAGGGCCTGGGACAGCGTCCCAGCATTCCCCCCTCCCGTCAAACACCGAAGCGCCACGGAGCCGCGCCTCTCGCTGCCCCGTGGCGCCCACCAACATCTATCAGTACGCCTCGTGAATCTCCGTATTCTTATACCGCTTCATCCCGGTTCCCGCCGGGATCAGCTTGCCGATGATAACGTTTTCCTTCAGGCCCACCAGCGGGTCGGTCTTGCCCTTGATGGCGGCCTCGGTCAGCACGCGGGTCGTCTCCTGGAAGGAACACGCGGACAGGAAGCTTTCCGTCGCCAGCGTGGCCTTGGTGATGCCCAGCAGCACGCGCTTTGCAACCGCGGGACGGCCGCCGGCCAGGATCGTATCCTCATTCTCGCGCTCAAAGCGGAAGATATCGACCAGCGCGCCGGGCAGCAGGTTTGTTCCGCCCGCGTCCTCGATGCGCACCTTGCGCAGCATCTGGCGCACGATCACCTCAATGTGCTTGTCTGCGATATCAACGCCCTGCTGGCGGTACACGGTGACGACTTCCTTCAGCAGGTATTCCTGCACGGCCTTAACGCCCAGGATGCGAAGCAGTTCATGCGGGTTGATCGCGCCGTCGATCAGCTCGGCGCCGGCCAGCACATGCTCGCCCTCCACCACCTTCAGGCGGCTGCCGTAATTGATCGGGTAGGTCTTGATCTCGCCGTCTTCGCCGGTGATGACGATCTCGCGCTTCTTCTTGCTTTCCGCAAGGGACACGGTGCCGCTGATTTCGGATAGCGTCGCGTCGCGCTTGGGCTTTCTGGCCTCGAACAGCTCTTCCACGCGGGGCAGACCCTGCGTGATGTCCTCATCCTGCGCCACGCCGCCGGTGTGGAATGTACGCATCGTCAGCTGCGTGCCGGGCTCGCCGATGGACTGCGCCGCGATGACGCCGACCGCCTCGCCCACATCCACCTCGCCGCCGGTGGCAAGGTTCGCGCCGTAGCACTTGGCGCACACGCCGTTTTCGTTGCGGCAGGTCAGCACGGAACGGATGATCACGCTTTCGATGGTGGATTTTCCGATCCTGTCGGCAGCGTCATAGGTGACGCGCTCGTTGGCCTTCACATACACTTCGCCCGTCACGGGGTCGACGATGTCTTCCACTGCGTACCGGCCGGAGATGCGCTCTTCCAGCTGCTCGATCTCTTCTTCGCCCGGCTTCGCGCGGGATACCACGATGCCGCGCACGGGTTCGTTTCTGGTTTCAAAGCAGTCGATCTCGCGCACGATCAGCTCCTGCGCAACTTCGACCAGGCGGCGGGTCAGGTAGCCGGAGTCGGCGGTACGAAGCGCCGTATCAGCCAGCGACTTACGGGAGCCGTGCGTCGACTGGAAGAACTCCATAACCGTCAGGCCCTCTTTGAAGTTCGCGCGGATGGGCAGCTCGATGACCTTGCCGGACGGCGACGCCATCAGGCCCCGCATACCGGCCAGCTGGGATACCTGGCTGATGGAACCGCGGGCCGCGGAATCGGTCATCATGCGCACCGGGTTGAACTCGGAAAGGCCCGGCAGGATCATGGCGCGCAGCTCGTTGGTGGTGTTCTGCCAGATCTCGGTGACCTTCTTGTACCGCTCGTCGTCTGAAAGGAGGCCGTCTCTATATGCCTGCTGGATGACGTTGACCTTCTTGTCGGCGGCGGCCAGCATCTCTTTTTTCTGCGGGGGCACCACGATATCGGAAACCGAAACCGTGACCGCGCCGCGCGTGGAGTACGTGAAGCCAAGCTTCTTGATATTGTCCAGCACCTCGGCGGTTCTGGTCACGCCGTGCGTGCGGTAGCACATGTCAACGATCTTGCCCAGCATTTTCTTGGCGACCTTCTCGTCGATCTCCAGCTGGAATGCCTGCTCCAGCGTGCCGCGCTGTTTGAACCCGATATCCTGCGGAATCGCTTCATTAAACAGCAGGCGGCCCAGCGTGGTTTCGATCACGCGGTGGTATGTTTCGCCTTCAAATTCGCGGGCCACGCGCACACGGATCTTGGCCTGCAGCTCCAGCTCCTTGACCTGATAGGCCATCAGCGCCTCATCGATGTTGCAGTAGGCGTTGCCCTCGCCCTTCGCGCCCTTTTTCAGCACGGTCAGGTAGTAGCAGCCAATGACCATATCCTGCGTGGGGCTGACGACGGGCTTGCCGTCCTGCGGCTTCAAAATGTTGTTGGCCGCCAGCATCAGGAAGCGGGCTTCCGCCTGCGCCTCCACCGACAGCGGAACGTGCACGGCCATCTGGTCGCCGTCAAAGTCGGCGTTGTACGCGGTACACACCAGCGGGTGGATTTTCAGCGCCTTGCCCTCTACCAGCACCGGCTCAAACGCCTGAATGCCCAGGCGGTGCAGCGTGGGCGCGCGGTTCAGCAGCACGGGGTGCTCGCGGATAACGCCTTCCAGGATATCCCACACCTCGGGCTTTACGCGCTCTACCATGCGCTTTGCGCTCTTTACGTTGTGCGCGAAGCCGCCGGAAACTAGCTTTTCCATGACGAACGGCTTGAACAGCTCAATCGCCATTTCCTTGGGCAGGCCGCACTGGTACAGCTTCAGTTCGGGGCCGACGACGATAACCGAACGGCCGGAATAGTCAACGCGCTTGCCCAGCAGGTTTTGGCGGAAACGCCCCTGCTTGCCGCGCAGCAGGTCGGACAGCGACTTCAGCGGGCGGTTGCCGGGGCCTGTGACCGCGCGGCCGCGCCGGCCGTTGTCGAGCAGGGCATCGACGGCTTCCTGCAGCATCCGCTTTTCATTGCGCACGATGATATCCGGCGCGCCAAGCTCCAGCAGCCTTTTCAGGCGGTTGTTGCGGTTGATGACGCGGCGGTACAGGTCGTTAAGGTCACTGGTGGCGAAGCGGCCGCCATCCAGCTGCACCATGGGGCGCAGCTCCGGCGGGATCACCGGCACCACGTCCAGGATCATCCATTCGGGCTTGTTGCCGCTTGTGCGGAACGCCTCGACCACTTCCAGGCGCTTGACGGCCCGGGTGCGCTTCTGGCCTTCCGATTCGCGGCCCTTTTCCTTCTGCACCAGCTCTTCGATTTCTTCGCGAAGGGTCTGGGAAAGCTCATCAAGGTTCAGGCTTTTCAGCATGGTTTTGACGGCTTCCGCGCCCATGCCCGCGACGAAGCTGCCCTCGCCGTACTTGGCGATGCACTCGCGGTACTTCTGGTCGGTGATCAGGTCGTACTTCTTCAGCTCTTTCACGTCCATGGGGTCCAGCACGATGAACGACGCGAAATACAGCACCTTTTCAAGCGCGCGGGGCGAAACATCCAGCAGCATGCCCATGCGGGAGGGGATGCCCTTGAAATACCAGATATGGCTGACCGGCGCCGCGAGCTGGATGTGGCCCATGCGCTCGCGCCGCACCTTGGCGCGCGTTACTTCTACGCCGCACTTGTCGCAGATGACGCCCTTGTAGCGAACCCGCTTGTATTTGCCGCAGTTGCACTCCCAGTCCTTCTGCGGCCCAAAGATACGCTCGCAGAAAAGGCCGTCCTTTTCCGGCTTGAGCGTTCTGTAGTTGATGGTCTCGGGCTTGGCAACCTCACCGCGCGACCAGGAAAGAATCTTTTCCGGGGACGCCATCCCGATCTGAATGGAGTCCAGGTTTGTCAGCTCAAACAAGTTCGCCACATCCTTTCCGAAGTACAAGGGGGACACGTCCCCCTTGTAAGAACCCCCTCACGCCCTTCCGGGCGTGCAAGGTAGAAAAACCTTGCGGTTTTTCTGTCCGTTCGGCGGCGAAGCCGCCGATGCCGGAGTGAGGTCGAGGGGGCCCTGACCCCCTCGAGCACCCCGGGGTGCGGTCTGCCGAAATTCATGGACTTTCGGTTTGACCGCCGGGGTGGGGATACGGTCGCTCACGCTGGGGTTTGTATGATCAATGTTGTGTTGCGTCACGCGTGCGGGCGGCTATGGCCGCCCGCCGCTTTGCGTTTGTTCGGCTCACGCCTCACTCGTCTTCTTCTTCGTCGAATTCGTCGTCCAGGTTGATGTCTTCCAGATCGGGCACATCGTCCATTTCGAAGTCGCTGAGGGAGTCCTTCTCGTCCTCTTCGTCGGTGTCGTCGCCCTGCGGCCTGGCCGACGGGGTCGGCAGCGTCGGCAGGGTGAGATCGTCGCCGTCCAGGGCAAGGGCGTCGTCCTCGTCGTCCGTTTCGCGGATGATGATCTCCTGCTTGTTCTCGGCCAGGACCTTGATGTCAAGGGCCAGGGATTGCAGCTCCTTGATCAGCACCTTGAAGCTTTCGGGCACGCCCGGCTCGGGGATGTTCTTGCCCTTGACGATGGCTTCGTATGTCTTGACGCGGCCCACCACGTCATCGCTCTTTACGGTCAGGATTTCCTGCAGGGTGTTGGCAGCGCCGTAGGCTTCCAGCGCCCACACTTCCATTTCTCCGAAGCGCTGGCCGCCGAACTGGGCCTTGCCGCCCAAGGGCTGCTGGGTTACCAGCGAGTACGGGCCGGTGGAGCGCGCGTGGATCTTGTCATCAACAAGGTGAGACAGCTTCAGGATGTACATGTAGCCCACGGTGACTTCGTTTTCAAACGGGTCGCCGGTGCGGCCGTCGTACAGCGTGGTCTTGCCGGTGGGGTTCAGGCCCGCCTGTTTCAGGCACTCCACGATGTCTTCTTCGCTCGCGCCGTCGAATACCGGGGTGGCGATGTGCCAGCCCAGGGCTTTCGCCGCCAGGCCCAGATGCACTTCCAGCACCTGCCCGATGTTCATGCGGCTGGGCACGCCCAGCGGGTTCAGCACGATCTCAAGCGGCGTGCCGTCAGGCAGGAAAGGCATATCCTCTTCGCGCATGATGCGGCTGATAACGCCCTTGTTGCCGTGGCGGCCGGCCATCTTGTCGCCGACGGAGATTTTGCGCTTCTGCGCGATGTACACGCGCACCATCTGGTTCACGCCGGGGGACAGCTCATCTTTCTTTTCGCGGGTGAACACTTTCACATCCACCACGATGCCGCCCTCGCCGTGCGGTACTTTAAGGGAAGTATCGCGCACCTCGCGCGCCTTTTCGCCGAAGATCGCGCGCAGCAGGCGCTCTTCCGCGGTCAGCTCCGTTTCGCCCTTGGGGGTGACCTTGCCCACCAGGATGTCGCCGGCACGGACTTCCGCGCCCACGCGCACCACGCCGCTCTCATCCAGGTCGCGCAGCGCGTCATCGCCTACGTTGGGGATGTCGCGCGTGATTTCCTCGGGCCCCAGCTTCGTGTCGCGGGCTTCGGATTCGTATTCCTCGATGTGGATCGAGGTGTAAACGTCATCCTTCACCAGCTTTTCGCTGATCAGGATGGCGTCCTCATAGTTGTAGCCTTCCCAGGTCATGAACCCCATCAGGATGTTTCTGCCCAGGCCGATTTCGCCCTTTTCGGTGGATGGGCCGTCCGCGATGACCTGGCCCTTGTCCACATGCTCCCCGGCGGATACGATGGGCCGCTGGTTGATGCAGGTGCCCTGGTTGGAACGGCTGAACTTGCGCAGGTTGTACAGCTGTGTTTTGTTATCGTCGCCGCGGATTTCGATCTCGCGGGCGGAAACCTTTTTCACGGTACCGGCTTCCCTTGCCAGGATCACAACGCCGGAATCGCGCGCGGTCTTGTACTCCATGCCCGTACCCACGATGGGGGCCTGCGGCACCAGCAGCGGCACCGCCTGGCGCTGCATGTTGGAGCCCATCAGCGCGCGGTTGGCGTCGTCGTTCTCCAGGAAGGGGATCATCGCGGTCGCGACGGAAACCACCTGCTTGGGCGAAACGTCGATGTAGTCAACCTTTTCGGGCGCGATTTCGGTGATGTCTTCTACAATACGCACGGTGACGCGCTCATTCAGGAACGTGCCGTCCTCGCTAAGGCGCTCGTTGGCCTGCGCGATAACGTACTTGTCCTCCTCATCGGCGGTCAGGTACACGATTTTGTCGGTCACCTTGTGCGTTTGCGGGTCGACATAGCGGTACGGCGCCTCGATGAAGCCGTATTCGTTGATGCGCGCGTACGTCGCCAGCGAGCCGATCAGGCCGATGTTGGGGCCTTCAGGCGTCTCAATGGGGCAGATGCGCGAATAGTGCGAATAGTGAACGTCGCGCACGTCAAAGCTGGCGCGGTCGCGGTTAAGTCCCCCGGGGCCCAGCGCGGACAGGCGGCGCTTGTGCGTCAGCTCGGCCAGCGGGTTCGGCTGGTCCATGAACTGCGACAGCTGCGATGAACCGAAGAATTCTTTGATGGCCGCCGACACGGGGCGGATGTTGATCAGCTCCTGCGGGCGCACATCGTTGGCATCCTGGATCGCCATGCGCTCTTTGACGACGCGCTCAAGCCTTGACAGGCCGATTCTGATCTGGTTCTGCAGCAGCTCACCCACGGAACGCAGGCGGCGGTTGCCCAGGTGGTCGATATCATCCGTGTGTCCGATGCCATAGCCAAGGCCGATCAGGTACGACACGGAGGACACGATATCATCAATCAAAATGTGCTTGGGAATCAGGTGCGAAAGGTTCTCGCGGCACGCCTGCTCCAGGTGTTCGGGCGCGGCGGAATCCAAAATCTCGCGCAGTGTGGGCAGGTGAACCTTCTCATTGATGCCCACTTTGGCGGGGTCAAACGGCAGCCACGCGGCGGCATCGACAAAGTTGTTGCCGATGACCTTCACCTCGCGCCCATCGATGGAAAGGCGCACGGCGTTGATGCCTGCGTTCTGAATTTTTTCCGCCGCATCGGGGAAAATGGTCTTGCCCGCTTTGACGAACAGCTCGCCCGTTTCGGGGTCGACAATATCGCTCGCGGCCAGGAAGCCGGAAATGCGGCCCGCCAGCGCAAGCTTTTTGCTGAATTTATAGCGGCCCACGCGCATCAGATCATAGCGCTTGGGGTCGAAGAACAGGGAACGCAGCAGCGCGCTTGCGGAATCCACGGTCAGCGGCTCGCCGGGGCGCAGGCGGCGGTAGATTACCAGCAGGCCGTCCTCGCGCGATTTGGCGTCGTCCCGCTCAATGGTGGCGGAAAGGCGCTCATCTTCGCCGAACAGCTGCACAAGCTCCGCGTCCGTGCCGTAGCCCAGCGCGCGCAGCAGCACCGTGATGGGCAGCTTTCTGGCGCGGTCAATGCGGACCCACAGAATATCGTTGGAGTCCGTCTCATATTCCAGCCACGCGCCCCTGTTGGGGATGATGGTGGAGGAATGCAGCAGCTTGCCGGCCTTGTCGCGCTCGGCGCCGAAATAGACGCCCTGCGAGCGGACCAGCTGGCTTACGATAACGCGCTCCGCGCCGTTGATGATAAAGGTGCCGTTTTCCGTCATCAGCGGAAAATCGCCCATGAAAACGTCGCTTTCCTTGATTTCGCCCGTTTCCTTATTCTTAAGGCGAACGAAAACTTTCAGCGACGTGGCGTAGGTCATGTCGCGTTCCTTGCACTTTTCAACGGAATTTTTCGGCTCCCCATCCAGGGAATAGTCTACGAATTCCAGCACAAGGTTCTCGCTGTAGTCCGTAATCGGCGATACATCGTTGAGCACCTCGCGCAGGTCTTCCTCAAGGAATTTCCGGTACGAGTTTTTCTGCACCTCGATGAGGTCGGGCATGTCCAAAACCTCTTCGATCTGCGAAAAGCTCATGCGCTTGCGCAGCGGGCCCATCTGCACCTCTTTCACCATAGCGGCAACCACCCCACATTTCCCATACAGTTGGCAAGTTCCGAGTAACGTTTGGTATGATCGGAAGCGAAAGCTGCCCCCACCCAAAATGAGGGCAATCTTCCGGATTTAATCATACTGATGCAATGTAGTAGTGTATCTCCTTTGGAAAGCACTGTCAAGGGGTTTTGGCACATTTTCTGCATATATTGAATATTTCTATAGGCTGGCCTCTTTTTTAGGAAGAGGGCCAGGCAGCCCGCGCCTGTCTTGGGATGAAATGGCAGCAGGAAAACCTCCGAAAAAGGCGGGGTTTCCCCCGCCCTCCCGCAGCCCACAGATCAGTACATTTCGACAATCTCGACATTCTGGAAATAGCTCATCACAATTTCCTCGGCCTTTTTGCCCGCGTCGGCCTGTGCGTACGCGCCCCACTGGGTCATGCCCACGCCGTGGCCGAAGCCCTTGCCCGCCATGATGACCTTGTCGCCTTCCAATTTCAGCTCCGTCAGCATCGTCGATCGCATCTCGGTCGATCCGATCTCAACCCTGAAATCCGGCGCGTTGACTTCCTTGCCGTTGATCTTCAGCGTGACCGCGCGGCCGGACTCGCTCTTCTCGCCGATCTCAATCGTCTCCAGCGTGGCGACTTCAAGCCCGGCGGTCTTTGCTGCCTCCAGCACCTGGGCCTTGGTAAATGTCGCGGTCCAGCTTTGGGCATCCTTCGCGGCGCTGTCGTTCTCCTGGCCGTCGGCAACCTTGGTGTAGGCAGGCTCGGCGTCTTTCCAGTTCAGGCCGGGCTTGGCAAGCTCAGTCTTGCCGCCCGAATGCGCGTGGAACCACGCGTACGGGAACTCGCCGTTTGATACCAGCACCATGCCGCGCGTCTCTTCCACGGCCTGGCGCACGCGGTCGTTGATCTCATCCGCGTTGTACGCCTGCGCTTCCTTAATATCGGTGGAAACATCCGCGCCCTCATATTGGGATTCCTTTTCCGTCATGAACCGCAGCACGAATGTGCGCGCCAGGATCGCCTGCGCCTTCAGCGCCTCCAGCGGCCAGTCGTTCTTCATTTCGCCTGCCAGCACGCCGCACAGGTAGTCTTCCAAGGTCATTTTTTCTACCTTTTTGGTGTCTACAACGTACACATCCAGCACGGGCACCTTGTCCTCGTACTCCTGTATTTTGCTGGGCATCGCGGGCTTTTGGCCGGCCGCGGCCGTTCCGGGCGATGCGGAAGGATTCACGGTGTCGCCGGCGTTCGCGGAGCAGCCCGTTACCAGGGCAAGTACGGCCAATAGCAGTGCCATAGAGCGCAGAGTGCGCAAAAAAATTCCCCCATTCATTTCGTTTTATGAAGTGTGTACCGCTTGCAAGAAAATTATGTAAAAGGGAAAAATGAAGGAGATGGCGTCATAAAAATGCGTTCCGGGTGGATTTCCGTCATTTTGCGTGATCTGGCTGCAAAGCGTGAAATTCGTACCTGCAAATAGGGCTGAAAGTGAGGATTTTAGCGGCTTTTGGGGGCATTGCAAAATCATAAAATGCAGGGTATGATATGCTTCGGGTAAAAGGGGGGAACTGTTTTATGCGTGAAATGAAGGCCGCGACCGTCAAGGATTTTGTGAAAGATCTGATCCTTGAAGCCAGCTACAACATCGGCAGCGATGTTAAAGGCGCCGTCGCCGCCGCGTGCGGGGTTGAACCTTCGCCGCAGGGGCGCGCGGCGCTTTGTGAAATACTGGAAAGCTACGAAATCGCAAGCACGGAGCGCGTCGCCATCTGCCAGGATACCGGCATGGCGGTGCTGTTTGTGGAAGTGGGGCAGGATGTGCGCGTCACGGGCGGCTCGCTCCAGGATGCGCTGAACGAAGGCGTGCGCCAGGCGTACAGGGATGGCTACCTGCGCAAGTCCGTCGTCTCAGAGCCGCTGTTCGACCGCAAAAACACCGGCGACAACACGCCTGCCGTCATCCATTATGACATCGTGCCGGGAGATACGATCAGCATCCTCGTTACCCCCAAGGGCTTCGGCAGCGAAAACATGAGCGCCGTCAAAATGCTGACCCCCGCCGCGGGCGTCGAGGGCGTCAGGCAGTTCGTCGTCGATACCGTGCGCAGCGCGGGCCCCAACCCGTGCCCGCCGGTCATCGTGGGCGTGGGCATCGGCGGCACGATGGAAAAGGCCGCGATCCTGGCCAAGCGGATGACCGCGCGCCCGGTCGGCCAGCCAAACGCGGACCCACGCTACGCCGCGCTTGAAAAGGAACTGCTTACCCTGATCAACAAAACCGGCGTCGGTCCCGCTGGTACCGGCGGGCGCACCACCGCGCTGGCTGTCGCCATCGATTTCTTCCCGACGCATATCGCGGGGCTGCCCGTGGCGGTGAACATCTGCTGCCATGCCGCGCGCCACGCGCAGGGGGTGCTATAAATGAAGAAAATGACGCTGCCGCTGACGAAAGAAGACGCGCTGTCCCTCAAGGCCGGCGAAACCGTGCTGCTGACCGGCGCGCTGTACACCGCCCGCGACGCCGCGCACAAGCGCCTGATAGCGCTGCTTGACGAGGGCAAACAGCTGCCGGTCGACCTTTCCGGCGGCACGATCTACTACGTCGGCCCCGCGCCCGCGCGGCCCGGACAGGCCGTCGGCCCCGCAGGCCCCACCACCAGCTACCGCATGGATGCCTACACCCCGCGCCTGCTGGAAATCGGCCTGCGCGCGATGATAGGCAAAGGCAAGCGCGGTCCGGAAGTCATCGAAGCGATGAAAACCCACGGCGCGGTCTATTTCGGCGCAACAGGCGGAGCCGCCGCCCTGCTGTCGAAAAGGATCAAAAAGGCCGAAGTTGTCTGCTACGAAGACCTCGGCGCCGAAGCCATCCACCGCTTCGAGGTAGAAGATTTCCCCGTGGTGGTATTGATTGACAGCACCGGGCGGAATCTATACGAAGAAGGACCGGCGAGGTATCGGGAGGAGTGACCGGGGAACGCCAGGGGGCTTTGCCCCCTGGACCCCCACTTAAGGGATTAAATCCCTTAAGAATCCCTGCATAGGGATGGTACAATCAATAAAAACAACCCGCTGTGAAGCGAAAATGAAAGGGGTTCTTAGGGGATTTAATCCCCTAAGCAGGGTCTGGGACAGCGTCCCAGCGTCCTCACCCCCTACATCATATAAGGAGGCTCATCCATGGACAAAAAGACCCTCGTAATCGGCGTCATCGGCGCGGATGTGCACGCGGTCGGCATCCGTATCCTGGAGTACGCGTTCCAGGAGGCGGGCTTTAACGTCATCAACCTGGGCGTCATGGTGTCGCAGGAGGAGTACATCGAGGCCGCGATCGAAACGAAGGCGGATGCGATCATCGTATCGTCGCTGTACGGGCACGGCGAGCTGGATTGCCGGGGCCTGCGCGACAAGTGCGATGAAGCGGGCCTTGGCGGCATCCTGCTGTATGTTGGGGGCAACATCGTGGTGGGCAAGCAGCCCTTTGAGGAAGTGGAAAAGCGCTTCCACCAGATGGGGTTCAACCGCGTGTTCGGCCCGGGCACCGCGCCTGAAACGGCCATTGAGCTGCTGCAAAAGGACCTGGGGATCGCGAAATGAACCCTGTCCTGCTGATCGATTTCGGGTCCACATACACCAAGTGCGTGGCGGTCGATACCGACGCCGCGCGCGTGCTTGGCACCGCCGGCGCGCACACCACCGTGCAAACGGATATCGGCGACGGGCTGAACGCGGCGCTTGAACAATTAACGGCGCAGACCGGCCCGCTGGATTTTGCCGAAAGGTACGCGTGCTCCAGCGCGGCGGGCGGCCTGCGCATGGTCGCCGTGGGCCTTGTGCCCGCGCTGACGGTGGAAGCGGCCAGACGCGCGGCGCTTGGCGCGGGCGCGAAGGTGATCCGCGTGTACAGCTTCCAGCTGACGGAAGAGGACGCCGCCGAAATCGCATCGCTCGCCCCCGACATCCTGCTGCTGACCGGCGGCACCGACGGTGGCAACCGCGAGAACATCGAGTACAACGCCGGGATGCTGGCATCCGTGCCCGGCGCGTTCCCGGTCATCATCGCGGGCAACCGCGCGGCCACGGCAACGTGCCAGAAGCGCCTGTCGGCTTCATCGCATGAAGTGCTGACCGCCGAAAACGTGATGCCCACATTCGGCAAGCTGAACATCGAGCCGGTGCAGGCGGTGATCCGGGAAGTGTTCCTTCGGCGCATCGTGCACGCGAAGGGGCTGTCCAAGCAGCGGCAGCTGATAGACGGCATCCTGATGCCAACGCCCGCCGCCGCGCTTTCCGCGTTGGTGCTGCTGTCAAACGGCCTGCCGGGCGAACCGGGCCTGGGTGACCTGATGGCGGTGGACCTTGGCGGCGCGACGACGGATGTGTATTCCATCGCGGATGGGCTGCCGCAGGCGGCGGATACGCTGCTGCGCGGCCTGCCGGAGCCGCACGCCAAGCGCACCGTGGAGGGCGATATCGGGATGCGCTACTCCGCCCGGGGCGTGGTGGAAGCTGCGGGGATGGAAAGATTGATGGCGCTGTCCGGTTTGACGGAAGACATCATCCAACATCAGCTGGATTTGATCCGGAATGATCCGTCCGTGCTGCCGGAACAAAACGACGGCCTGTCCCGCCTCGATTTCGCGCTGGCGGTATCGGCGGTGGCGCTCGGCCTTTCCCGCCACGCGGGCACCTTCGAAACCCTCTACACCCCGGCGGGCCTGGTTAGGCAGCAAACGGGCAAAGACCTGACGGGCGTTAATACCCTGCTGCTAACCGGCGGCGCGCTGTCCTACTCGGCCCGCGCGGAGGAAATTGCCCTGACCGCGCAGCGTGACGGCGGCGGCCCCGAAAGCCTGATGCCCAGAAGCGCAACCCCCCTGCTGGACAGGCGCTACCTGCTCTCGCCCATGGGCCTGCTGGCCCAGAAGCACGACAGGGCCGCGCTTACAATACTGAAAAAAGAATTCATCAAATAAGGAGCGTGCAAGATGGATCTGGTGAACAAGCGGATAGGCGAGGCGGATTTCCTTGCTAAGCGCGAAGAGGTGCTTTCCCAGTGGCCCACCGGCGCGGATGTTGACCTTGCCGAAGCCATCCGGTATCAACAGGCGATCCCCAAGGAAAAGCGGTTTGACTGGAAGCTGCTGGAGGCCGACGCGCAGGGCCGCACGCTGATACAGCCGCGCGCGGGCGTGCCGCTGATTGACAAGCATATTGAGCTGCTGCGCCACCTGGAAACCGAAGGCGAGGCGGACCTGCTGCCCACCACCATCGACAGCTACACCCGCCTGAACCGCTACCAGGATGCCGAGCGCGGCATCAGGGAAAGCGCCGCCAGCGGCCAGGCCAAGCTGAACGGCTTCCCGGCCGTCAACCACGGCGTGGATGGTTGCCGCCAGGTGACCAGCGCCGTGAAAACGCCTGTGCAGGTGCGCCATGGCACGCCCGATGCGCGCCTGCTGTGCGAAATCACGCTGGCGGGCGGGTTCACATCCTTTGAGGGCGGCGGCATCTCGTACAACATTCCGTACGCCAAAAACGTGCCGATGGAAAAAACCCTGCTGGACTGGCAGTATGTTGACCGCCTGACCGGCTATTACGAAGAAAACGGCGTATCCATCAACCGCGAGCCGTTCGGCCCCTTGACCGGCACGCTGGTGCCGCCGTGCATTTCGCATTCTGTCGCGGTCATCGAAGCCCTTGTCGCCGCCGAGCAGGGCGTGCGCAGCATCACCGTGGGCTACGGCCAGTGCGGCAACCTTGTGCAGGATGTGGCCGCGATCCGGTCATTGGATAGCCTGACCCGCGAATACCTGCAAAAGTTCGGCTATGACTGCAAAGTCACCACCGTGCTGCACCAGTGGATGGGCGGCTTCCCGCAGGATGAAGCGAAGGCGTTCTCCGTCATCAGCTGGGGCAGCGCCGCGGCCGCCCTTTCCGGCGCGACCAAGGTCATCGTCAAAACCCCGCACGAGGCCATGGGCGTGCCCACCAAGGAAGCCAACGCGCAGGGCCTGCGCTGCACAAAGCAGCTGATCAGCATGCTGGCCGACCAGCGCTTCCCGGACGGCGACGCGCTGCAAAAGGAAATAGACATCATCAAAGAAGAAGTGCGCTGCATCCTTGATAAGGTGCTGGAACTGGGCGGCGGCGACATCGCCAAGGGCACCGTGGCAGCCTTCCAGGCCGGCGTCATAGACGTTCCCTTCGCCCCCTCCCGCGCGAACGCCGGCAAAATGCTGCCCGCCCGCGACAACGACGGCGCGGTCCGCTTCCTCAACCCCGGCAACATCCCGCTCACGGCCGAGCTGAAAGCCTTCCACAGGGAGAAGCTGGAGCAGCGCGCCAAGGCGGAAAAGAGGGATGTGTCGTTCCAGATGGTGACGGATGACATCTACGCCATCAGCAAGGGACGGCTGGTCGGACGGCCCAGGTAAGGGAGACGCCAGGGGCGCTGCCCCTGGACCCCGCTTAGGGGATATATCCCCTAAGGACCCCTTCTATTTCGCCTCACGGCGGGCTGGATATATATTTGATGAAACACCCCCCAAGAAGGGATTCTAAAGGGATGAAATCCCTTTAGCAGGGTCTGGGACAGCGTCCCAGCGTTCCCTGCGCCCCCCGTCGCACCTT
>JAVBPC010000036.1:0-65869 GCA_031549905.1 Eubacteriales bacterium
GTTATAGTATTCGCCCAGCGCCTGCATTACGTCATCCAGCTTGCCCGTCGTCTCCCCGATGCGCACCATGTGCACCATGTACGGCGGGAAGATCCCTGCGGCTTCCACCGCCGTGGCAAGGTTTCCGCTCTCTTTCACGGCCTTGTCTATCGCCGCGAAGATTGGCGCATACTTTGTTTCATGGTAATTCTCGCACAGCGCCTCTATCCCGTCGTACATCGGGATGCCGCTTTTGAGAATCAGCGCCACCTGTTCGCAGAACATCGCCACTTCTTCTGTGGCCAGGTATTTGGTTTTGCGTGCCTTCAGGTTTTCTGACATATGCATCCTCATCCCCGCTTAGCGATACTTCGTCGGATAATACTTGTACTTATCGCTGCCTTTTTTTGTCGCCAGGGTGGCATCCTTGAGCACCCAGTTTCCGTTAATCAGCACCATGTTCCACGCGTGGTCCTGCGTTGTGCCGTTGTTGTAGTCCACCACGCCAACCACAACCTTGGTGGGAATCCCCTGGGACCTGAGCATGCACGCCATCAGCGCCGAATAGTCGGAGCAAATGCCCAACTGGGTTTTCAGCGTGTCATCCACGATGGGGATATAAGAGGATTGCACCGAGAGGGCCTTCATAAAATCGTATATGATCGTTTTTGTAACATAATCAAATATGGCATCCAGCTTTTCCTGGTCGCTGTTCTTGCCCTCGCAAAGCTCTTTTCCCTTGGCAACCGACTTTGAACCCGCGTTGTACCACACATATTGGTTGGGAAGCAGGTACGCAGTATTGGCATCCGGCATGTTTACCTTGATATCTTTGGTAAATATTTTTGTATATTTATCGCTGGATGCCTTCGTCGATGTGTTCTGGTACACGATGATTTTGTATGTTCCGCTGCCGTTGACCAGCGGGTACACCTCAAAACGGTTTTCACCATTCAAGCTGAAATAGTCCGGCTCCCCGCCATTGTATATGACGCACACTTTCAGCTTTTTGTCGCTGCCCTTGTGCTTCATCATGAAATAGCCCTGGTCAACATGGCTGTAATCGAAGGTAACGCTGTCGCTTTTCTTGGTTTGGCTTCCACTGGCTTCCGGGTAAATCGGGCTGTATGCGGCTAGCGCAAAAAGACAAAACAAAAAAAACGAAAATAAGCCAAGCAGAGGCGTGGCCTTCAAAAGCCTTTTGGGCAGATCAATTGGTTGCCGTATCGTCATGCTCTGCTCCCGGACACATCAAAATGGAAAGATCCTCTTTCCTTGCATACTACTGCCAGGCGGGAATGCGGACAAGTCCCCATCCCCGCCCGGCAGGAATATGGCGCGTTTAGTCAGGGATGGTAACGGTACCTTCGGCGGACTCTCCGTCCCCCTCGGCAGCTGCAGCTTCGGCCTCCAGCTGCGCCATCAGTTCCTCAGAAGGCGCGCCCAGCGTCGCATACAGCAGCGCCACGGGCCAGTTCATATCCGAATCCGGATAATATCCCCACAGGTCCAGCGTGTGGAAATCAAAATAGATGTTGGAATAGATGGGCAGCATGGGGATCTTTTCGTTGTAGTACTGCTGGAACAGCACCCACTTCTGGCAGTACTCCAGCAGCGCGCCCTCTTCCGTCTTGCGCAGGTTCCACGCCAGATCCTCCAGCGTTTGGTCGCGATAGCCGGTGGTGTTCTGCGGGCCCTGGTATTCATCCGCCGTGTTGAACACGAAGTACGGGTCGAAGACCGAGATGAAGTTGGTGGCCAGGTACATCATATCATAGGTGCGGTCGACCTGGCGATAGTAATGTTGCAGCAGATCAACAAAGGCCACTTCGGTGATTTCTAGCGCAATACCAAGCTCGGCCAGCGGTTCCACCAGGCGCTCTTCCAGCATGTCGGCCGCCCAGCTATCCTGCATCTTGCCCCATTTGATGATCAGGCCCATCAGCGAGCCGTCATCCATCTGGCGGTAGCGCACGGTATCCACACCCTCGGTAAAGGGCGCGCCGCTTTCGTTCAGGACCCAACCGTCGGAAACAAGGGCGTTCTTTGCCTTGTCCAGATCCTTTGTGTATTCCTCCATAAAGTCCAGGCCGACCTCAAGCAGCGCGTTCCAGGCTTCCACATTGGCCTCCGCTTCGGCCTCCGTGGCATCCTCTTCACCGACCGCCATCAAATCATCCTGGTATGTGCCGCTGATCATCTGCACCATCCACTGGCCGATGCCGTAATACCCATTCACAACCTCGCCGAATGGGCCGATATATTCCTCTTTAAATTCCGTGCGATCCAGCGAATAGGCAATGGCCTTGCGGACAGATTCGAATTGTCCCGGCCCCTCTTCGCACGCAAAGGTCAGGAATCCCAATCCCATTCTGAGATAGTTCTTCATATCAGATTCGCCGGCCTGCGTCATTTCAACGCCTTCCCAGATATTATCCTGAGCGACGACCTTGTTCAGCAGGTGCACCTCGCCGTTCCTGTACTCTTCAAACATCGTTTCGGGCAACACGGATTTGAAAAGCAGGTGGTCGATTGTCGGGCGCTGGCCATCGTAATAGCCTTTGTAATAGGGGTTAAGGTCAAAGGTCGCCTCGCGCGTGTCCCAATCAAAACTTGTCAGCATCCACGGGCCGCTCGTTTTATAGGGATGGGACAGATAGCCGGTGTCCGGGTCAAGAATGGTTTCCGTCAGGTTCTCGGCGTTCCACAGCGGCTCGGCGATCGTCTGGTCAATGTTGCGGATGTAGCAGCCCGCACCGTCGTCAGCAATCTCGCAACCAGGCGCAATGACATCGATAGGGTACGGAATGCAATCCAGGTATGAGATTTCAAAGAAGAAGGGCAGGTATTCGGCCTTAACCTCAACCATAAAAGTATAGTCGTCGATCAGGCGGATGCCGGAAAACACGTTGGTTTCGCCGTTGTAATATTCATCAAAACCGACGATATAGTCTGTGTTCGTGGTGATGCCGCCAAGCTCCCGGATGACGGGATTGGCAAACAGCATCAGCGAGAACACATAATCCTTCGCCTTGATGATGGTGCCGTCATTGTACGTCAAGTCGTTCCACAGCGTAACCATGAACAGCTTGCCGCCGTCATCCAGCTCGCCCACGGTCACATCCTGCACAACCTGCGGGTCAATCTCAAAGCGCGACTGCATCGTCCACACCACGGGGCTATAGCCGTGGATCACCGAACGCACGTCGATATCGCAGGTATTGTTGCCCCACATGTTGGTAAAGAACGCGCCGTTCAGCCTCGTAGTCGCGCCGATAACAAACGGCGTGTACTTCGAAATATCAAACGTCCACTCGGTGTCTTCCGTTTGTTCGCCATCTCCCGCGGCGGCAACTTCCTCCGCCAGGGAAAGCGGCGCCAGCAGAAGCATCAATAGCGCCAAAAGAAGAGAAATAGTCTTTTTCACCGAATAAACCGCCCTTTCTACAGTAAAATAAACGCCGTTCGCCGGCGGAGACAACAAGGGAAAATCCCTTGCTGCCTCCAAACCGGCGCTACCTAGGCAATCGCTGATTTACTCGCCCGGTGGATGGCGAGACGAAATTCCGTCAGATGCGACGTGCAAAATCCGAAGGTGTAGCAGCGCTACATCGAAGGTTTTCACGTTGCAGGTGGCGGAAATGCGTCCGCCACCCGCCGGGCGAATAGATCAGTGGTTGCCAGATATTGGGTTAGTCGAAGCAGTCGCCCAGGTTCAGGTTGATGCCCGCGCCACGCGGAGCGCTGTCTTCGTCGATCGTCGTGATGTCCGTAATGTGTTCATTCGGCGGCAGTGTCGGTACCACCTGCGGCGGGTCGGTCGGTTCAATCGGGGTGGACCTCGGCGGCGGCGTCGGGGCCGAAGACGGCGGCAGCGTCGGGGTTGGCGTCGGCGGGATAACGCTCGTCGGCGTCGGGGTCGGCGTGTTCGGCGGGAACGGTGTCGGGGTGCCCGGTACCGTAGCCGTCGGGGTTGCCGTAGCTGTGGCCGTCGGCGTCGGGGTCGGTGTAACCGTCGGGGTTGCCGTTGCCGTTCTGGTCGGGGTTGCCGTCGCCGTTCTGGTCGGGGTTGCTGTCGGCGATGTTGTCGGAGGATTGGTCGGCGGGTCTGTCGGCGGCGTTGTCGGCGGGTTCGTCGGCACAAACGTTGTCTTGTTCGTCAGCACCGCTTCATACGCATCCATTCCGTTGACCGGCGCCACCGCGTTCCACTCCGGCATCTTATCCAAATCCTGGGTAAACTGGTTGGTGACAGCCGCCACGTTCTCCGTGACCACATATTCATCCACATCCACCAGGTTGCCCTCTTCATCGTACTTCGCAGCCATGACGGACAGCGTCCAACTGCCACTACTGGTCAGTGTGAGGTCCTTCAGCGAGCCGTCCATGGTGATAGTGATGGGCAGCGTATCGGGAATCGTCCTGTTCTGATACGGGTCAACCCAGTTCTTCACCACACGCAGCACGATGAACTCCATCGTGTTGGTCAGGCTCATCCAGTCGCCGCCGGTGTAGGTGCTCTTGTACTGTTTGCTTCCGCCAACTTCCACCACGCGGTAGGTGTACTTGTTGCCCTGGCCGTCCGTCTCCGGCAGGCCTGTGAACTTCCAAGTCCAGTCGGCATTGGTCACTGTCTTAGTGGCCTCGCCCGGTACGTTGGTCCAGCTCGAACCCGCCGTCGGGTTCTGATCCGCCGTGTACTGCAACTGCAGCACAATGCTGGTCGGGCGCTTTCCAAGGCCGTTTTCACGATCCACCCAGGTTTTTTTGCCGCTTACTTCCACAGTGTTCAGCACGTTGGGGACGGTGGTTTTGCGGTCCACCGGCTTGGTAATGCTCGGTACGCCATAACCGGTCACCTGGTCCTCATCCACTGTGTAGACGTAGGGCTTGTTGTTCGCATCCGCAAACGGCAGGTTCTCGAACTTGTATGTCAGCGAACCATTATTAAGCGGAAGCTTGATGCTCGTGTCGGTCCTTATCCCATCGCGCACCAGGTAAATGGTCGCGCCGTCGGCCGGGCGGGTGCCGTACTTGTTGTTCTGGTCCGTCCAAACCTTCGTGACGGTCAGATCCGTGTATTCCTGCACGTTGGTCAGGTTCATCGGATCGCTTTCATTCCAGACAACCTTGTAGCCGCTTGCCACCGGGTCTTCCACCACGCGGTAGGTGTACTTGGCGTCATTCGCGTCGGTCTCGGGCATGTTACTAAAGATCCACGCCCAATTCTGCGCCGCCGTCGTGTCTACCTTTGCAACGGTCGATACATCTGCCCAGCTTGCCGCGACGCTCGGCGTCGTGGTGCGCTGCAGTTTCACTGACACTGTCTGCGGCCGTGTGCTGGCGTCAGCGTCAATCCAAGTCTTCTTGCCCGAAAGTTCAACCACGTTCAGTTCGTTGGTTACCGTCCAGGTGTTGTGCTCGCCGGTAACGGGTGCGATCACCGGGGTCTTGTAACCGCCGACCCTGTCCTCATGCACCGTGTAGGTGTACGGCTTGTTGTCGTCATCTGCGTACGGCAGGTCCGTGAACGTGTGCGTCAGGGTACCGCCCTTGATCACCTTGAACTCATCAAACTTCGTACCATTCTGGTGCAGCTCGATGGTGACTTCGTTCGGCCGGGTGTTGTGCAGGTTCTCCTGATCGGTCCACACCTTCGTGATAGACACTTCCGTGTACTGCTGTACGTTGGTCAGGTTCATCGGATCGCTTGCATTCCAAACAACCCTATAGCCGCTTGCCACCGGGTCTTCCACCACGCGATAGGTGTACGGGGCGTCATTGGCGTCGCTCTCGGGCATGTTGCTAAAGATCCACGCCCAATTCTGCGCCGCCGTCGTGTTTACCTTTGCAACAGTCGTAACATCAGTCCAGCTTGCCGCGACGCTCGGCGTCGTGGTGCGCTGCAATTTCACTGCCACTGTCTGCGGCCGTGTGCTTTCGCTGGCATCAATCCAGGTCTTCTTGCCCGAAAGTTCAACCACGTTCAGTTCGTTGGTTACCGTCCAAGTGTTGTGCTCGCCGGTAACGGGTGTGATCACCGGGGTCTTGTAGCCGCCGACCTTGGCCTCATACACCGTGTAGATGTACGGCACGTTGTTCGCGTCCGCGTAAGGCAGTTTGGTGAAGGTGTGCGTCAGGGTACCGCCCTCCAGCACCTCGAACTCGCCATACTTCGTGCCGTTCTGGCGCAACTCGATGACGACCTTATCCGGCCGGGTGTTATGCGCATTGTCCCCATCCAGCCAGGCCTTGGTGACCTTCACCTGCGTCTCCTCAAGCACGTTCGTCACGTTCATGGGGTTCTCAGCGTCGTAGACCGTCTTGTAACCGGGCACCGCGTCTTCTACTATATAGTAGATATACGGGGTGTTGGTTCCGTTTACAGTCTGCTCCAGGCCGCCAAACGACCACTGGTAGTTCGGCGCTTTGGCATTGTACTTCGCCACGCCGGGCACAGGTGCGCCGTCAGTATCGTTGGTTCTGCGGTACAGCGTCACCCAGATGCCATCCTCGGGGCGTGTATTGCCCGCGTTCAGGTCGTCAATCCAGGTCTTTGCGCCGGAGGCAACGGTCGGATCATACTCGTTTGTGAAAGCCACAAACATGCCCTCGGAATCCTTTTCAGGAACCTTGGTGTAAACGCCGTTTTCCGCCTGATAGTTGTTGATCAGCCACTCCTCCACCGTATAGGTGATGGGGTCGCCATGCTGGTCAGCCACGGGCAGACCGCTTACCGTCAGCACCGGCCAGCTGGAGGCTGTATCGCGCGCCGGACGGTTCATCGTCACCGTGCGCTGGTAAACTTTTCCATCCGTTGCGCTGGTGCCCACGATGGTGAACTTGATGCTCACCGGGCGCGTAGCGGCGCTGGTGTCAATCCAGTTCTTGGTGATCTGCAGGCTGGTCGTGTTCAGCGTGTTATCCAGCGTCCAGGCGCTGCCGGTGGTGGCAATCCCCTTGGCGAAGCCGGGCACATCCAGCTCGTCGATCTCGTACGCATACTCTTCGCCCGTCGCCGGATTGTACTTCGGCAGGTGCTCAAAGGTATACGTCTGCGGATCGGCGTCCTTATCCAGCGTAAAGTCGCGCGTAAACGCGTCGCCGGTGCGGGTGAGGATGAAGGTGATCGCGTCCGGGCGGGCGTCAATCATGTCGCCGGAAGCCATATCGGTCCAGGTCGGGATATACCAGACCTTCGTTACGGGCAGTTCCGTTTCCACCATCGTGTTGGTGATCGTGATGGTGTTGGTAGCGTCAATGCCGCCGACGTTCGGGGCGTAGCCGTACACCATGCCCACAGCCGCGCCGCGGGTTTGCTCCGTAGCATAATAGGTGTAGGGGTTACCCTCATCGTTGTACGCGGGCAGGTTGGTGAACGTGGTGTTCTCCGTGGTGAGCGCGTTGCGGCTGATGGTCCACACCGGCGCAAACGCCGCGTCAACCGTGTTGACAACACCGTTCACCGTGGATTTGCGGTGCAGCGTGATGTCCAGGAACTCCGGCCTCGGGTTGAAGCCTTCCGCGATCACGTCGGCATCGCCGTACCATTCCTTGACAACCTTGATCCCGATCGGAATCAGTTCATTCTTCAGCGTGGCCTTGTAGTTGCCGGTTGCGGATTTCGCCATGTTGGCGGCATCCGTGGTAAGTTGCGTCCAGCCGTCGGGCACTGTCTCGGTTACCGCGTACTGAATCAGCTCAAAGTGATCGCCAACGTACGCGTAACGGGGCAGGTTTTGGTAGGTGTAGGTGTAATCATCGCCGGTCAGCACTGCCTGGTAGGTTCTGCTGTACGCGTTCGCGCCGGTTCCGGCAGTACCTGTCAGCGTGATGGGCAACGCCTTGGGGATGACGGGGTTGACCGCGTCCCCTGTGAGCCACTGCTTGTCGACCGTCACATTGACCGTCTTCAGCGTGTTGACCACATTGTTCGTGTCCACGGGGTATGTGGTTTCATAGCCGTCGAGCACCGCTTCCTGCACCCGGAAGGTGTAGGGCGCGTCCAGACTGTCTACTGTCTTCAGTCCGGTGAAGTTCCATGACCAGACGCCGCCGACCGCCGATACCTGCTTGGTTTCCACAAGGAAATCATTCGGTTCGTTTACGCTGGTGCGGTACAGAGCGATCGCGATGGTTCCGGGGCGCACGCCGGTCGCCGCGTGCACGCCGCCATCCTGATCCGTCCAGGAGGCTTCCGTCCATGTTTTGCTGCCGCTGATGCCGATGCCGGTCATGCTGTTGTCAACCGTCACCAGTACCGTCGCGGGTTCTGTCTGGCCGTTCACAGCCGGGGTTACCACAGGCGCCGTGCTGCCGGATGTCCCGCCCACCGTATAGGTGACGGTATAGCCGTTCGCGCCGGTTTCTTCCAAGGTGTAAACGATCGGGTACGCGGTCCAGGTATTGCCCGACCCGACCCAGTGATACTGCGGCAGGCCGGTGAAATCGTAGGTGGAGGTGGCATTGTTCAGATCCACCGACACGGTTTCTTCATATACTGTTGTGCCGTTCGCGGTGCCGCGCAGGGTCAGCTGCGCTGCCGGGCGGTTAGCCGCCTCCGCCGAATCGTTCAGCCAGTTCTTTGTCACCCTGACGGACCCGGTGATCAGGCCGTTGTACAGGGCGAAACTGCGGTCGCGCGGCTCCCCTTCGGGCTGCGCCGGATCGCCCAACATGGCAAGCGTGAAACCGGGCGCGTTGACTTCCTGAACGGTGTAGGTGTACTTCGCGCCGCTGGTGTGGTGCGTGGGCAGTTCATCAAACACGGCCACGCCGTTCGCATCGAGGAACTTGCGCCCCGCAACCTCATCAGTGATATTCGCCGGCGCGGGCGCGCTGCGCAGCAGCACCACTTCAACCGTGTCGGGCCGCCAGGCAAACGGCGACTTCATGTTCGTGTTGAGGGCCGCGTCTCCGGTCCAGTTCTTTGTCACTGTCACCGTCATCGGGTCCAGCTGGTTGGTGATGGTGGCTGCATCAGGGGTTGCCGTATTCTCGTCAAACTGCACATACACAGGCGTTTTAAAGCCCGACACCTGTGCGGGAACTTCCGCAACCGTGTAGATGATCTCTTCAAACGCCGTGCCGGTCCAGATACACTTCGGCACAGTGAAGGTGTGATTCCACGAGCCGCTCAGCGGCAGATCAACGGTATACGCCTTACTATAGCCGCTTGCCGTGCCGGTCACAATGACCTTGATGGGCACCTTGAGGCTATCCGCCAGCGGATTGCCTGCACCATCCAACCAAATCTTCGCCACGGTGAGATTCCTGGGAATCATGGTGTTGGTGATATGGGTACCGCGGGTTCCGCCATTATAGGTCATGGTGTAACCCGTCAGTGCTCCACCGCCCACCAGTGTTTCAGTAACCCAGTACTCGTAGGTGCCGCCCTGACCGTCCCCCTCCGGCAGGCCGGGGAAGTCAAAATTCCACACATTGCCGGTGAAGTCTGCCGCGTTCAGTGTTTTGGTCGTATAGGGCACAGTGGGCTCCGCCGCGCCGACGAGCTTACGCCACAACTGTATGATGATGCTTTCCGGGCGCAGCTGGATGCCATCGCCAACATCCCCTACCCAAGTCTTGGAGCCCTTGATGCCAGTTACGTTGATCGTGTTCACCACATCCAACGTCACGTCGCCATTGTCAAGGCTCACGGACGTTCCGGCAGCGCCGATCGTCACAGTGTTGACTGCCATCACATAGCCGTTGGCATCGATTTCCTTCAATGTGTAATCGATTTTCACCGCCGTGCCCGTGAAATAGTCATACTGGGGCAGGCTGCCGAAGGTGAACGTCTGGGTATCATCCCTTGTGCGATCGACTGTTACGGTCTTTTCGTAGACTGTCCTCGTGCCTGCTATACCGGTAAGCACCAGCTTCGCGGCCTGCGGACGGCTCGCCTTGTCAACATCGTCCCATCTCTTGTTCATGGTGACGGTGTACTGGCTCAGCGCGTTGTTCAGCGCAAAGGCCCAGTCGCGGCCGGCCGTGGTGTGGCTATCCTTGCCGGTTACCGTGTAGCCCGCCAGCGCTTTGCCAGTGCTGTCAAGCTCGGTAATTGTGTACACATACGGCACACCCGCCCGGTTGTGCGTCATCAGGTCGCTGAAGGTCACTTCTCCGTTGGCATTCAGCGGCAGAACCAGTTCAAACGCCGGTGTATCCACCGGGGTGCGGGTCAACTTGATGTTGACCGTGTCGGGCCGCAGTGTAAAGTTCCAAGTAATCCCCTCGGTATCGTCAACCGTGGGCGGCGTCCATGTCTTTTTCACCGAAACCGACATGGGCAGGCACTTGTTCGTTACCGTGGCTGTCGTTCCCGCGCCGGGCTGGGAATACGTCGGCGCGGCATAACCGGGCAGGTTCGTCAAAGCATCGCCGGCGGCATTGGCAACTTCTACGATTGTATAGGCAACCAACTGACCCTTCGCGTCATACTTGAGCAGCTTGTCGTCGACATCAAAAGACCAGGTGTTGACATCCTCACTGCCATCAGGCCTGTTGATCGCAACAACGCGACTGTATAGTTCTTTGGGCACACCGTCCGTCGACTTCTCATAGCCCATACCGGTTACCTTTACATACACGGTGCCCGGGCGCCCGCCGGCGGCGTTGGTGTTGTCATCCCAAACCTTGTTAATCTTTAAGGTGGTCAGCTTAATGGAGTTTTCGAGGGCGTCTACGCCATCAGCAGCAGCCGTCGTCTTTGTACCATCATAGCCCGTGGGTACAACTTCTACCCACTGGTACTCGTACTCAACGGTCTGATCGCCTATCTTGGCATACTTTTCTTCCGCGCTCGACCACGTCCACACATACTCGGACTCAGCTATACCATATACACCGGGCTGAACGGTTAGGGTCTTATAGTCGGCGTAATCATTGCCGGTGCCTTTGATGCGGCGCTGCAGTTTTACCGTCAGCGACGCCGGGCGGTACCCTTCAAAGCCCGCATCGTTCCAGATCTTCTTGCCCTGGAGGTCGGCCTGAACGGTTAGTCTATTGCTAATCGTGATCACGCCCTCGTAAGCCGTGTCTTCTTCAAGCGTATCATCCATTGTGATAGAGAAGCCGGCAAAGGAACCTTCGCGGTTAATGGTAATGTTTGTATAGTCTATCTCAACTATACCTATATAGGTGTAATCGCCGGAAGGGTTCTGTTCCACAATGGCATACTTGATCGGAGCCGCTCCCGCCCCTGTCTTTGCGGGAACCGACACCCAATCAGACTCCCAGGTCTGGTTTTGCGCATTATACCTCAGCGTAACAGGGATCTTTGTGGCACCGCCATCGATTGCAACACCGTTCGCATCAGCGTCTACGATCCAGGCGTTGATGTCAGTCTTGGGCCGCAGCGACGCCATGTCGTTGTCATCCCAATCCTTCTTGACCTTGATGTTCGCCGTATACTTGGTTGGGGTGTTCTGCAGCGTAGCAATCGCCCTAATTTCGCCGTTAATAACAAACCAATCCAGCTTACCACCGTAATCGTTGTTGGTGTGCCCCTTCTGCATCCCCGGCTCGGCTACCTTTACATAGAAGCCGGTGGGTACCTCTTCAGAAATATAATACTGATACGGCGTCGTTTCATTTTCAAACCTTTTCAGGTTTTTGACCGTATACTTCCAACCGTTTGCAGCATTTAGAACGCCGCGCCCAACCTCCAAGCCGTCGCCACGCATGATAACAAACGTTACTTCCGGTTTGTCATAATCCGGCTCTCCTTGCGCAACAGGCGTCCAAGCCTTATAGGTATCCAAGTCGAAAAGCGTTTCGAGCAGGGGCACCGTAATAAGATTCTCTACCATGGAAAGGGTGCCGGTGTTCACGGTTTCCAACCAGGAATAGACGCGCGTAAGCGTAGCCCCTTCTTCCGCGTCCGGATCCGGATCGGGGAGCGTCAGCGTAATCTTATCCTTATACCCATTTTCCGCGGTCAACTCTGTACCACCAATATGCGTTTCCACCACCGAGTACACGATCTCTTTCAGGGTGCCATTATCGTTCCAATACTTTGGCAGGTTTTCAAACGTATATTGGTATTCGCGGAATGTGCTATTGCCGCCCAGCGTTATGGTTATGGGGTTGCCGCTCCCGTCGAGGGCCTCTTGGGCGCCGTTCCCGTAGTTCGCCATCAGCTTCAGCGTAACCGACGGAATCGGATCGCGCGAACTTCCGCCCGTCCACGTTTTGATGACCGGCAGCTCTACCTTGGCGTTCGCAACGGCATAGCTGTTCGTAATCTCCGCATGGCCGGTTTCTTCATTAAAGTCAATGTTCTGTGCAAACAGGCCCCAGTCCGACAGGCTGCTTTCCTCGCGGACGCGGTACTGGTATGCAATGCTGGTTCCATCCGCATTGACCAAATGCGTCGGGAAAGTGCCAAACGTCTGCGTCAGCGACTCCGCCGTGCCTGCAGCGTTATTGAAATCATAACTGCTCTGGTTCAGCGTCTTTGACGCGACCTGTCTCCAGGCGTTATCGCCTTGCCCCGCAAGCCTGCATTCCAGAATCAAAGTCAGCAATCCCAAGGATTTTTCAATGCCACGCTCCAGTAGACCTTCCCAGGTTTTCTTTGCCGTATATCCGCGTGTGCGGTATGTGTTCACAAATTCGAACACATTCTGCCACTGATTTACCGCGGTCTCGAAGCCGGGTATCTCATCTTCCGTTACGTGGTAGCTGTAGTATCCTTTTTCATCCCCCGCCGGCACTTTCAGGGTAATGCTGCCGTTGCCCGTGATGGTGATGGTGCTAACGCTTTCATCGCCGTCCACGACCAGTACCACATTATTACCGCTTTTCTTGAGGACCTCATAGTGATCCTCTGTTAATTTGGGCGATATGTGGAATGTGGCAGTCAGCGTGCTAAGCATGCTTTGGTCCAGCCCGCTCAGATTCCACCTCTTGGTAATGGTTAGTTCTGTATCGGCATCCACTTCTTCATCATCGGTAATTGTATTGATGACGCGAATGCTTCCGATGTTGCCGTTAAACACAATGGTGCCATTCTCATCGGTCGAGAAGGCCACGGTCCACGGCACCGTACCCTCCCCATTGATTTCTTCAATAATATATGTTTTCAGGGGATTAAGATCGAGATTGCTCAGGACGCGCACATAATAATCCTGCGTGCCCCCTCCAATTTTGAAAGAGGCGCCTACAGGGGTTTTGGTGGATCCGGACACCTCATACACCTGCATCTCCACCTCAGGGAACTCCGTCCACTGATGGCCGTCGGCATTCCAGACCTTTTCCACAACAAGGATCGGGTTAGGTGTTGATGCGCCGGTATACACGTTGGTCACATTCATGCCATTTGTGTAAACGGTGTACTCGTTTGAGTTAATTTCCTCACGAATTGAATAGGTGTATGCATTTCCGTTTTCATCAAACCTGGGCCAGTCGTTGCCAAAATACCAGGAGATAATGTCTTGCGTTTGGGAGTCATAGTCGCTGGCTTTGATCTCTTTGAAGACAGGCCCATCGTCACCTACAACATCCCTGCCGTTCCGCTGCAAGTAAAGCGTAATCGTCGGCTTGTCACCAGCAGGCGCTTCAACCCATGTCTTTTTTGCGGTCAGGGGAACGGTCGCCACTTCATTCAAAAATTCATATGTCACGCTGCCATTGGTGCGAGTAACGCTAAGAACACGGGAACGGAAGGGATACGCCGAACTCGTTTCCACGATATAGTAATCATGGGGAGTCTCGACGCCATCCTTCATGAATGTCCTGGGCAGCAAATCCCAATCGCTGGTAATGGTGGCGATGCCATTCTCAGGCGTAGGCCGGTTCAGCGTATATTCCAGCGAAAAACTCTCGTCATTCCGGCACTTAATTTCAAATGTGCTGGCAATCGGCCCTGTCTGCGGGTTCACCGCATCATCCCATGTTTTCTTTACGCCGACATAAACCGACTTGGACAGATCCTGTTCCAGTGCATTGCTAACCTTGTAGCCGCCGCGGACACCGCCGGTAGTGGTAACGACTACATCCGTTTTACCGTCGACGACTGTTTTGCCGTCAACGACATCTACACCATCAATCTGAACCTCTCTGAGTTCGTACTCATAGGCAACATACTCGCCCGCCGCATTTTTGCCGCCCATAGGAACGCCTTCAAAGCGGATGGCGGCCCAACCTTTCGCTCTCTCAATTTTCATTGGTTCGCCAAATTGCGTACCCAGCGTTGTGTTCCACAGCTCAACGGTAACCGTTTCATGAGTGCCCGCACCGTACGGCCAAAGCTTTTCCACGGTAACATTCTTTTTTACTGTGTTAACAATGATATACCCGCCGTTAGGATCAGGAATGACCTCAAGCAACGTAATGCCCGACACACCGGTCTCTCCGATAATCCGAAGGGCATTAAACTCTCGGCCATTGTTACTGTACTTGGGCAAGTTAAACACTTGACGAATGTCTGCTATGCCGGCAATATAATCAATAGCCTCCGCAGTAAACCCTTTTAAATCGGTAGAGTAGCCGGCCGTCGTGTCGTCCACGCCGGAAATACCGGAAGACAGGCCGATGGAAACGGTAATCTCGCTGCTTTCGCTCGCCGTTGTGCCGACCCACCGTTTGGTGATGGCTACCGGTTGCTTAATGCTAACCGGTATGACTACGTCGTTTACGGTTCCTTCTACTTTTTTCTGCGCGTAAACAACAAACTTATCAGTAACGTCGGAATTGCCAGAGAATGTCACACTGTATGTGACATCGGCACTTGTGGTTAAATTGGTATTATCTTGGCTGGAAAATGTACAGATCCATTTCCCTTCGCCATTTTGGCTAACCGTTTTGGTGCTTGAGTATGTCGTTCCATTCACCTGCCAGTTCGCAGTGACCTGGGCTGTAACGCCATCAGCAGGATCGGGCTTTTCGCTCCCAAGCCATAGCAACTCCACCGCCCTCTCGCCCGGGGTAGCGGTCACATTGTACAGCCCAACGGGCGTGCCGCGGTCAACGACCAGCTGAACGACCGGCTCCTCCGCCAACGCCGCCACAAAAGACATCGGCAGCATCTCCACGATCATCAGAATCGTGAAGAGAATGGAAAAAAACTTTCTTGTTACGGATTTCATAGTCCGTCCTCCTAACAGCAGCGGCATCGCACGCTGGTTTTACAAACGCCGGAATGCCGGGGCAACGCCCCGGCGCTCATATGGTTACGGTACCAAAACCAGCAGCGGCAGGTTCTCCTGCTGCTCGGCCGGGGAGGCGGGTTGCTCTGTCGGTTCCACCGTCTCTTGATATGCCACGCCGATGCGGTACAGCCAGGCTGCGTTTTCCTCCGTATAGATGAAGGTGTATGTCAGGCTCGTTTCGCCTTCCATCACTTCCCAGCCGTTCCCCTTGTCGCACTCCCAGAACAGCGTGTAATCCACATCTTCATAGCCGTTCAGCGTTGCCGTCAGCACGATGACAGATTCGCCGTACACCAGCACGTCATCCACCCCAACGTTCAGGGACATCACGATGCTGCGCTCGGGCTGCTCGCCCGTGGGCGGCGTGGTGGCATCGGTTTCTTCATCCAGCAGGATCAGCTTCAGCTGCGCAATATCCTCTATGGAAATTTGGTTGGATATAAACTGCCCGGTTTGCCCGCCATCCCCTTCCGCCAGCGCGGAAAGCGGCATTGCGCCGATAAACAGCAGAACAAGCAGCGTTGCCAGGACTTTATTACTTGTGCGTTTCATGTTATGACCCTCCCTGTTTTGAGGCGTATCCCTGCCGGGAACGTAGTACACTTTTAGTAGGAAAGACCGAGACGCTCGTCTCGGTTGTTTTCCCACCCGCCGGGACTCGCTTATGCTTCGGGCGCGGGGGTGATGATCTTCACGATCACCCGCCACTCCCAGCGGTAACTCTCCTGGGTCAGGGTGAAGCTGGCCGCATTGCCGCCCACACAGTAATCTATCCAGGCGCTGCCGTCAAAGTACTGCCATGTGTATTCCAGCACTTCCCCTTCGCGCTCCTCAAAGATGGCCGACAGGGTGATCAGATCGCCTTCGCTCACTTCACCGGATATATCCGTCGTGATCGTCAGGCTGCGATCGTCGGGGGTAAACTGGATAAGGCTCATCTCTTCCTGGTTGTCCTCGCCGTCGGCATTCCCGTCGCTCTCGCCTTCGCCATCGAGCACAAGCACCAGCATGCCGTTCTCAGCGCCCTCGTCGTCGGGATCGCCTTCGCCGTTCTCTTCGGTGGGATCGCCGGCGCCTTCTCCGGTTTCCCCTTCGTCTTCGCCGTTATCACCGGAAACCAGCGCAAGAAGGTTCTCTTCATCCTCGGGATCGCCTTCCTGCGGGTCCCCGTCGGGATCACCAACCGGATCGCCTTCCTGCGGATCTCCGTCGGGGTTATCGGCAGGGTCGCCTTCGCCCGCACCGCCGTCAGTCTCATTGTTCAGATCAGCATCTGCCGGATCCTGCTTGTTATCACCATTGCTCAGCACCAGCACAAATCCGTTGGAAAGCACAACACCTTCCGTGTTCAGCAGCTCGCGGGTCTGTCCCGCGGTGGGCGCGTTGCCGTGCCTGCCGCTACCCTGGGACTGCGCGTTGCCGTCCGGCGTGGCGGAAGGGGTTTCATCCTCCGCAGCAGGCTCGTTCTTGGCCGCCAGCGTATTCTGAACATACGCCTGCATCAGAGCAGAGTCACTGCCGGGCGCATTGTTCGCGGGAGGCTGGGCGTTTCCGACGTCCGTGGTACCTGCCATCGCGTTCAGCAACGGGTTATCCGCAACGGGGCTGAGTTGCTGATTCTGGTCGGCATTCTCTCCGGTTCCCTGGGCGGCGTCATTGCCACTGTCCGCCGGCTGCGCCAGATCACCCAGCAGAAGGCCGAGCAGCCCGATGGGCGCGTGCTCTCCCGCACCGTCAAGGATGAAGATGCCAGCGTCATCCTGCCCGTCTTCTGTCTCATCGCCCGCTTCTTGGTTGCGCACGAAGTAGGGGCGGAGGACGACATCGCGGGTGGCGGCTGTGCCGAACACAAACGCCTTGGTGCCGGCGGTCACATCGCACCAATGCGAAAAGGTGTAACCCGAAAGGGTCGGGGTGATCTTCGGATTGACGATCGCTTCCCCTTCCTCCAGGTACACGGTCTTCATCGTTCCACCCTCATAGTTGAGGAAACGGATCTCATAAACCGCGATTTCATCCTGGCTGGGCACAGGCGAAAACGGTATTAGCTGCATACTGTCTCCAGCCGGAGACTGCTGCGAATCATTCAATTCACCGCCGCCAGATGGCAGCAGCAACAGCATTTCGCCATCCGCGTGCGCAAATGATGCCACGCCGATAACGCTAAACAGCATCACCAACACCAGCATCAGGCTTCCATACTTTCTCATTGCAAACATCGAATGAATTCCCCCTTTTTATCGATGTGTCATCCCTTTTGAGTGCCTTGGTTTTCATGTTCCGAAGCCATTATAGCACAAGGCGATTATACCTATGGTTACATTTGGAAACGCCTTCACTCTTATTACACTTTTTTTCACCGCTATAAACCGATTCCCTTTCCCAAAGAATTCTTTCATTATATATTGGGGACAGCGGCAAATCATAAGGGGGACATATGTGCCCCCCCTTGCGCTCATTTGGTTCGGTTTATTGATGTAAGCAAAGAGACTTCGGTCTGTTTTTGTGTCATCCGCCTTTTGTAAAAGTAAGACTTCGGTCTGTTTTAGTGAATATCCTGCTAATCCTCTTCTTTGGCAAGCTGGGTGTACCTGTATTCCAGCACGATGTTGCCGCTGGTCATTTCCTGGGAGAAGGCAAGGCGAATGCGGTTCATGATTGGGATAATCGTGCTCTTGGTGGGGCCGGGCAGCAACACCGCATACTGCCCCGCAGTATATCGCGTAATGGTATCCCCCTTGCGCAGCACGCGCTGCAGCACCGTCAGAAGCTTGCGCATCACATCATCCAGCACCCTGACATCCAGCGCCTGGCCATTCATCGTGCCAACCTTGAACATCACAAGATAGCAGGCCAACTGGTAGCGCTCCAAGCTACGCAGCTGCAGCCTGAAAATATCCCGGAAAATGGCATACTCGCAAAGAAACGCGCCGCCCACGGCGTCTTCGCCAACGGTCAGCTCCTTGCTGATGTTTTCCATGTCCTTTTCCAGCATGGTGTCGGACTGGATGATTTCCTTATATATATCCTGAATCCTGCTGGAAGGATGCGCACCCATGTATTTCAGGTGCAGTTCCGTAACATGGCGATACTGGTTCATCGCCTCATTGCGGCGGTTCAGCGCTATCAGCGCGCGAATCAGCTCGGCGTTCAGCTCTTCTTCGTACGGCAGGCGCATCAGGGCCATCCGGCAGGTCTTGACGATCCGCTCAATCTCCCCCGCGCCATGAAACAGCGTTACCGCATGCAGAATCGACTGCTTGTATTCCTCTTCCAGGCGGATGGCGTGCACCAGCACCCAATTCTCCTGAGACAGTTCGGGGAGCAGTTCCCCCGTGTACAGGTGAAGAAGCTGGTCCAGATCCACCTCAAACTCATCGGTAAGCGCGGAAGCCTTCTGCAGGCGCTTGCACAGCGCTTCCATCATGAATACATCCACATCTTCCGTCATGTCCATGTTCCAGCCGTACGCGCCAATCTTGGCCTGGATGCAGTTGCGCAAAATCGGATCTACCGTCGCCAGCATGGAACGCGCCCGGCTGACAAGGGTTTTGAGGGCGCTTTCCGGGTTGTCAATATCCATTTCATCCCAAAGCGCCTCATAGAGCTTATGCACGGGCACGGGTACGCCGCGCATCAAGATCAAATAGGTGATAAGCCGCCTGATCTTTTTCGATTTTCTAAGCACATCATCGACAAAAACGCTGCCATACTGGATTTCGAGCTTATCCAATAAACGTATGTGCAGCTGCTCCGCGGTCTGTTCCATGTGCTGTTGCCTCTTGTTGGCCATTCCCTCACCTTTTCAATCCGTCGCCCGCCCGACGCGGCGGATCAGCATTTCGCCCAGCGAAGATACAAACAGGGGCTTCTCTTCCTTATCGCGGCGCGAATTCGAAAATACCGCGCCATAAAAGGAGTTCGCGAGAAATCCTTTTCTTTTCTATACACCAACAGGGCAATCCAGCGCAAACGTCTAAGAATGCCAAGCGGGATATGGAGTCTTTAGTAATGATTTTACATCAATTTCCCAAATATGACAAGTATTAATTTTTTATGTAATATAGATGTCAGCGTTAAAACATTCGCCTCTTTTGCCTCTGCTTCTTGGACATTTTTCACAAATCGCATGCGCTGATTCTGAGAATTCCTCTAGAAGCACAGCAAGCAAATAGAAATGTATCAATCCCGCCTCCATTGTATTCCGGCAATTTCGCCGTTACTACAGTATTTTTCTCAAAATAACCGTAAAAATGACCAACCAAATGGCAACAATCGGCAGCGAATAGTACCACCTTTTGGGCTTTCCAGCCGCCCACATCCCTTCGGCTTCCGCCTCGCACGCTGCAAAAATCGGCGGAGGGATCAGCCGCACGCACATCGCCACCAATATGGGTAGAATGATGAGGTCATCCAAATAACCGAGAACCGGGATAAAATCAGGAATCAAATCGATTGGGGAAAGCGCATACCCAACGGTAATCAGCGCAACGATCTTCGCAACAAGCGGCGTATCTTTGCGCCGGTACGCCAGAAAGATCGCCGCCACTTTCCGTTTCAGGCGCTTTGCCCATGCCTTTAGCTTCTCTGTCCACTTCATAAAATCAGCACAACCGTACCTGCCGTGATCAGCAGGCCACCCAGCACCGCCTTGATACTGATGGGTTCGCCAAGCACCAGGAATGCCAGCGCCATGCTGATGACAACGCTGAACTTATCGATGGGCACAACTTTGGAAGCATCCCCAAGCTGCAGCGCATGGTAATAGCACAGCCAGGAAAGGCCTGTCGCCACACCGGAAAGCGCCAGAAACAGCCAGCTGCGCGCGGTTATATCGGCAATGCCGTGCTGCTTGCCGGTGATAAACACAATCCCCCACGCCATCACCAACACAACCGCCGTGCGGATCGCGGTGGCCAGGTTGGAGTTCACATTCTGTATGCCCAGCTTGGCTAAAATGGATGTAAATGCCGCAAACAGAGCGGATAACAGCGCGTATACAATCCAACCGTTTCCTTCCATGGGAAGCGCCTCCCTTGTGCTTGGCAGCAGTATACCACACATTGGGCGCTTTGCCTATAGACACGCATATTTCCTCGTAACATTTTGAAACGTTTGCTGTGCCGGTGCACAAATCCCTTTGCTTCCAGCTTGACACCCATTCCCATTTATGGTATATAATTACATGAAGATGAGGGGAAAAGAAAGGGTGTAAGTCATGAAGAAAATTCTTTGTCTGGCACTTGTCGCGATGATGTTGGTGCTGGGGATGTCCGCCGCGGTCGCCGCGTCCGAGAATCCTGCAGCCGGGTTCTTCCCGGGTACGTTTGTCTACTCCGAGCCTGTCACTCCCGCGATGAGCGGATTCTTCCCGGGCACGTTCGTTTACTCCGAGCCCACCACCCCCGCGATGAAGGGCTTCTTCCCGGGCACGTTTGCCTACTCCGAGGCTGTTATTGCTGCGATGAGCGGTTTCTTCCCGGGCACGTTCGTCTACTCTGAGGCCGTTATCCCCGCGATGAGCGGTTTCTTCCCGGGCACGTTCGTTTACTCCGAGCCCGTCATCCCCGCGATGAGCGGCTATCAGCCGTAAGCGATTGCGTTCTCAAAAGCCACCGGCGATTGTCGGTGGCTTTTATCTTTGCAAGCAGGAGGCGCTGTTATGGACATGTCCATTTTAGGTTTTGCGTATGACTGCATGGATGCAGATGCATTGGCGGATTTTTATGTCGAGTTGCTTGGGTGGAAAAAAAACTTTCGGGCAACGGGTGGGCAGGGATTCACTCGCTCCAGGGCATCGTATTGGCTTTCCAGACGGTAGAAGCATACACGCCGCCCGTATGGCCATGGGAAACTGGAAAGCAGCAGCAAATGGCGCATATCGGTTTCAAATCTGCCTGTCCACAGTGCAGCAGTAGCCCGCCTATTTCGTCAGTGCATAGCTGGTATCGATCAGCTGGTACACGGTCTCTTTGAGAATGTCGCTATCCAGCAGGATAGTAATCCAGTGTTCCTTGTTCATGTGATAAGCGGGCAGAATGCCGGGCTGACCCCTCAGCGCACCGGCAAGAAGGGGATCGCATTTCAGATTCAGGGCATCGACCAATTTGACGCCGTCCAGTCCCAGCTTATCCGCCGTGACATCCACAATGGCGCCAAACCACTTGCGGTTGTGCAGGTGCCGCAGCACGGCGTAGTTGGGCGTCCGCATCCATGGGTAGTCAGGCGCAATGCCGTATTTTTCGTTCACATACTCCAGAACTTCCGCTCTGCTTATCACAGGATTTTCCTTTCCGACCGGTTTGCTATCCCGGTGGCTTTCATCACAAAATGCGGTTCTCCCGCAACCACCCCGCTACTTCTTCCGATGACGCGCTGCCTTCTGCTGCAAGCCCCGGCCGCATGGCAGCGCCCGGGCAAGCCTCCGCAATTCTTTCAGCGATTTCACCAAGGCCCCCGCCGCCATGCGTGCAAAAGGGGATGACCGTTTTGCCGGTAAAATCATGGCGCGTCAAAAAAGATATTACCGGCGGTGCTGCGGCTTTGAACCAGTTTGGGGTACCGACAAAGACCGTTTCATACCCCTCTATCGGTTCATTGCCCCTTAGCAACGCCGGGCAATAGCCCCTGGTGATTTCGCTGCGTGCCTCTTTTGCCGCCGTGTTATGGGCAAAGGTATAGGGTTTCTGCGGCACCAGTTCCCGCAGATCTCCTCCCGTTTGTTTGGCGATTTCTTCCGCCACGCTTCTGGTGGCGCCTGAAAAAGAATAGTATGCGATCAAAATACGGCTCATGGTTCACCTCCGAAAAGGCCGTGTTCAGGGCTGAGTGCTTTTGCAAAAATACGCGGCCACCTTGTCCAGCTCCGCAATATCATCAAACATAAACTGCCCCTCACCGAACAGTGTTTTGATTTCTCCGATGCTTGCCCACTTTATTTCGCTGACTTCCTCGGCCTGCAATACCGAATCGGACAAAGCAAAATCAAGAATAACAATATAATCATCATAAATAATATCCGTGCCAACATAACGAGAGAGAAACGTGATATCCTGCACCGTCAACTCCAGGCCAATTTCTTCCGCCACTTCCCGTACACAGGCCGTGCTGCTGTTTTCCCCCGCCATGACCGCCCCGCCGGTGATCGACCACTTGTTGGGGTGCAGCCGTTTTCCAGGCGCCCTTTTCTGAATCAGCAGCTCACCTTTCGCGTTCACAATCCATAGCGAAGCGCCAAGGTGGTACTCGCCATCCAGGAGGGCCTCACCGCGCGCCTTGGTTCTGCCTGTGGCGTTTCCGTTTCTGTCGTAAATATCCCATAATTCCATCTGCTTTCCCCAATCGCGTGCATCAAAATCCCTGCGCCAAAGTATATCACGGGCGGCATTTGGATACAACAAGGGCCGCCTTTTGCTCGGCGGCCCCTATCGTGTTGAAGTTGGAGCGGGTGATGGGAATCGAACCCACGTAGCCAGCTTGGAAGGCTGGCACTCTGCCATTGAGCTACACCCGCACATAAGGTAAGTGAAAGGGGATTTCTGGCGAAATCCCCTTTTGGAGCGGTAGACGAGATTCGGACTCGCGACATCCACCTTGGCAAGGTGGCACTCTACCACTGAGCTACTACCGCATGCTCCATATTGGAAAGGAATTTCCGGCAAAAGCCCCTTTGGCGCAGGGTCTTCGATACGCGCCAAATTGGTGCGGGCGAAGAGACTTGAACTCCCACGCCGTGAGGCACTGGAACCTAAATCCAGCGCGTCTGCCATTCCGCCACGCCCGCGCCTCTGACAGGAATTGCACCTCTCTTCGATGCCAAGATATTGTACTGCATTTGGGGATCGCTGTCAAGGCGCGAAGGCAGAAATCGCACAAAAAAAAGAAAAACATGCAAAGCGGCACCCACTGGCGCTTTTCTTGTGTATATGGTACAATTTGGGCGCAATAATACATCCATAAAGCAAAGGGGCGACACACATGAACAAGGAACCCTCGCGCCGGGCCACGCATCCCCTCGCGTATGCGCTGGGCATGCTGGGCATCACCATCCCCGGGTACATGCTCTCCACCTACCAAAGCTATTTCTATAACACGGAACTGAAACTGCCGCTGTCGGTGATTTCGCTGGGCCTGATTTTTTTCACCATCTGGGATGTACTCAACGACCCCATCATGGGCATTCTGTCCGACAGAACGCGCTCCCGCTTTGGGCGGCGCAGGCCGTGGATTCTGGTTGCTGCGCCGCTGTACATGCTATTCTACATCGCCTTCTTTACCCCGCCCACGTTTGTTCAGAACAGCCCAGGCGCGCTCGGGTTCTATTTCGCGGCGTTCCTGATGCTGACGGAAACGATGTCCACGGTAACAAACCTGAACTACCACGCGCTGTTCCCCGAACTGTTCCGCACGGAAGACGCGCGGCGCGGCGCAAATACGCTGCGCCAGGCGCTGCAGCTGGTAGGGCTGATCGCCGGGGTGGCGCTGCCGCCAATGATCATCAGCGCGATTGGCTACCCGCTGACCGCATTGCTGCTATCCAGCATAGGCATGGCGCTGCTGATCGTAAGCGCCATCTTCAGCCGCGAAGACCCCGCATACCAAACGCCTGAAAAGCCGCAGGTCATCGCCACGCTGCTGGATGTCCTGAAAAACCGCAATTTCTGGCCCATCGGGTTCACGCGGATGTTCTACACCGCCACCACCAACGTGCTGATGGCGGCTATGCCGTTTTTCATCCGCTATGCGCTTAAGCTGCCCGACAGCAACGCGACGTTCCTGACCGGTTCGGTATTCGTCATCGCGATCCCCTTTATGGCGCTGTGGTCCTGGATCATCAAAAAGATCGGCGCGCTGAAAGCATGGCGCGCATCGCTGTGCTTCCTGGGCTTTGCGATGGTGCCGATGTATTTTATGCACAGCCTGCCTTCCGCGATGGCGGCGGGCGCGCTGATCGGCATCGGCATCGCGGGCGTTACAGCCAACCTGGACCTGATCACCGCCAGCATCCTGGATGAGGACGCCGCGAAAACCAACCTGCGGCGCGAAGGCACCTACAACAGCCTGTTCGGTCTGCTGGGCCGCTGCGCCAACTTTATGACAGCGCTGGTCTTCTTCCTGATCACAAAGATGTTCGGCTTTGTTGACGCAGATAACCCCGGCACGCGCCCCGACGAAGCCACCCGCTGGATGATCGCGATCTTCCCAGCGCTGTTGATGGCATGCTCATTCGCGGCATCGTGGCTGGTAAACATTCCCGCACTGACAAAAAAGGAGGCGATCCATAAATGAGCACAAGCGAAACGCGGTATCTGATCCTGAATGCGGATGACTACGGCATGAGCCAATCCACCAATGAAGCCGTTGAGGATCTGTTTGAAAACGGCTTTATTACCTCCACCACATTGATGACGCCATGCCCCTGGGCGGAGGACGGCGTGGCCCGGGCCAAACGCAACAAAAAGATGCGCGTGGGCCTGCACACAACGCTGACCAGCGAATGGACCGGCTACCGCTGGGGGCCCGTCAGCCGGGAGGCGGTGCCAAGCCTGCTGGATGCCGCGGGATATATGCCGCGCACCGTGAAAGAGCTGCTAAAAAAGTCAAACCCGCAGGATGTGCAAACAGAACTTTCCGCGCAGATGCGCTTCATGATGGAAAGGGATCTTCCGCCCACCCACCTGGATAACCACATGGGCAGCGTGTATGGGCTGGAAGGCCCAAACTACCTGGAAATAATATTCACCCTTTGCGCGCCAAGGCGGTTGGGCTTCCGCATGCCGCGCAGTGCGGAAGGCTTCGGCATTGTGCCGCCTGAGCTTGCGGCGCAGGTGGGTATGCTAAACAACATGGCGAACTCGCTGGGCATTGGTTTGCTGGAGCGCCTGCTGGAATTTGGCCGCCCGGTAACGCCTTCCGATACCTATGAGACGGTTCTGGCGCAGTACATCAAGGCCGCTACGGAGGGATGCGTGCCCGGCGTGAATGAGATGTTCATGCATCCTGCGCTGGAAACGCCGGAACTGAAAGCCATTTACCCAGGCTGGCAGATGCGCGTTTGGGAGCACCGCGTGCTGAAAGACCAAGCGTTTAAGGATGCGCTGGACGCGGCAGGGATTGTGCTTACCACTTGGGTGGATGCACCTTTTACGCGGGGGTAAGTAAACGGCTGAAAAAAGTAGACTGGTGGTCTGTTTATATGCGACCGCCAGTCTGTTTTGTTGAGGCACAGCATGTATGTGCCTGGTTTCACCATTTTAGCCCGATCAGAACTTGCGGCTTGAACCACCGCCAGGACGACCTCCGCCGCCGCCAACACGGCCTCCGCCGCCCCCAGAGCGACCGCCACCGCCGCCGGAACGGCCCCCGCCACCAAACCCTCCGCCACCTCCGCCAAATCCACCGCCGCCAAAACCGCCTGTGGAACGCCCGCCGGGGGGCTTGGGACGCGGTCCCATTGTCGGCCCGTGGTGATGATGTGGCGGATGATGATGATGTCCGCCCCAGCCCCAGCCACCCCAACCGCGGGGGCGCGTGCTGCGGCCCAACATCCAGCCAAACAAGCAACCAGGCGCGTTGCCAGACGCCCTAAACAGCGAGCGCACAATCGAAAAAATGACAATCAAAACAATGATCGCGATAATCAATTCCATCAAAAAACCTCCTCCCCAAGAAGTCATCGAAGTGTTGCCGCCGCTGTAATTGTTGCTGTACTCGTAATTGTACTGCGGATTATCATACCCATAAGATGATCCATCCGGCGCAACATTCGGCTGCGTAAGCTGCGACATTGAAATGCCGTTGATCGACGCCACTTTCGATACCAACGCGCGGTAGTTCTCGCGCAGGCCAGAAGAATAATCATTCTTTCCAAGATAAGACATCGCATACTCGTCAGTGTAGGCACCCGTCACTGATGATGTCAGCGATTTTATCAAGCCCTCGCCTACGGTGGTGCCAACTTCGCGATCGCCCACGGAAAGCAGCAGCAACACGCCGTCGATCTTGCTCTCACTGCCAAGCTTCCATGCGCTGAGCATGTCATACCCGTATTGGTCAATGCCTATCCCATCCAGCCATTCCACCGTGGCAACCACAACCTGAGCGCCGCAGGCATCTTCTAGCGCCGTCCCCAGCGCCAGCATCTCCGCCTCATCCGCCTCTGAAATCACATCGGCGAAATCATTGACATAGAAAGCGGGCATAGGCTCCGTGGGGATGCCCGCCAGCGCCGTAAACGGCGCCGCAAGCAGCATCAGAATCAGCGTGAAGGCCACAAAAAAACGGGTCTTTTTCATCTTACAAACACCTCCGGCGCGGCTTGTATCCATTTAGTGGGCAGCGAATCATATACATCCTGTACCGTTACAAGCGCCGCATTGTATTCCCTCACCGTAAAGGTGATCATGCTCTCCTCACTGGCGATGGTATCCAACAACCCCGTCAGCAGCTTCGCGTCCTGCTCCGACCCCTTCCCGGCAAGCGCCGTGCGCGCGGCCTCGCACGCGGCGGTCAGCGCCTGGTCCGCCTGCGTGATCCCGGAAGGCGTGTTCGCAGCCTTCAGCTCCGCAATCGCGGTTTTCAGCGGCGCAATGATGGGATCATCGGGGCTGAGCCTTTCCGCCAGCTTCACCAAGTTCCCCGCCTGCGTCGCGCGCTCCGCGGTATGCTGCGTCACAGCCGTCAGCGTCGCGCCTGAGTCAGCCTTCGCCCTGTTCAGCGCGTTTCGGTTGCCCAGCGTCACACCTGCCAGGATACACACCACCATCACGCCAACCGCGATGGAAAGCGGCATCTGTTTCAGTTTTTTCAGCACCTTTCATCCCACCTCCTGAGGGCGCGAGTTCGAAGATATCGCGCCTTGCGTCCGCCGAAAGGCGGATCGAGAACGTGCGAATTGTAAATTCGCCGTTCGAAGCCCGGCGGCCGCCAATGGCGGCTGACGGGGCAGACATAACAGGATTTCGCCAGATATCCCTGCCTTTTCTATTTTTATTGCAGCTGCGGCCGGTCCCTAACTTCCAGCAGCTTCTGTTTCAGTTGGTCTTCCATCTCGCGCAGCTTCTGCTCAGCGGCCATGCGCTGCGCCCGGCCTTCGCGCTGGATGCTCGCAACCTCTGTCAGCGATTCGATCAGCGCCTGGTTCGTCGCGGTCAGCGTCTCGATGTCGACAATGCCCCGCTCGGTAGCGCGCGCGGTTTCGATCGTGCCCTGCTTGAGCGCCTCGGCGTTCTGGCGCAGCATCTTGTTGGTGGCATCGGTCACGGCCTGCTGCGCGGCAATCGCCTGGCGCGAGTTCTCCAGACCCAGCGCCAGCACCATCTGGCTCTTCCACAGCGGCAGCGTGTTCACCAGCGCGGAATGAATCTTGTCCGCCATCAGCGAGTCATTGTTCTGCAAAAGCCGAATCTGCGGCGCCATCTGGATGCTGATCTGCCGCGTCAGTTCCAGGTCAAATATCTTCTTTTCAAACCGGTCTATCGCGGCGGCCATGTCGCTGGCAACCTGCGCATCGGCTGGGTCGCCGGTCTCAAGCGCCTTGGCGTTCAGTGCGGGCAGCTCATTCGCGCGCAGCCCCTCGATCTTTTCCTTGCCCGCTACAATATAGAAGCAAAGCTGCCGGTAATAGTCCACGTTTTCATCGTACAGCCGGTCCAGCATCGCGATATCTTTCAGCAGCCCCTGGCGATGGTCGGTCAGGGTATCGGCCACCTGATCCACGGATGTGCTTACCTTGTCAAAGCGCGCCTTCATCGTGGCGATCTGCGCCTTACCTTTGCTGAAAAGGCCGAATATCCCCTTCTTCTCGCCGCCGTCCGCGCTGAACCCCTGCAGCTGCGCCACCAGGCCCGACAGCGCCTCGCCCGCCGCACCCGTATCCTTCGTTTTAACGGAAGCGAGCGCCGTATCGGCAAACACGGTCAGCTTCTGCTGCGCCGCCGCGCCGTATTGCAGCACCTCGGCGGCGTTTGTTACGTTAATCTTTCCCGCATATTCCTTCACGGCGGCCTGGTCCTTTTCAGGCAGATCCACCAGCGTAATATCCTTGGGGGTTTTGATCTCCAGCACATCCACCGCGCCCTGCATGTTCGTCTTTTCCATTTTCGCCCGCTCCTCTCGCATTAGCCCTTTTTCATGTCGGATAGCCCGTCAGACTTTAGCATGCCCTCCAGCACGTCCATTTCCACCTGCAGGTCAAGGTATTTATGCTTGTCCAGCGCTTCCAGCTGCAAATCAAACGCCCGCTTGATCTCCGGCAGCACGCGGTCGCACCTGTCGCACACCGCTTTGTCGTTTTCGCTCAGGATGCCGTGCTGCTCGATGGCGGCCCTGGCGTCCAGCAGCTTTTTCGTGGTGGGCAGGTAGTAGCGCAGGAACTGGCGCAGTTGGCTGAACAGCGCAGTATCTTCTTCCAGGCGGGTCAGGATCGTTACCGACGCGCGCTCGATATCTTCAATGCAGCGGGACACGGTGGGGTCGGCAATCCTGTCGTTCGCCTGTTTGAAGGTCGAGAGGATGGCGCGCGCTTCTGTCAGCAGCTGATCGGTTTTGTTGTCACCGGTATCCGGCGGCAGCTCCACCCGCACCTTTTTATCCGGCCAGATGCCCCTGGCCACGAAATAAACGATCACCGCCACGACGCCCGCGACCAGGTAATCATACAGCCTTGCGATGGGCAACCTGGAGCCGTACAGCAGAAACGCCACGCCGGCCGCGACGAACGGCAGGGGCGAGCGCTTGCGCAGCTCCTTGTACGGCGTGATGGCGTCCCTCTTGATGACTTCTTTCATTCCCCTGTCCCTTTCTTCGGGGGCGCGATTTCAACGATATCGCGCCATAATAGGATTTCGCCGGAAATCCTTACCCCTTTCATATCTTTCTCGGGGCTATTATACAACAAAACCTTGGCAAACAAAAGCGCTCAAAGGCTGCTTACAGCCCTTTCCCAAGGGGTTTTATCAAATTCTAATGTAACACCAATTCCAGATACATTTTGCGCAAAGCCCGCGGATCTTTTTCCGCCCGGCGGCGGCGCTCTCCGCTTGACGTAGCGCTGCTACGTCTGCGCTCCGGCTTCTTACCGGACAGTAAAATCTCGCGCGGGCTTTCGCGCAAAATCTATCAGGAATTAATGTAATGCTTATCGCCCCATAAGCGGACAGAAGGCGGGGAGGGTTTCCCCTCCCCAAAACGGTTCAAGTTTGCCAGGTCTACCAGATTCCCCGCAGCTGCGGGTACAGCGGCATGGAAAAGAACGGATCGCACGCGCCCCTGCCGCAGCGCCCGCGCGGGGGCATCTGCACCATGAACACCTGCACGCACACGGCAAGGCGCACATCAAACGTGGGGCACGTCACCGGCGGCCCGCCGTTCACCAGGCGCACCTGCGCTTCGGCAACGTACGCGCCCGGCTGACAGACGCAGCCCCTGGGCAGCGGCACGCACGCGGTAAACTGCGTGTATCCCGCGCATACGCGGCCCCTGCGGTCGCGCACCCACGCGACCAACGGGATGCGCACCTCCGCCACCACGGCGGCCGGCCCGCGACGGGTTTCCTTCACGCACACGGTGGGGGCATCGCAGCTTTGCTCCACACCGACCAGTGTCAGCGGTTCCAGCAGGCCCATCGGCAGCCCGGTCACGGACAGCCTTTCGGGCAGGCAGCGCTGGTCCAGGCTTCCCACCAGCACCAAACGGCTGGGCGGCGGACACGGCGGGGGCCAAGGCGGCTCGCACTCTCTCTGGCAATTGATTTGCTCATACCGCGGCGGACACGCAGGTTCGCAGCATGCCGGTTTCCTTCTCATAGGGCAAGCCGGCTCGCAGCACGGTTCATCGATGATCCTGGGCGGCTGGCAGCACGGGTCGAAATCGCAGCGCGGGGGTTCATTGCACTTAGGCCTGCAAGATGTAGCGCAGCTCTGTTTATGCGGTCGAGGGGTAAAACCCCTAACGTCATATGGAAACATTCACATTCCTCCTTGGGCGGCATACACGCCCGATATACTGTATGCCGCTGGAGAAATGTTGGTCCGTCAAGGTTTGTTACGCGTTATTACCCGGTGTGGGCGCGGGTGCGGTTTGCGGCGCGCCGGCCACAGTCTGCCCGCCCAGCCTGCCGCCGAGGAACCCGGCCAGCAGCGATTTCAGATCGATCCCGACGCCTTCGATCAGCCCGTCGGACACCTGCGTGGTGGACTTGATGATATCCTGCACCAGGCGGGCGCTGTTGCCCTCGCCGTACATGGTGATCTTGTCTACCTTGCTCAGCGGCTCGGCCACATTGCGGGCGATTTCAGGCAGCGCGGCAAAGTACATTTCCAGCACCGCGGCCTCGCCGTATTTACGCATCGCTTCGGCCTTCTTGTCGATACCTTCGGCTTCCGCCAGGGCCTTGGCGCGGATGGCTTCAGCGTCCGCAAGGCCCAGTTTCCTTACTCCCTCCGCCTCCTGCTCTCTTGCAAACCGCTCGGCTTCGGCAGCCTGCTCTTTGGCGAAGCGGTCGGCCTCCGCGCGCGCCTTGATAGCTTCCGCCTGGCGCTGCGCCTCTACCAGCTCCGCTTCCGCCTTCCGCTGGCGCTCAAACAGGTCAGCCTCGGCCTTCTTCTGCCGTTCAAACAGCTCGGCTTCCGCCTTTTTCTTGACCGTCGCCTCCAGCGTGCGCTCGGTGACTTCCACTTCCTTGGCTTTCAGCACGGCCTCGCGCTCTTGCCTTGCGATGTCGGCGTCCGCGCTCTTGACCTCGATGGTCTTGCGCTGTTCCTGCTGCTGAATGCCGTACGCCGCATCCGCCTCCGCCTGCTTGATGTCGGCCTGGTTTTTAAGTTCCGCTTCCTTGATGCGCAGGTCGTTGTTCTTTATGGCGATCTTCGTTTCGGCGTCTATGCGGGCATCGTTGGCTTCCTTGCTGGCCTGCGCCTGGGCCTTTGCAATTTCCTTCTCGGCGTCAGCCTTGGCGATAGCTGCCTTTTTCTTGATCTGGCTGATGTTATCGATACCCAGGTCGTTGATCACGCCGTTCTGGTCGGAAAAGCTTTGCACGTTGAAGCTGATGATCTCAAGGCCCATCCTGGCAAGATCGGGCACCGCGTTATCCTGCACCTTCTCAGCGAAGCTTTTGCGGTTTGTTACCATCTCTTCCAGACGCATCTGGCCGATGATCTCGCGCATGTTGCCTTCCAGCACATCCTGCACCTGCAGAATGATGTAGTCCTCTTTCTTGTTCAGGAAGTTCTCCGCCGCGATGGAAAGCAGCTGCGGTTCCGTGCCAATCTTCAGTTTGACCGCCGCATCCACAGTGATGTTGATGTATTCGGCCGTCGGTACAAAGGAGCTGGTTTTCACATCCACAGACATCATCTTCAGGCTCAATGTATCCAATCGCTCCAGGTACGGAATACGAATGGAAGATTTGCCGATAATGATCTTCTTGCGAAGGCCGGAGATGATGTACGCCATATCCGGCGGCGCCTTGACATACCCGAAGATCGCCAGGGTTACCAACAGCAGCGCGGCCGCGCCGACCAGAATCCAGGTTGCGAGCATGAAAACCACCCCTTTCGTGTTGACTTCATTGCAACAGTATCATATTGCACCCGGATTCGTAATAGAGCGGGTCTGAGTTCTACATTTTTCGCGCTGAACCGACGGAAAACCAGTCATTGACAAACGCGTATAAGCTGATAAACTTACATTGGGCCTTTATGATAGGGAGGAGAACCGTGAAAAGCGTATCGCGTTGCCGGCATATAGCCGCCTTGTTTCTTGCATTATGCCTGCTGCCATGGGGGTTTTCTTCGGCCGCCTTCGCGGTTTCGGAAATAGACGGGGAAGAAATCACATACTACCTGCAAATTCCGGGGATCACCGAAGACGAGATCGATGCCATAGAGGCAATCAGGACGCAGTACCCTTCTTTCCGCTATGCCATGAACCCCAGCACCGAAGCCTTTCTGGATGAAAACGGCAAGGTCGCGGGCTTTTCCGCCCTGTTTGCCGATCTGCTGTCTCAGCTGTTCGATATCCCTGTAACGGTAGATCTGCTGGAATGGGATTGGCTGATTGAGGGGCTGAACAGCCTTGAAGTTTCGTTCTCGGGGGAAGTAACATCAACCCCCGACCGCCTTCAATATTATTACATGACCGATGCCATCGCCGAGCGGCCTATTAAGGTGTTTTACCGCGAAAAGAACGAGCAGGAGCGCCGGATTACAGGGGAACAGCAATACCGGTACGGTTTCCTGGAAGGCGTCACCACGGAAGAGGCAGTACGCCGCGTATCGGAGGTTTCGTTTGAAACCGTATACATCTCCACCTATGCCCAGGCCGCTGAAATGCTTCGCACCGGCGAACTGGATGCTTTCTTTGATGAAGGCCCCAGCGAGGCCGCGTTTGAAACCTATACCTTCATACAGGCAGAAGATTACTTCCCCCTGATCTACTCCCCTGTTTCACTGACCACCGCCGACCCCGCGCTCGCCCCCATCATCAGCGTGATGAACAAGTACCTGGCGGCGGGCGGGATCATCCATCTGATTGAGCTATACCAGCAGGGCGCTTTCCAATATCAGAAGCATAAACTGCGCATACAGCTGACCCAGGATGAAATGGCCTATATCGTGAACATGCAAAAGCGCGTGCAGCATGTCTATTACGCCGCGGAGTACGACAACTACCCCACCAGCTTTTACAACACAAAAGAGGGCGAGTTCCAGGGGATTGCCATCGACATATTGGATGCCATCGGCGAACTGCTGAATCTGACATTTGAACCCCTGAACGATCCCGGTACGGAATGGGAAACGCTGCTTAGCATGCTGGAAGACGGCCGCGCCGCGATGATCACGGAACTGGTGCGCACCGAGGCGCGCGAGGGGCACTTCCTATGGCCGAATACCGCGTACGCTACGGATTCCTACGCGCTGATCTCCAAGGCGGAAACCGCGGATATCAGCGTAAGCGAGGTCATGTACGCGAAAGTCGGCCTGATCGACAGCAGCGCGTACGCCGAACTGTTTGAGGAATGGTTCCCGGACAACGCCAACACCGTCTATTACCCTTCCACCGATACCGCGTTCGATGCGCTGGCAAAAGGTCAGGTGGATTTCGTGATGGCCACGCAGAATGCGCTGCTCAGCCTCACCAACTACCTGGAACAGCCGGGATACAAGGCGAATATCGTGTTCGGCCGCACGTACGATTCGGTGTTTGGCTTTAACAGGGACCAGGCGCTGCTGTGCTCCATCATCAGTAAAGCGCTGCCCCTGGTGGATACCGCGCGCATTTCCGACCGGTGGACGCACCGTGTCTTCGATTACCAGGGAAACCTTGCAAAGGCGCAGGTACCCATATTGATTGGTTCCGCGGCAGTGCTGGCGATTGGGTTTATTTTCGTAATCTTCCTGCTGCTGCGCATCCGCCAGATGAACAACAACCTAACCGAAACAGTTCGCCAGCGCACGCGCGAACTGGAAGTGCAGACCGAAGCCGCGCAGGTAGCCAACCACGCAAAGTCCGATTTTCTGGCCCGGATGAGCCACGAAATCCGTACGCCGCTCAATGTCATCATGGGGATGGCCAGGATCGCGGCGCAATCCATCGGCCAACCGGATAAAGCGCTGAAGTCGATTGGCGAGATCGAAACCGCGTCGGGTCACCTGCTCAATATCGTGAACGATGTGCTGGATATGTCCAAAATAGAATCCGGCAAGTTTGATATTGCGGATGAACCCTTCCTGCTGCGCTCCGCACTGGATGAGGTGGCGCTGATGATAACCCAGCGCACGCGGGATAAGCAAATCATGTTCTTCTCCGGCCATCAGGCACTGCCCAGCCTGTGCGTGCGCGGCGATAAGCTGCGCCTGAAACAGGTGATTATCAACCTGCTGGGCAACGCGGTGAAGTTCACGCCGAAGCTTGGCATTATCCGTTTCCTTGTCCATGCAGTGAAGGAAACGGACACGCATGTCACGGTGGCGTTCTCCGTGGAAGATACCGGCATCGGCATGAGCGAAGAGCAGATATCCCACCTGTTCACACCCTTCGAGCAGACGGATGCAAGCATCGCAGTCCGCTTTGGGGGCACGGGGCTTGGCCTTTCCATCAGCCAAAGCCTGGTAAAGCAGATGGGCGGCCTGATTACGGTAAAAAGTGAGCAGGGCCATGGCAGCACGTTCAGCTTTACTTTGACCTTTGAAAAGGCCGACAGCGCCGAGGCGGATGCCGGCGCGGGATCAGTCGATACCCCAAACCTTACAGGCAAGCGCATCCTGGTGGTGGAAGATGTGGAACTGAACCGGATGATCCTTTCGGAACTGCTGGCGGAAACAGGCGTGGATATCGAAGAGGCCGAAGACGGGCAGCAGGCGCTGGAAATGTTTGAAAAGTCGCCGCCCGACTGGTATCAGCTTGTGTTCATGGATGTGCAGATGCCCCGCATGGGCGGCTATGAATCAACCGCCGCGATCCGGCAGCTTGACCGCGCGGACGCGCGCACCGTGCCCATCCTCGCGATGACCGCCAATGCATACCGCGAAGATGTGGAAAAGGCAATGGCCTGCGGGATGAACGGGCACCTTTCCAAGCCCGTGGATATTGACGCGGTAATGCGCGTGCTGTCATCTTATTTGGAGGATGTGCCATGACAAGCCGTGAGCTGGTATACAAAACCCTGGCGTTCCAGAACACCGACGGACGCGTTCCCCGGCAGCTTTGGTGGCTGCCCTGGGCGGCCATCCACCATAAAGAGGCGCTTGACCGGCTGATCGACGATTTCATCTGGGATTTTGACGGCCCACCCGTGCACCTCCGCGTGAACCCCGTAACGCACGGCGACGCGTACGCCCCCGGCCTTTTCACGGATGAATGGAACTGCACCTTCACCAATATACAGCCGGGCGTGATCGGCGAAGTTAAAACCCCGCCCGTGCAGGATGAAGACTGGGCCGATGTGGATAACGTGCATATCCCAGATGAACTGCTGACCTTTGACAGGGATGCCGTCAACCGCCACTGCGGCAAAAGCGACAAGTTCAACATCGCCGGCTGCTGCCCCAGGCCCTTTGAAAGGCTGCAGTTCGTGCGCGGCAGCGAAAATACATACATCGATCTGTTGGAGCAGCCGCCCCGCATGATGGCCTTCCTGGATAGGATGCACCAGCACCACTGTGAACTTCTGGAAGCGTGGGCAAAAACCGATGTGGACGCGCTGAACTTCATGGATGACTGGGGCAGCCAGAACGCGCTGCTGATCGATCCGGTGCTGTGGGTCCGGTTGTTCAAGCCCATGTACCGCGACTTCATCAATATCGCCAAGGCGCACGGCAAAAAAACATTCATGCACTCAGATGGAAACACTTTAGCCATCCTGCCCCACCTGATAGAATTGGGGCTGGACGCGATCAACACGCAGATTTTTTGCATCGGCGTAGAGAAGTTAAAACCCTTCAAAGGGAAGCTTACATTCTGGGGGGAAATGGACCGGCAGCATATATTGCCTAGTGGCACAAAAAAAGATGTGGATACCGCGGTGGATTTAGTGTATGATGTCTTATGGAATCATGGCGGCGTGATCGCGCAGTGCGAGTTCGGACCGGCCGCCAACCCGGATAATGTGCGCCGCCTATACGAACGCTTTAATGAAAAAGGTGCGCAAGCATAAAGAATCGGGGGATCTTCATGCAAAGAAAAAAAGCCACACGATCCATGCGATGGGTCGTTCTGGTCGTATCCGGCGCAATCCTCGTTCTGTTTATTGCCGCGTTTTTTACGATTGTACGCACATCAATGACGGCAATGCTGCTGCGCTCTGAAAACGTATACATCGAAAACCAGATGGCCGTGGTGCAGGGCGTGCTCAAAGACCGCGAAAATGAGTTGCTGATCACGGCGCTGGATATCGCCAACTGGGAAGAAACCATCCAGTTCATCAAGGGCAACCGCCCAAATTACGTCAGCGAAAACTGGCCCGGCATGGGCATTCTGTTTTCATCCCGCGCGGATCTGGTTATCATCAAGGACCGAAACGGCAAAGACTGTTATGTCGAGTATGTCGACCAGATGCACAGCAAAGCGCTGTCGCTGCCGGAGGGGCTCAGCGAATACCTGAGCGTTGTGGCCCGTGAGGCCGTGAACAAGTATACGCCGGTAACGGTGGAAGATGTCTATAACGGCGCGCCGTACGGCAAAGCGGGCATTTTGCTCTACCAGGGCACGGCGTTTGATGTGCGGGTGCTGCCCGTGGCGCTGCTGGGCACTGAAGACGAGCCCGTGGGCACGGTGATCTTTGCCAACCTCATGGATGATGAACACCTGCGCTATATCACCCACTATGACGACACGGCATTTGAAGTGCTGGACAGGCTGAGCGTATCCCAGAGCACGCCGTCAATCGATGTGAAGACGGGCGACACGGTGTCGGCGATGCTTCCGCTGACGGATATGTTCGGCAACCCCGCGCAGCTGCGCATGACGATGGGGCGCACACTGTATACGGAAGGGCAGCGCATCATCATGCTGGCGGTGCTGCTGATGATCGCGGCGGTATGCCTGCTGGTAACGGTGCTGTATCTGCTTATCTCGCGCTACGCGATTCGGCCCGTGGAGCGGCTCAGCAAGGCCCTTGCGCGCGCCTCCGCTGCGGACGGAATCGACACCACCGGACTGACAAGCACCCGCGAAATGCTGATGCTGTGCACCTCCGTGGGCGATATGCTGCACCGGCTGAAACTGACGATGCGCCAGGCGGAGGCAAGCAGCGTTTCGCTGAATGTGCTTACCACCATCCTAAACGGAATCGATGCCTTCCTATATGTTACGGACGCCAATACGGACAGAATCCTTTTCATCAATGACCGCATGCGCGAGCATTACGGCCTTTCCCCCGATGTCATCGGCGAAAAGTGCTGGAAGGTGCTGCAGCAGGGCATTGATGACCGGTGCGATTTCTGCCCCATGCGCCGCCTGCAGGATCACCCGGATGAGATCATCGTGTGGGAGGAGCACAGCACCGTTACCGGCCGGTTCTACCGCAATACCGACTGCCTGATCCAATGGACCGGCGGCGGCACAGCGCACCTGCAGCACAGCGTGGATATCACGGAGCTGAAAGAGGCGCAATCGAACCTGAAGCGCCGCCTGGAGCAGCAGGAACTGATGAGCGCGATCTCGCAGAACTTTATCTCTACGGCGGATATACCCCAGCTGATCATGCGGGCGCTGAGCATGGCGGGCGAATTCATGGCGCTGACAAATGTGGTGTTGGCGAAGTTTGACCCGACCGCCCGGCTGGTCATGCCAGTGGAAGAATGGTGCCAGTCAGGGGCGCGCAGTTGGCCCAAGGAAATTGCCGTACCGCTGCGCGAAGGTTGGATATGGCACGATGCGTTCGTTGCGCAAAGCCGCCCCTACCTGACCCAGGATGAACCGATGACCGAAGAAGAGCGTGCGGTGTACGGCCAAATGAGCATCTGCTCCTATCTGGATGTGCCGGTATATGTGGGCGGGCAATTCTGGGGCGTGCTAAGCTTTGTGGAAGCGAACGCCACCAGGGTGTGGACCGATAGCGACGCGCAGCTGGCGCGGCTGATTTCCAACGTCATCGCGGGCGTCATCCTGCGCGACATCACCGAAGCGGACCTGCTGCGCATGTCCTCCATTGTCAACACATCCAGGAACTTCATTGTGTACATCCCCTCGTGGGATAAATTCGCATACGCAAACCAAGGCGCCGCGGAAATCACCGGCTACACTGTGGATGAGCTGCTCGCGGGCGGGCTAAACCTGCTGCTCTCCCCCGATGATCTGCGCCGCGTGCGCGATGACTACCTGCCCGCCTTCCCGGATGCGCGCCATCTGCAGGTTGAGATTCCCATTCGCCGCAAAGACGGCGAGGAGCGCATTCTGTCCGTTTCCGTGTTCAGCCTGAACACCGCCACGCAGAACTTTGGCGTGATCGCCTCGGATATCACCGAAAAGCGGCGGCTGGAACAGGAACTGGTCAAAGCGAAGGAGCAGGCGGAATCCGCAAGCCGCGCGAAGAGCGATTTCCTGTCCAGCATGAGCCATGAAATGCGCACGCCCATGAATGCGATCATTGGCATGACGAACATCGCCAAATCTTCGAATGATCCCGAGAAAAAAGAGTACTGCCTGGATAAGATCGAGGGCGCTTCGCAGCACCTGCTGGGCATCATCAACGACATCCTGGATATGTCCAAAATCGAGGCGAACAAGTTCGAGCTGTCCCTTTCGGCGTTTTCATTTGATCAGATGCTTCGGCGCGTGGTCAGCGTAATTAACTTCCGTGTGGAGGAAAAATCGCAAACGTTCAAGGTGCAACTGGAGCCGGACCTGCCGGAGTTCATCCGCGCCGATGAGCAGCGGCTGGCGCAGGTGGTGACGAACCTGCTGTCCAACGCGATCAAGTTCACGCCGGATGGCGGAGAGATCAACCTGACGGCCTCGGTGGCGCAGCGACGGGGAGGCACCCTGACGCTGCAAGTCTCCGTTGGCGACACGGGCATCGGCATCAGCCGGGAGCAGCAGGCAAAGCTGTTCCGCTCCTTCGCGCAGGCGGATAACGGCATTTCGCGCAGGTTTGGCGGAACGGGCCTTGGGCTTGCGATTTCCAAACGCATTGTGGAGATGATGGACGGACACATCCGGGTGGAATCGGAGCCGAACCGGGGATCGGTTTTCACTTTCGATGTAACGGTGGAAGAGGTGGACAGCCTGGGTCAGGTGCAGCCTGCCGTAGAGGCGGCGGATGCGCCAAGGCCCACGCAAGGACGCTATACGGGCAAGCGGGTGCTGCTGGTGGAGGATGTGGAGATCAACCGCGAGATCGTCATCACCCTGCTGGAAGACACGGGCGTGGCCATCGATTGCGCCGAAAACGGGCTTGCCGCCGTCACAATGTTTGCGGACGCGCCGGATGCATATGACATGATCTTCATGGATATCCACATGCCCGAAATGGACGGCTACGAGGCGACGCGCCGCATCCGCGCCATGGATGTGGACAGAGCGAAAACGGTGCCGATCGTAGCGATGACGGCCAACGTGTTCCGCGAAGATGTGGAACGTTGTCTGGCGGCGGGCATGAACGGGCATTTGGGGAAACCGATTGACATGGGTGATCTGTTTGCGCGGCTGGAGACGTATTTGGGATAAAAGAAAGGGGTTTTCGCAAAACCTCTATATGGCAAGTATCTATCAACTCGCGCAGTAGCGGAAGGGACTGCCCGTAATTGGGCAGTCCCTTGTCTATTCTGTGGGCAGTAATGAATCGGCATGGTTTCGGTGATACTTCTCATCATTCAGCTTTTCTTTGATATATGCCCATTTCTCAACGTCAACATCATAGCAGTTCGCAATCGCAAGGGCGTAGTAGATAACGTCGTAGATTTCTTCTTCTATCGTACCTTTGAGAGTGGTTTCCGTCGCCGGCGTTGCGTTTTTGCGCATCGCGCGGGAAAGCTCGCCCGCTTCCTCCGCCAGCTTCAAAAAGTATAGCTGCCGTAATTCAGGGTTGTGATCCTGCTCTCTGATGTATGCCTGTAGGCGTGAAATCGATAGGCCAGGCAAAGCCAAAACCTCCTGTCATTGCCGCAGCTTGGCGGCGGCTTCATCCAAAATATGCATAACGGTGCGCGTGTAGGCATGGGATACCACCGTGCTTTCCTTCTTGCCCGCGCGCTCCATATCCATGAAGTGGTTGAACTCATGGTAGAATGCTTCGCCGATCTTCTCAGGCTGATAGGTTTCTTCGCCATCTTCGGTGATCAGGCGGACGGCATCCGGGTTCCAGAACCTTTTCAGGTAGATGCGGCCCGTTTCGCCGTAGATCCACGCGTCATGCGGGGTGCTCACTTCAATGGCGGAGAACAGGCGGGCGATCGCGCCGCTTTGGTAGCGCAGCGTCAACGCACACTGCGCATCCACGCCGGCTTCGGTGAATGTGCCCACGGCCTCCATCCTTTCGGGCGCCATGCCAAACAGCGTCTGCGCCATTGCCACGGTATACACGCCTACATCCAGCAGCGCGCCGCCGCCCATTGCCGGCTGATGAATGCGCGCCACGGAAGGGTTGACACGCCCGGCAAAATCGGCGGTCAGGGACAGCACGCGGCCTATGCGGCCTTCCCGCGCCCACTGCACGGCCTTCTCCACGCACGGATTGAACCGCGTCCACATGCCTTCCATCAGCAGCAGGTTTTTTTGCTCCGCCATATCGATCATCTCGTCGGCCTCGGACAGACTTAGCGCAAAGGGCTTTTCGCACAGCACGGGGAAGCCGTGTTGAAGCGCCGCCAGTGTGTGCGCCCTGTGCAGATGGTTGGGCGTGGCGACGTACACAGCGCGCACGCCGGGATCGCGAAACGCCTGTTCCAGGTCGTCATACGCCCGCGCGCCGTGTTCTTTTGCCAGGGCGCGTGCCGTATCGCCCCGGCCGGAACAGATCGCGGCCAGATACCCGCCGCGCGTGCGCGCCAAATCGGGCAGAACGCGCCTGGCGATGCTGCCCGCGCCAATAAACAGCCAACCAAAGTCCTTGTCTTGCATAGGGTGCCTCCTTGGGATCGTATCGCGGCAGGCGCACAAACTTCTCCCGTGCGTTTGCCACGGAGGTTAGTATACCATATCTCCACAGTTTTTGGAAATCAGCGCGATTTCCCCTTGACAAACGAACGCTCGTCGGCTATGATATACCACGTCGCCGCGCACGCGGCATTTTCGCTCCAGGTTAGGGAGCATAGCTCAGCTGGGAGAGCATCTGCCTTACAAGCAGAGGGTCACAGGTTCGAGCCCTGTTGTTCCCACCATTACGGCCCGGTAGTTCAGTTGGTTAGAATGCCAGCCTGTCACGCTGGAGGTCGAGGGTTCGAGCCCCTTCCGGGTCGCCATTGTGCCTTGGTAGCTCAGTCGGTAGAGCAGTAGACTGAAAATCTACGTGTCGGTGGTTCAATTCCGCCCCAAGGCACCAGGAATATGCGGTAGTAGCTCAGTGGTAGAGTGCCACCTTGCCAAGGTGGATGTCGCGAGTCCGAATCTCGTCTACCGCTCCAAACGGGGCACTGGGGAGGCGAAAAGCCTCCCCAACGTTTTTCTGGCGCCATAGCCAAGTGGTAAGGCGAAGGTCTGCAAAATCTTTATCACCAGTTCGAATCTGGTTGGCGCCTCCATGAAACCGGTGACCGCAAGGCCGCCGGTTTTTCTTTGGTTGACGCGCCTGCCCCGGCGTGATACCATGAGCCAAGACTGTGCACAAGACACCAGAGGAGGGGGCGGCCATGGCCGGAAACCCCGACACGTTGCCGCGCTGTTTGCGCGCGTGGTTTCGTTCGCGAAGGCTGCTAGCGGAAGGCAAGAAAAAGCAGCAGGTGATGAACGCCGCCGTGCTGATGCCTACACTTGCGCTGTTTGCGGCGCTTGGCGTGTTCCTGAATGATTCCTATTTTGAACGGAATTTGGGCGCGCCCGCCCAAACGCCGTTGCCGCCTGCGGTGACGGAGCTTGCAACGCCCACAGCCGCACCGGAAGAAACGGCGATTCCGGCCGCACCGGAAACGACCGCGCCCACAAATGCCGCGGCCGTTGCGCCGGTGCCGGTGGTGACAGCCACGCCTACGGCCAGGGCAACAACAGCGCAACGCCCAACAGCCATCATAGCCACGTTAGCGTGGCCGCCGCCCGCAACGGAAACACCGGCGCCCACTGAGGCGGCAACCGCCGTTCCAATGCCGGAAGAAGTGCGCGTATTCATCCCGCAAAGCGGCGCGCGCTACCACAAAACCGCCACCTGCAGCAGCATGGTGGACCCCACGGAGGTCACCCTGCAGGAAGCGAGGGACCAGGGTTTTACGCCGTGCAAGCGCTGCAACCCGCCGGAATAATTCAGTAAAACTATAACGACAAAGGAGCAATTTTCATGAAAAAGGCAACCATCAACCGCGATCGTCTGGTCATGCAAAGCCTGCTGGGCGAAGTGCACCACCCCACGATGGGCACCCCCTACCGCATGGATATCACCGGCGTGGGCCATGTGCTGCCCGCCGTGGGCGGCATCACCTATAACGTGAAAATCGGGGACAGCGTGTACGCCATGGAGTGCGATCACGTCGAACCGGGCGTTTCCATGCAGAATTCCCATGAAAGCGAAAACCGCGCGCTGAACACGCTTTCCTGCGTGGGCAACGTGGCCACCGTCGTATCCGGCGATGCGAAGGGCGAAAAAGGCTTTGTCACCGGCAAGCACGGCGGCATCGAGCATGTGCTTGTATATTTCCCCAGGGAGACGCTGGAAAAGATGGTCATTGGCGATAAGATTCAGATCCGCTCGCAGGGGCAGGGCATGCTGGTCGAAGGGTTTGAGGACAGCGTGATCGCAATGAACACCGACCCCGGCCTTTTTGACAAGCTGAACATCACCGTGGAAAACGGCAAGCTGGTGGTGCCCGTTGCCGCGAAGGTGCCTGCATATCTGATGGGTTCAGGTATTGGCTCCGGCACGGCGGGCAGCGGCGATTACGACATCATGACGGCCGACAAAGAGGAACTTGCCCGGCACGGCCTTGACAAGCTGCGCTACGGCGACATCGTGCTGCTGCAGAACTGCGACACCACCTACGGGCGCGGGTACCTGACGGGCGCGGTCACCATCGGCGTCGTCGTGCACTCAGATTGTCTCAAGACAGGGCACGGCCCCGGCGTCACCACGCTGCTGACTTCCCGCCAGCCGGTCATCGAGGGGGTAATCACCCCCGGCGCGAACCTGGCGGATTATATGGGTGTATAGAGCAATTTCCGAAAACATAGAACATGGATTTGCCAGAGATTTTGCTGTCTCGCTAAGTCGAGGGAATAAGGCGTAGCAGCGCTACGCCGCGTGGACGAGACGACGCGAGACGGCAAAAGATCGGCAAAGACATGTTCTGTGTTTGAGAGAAATGCTCTAAATAATTTAGAAACCAAAGAGGACGCCCCATGCACCATGTACTGATCAACCCGACCGCCGGTAACGGCCGTGCCGTGCCTATCGGCGAAATGGTTAGCCTCAGGCTGACCGAACTTTCCATCCCCCATAAAACCATCCTGACCGAGCGCGTGGGCCACGCCACGGAGCTGGCCCGCGCCGCCGCATCGGATGGGGTGGGCACCGTCATTTCCGTCGGCGGGGACGGCACGGTTTCAGAGATTGTGCAGGGGCTTGCCCATACCGGCACCGCGCTTGCCATCATCCCGGCGGGCACGGGCAACGACATGTCCAAAACGCTTGGCATCCCAAAGCAGCCGCTGGAAGCGCTGGAATTCGCGCTGTCCCATCCCCCGCGCAAAACCGATGCCGGGCGGTTGAACGATTTCATTTTCATCAACGTGTGCGGCACCGGGTTTGATGTGCAGGTGCTTGAATATGCCGAGATCGCGAAAAAGTATGTGCGCGGGATGCTGCCGTACCTGTGGGGCGTGATCCGCACCATTTTCACCTTCCACCCCGTGATGGCAACGTTTTCCGCGGACGGCGAAGCGCCCGTCACGGGGCCGCTGCTGATCCTGGCCGTGGCGAACGGGCGCTGCTTCGGCGGCGGCATCGAGATCGCGCCGGACGCCGTCCCGGATGACGGGCTATTCGATCTGGTGACGGTGGATGAGATGCCCCGCCGCATCATGCCCTTTCAGCTGCCCAAGCTGGTCGGCGGGCGCGTGATGCAGATCCCCGGCGTATCCTACCGCCGCTGCAAAACCGTGACGGTGACTGCGCCGAACATGCGTGTAAACATTGACGGGGGGATTCACCCCGTGGAGCGCGCGGAATTTTCCATGCTGCCGGGGGCTATGCTGGTGCATTGGTAGCAGTGTGGGAAAGCGGCAAATGTTCTTCAATAAAACCTAATAGGGCTTTGGTTATTGCGGCATGTTCGCTTGGCGTGTAGTACACATGCAGCGAAGCGGAAAGTGCCAGCGATGTAACAGGCGCGTTTGCAAGGCGGGATGCAATCATCGGCATGCTTTTGAACGCGACGGTTTCATCCTTTTGCGAGTAGACCAGCAGCACCGGCGACGTGACGCGCGCCATGCTGGCAAGCGTTGACCGCATCAGCTTTTTGATCTCAAGGACCGAATGCAGCAACGCCGGCGCGGCGGAAACGCCGAATCCGGAAACACTGCATGCGGCCAGATATGTTCGTCTGATGGGATGCTCTCTCCGGTAGAACGCCAACCGGATGCGCGCGCGAAGGGAATGCGGCGCAACATAGTTCAGCCTTGCCGGCGCGCCGATAGCGCAAACCCCCGCAATCGGAAGGTTTCCAGCCGCCGCGATTTTGAGCGAAATCAGCCCGCCTATCGAATGCCCGACCAGAAACACGCTTTTGTATTTTGCGCAGTACGCGCTTATTTCTGTTTCGGCAGCCTTAAGCCAATCGCTTTCACCGACCCTCAGCAGGGCTTTGGCATCGCCTCCATGGCCCGGCAGCAGCAGCGACGCAACCGAGTAGCCCGACGCAAGCGCCGCATCCGCCCAGTCGTTAAATTGCTCAGGGCTTCCTAAAAAGCCGTGAATGAAAACGACGATCCCTTTTGCTTTATCCTTTTCTTTGCAACTGGCTTGGTGCATTGGCTTACCCCGTCAATCCTCATCCACCACTTCCACCTTGTCCCGCCCAAACATATCAAAAACGGCCTGCAAAGTATCCTTTTGCTTTGCCGTATCCTGCGCAGGCGCCCCTTCCATCTCAGGAAGGAAGCGCATGGGGCGGCCCGCCGCCTCGGTCAGCGCCGCCGTGATGATCTGCGCGTTGTCCTCCTTGCGCAGCACGTTCAGGAAAATCTCATTCTCCTTTTTGAAAGCAATGCGCGCCGCATCGCCGTCAATCCCCAGGAACCGGCCCATCCTGACCTGCGAATAGAGCATCATGCTGCTATCCCTCAGGATTTTTATCACCCCATCCCAAATCGCCTGGCTGGATGCGGATGCCGGTGCGGGCACGGTTTTCTGTTGCTGCGCGGGGGCGGCCGGGCGCTTCGCCGTCAAAGCGGCATCGGCGGATTGTGACTGTACCGCTGCCGCCGCCGGCGCGGCAACCACGCCGTTTTGTATCTTCTTTTCAACCAGATCAACCCTGGCTGCCAATGCGTCCAGCCGGAGCGCATCCTCCGGCAGGCAGGCCCGCACCGCCGAAACCTCCAGCGCCACGCGCGGCTGCGCCGCCCAGCGCATGTCGGTATCCGTATTCATGAACAGGTCCAGCAGCGCCAGCAGCCTTTCGCGGGAAACTTCCGCACCCTGTTTGATGAAACGCTGCGCATCTTCCAGCGTGATCTCCAGCAGCTGGGACAGCTTGTCCTGCGGCAATGTTTGCGACAGCATCAGCGCGCGCAGGTGCGTGGTGATATCCTTGGCGAACACCTGCGGCTCGCGCCCGGATCGCATCAGTTCATCGATACCTAACAGCGCGCCCGCAGCGTCCCCGGCAATCAGCCTGCCCGCAAACTGGAACAGAAACCCCCTGTCCGATGCGCCCAGCACCTCGCGCACCAGCGCCGCATCCACCGACCCGCCGCCGTACGACAGGCACATATCCAGCAGGCTGATCGCATCGCGCATACCCCCCTCAGCCGCGTGGGCGATCAGGGACAGCGCTTCCGGCTCCGCGTGGCTATGCTCGCCTTCCACGATGTGGCGCAGCCTGCCCGCGATCTGCTCCGCCGGAAAGCGGCGGAAGTCATAGCGCTGGCAGCGGGACAGGATGGTAGCGGGCAGGCGCTGCGGCTCCGTGGTGGCCAGAATGAACAGCGCATGGGGCGGCGGCTCTTCCAGCGTTTTCAGCAGCGCATTAAACGCGCCGGTGGACAGCATGTGCACCTCATCGATGATGTACACGCGGTACTTTCCGTGCTGCGGCGGGTACTTGACCTTCTCGCGCAGATCGCGGATCTCATCCACGCCGTTGTTGGATGCGGCGTCAATCTCAACGATATCCAGGCAGTTTTCGGCGCTCAGCGCGTCGCACACAGCGCAATGGCCGCACGCCTCGCCGCTGACCGGCGTTTCGCAGTTGACGGAGCGCGCGAGTATCTTGGCGGCGGTCGTTTTGCCGGTGCCGCGGCTGCCGCAAAACAAATAGGCATGCGTGATCCGTCCCGACACCACCTGATTGCGCAGCGTTGTGACAATCGCTTCCTGCCCCACAAAATCTGAAAAAGTAGCGGGCCGCCACTGGCGGTACAAGGCTTGCGTGGCCATTTTATCCCCCCTGATGGTATTATCCCACAGGGAAGGACAATATGCAAATACGTAACTTTGCTTTTTCAAAACATGTTTAGCCATTTTGCAGCGAACTGGCGTTTTGCAATTGTTGACGCGTATTCACGCGGATGCTATACTGATGCTGGGAGGGATTCATCATGAAAAAAGCAATTTGTTTGTTGGTCGTGTTATGTTTGGCCCTGCCGTTTGCGGCGTTTGGCGAGGCCCTTGACCCCGTAGCTGAAACCAAAACGCTGATCGAAGCGCTGTTTGCCGGCGATGCGCAGACCGTGTTTGACCGCCTGACACCCGAAATGCAACAGGCCGCGCCGCTTGCCATGTTGGAGGGGCTGCCCGAAATGCTTGCCGCGCAGTGCGGCGCGTTTACGGGCTTCAGTGACGAAGCCGCACAGGGAAACGCAGCCGTGATGCGCATCCTCATGGAAAAAATGAACCTGCTGGCACAGTTCATGTACAATGAAGAGGGCAAAATTGCGCTGTTTTCCATTACGATCGACCCGACTCTGCCCAAAGAAGAAGCGCCCCTTGCCGATAATGAAGAGGCAGTTGCCGTCGGGCCCTTGGCGCTGCCGGGCATTCTGACCCTGCCCAAGGAGGGGGACAAGTTCCCTGCCGTGGTGCTGGTGCACGGCTCCGGCCCCAACGACCGCAACGAAACGCTGGGCGCTACCGCCATTTTCCGCGACATCGCGGAAGGCCTTTCCGCGCAGGGCATCGCGGTGCTGCGGTATGACAAGCGCACCTACCTGATGCAGCAGGGGAAGCTGGCCGTCACGCAGGAAGAGCTTCAAAACCTAACCATGTATGATGAAACGGTGATAGACGCCGTGGCCGCGGTGGAGATGCTTCGCGCCGACCCGCGCATCGACCCGGACCGCGTGTTTGTTATCGGCCACAGCCAGGGCGCAATCCTGGCCACGACGATTGACGCCGAGGCGAACGCCGCCGGCCTGATCCTGATGGCAGGCACGCTGCGCACTTTGACCGATGTGCTGGCCGACCAGCTGGAGGCCGCCGCGCCCGAGCTGGACGCCGCCGACATCGAAACCGCGCGTACCCTGCCCGGCAAAACCGAAGAAGAGGCCCGGGCGCTGACGCTGCTTGGCAACCCCGCCTACTCCTTCTGGGAGCAGGCGCAGCACGACCTGACGGCACTTGCGGAAGCCAGCGACGCGCCGATGCTGATCCTGCAGGGAGAACTGGATACGCAGATCTATCTTGACCGCGACTACCCGCTGTGGGAGCAGTTCGCGGCCGCGCACCCGGATAAGGACATCACGCTAAAGGTGTACGAAGGACTGGGTCACGCGTTTGTGCCGGCGGACGGCGCGGTGCTTTCCCGCGATGTGCTTGCAGATATCGCGGCATGGATTTTGGATCGCTAAGGCAGGGATTAGATGCGACAAAACCGTCGGTTTCCCATACTCTCGTGCATCGTCGTGATGGCGCTTGTGATGGGCGTTGGGTATCAGTGTTCCAAAAGCGCGGACACGCCGCAGACGGCGCTGTCTAAGGTCAGCGCTTCTATCGCCGGGCTTGGCAACAGCTTCCGGCTGCTGTCTCAGTCGCTTGCCGAGGGGAACGCTGTGTTTACCGACTCGTTTGTGGATCAGCCCACGCCGGAGCCCACGCAGGTGGCGGGCGATCCCGCACCCCTTCTGGTCAACCTTAAAAACCCGGTCCCGGATGATTTTACCCCGACTGATCTGGTGCGCATGCGCGAGTACTGCGACAGCAAGGTCGTCTACATCAAGGGCAGCGAGATCGACGGCAACCGCACGGCGGTAGATGCGCTGATGACGATGCTTCGCGCGGCGATTGAGCAGGGCGTTTCCAATTGGCAGATCAACGCTGGGTACAGGTCGGTCAAATACCAGCAGCAGCTGTGGGACAACAAGGCGTACGAATACCGCCAGCAGGGGTTGAGCGCCAGCAAGGCACAGGAGGCGACCGCGAAATACGTTGCGAAGCCCGGCTCCAGCGAACACCACACCGGCCTTGCATTCGATGTGACCGTGCCCGGCGAAAGTTTCCCCACAACCAAGCAGAGCAAGTGGCTTGCCGAAAACTGCTGGGAGTATGGGTTCATCATCCGCTATACGGAAGAAAAGCAGCCGATCACCGGCATCAATGCCGAGCCGTGGCACATCCGCTATGTCGGCCAGCCGCACGCCCGGATTATGCACGAAAACAACTGGTGCCTGGAGGAGTACATCGAGACGCTGAACAACCAGTAGTACACGCGCGTACCAAAGAGAGGAGGATTCCAAATGGACCGACTCATCGAAACGCTGCAGGAAATCGGGTATCGCTTTGAGGAAGGCGCGCCGCTGCGCACGGTGGATCACGGAGGTAAGCCGCTGGTGATACGCCAGCTGACAGCCGTGGCCCCGTCCGGGCAAAGCCTGCTCATCCCGTGCGACACATCGCCGCTTCTTTTCCCTGGCGATGAGGACGAGCACGCCGCTTCCTGCGCGGAGGTATACCGCGCGTACTACGCTCTGGATAACGCTGCGCTGTGCTTTCTGCTGCAGGGGTATACGCTGAAAACACAGCAATACCTGAAGATGGAAAAGGCGCGCATCGGCCTGATCGGCTACAAAGAGGGCCTGCCGGAAGGCTTCTTCGCGCGGGATAAGTACCCGATTCCGTTCGGCATCGGCGATGTGGATGTGGGCCGCTATGCCGACGGGCGGTATGTGGCGCAAAGCGCGCAGGCCATCTACGGCGACACGCATGTGCTGCGCCTGCATTTTGACCACTACCCCACCAGGCCGGATGTGGAGGACGCGGTGATCATTAGAAAGCTGGAGCGCGACTTCCGCATGGGCCGCCATAAGGAAACCTTCATCTGCGCCGATTGCGGCCTTGAAAAGCATTGGCTGGATATTGACGGCCCCATAGGGCGCAAGCTGCGCATGCGGCTTTCCAGGCGGTGCGGGTGCAGAAACGGCGAATAGCCAACTTCCCACGCTGCTACGGCAATACCGCATAAAGCGCCGGCACGCGGGCGCCTATGCTTTGTGCGGTATTGACTGATTCTTTGCGCACTGTTGTAATTCGGAAAAAAACGGTGTATCCTACTCCCTGCCGGTTTTCCGGCAAAAGGGGGGAATTGTTATGTCTGAAATGAATCGCTTTTGTACCCAGAAAGATTTGCCCGAAGGCCGCGAAATATGGCTTGCCGGCGGCTGTTTTTGGGGCGCGGAAAAATATCTTTCCGGCATTCATGGCGTGCTGCACACCTGCGTTGGGTATGCGGGCGGACGCACGCCGTTTCCAAGCTATGAGCAGGTTTGCAGCCACACCACCGGCCACGCGGAGGCCGTGCACGTTGTATACGACCCGGCACAGGTATCGCTGCGCCATCTGCTGATGCTGTTCAGCCGCGCCATCGACCCCACCAGCGTCAACCGCCAGGGCGGCGATGTGGGCGATCAGTACCGCACCGGAATCTACACCGTGGATGAAGCGGCCGATATGCCTGTGATCCAGGCGGTGCTTAAGGCGCTTGCGCAGCAGCATGATAAGCCCATCGCCATCGAGGCGGGGCCGCTGACATGTTTCTACCCGGCGGAAGCCTACCACCAGCAATACCTGGAAAAGAACCCGGGCGGGTACTGCCATATCTCGGATGCGCTTTGCCGGGAGGCGGCGGCCGCAAAGGAATAATTCAACGCAGAAAAGCAAAGCCGCCTTGGTGAGTTCACCAGGGCGGCTTCTTATAAATCATTCATCCGCGGATCAGGCTACCATTCATTTATTGCATGCAGGGTCGCAATACGGACTTGGGTCAATAGTTCGCTTGACAGTTGCTCGTATTCCCTATCCAACCCTTTTTCGCGCGCTATGTACGGGGGGCCATCATTCCAGGAACCCATCGCGCCAAAAACATCAGCGGTGCTAGCTGCCATAAAAAGGTGCTTATTTTTTTCTGGAAGTTCTAGCAGTGTGGCGCTATGAACCGCTTCTGTGCTGGCGACACCTGAAAGGCCGTCAAAAGCATCCTGAAATATCCGTGCAAAATGATCACACCCGAGCATGCAAGCCAGTTCCCTGATTTGGGATAAAACAGTTTTGAAACTCTCGGTATTATCTGCAAAACACGGTTTATCTGAAGGCGCGTTTTTCCATTCGTATTCCGTATAAATAGCATCCCATACCTTATTTGCGGGATCAAACTCGTTTCTTGCGGTAAAATATGCAGCTTCGTTGCCATAGAAGCATACAATCATGCTCTGCGATGTGTTGGAGAAACCAAGGATGCCCCGATCCTTCGCAGCAATCGGCATGAAGAGCTTGATGTCACGCATCCCTTTTCTCAAGCAGTGAGCATACCACGCTTCCACGCTTTCTGCCCTATATGCTTTAGTGGAGAACAGTTTTCTTTCCGGCAAAAAATGAAACTCATTTTTTCTCTCATACTGAACCGGGGTGTATGATAGCGCGGTATCTTCCTGCAGTGTTTTTTTTGCCGCCGCCACAATGCGGCATAGACGGTAAACCTCACCATTCACTTTGCCAACCACCTTCACTTGCTAGAAGAAAACTGTATTGCCCGCAGGCTCCTCCGCCGCATCCGCTTCCTCTGTCACGCCCTCCCGCATCAAGCCCGCCCGGATCTCAAACGCCACAAACCCCTTTTCCTGCGCCATTTCCACATACCCGGGCAACAGCCGGAAATCCCCTTCTTCCACATCATAAAAGGGCGAAAAGCCGGAAAGCATCACATTATCGGTGGCATCGATTTGCTCTTTTCCGTATTTGTTGTATAGCATATCGCCGCTGCCTACCAGTATATTGCGCATCAGCTTCACCGCACCGCCCTGTGTGCGCGAATCGGAGCTGCCCACCTGCCCCTCTTTGTTATAAGCAAATATGTTGTTAATCACCGTGTTGGATACACCCTTGTGCTGGAAAAATCCCTGTGAAGAGCAGCCCACCACAATGTTCTCCATCACCGTGATGCCGTTGGAGCCTTCATCCAGGTAAATGCCCCAGCCGCCATACTCGCCCGCCTGCACATTGGTGATCACGTTGCCCGCCACCACGGTGCTTCTTTGCGTGCCCAGCAGATAGATGCCGCCCATATCCGCCAGCACCCCGTGGCCGATGTTATCGATGCGGTTGTTGAGGATGCGCAGATTATCCGTGTACTGGTATCCGCTGCCCCACACCCACCCACCGGAAATCGCCGTATAATACCCATCCGAAATATCGTTGTGGCTGATCTCGCAATCCCTGGCAAACATGATCAGGATCGCCGGGGCGTTCATAAAATTGCGCCCGTACCCGCGTATCACATTGTTCGTAATGGAAAGCCCGTTTACCACGGAGCCGCTTTCGTTGTTGCGGCCGCGCACATACAGCGCCTGCGCACCGATGTTTTCAAACGTGCTGTCCGTCAGCGTAAAGCCCGTCACGCCGCTTTCTACGCGGATCGCGCCCCCACCCAGCTCCCTGAATGTGCAGGCCGTACAGGTAACATTATTGGCGCTGACGACCACAATGGCGCTCACCGCGTCATAGGCAGCCTGCGGAAAATCGATGCCGGAATCGCGCAGCGGGATCGACCAGCCGGTGCGCTCGAAGGTAACCCCCTCAATGGTGATGTTGTTGCTTCCGTCAATGTACAGCAGCCTTTCCAGCTGGCTGCCATACAGCACGGTGCTTTCCGCCGTCTCTCCCGGCAGCGGGCAGTAATAAATGATGCCCGTATCCGCGTTAAACGCCCACTCGCCCGGCTGCATCGGCACGGTCATCACGTTTTCAAAGTAAAAAAGATCGCCCACCTTTACCGTCATGGAGGTGCGGCGGTTCAGCGTGATGCGGCCCGTCGTCGCGTCGTACTGGCGCACACCGGTCAGCTCATCTTTCCACAGGTGCGGCATGCGAAGGCGCGCCCCCATCAGCGATGACGGCAGCAGCTGCGGATCGGTCGTGAACGCGCGGTACTGCGCCTGGGTGGCGTTGTCGGGGTCGGTCGCGTCCTTTTTTTCCGCCTTTGTTACCGAAAGCATGCCATCTTTGGGCCAGCGGGCGCTTTGCAGCACACCGTTTGGGCCGAACAGCATTTGCAAGGATTGCGCATCCGTTTGTAGGGAAAACACCGTTTCCCCGAACTGTTCCGTCTCCCGCCAACCGGTCAGTTTAGCCGCGGCGGATATCACCGGCGTTTGCCCCGGCAACGCGCGGATGGCCAGCGGTTTCCGGTCGCGGTAGCTGATGGAGATCGGCTCAATCAGCGCGTATGTCCCGCCGGAAAGCCAGATCGTCGCGTCATCGCGGCTTTCATCCTTGCGGGCAGCAACTATCGCCGCCTGAATCGTTTGAAGCGGCGCCTCCCGGGTACCGGGGTTTTCATCGGAACCATCCGGCGACACATACAGCGACAGCGAAGCGGCCCCCGCAATTGTAACCGGAAACAGCGCCGCCACAAGCAGCGCAATAAAGAACCATTTTTTCATCACACATCCTTCTATGAAAACAGCGCACCTATTCCATAGCTCACCGCACAAACGACCAGCCCAGCAATCACCACGCCAAGAAAAATGGCGGGAAAGGCCAGCTTCCATTTTTTCATGTGCAGCATCGACGCAATCAGCGCGCCCGTCCACGCGCCGGTGCCGGGCAGCGGGATCGCAACAAACACCATCAGGCCCAGCGCTTCTCCGTATTTTTTCACGGAACCTGTGTTTTTCTTAGCGCGCCCTTCAAAGTAATCCACAATCTTTACGAAGAACGGGCCCCAGTTCCGCATCCAGCCAAACACTTTTTCCACCAACAACAAGACGAATGGAATGGGAAACATATTCCCAATGATTGCCACAAGCAGCGTGGGGAGCAGCGGCAGCCCCATCGCAAGCCCTACCGGAATCGCGCCGCGCAGCTCAATCACCGGCACCATCGAAATCACAGCCACATACGCAAACTTTGCCAAGTTACTCAAAGCGGTTCTCCTTATCGTGTCTTATGTGCCCCACGGCATCAGTCGTAAAGGCGAAACGCCTTTGCCCGCTCGGCAAACGCCCGCACCTTCACGGCATTGGCGGCTAGCAGCGTGCGCGCATCCACCCCCAGGCGGTATGCGTCCGTGCCAAGCAGGCTGTCAATGGAATACCGGGCATCCCAGCGGATAAATTCGAACTGGTCAGGGTGCAGGGCGCGAACCGTATCCATCAGCAGCAGCCCGCCCAGCACGGGGTCCATCGCCTCCCGGTCAGTCACATGCATCTGCACGCCGTGGCACAGCACCCCCTGGTGCTTGGAAAACGCCGGCGTAAAGCTGACCCGGCGGAAATGCAGCCCCGGCAGGTGAAGGAGGTTCATTCTTTTTTCCAGCTCAGGCGCGTTCACCCACGGCGCGCCGATCCATTCGAAGGGCATGGTGGTGCCGCGCCCCTCGGATAGGTTGCTGCCCTCAAACACGCAGGTGCCGATATAGCACAGCGCCGCGTGCAGCGTCGCGCAGTTGGGCGAGGGCGCAACCCACGGCGTATCGGTATCATCCAGATAGAAATGCCGCTGGTAGCCTTCCAGTGGGATCACGGTCAGGTCAACATCAAGCTTCAGGTGATCCTTCGCGTAAAGCGCGTACTCCCCAATCGTCAGCCCTGTGCGCGAGGGCAGCCCGTACCGCCCCACAAACGTGGAAAACGCGCTGTCCAGCACCGTGCCGCCGGTTTTGTGCGCGCCGGTGGGGTTCAGCCTGTCCAGCACCACCACGGGCTTTCCGCGCCGGGCGCATTCCTCCATCGCGTAAGACAAGGAATACAGATAGGTGTAGAAGCGCACGCCGACATCCTGCATATCAAACAGAAACACATCGAACTGGTCGATCATCTCATCCGTCAGGCGGTGGCCGCCGCGGTAGGTGCTGTATACCGGCACGCCGGTTTCGGCGTCTGTCATCGAATCAAAATGCTCGCCCGCCTGCAGTTCCCCCCGGATGCCGTGCTCGCAGGCAAACAGCGCCGTTAGGTTGTGGCGGCCGCGCACCACATCCACAGCGCTGATAAAATCATGCGTGATGCCAGTCGGGTTCGTCATCAGGCCCACCCTGCGCCCGCTCAGCAGCTTGTCCGCCTCAGAAATCCTGTCCAGCCCACAGGCTACCCGTGCCTTCATCCGGCTCGCCTCCTAAAAGGATACTGCCTGGAGTATACTGGAAGGCACGGGCAGTGTCAACGTTAATAACCCTACAACGCGGCGGCTTCGCCTTTCGCGCGCTTTCGCCGCTTGATGAATGTTACCGCCACCGTTGTCCCCGTCACGGCGATTGGCACCAGCCACAGGTATTGCTGCACCTGCGCCATCAACCCCGCCATGAACAGGTAGTACCCCGACAGCAGCAACAGCGTGTTCCATACGATGATGCCCATCGATGAGTACAGCAAAAACGCGCCAAGCGGCTGCCCGCCAAGCCCCGCCGCAAACGAAATCCATGTGCGGAACACCGGAATCACCCTGGCCAGCATCACCGAAAGGCCGCCCATGGAGCGCTGCCAATCGCTTGTTCTATCCAGCGTGGACAGCGCCCTGGGGAAGCGCTTCAGCAGCTTCTCCATCAAGGGGCGCCCGCCCAGCGCGCCAAGCAGATAGCACACCGTGGACCCCACAAGCCCCGCCAGCACCGTCACAAACACCACCAGCGGCAGCGGCAGCCCGGCCGCGGCAGCCGCCATCCCGGAAAGCGGCAGAACCGCCTCGCTGGGCAGCGGAAAACATGCGTACTCCAGCGCTACCACCGCAAATATGCCCACCAGCCCGTACTGTTCCAGCGCGGCTGTCGCCCATGCCAAATCCAAAAAACCACCCCCCGGCAAACGGTATGCGGGGGGCGGTGTCAAGATGCTTCCTGACTATTCTGTCAAATTGGATAAATCCTCTTTCGTGTCCACATCCATCATTTCGCGGGCATCCGCAGCCTCCACCAGCGCGATCCTGTCCGGGTACTTGCGCAGCACCGCGCGGCCCGTTTCTTCCGGCGCAAGGGCCAGCAGCTCGGCAAAGCTCTCCCCCGGGAACAGCACGGGGTTGCCGCGCTTGCCCTGCCACGCCAGCGCGGTAAACTTGCCCGGTTCGTGCGCGGCCAATATTTTTTCGATGCTTTCCTGTCGCAAAAACGGCTGATCCGCCACAAGGAACAGCGTGGCATCCAGCCCCCGCATTGCCTGCGTGCCCAGCACAATGCTGCTCCCCTGCCCCCTTTCGGGGCGCGTGTTGAATACGCACGCGTAGCCCGCCTGCCTTGCAAGCTCGGCAACCGTTTCATCCGATACGACGGCCACCGCCCGCGCAAACAGCGATGCGGGCGCGGCATTCAGCACCCACCGTATCAGCGGCCTGCCCTTAATCCGCGCCAGCAGCTTGTTCTCGCCAAAGCGGGATGCAGTGCCCGCCGCCATCAGCACGCAGCCGATGTTCATATCCTTCGGCATCATTTCCTCCGGCTGTACGGCGTATCCGCAAGCGGCAGTTTCGTGCGGAATACTTTATCCCGGTTGTAATAGGCCAGCTGCACCGCCGGCGCGGTCGGGATGGAGCATATCTCCCCCACGCCCTTCGCGCCAAACGCGCGGTCGTCTTTGTTTTTTTCAACAATGATGGTTTCCACCGGCGGCACATCCGTGGCGCGCAGCAGCCCCAGCGTGCCGAACTTCGCCGTGGGAACGCCCTCCGCCACCGGGAAATCCTCCGTCAGCGCGTAGCCAAGGCTCATCACTACGCCGCCCTCGATCTGGCCGGTCAAGCTCTTCGGGTTGATGGCGCGGCCCACATCGTGCGCGGCCACGCAGCGCGCCACGCGTCCGTCTCCGTCCAGCTCGATCACATGGGTGGCGTACCCGTAGTTCACATGGCTGATGGGGTTTTCTTTATCCGCGCCAAGGGGGTCGGTGACAAAGGTAAACTCGCCGCCAAAGGATTCGCCTTCCAGCTGCGCAAGCGTCTTTTCCGTCAGCGACGCTTTCAGCAGCACCGCCGCGCGGCGGGCCGCCTCGCCGGTAAACACCGTTTGGCGCGACGCCGTGGTGTTGCCGGAGTTGGGCGCAAGGCGTGTATCCGGCGCTTCGTGCACCAGCAGCGCGGGGGGCAGGTGCGTCGTCTCCGCAACGATCTGCGTGACCACCGTGCCAAGCCCCTGCCCGATGCACGCGGCGCTGGTATGGATGTGCACCTTGCCGCCTTTCACTTCCAGGCGGCAGCGGCCCGTGTCGGGCACGCCCACGCCAAGCCCCGCGTTCTTCATTGCGCAGGCGATGCCCGCCTTGGGGTTCTTTTCCATGATGGGCCGCACAGCCTCCAGCGTTTCCACCAGGCCGGTGGATTCATCCGCGACCTGCCCATTGGGCAGCACCTGCCCCGGACGGATGGCGTTCCTGCAGCGCATCTCAAAGGGGGTTATGCCAACTTTTTCCGCCAGTAGGTTCAGGTTGCATTCGGTGGCAAAGCAGCTTTGCACCACGCCGAATCCGCGGTACGCACCCGCGGGCGGGTTGTTCGTGTACGCCGCACGGCCAACGATTTCGATGTTGTGATAGTTGTACGGCCCGGCGGCGTGCGTGCACGCGCGCTGCAGCACCGGCCCGCCCAGCGACGCGTACGCACCGGTATCCGACAGTATTTCCGCCTTCATCGCAGTCAGGATGCCGTTTTCATCACAGGCGTGGGTCACGGTCATCTCCATCGGATGGCGCTTGGGGTGCACCAGCAGGCTATCCTGCCGGGACAGCGTCACCTTGACCGGGCGGCCCGTCAGGCAGGCAGCCAGCGCCGCGTGGTGCTGCACGCTCATGTCCTCTTTGCCGCCAAACCCGCCGCCGACCATCATCGCCGTCACGCGCACCTTTTCATCTGGAAGGCCCAGCAGCCGCGCGCATTCCTTGCGCGTTTGGTAGATGCCCTGATCGCCCGAATACACGCGCACGCCCCCATCTTCCGGCAGCGCGACGGCCGTTTCCGGCTCCAGGAACGCGTGCTCGGTGAAAGGCGTGCTGTAATGCTGCGTAACGACATGGGCGGATGCCGCAATGGCCCTGTCCGCATCGCCGCGCTTTAAGTGTTCCTGCGCAAGCAGGTTGCCGGTTTCGTGAATCTTCGGCGCGCCTTCGGACAGCGCGGCCATGGGGCTTGTCATCGGCGTAAGCGGTTCATATCCGATGACGACGACCTGCTTTCCGGCGGCAAGCGCTTCCTTCGTTTCCGCCACAACCAGGCAAATCGCATCGCCCACATAGCGGGTGATGTCGCCCACCTGGATCAGCGCATCCCAGTCCTGGCGCAGATGGCCGATCTTGCGCTCACCGGGGATATCCTCCGCCGCGATCACGGCAATCACGCCCGGCACGGCAAGCGCCGCACCCTTGTCAATGGATAGCACCCTTGCGCGCGGATAACGGCTGCGCACGGCGGAGGCGTACGCCATCCCCGGCAGCAGCAGGTCATCCGCATACTTCGCGGTACCAAGCGTTTTTGCGGCGGCATCCACCCGGCGAAGGCTCTGCCCCACCAGGCCGCTTTCATCCGCCTGAACAGGTTTGGTGTTGTTTTGAAACATGGATGCCGCCAGCAGCACCGCATCCTCAATCTTCTGATAGCCGGTGCAGCGGCAGATGTTGCCGCGCAGCGCCTTCTTCACATCGGCGCGGGTGGGGGCGGAATTGACATCCAGCAGCGCCTTTGCGCTGATGACCATGCCGGGGATGCAAAATCCGCACTGCACCGCGCCCGCCTCTGCAAACGCGTGCGCAAACACGCGCTGTTCGCACTCAGTGAGGCCCTCCACCGTGGTCACGGTTTTCCCTTCCAGCTTTCCCAGCGTGAACAGGCAGGCGCGGGCAGCTTTGCCATCCACCAGCACCATGCACGCGCCGCACGCGCCCTCGGAGCAGCCGTCCTTGGCGCTGGTCAGCCGCATGGTATCCCTTAAAAACGGAAGGAGGCGCGCCTCGGCACTTCCCGTGACGGGCGCGCCATTGATGATCAGCGTAGCCATATGATTTTGTCCTCCAGCAGCGCATCGACCAGCGCGGAAACATCCTCCCCGGCGCGGATCTGAGCGCCCTCACGCTTGCCATCCGGCGCGTACAGCCCGGGGGCGGCGCTGTCGTCAAAGTCCTGCTTATTGTGGAACAGGGTGAACTTTTCCTTGTACGGCGCGCTGTCGTACGGGCAGAACGCCTCGCAGTTGCCGCAATGGTTGCAGAAGCTTTCGATGTGCACGATCTGCGCCTGTCCATTCACCTGAACCTCGATATTGGCGCGGTTGGGGCACACATCCACGCAGGTGGAGCACACCGCATCGCACGACAGGCAGCGGTAGTTTTCGTTTTGATCCGCCGTGTAGGGCATCAGCCAGCCTTTCTTTTGGGCGGCGTCGGAGGTCTTCACGGCGGCATTTTCGGCTTCCTGCTTCGCATTCCGCGCCGCCAGGATCGCCTTCGCCGCGTCCCGCGCACCCGCGATGGCTTCTACCACCGTGGCGGGGCCGCTCTTGCCGTCCCCGGCGAAGTAGGTGTTGTCATCCGCGCCCATGGCAGCGTACAGCGCCTCATCCGCCTTTTCGCCCACGGCGGCAATCACGGTATCGGCGGGAACGTGGGTAATCTCGTCCGTCTCCACAGGCTGGCGGCGGCCCGACTTGTCCGCATCGCCAAGCCGCATCACACGGCAGGTCAGCATCCCGTTTTCCAGCGATACGGGCGACAGCAGCGGCAGGAACTTCACGCCGTCTTCAGACGCCTGTCGCAGCTCTTCCTCATCGGCAGGCATGTTCGCCATATCGCGCCGGTAGACGATCGAAACCGTCTCCACGCCCGGCACGCGCATCGCGGCCCTGGCGGCATCCATCGCGGTGTTGCCCCCACCGACGACCACCGCATGCTTTCCAAGGCTCACCGCGCCGGAGTCGTCATGCGTCCTTTCCAGGAAATCGATCGCGTTCATCGCAGCGCCGGCTGCAAGGCGCAGCGCTCCGCGCTTCGTCGCGCCGATGGCCAGCACAACCTCTTTGTACCCCTGCCCGCGCAGCTCGGCAAGGCTGGTTACGGGGTGGTTCAGCTTCACGGTAACGCCAAGTTTAGTAAGCAGCGCTGCGTCGCGCTCAATGGCTTCCTGCGGGATGCGGAACCTGGGGATCACGTTGCGCACCGTGCCGCCCAGCGCGCCTGTCTTTTCAAACAGCGTCACCGGCACGCCCGCGCGGCGCAGGAACACCGCAGCCGCCATGCCGGCAGGGCCGCCGCCCACCACGGCAACGGGCGCGCCTTGCGACACGGGCGGTTTCGTTTCGGTCAGCAGCGCATCCATCGCGCGCTCGGCGGCAAGCTTTTTCACGCCGCGAATGTGAATGGTATCATCATAGAAATTGCGGCGGCAGCGACCCTGGCAGCGGTGGTTGCAGATGGTGCCGGTGATCGACGGCAGCGGGTTCTTCTCCGTGATCACGCGCAGCGCCTCCAGCGCCTTCCCCTCGCCCATCAGGCGAATGTACTCGGGCACATCCTGCTCGATGGGGCAGCCGCCCTGGCACGGGGCCGTGGTGCACGAAAGCAGCGGCACCTTTTTGCCGTTTTTGCGCGTGGGCAGCGGTTTGGTGGGCTTATGATAGCGGGGATTGCCCACGGCCTCCGCGTTGATGCGCTCCACCGCCGCGGTGTTTACCGTGGTTTGCGGCTCGCCAAGGTTCGCCACGGCCGCGGCCATCTGCGCGAAGCGGCGGTACCCGCCGGGCTTCAGCAGCGTGGTGGCCACGGTAATCGGGTGGATGCCCGCCTGATACAGCGCCGCGATGTTCAGCGCATCCGCGCCGCCGGAATAGGAGATGCGAAGCGCGCCGCCAAACTCGGCGGACAGCTTCGCCGCCAGGTGCGTGGACAAGGCGAACAGCGCCCGGCCGGACATGTACATTTCCTGCCCCGGCAGCTCGCCCGCCGCGATTTTCAGCGGGAATGTGTTCGTCAGCTTCACGCCGAAACTCACGCCGTATGCTTCGGCCAGCGCCTTCAGGCGGCGCAGCATCGGCACGGCGTCGGCATACTGCAGGTCATTTTTGAAATGATGATCATCAAACTGCAAGTGGACAAAGCCCATCTTGTCCAGGCGTGTACGGGCGAATTCGTATCCCAGCAGCGTCGGGTTGCACTTGATGAATGTGGTCAGCCGCTTTTCCGTGATCAGGTAGGCAGCGATGCGCTCAATCTCGGCGGGCGGGCAGCCGTGCAGCGTGGACAGCGTTACCTGTGTGCACACCGCAGGCGAAATGGCGGCCGGATACGCCGCATCCACGCCGGGCAGCAGCGCCATGTTTGCCTGCGCCCACGCTTGGCATGCCTGCCACACGGCGGTGGCACCGGCATCCTTCATGCCCTCAATGAAGCTGTCAATTTTCTCAGATTTGATCCCCGCAAGGTCGTACCCAACGCTCATATTAAATTGGAAGCCGTCCGGCGCGCCAAGCCCCCGCACCTTGCACAGCAGCTTCAGCGCGAAGTATGCCTTCACATACTCTTCATACGCTTCCGGCACGGTCAGCTCCGTGGACCACTCCACGTTGAAGCCCTCATCACTGGCCAGGATGCACGGCTTTTCCACCGGAAGATCCTCGCCATCCAGCGTTTGCACGGTTTTCAGCTCAAAGAAGCGCGCGCCGGCCGCGTATGCGCTTACAATATTCTGCGCCAGCTGCGTGTGCGGGCCGGCAGCGGGGCCGATGGGGCGCTCCTTGGCCGGCGCGGCAAACGGCACGGAGAACGCGCTCAGTTCATCGGCAAGCGCCCAGCGCATCAGCGCGTCAAAGGATAGCGGAATCATCCTGTCAAGCATAAGGGTTCATCCTTTCGCCGGGTCTTTCACCGGGATTACTGCTGAAAACAGTATATCATCAACAAAAAGGGAACGCAAGCATGTAGCAAAATATTTTTTAGAAATACCAAATTATTTTTTAGTTTTGCTATTGCTTTTGCGTTTTTCCATGGTATCATGGAGTTGAAAATACTAAGCCTGAGGAGGCGCGGCATGGAAAAGGGGGCGCTTGAGTTCTTAGAAAGGCTTGCGAAAGGGCTGACGGCCCAGTTCGGCAGCGATCTGGAAATCGTGGTGCATGACCTATCCGAAGAAACGCGGGAGCACACCATCGTGGTGCTTGAAAACGGCCATGTATCCGGCAGGCAGTTGGGCGACGGGCCCAGCCAGGTGGTGCTGGAAGCGCTGCAAACAGGCCGCACCGACGACCGCTACCACTACTTCACCAAAACGCGGGACGGGCGCGCGCTGCGCTCCAGCACGATCTTCATCAAGGATGACCAGGGTAACCCCACCGGCATCTTTTCGCTGAACTACGACATGTCAAAACTGTTGGCCGCCGACGCGGCGCTGAAAGCGATGCTGGGGCCCGCGGAAGAAACGGCCGCCCCGCCGCCATCGATCCCGCTGAATGTAAACGACCTGCTCGATCAGCTGCTGGATCAATCGCTGGAGATGATCGGCAAACCCGTTTCCCAGATGAACCGCGACGACAAAATGCGGGCCGTGCAGTTCCTGAACGAGGCGGGCGCGTTCCTGATCCAGCGCTCCGGCGACAGAGTATCCAAATTCTTCGGAATCTCCAAATATACGCTGTATTCCTATTTTGATGCAAAGGAGACAAAGGGCCATGCAACCGATCCACTGGATTCCTAACCGGATGCCTGAAACGGGCGACCGGCACCTTGCCGTGATGTCCGAGGCGGAGGTCGCAAGGGCGCGCCAGTTTCACCGCAGTTTCCCGATGTACGCAGAAACGCCGCTTGCCTCCCTGTCACATTTGGCGAAAAAGCTGGGCGTCGCGGGCGTGTACATCAAGGATGAAAGCTACCGCTTCGGCCTGAACGCGTTCAAGGTGTTGGGCGGCAGCTACGCGATGGCCAGACATATCGCGGAAGCCACCGGGAGGCCTATTGAGGAAGTTGATTACGCGTGGCTCACAAGCCCTGCCTCCCGCGAGGCATTCGGCCAGGCCACTTTCTTCACCGCCACCGACGGCAACCACGGGCGCGGCGTCGCCTGGGCCGCCCGGCAGCTAGGGCAGAAGGCCGTGGTCTACATGCCCAAGGGATCGCAGCAGGCGCGGTTTGAGAACATTCAAAAAGAGGGCGCAACCGTCACCATTGAAGAAGTCAACTACGATGCGTGCGTCCGCATCGCCGATGCCGCCGCAAAGCGCACGCCGGGCGGCGTGGTGGTGCAGGATACCGCGTGGGATGGCTACGAGAAAATCCCCGCGTGGATCATGCAAGGGTACGGCACCATGGCGCAGGAGGCCGATGAGCAGCTGGGCGAAAAGCCCACGCACGTCATCGTGCAGGCGGGCGTAGGCTCGCTGGCGGGAGCCGTGATCGGCTATTTCGCGAACCGGTACCCGGAAAACCCGCCGGTGTTCATTGTGGTGGAGGCGGAAGAGGCCGCGTGCCTGTACCGTTCCGCCATAAAGGCCGACGGTAGCATCGTATTCGCCACGGGCGACATGCCCACCATCATGGCAGGGCTGTGCTGCGGCGAGCCGAACACCATTTCTTTCGATATCCTGAAAAACCACACCGATGTGTTTGCCGCGTGCCCCGACTGGGTGGCGGCGGACGGCATGCGGACGCTTGGCGCGCCGATGACGGGCGACCCGCGCGTGATCTCCGGCGAAAGCGGCGCGGTGGGGCTGGGTCTGCTGAGGGCCGCGTTGGTTCGCGGCAGCGAAGCGGAGCTGAAAGCGGCGCTGAAGCTGACTCCCGAATCCAAGGTGCTGATGTTCTCCACCGAGGGGGACACCGATCCTGTCACTTACGAACGCGTTTGCTGGGACGGGGCTTATCCGTCCGAAGAATAAGAAGGGATTTCTGGCGAAATCCCTTTATGGCGCAATATGTTCCAATTTGCGCCCGAAAAAAGGAGGAAATGATCCATGCAATTCGATCTGATCAAGCAAGCCGCCCAAAACTACCTGCCCGACATGACGCGGTTTCTCCGCGATTTAATCCGCATCCCAGGCGAAAGCTGCGGCGAAGAAGGCGTTATCCGCCGCATCGCCAAGGAAATGGAAGCTGTGGGCTTTGACGAAGTGATCATCGACGGGATGGGCAACGTGCTGGGTTACATGGGCTCGGGCAGCACCGTCATCGCGTACGATGCGCATATCGATACCGTAGGCATCGGCAACAAGGACAACTGGCAGTTTGACCCGTATGAGGGGTACGAAACCGATACCGAGATCGGCGGGCGCGGCGCATCCGACCAGCTGGGCGGGCTTGTTTCCTCCGTGTACGGCGCGAAGATCATGAAGGATATGGGCCTGATTCCTGCCGGGGTGAAGGTGCTGGTCACCGGCACCGTGCAGGAAGAAGACTGCGACGGCCTGTGCTGGCAGTACATCATCAATGAGGATAACGTGAAGCCCGCTTTTGTCGTCATCACCGAACCCACTGACGGCAACATCTACCGCGGCCAGCGGGGCCGCATGGAAATCCGCGTGGAAGTGGCGGGTGTCTCCTGCCACGGCAGCGCCCCCGAGCGCGGCGACAACGCCATCTACAAGATGGCCGAAATCATCCTGGAGCTGAAAGAGCTGAACAACCGCCTGCACTTTGACCCGTTCCTGGGCAAGGGTACGCTGGCCGTATCGCAGCAGTTCTACTCGTCGCCGTCGCGCTGCGCGGTGGCGGATATGGCCGCCATCTCCGTGGACCGCCGCCTGACCGACGGCGAAACATGGCAGGGCGCGCTGGACGAGATCAGCGCGCTGCCCGCCGTGCAAAAATACGGCGCGAAGGTAACCATGTACAGCTATGAGGCGGCAAGCTGGACGAAGCTTGTCTACCCCACCGAGTGCTACTTCCCCACCTGGGTTATCCCGGCGGATCACCCGGCCACCGAGGCGATGGTGGAATCCTACCGCGGCATGTACGGCGAGCCGAAGGTTGACAAGTGGACGTTCTCGACAAACGGCGTTTCGATCATGGGCCGCTACGGCATCCCGTGCATCGGCTTTGGCCCCGGCAAAGAGGCCCAGGCGCACGCCCCGAACGAAAAGACCTGGAAAGCCGATTTGGTCAAGTGCGCGGCCGTGTATGCCGCAATGCCCGGGCTGTATAAGAAATAACAAAGCGACAAATAAAAGGAGGCTGCCCCAATGTCCGCCATTTCAAAGTATCTGTACGCGCTGGATCGCCTGAACTACAGAAACCTTTTCCAAAATGATTTCCTTTTGACGTGGGAAAAGACCGACGATGAGCTTACCGCCATCTATGCTGTGGCCGACGCCCTGCGCACGCTGCGCGAGAACAACATCTCCCCCCGCGTGTTCGATTCCGGCCTCGCCATCTCGATGTTCCGCGACAACTCGACCCGCACGCGCTTTTCGTTCGCTTCCGCATGCAACATGTTAGGGCTGACCGTGCAGGACTTCGACGAGGGCAAAAGCCAGGTGGCCCACGGCGAAACCGTGCGCGAAACCGCGAACATGATCAGCTTCATGGCCGATGTCATCGGCATCCGCGACGACATGTACATCGGCAAGGGCAACGCGTACATGCGCGAGGTGTCCCAGGCGGTGGAACAGGGCCACCGTGACGGCGTGCTGGAGCAGAAGCCCACGCTGGTGAACCTGCAGTGCGACATTGACCACCCCACGCAGTCCATGGCCGATATGCTGCACATCATGCACGAATTTGGCGGCGTTGAAAACCTGAAGGGCAAGAAAATCGCGATGACATGGGCGTACTCGCCGTCGTACGGCAAGCCGCTGTCCGTGCCGCAGGGCGTCATCGGGCTGATGACCCGCTTCGGGATGGATGTCGTGCTGGCGCACCCGGAGGGCTACGAAGTGATGAGCGATGTGGAAGATGTTGCGCGCGCCAACGCCACAAAGTCCGGCGGTTCATTCAAGAAGGTGCATTCGATGGCCGAAGCGTTCGAAGGCGCGGACATCGTGTATCCGAAGTCCTGGGCGCCCTTCGCCGCGATGGAAAAGCGCACCAACCTGTACGGCGCGGGCGACATGGACGGCATCAAAGCGCTTGAAAAGGAACTGCTGCAGACCAACGCCGGACACAAGGACTGGGAGTGCACGGAAGACCTGATGAAAACCACCAAAAACGGCAAGGCGCTGTACATGCACTGCCTGCCCGCCGATATCACCGGCGTCAGCTGCAAGGAAGGCGAGGTCGCGGCCTCCGTGTTCGACCGGTACCGCACGCCTCTTTACAAGGAAGCCAGCTTCAAGCCATACATCATCGCCGCGATGATCTTCATGCAGCGGTGCGGGGACCCGGCGGCGGTGCTGGCAGGGTTGGCGAATCAAGGGAAAAACAGGCTGTTCAAGTAAGCATTACGAAGGGGAAACGCGGCAGGGGGGGGCCCCCAGGAAACCCCCCACAGAGGCGGAGGCCCCTAAAAAAAAACAGAAACAGGGTGGGGATAAACAGAATTTTGAAAACACCCCAGCGGG
>JAVBPC010000009.1:0-33298 GCA_031549905.1 Eubacteriales bacterium
TAACTCCCCTCATTTGCGGCCCCCCCCCCCGCGGGGGGGGCTGGCGGGGGTCCCCACCCCCGCCACTTCAATCCGGCATCGGCGGCTTTGCCGCCGAACGGACAGAAAAACCGCAAGGTTTTTCTACCTTTCACGGCCGGAAGGCCGTGAGGGGGTTCTTACACGGGGGACGTGTCCCCCTTGTACCCTCGCAGAGGAAAAGGTACGATTTTCCCAAGCTGCGGCCCCATCAGCATTTCCAGCCCCGGCAAAGCCTTTATGCCCGCCAGCTTGCCCGCCTCCAGCATGGGGCGGGCCGTTTTTGTATCCAGCACGCCGCACCCGGGCATTATGCCGCTGACGGAAATCAGCATGTCGCACGCGGGGGGCGGCGCGGCCACCATCGCGTGCGCGCACAGGGCCAGCGCCGCCGGGTGCGTCTCGATTTGCGCGCAGCCCACATCCATCGTCTGTATCACGATGATCCTCTCCGCCCCCATCGCCCGCAGGATCGTGGGCAGCGTGCCGCGCAGGCTTCCCCCGCCGGAAAGCTTCCGCCCCCGCCAGTTTACCGGGGCCAGCACCCCCGGCGTGCCCATCGATGCGCGCACCGCGTTTGCGATCATCGCCTGGCGGCTCCAGGGCCGTGGGTCCGGTATCACCGGCAGCGCGGAGGCCAGCACCTGCACCGCGCCCGTTTCCAGATCGATTGTGGGCATGGCAAGGCCGTTTGCTTCGCGAAGCGGCACCGCGCCGAATGTTTTGCGCAGCAGCCTTTCCAGCGTCAGCGCCCGGCAGCGGGCATTGTAGCGCGCGGCTTTGGAAAATGTTTCCACCTGCTTATCGCTCAGCGCATCCGTCGCCGCAAGCGCCGCCACCAGCGCGCCCGCGCCGCACCCCGCGTAGTATGCGGGGCGGATGCCCATCTCAAAAAGTTTGATCAGCACGCCCGCCTGGGCCGCGCACCGCATGCCGCCGCCCGGCAGCGCCACACCGATTCGAATGACCATCAACCCCTCGCATACGCCTTCCTCCTATCCTATGCCCGTCCCTCATCGCGAAATTTAGGTTCTTTTGGGGAAGGATGCGGCCAAATCACTCGTTATTTGTTTGAACCTATGGTATAATGAATGCGTTTTCCATTTGAACACGCCGAAAGGTAGGTGCGGCATGCCTCAAACACAGCAAAGACGATCCACCAGGCACGGTGAGCCTGTTGCGCAAAAGCCGGTAAAGCGCGGCACGCCCATCCGCAACGGCATGCTGCTGGTGCTGTTCGCGGTTGTCGTGGCGGCGATGGTGCTCATTTTCCCCAAGGAACCTTCCTATATGGGCAATCAGGCCACGGTGATGACCGATGGATCGACAGGCGGCACGGTTGCCGAGGGCACAAAGAACATCCGCATCAGCGAGGTCATGGCATCCAACCGCCGCGCTTACCCGGATGCGCACGGCAATTACCCCGACTGGGTTGAAATCGAAAACACGGGCGACGCGCCGGTGAACCTTGGCGGGATCGGCCTGTCCGACCGGGATAACCGAATCCTGTTCATCTTCCCCGATATGGAACTGGCTCCGGGTGAGTTCACCATCGTTTTTTGCGATGATACCAACCAGGCGGTAAGCGGTCTGCCGCTGCACGCGCGGTTTAAGATATCGGCGCTGGGCGAAACGATTTATCTGTTTGATCAAACGTCGCTTGTGTTTGATTCCGTTACCGTGCCCGCGCTCAACTCCGACACGAGCTATGCGCGCGACGGCGAAAAGTGGTTCATCACCGAAAAATTCACCCCCGGCTACCCCAACACGCAGGAAGGGTATGATGCCTTCCACCAGGCGTTTGCCGCGCCGGCCACGGGCCTGGTGCTCAATGAGCTGGTCGCTTCCAACGTAACCACGCTGATGGATGAGGACGGCGACTTTTCCGACTGGATTGAGCTGTACAACGGCGGTTCGCTGCCCATCGACCTGTCCAACTACGCGCTGAGTGATGATGCGACAAACCCTGTCAAGTGGCGCTTCCCAAGCGGGGCTACTATCAAGCCGGGCGAGTATTACGTTGTGTTCGCCTCCGGCAAAAACAGGCCGGGCACCGGGACGACGCTGCCGCACACCAACTTCAGCCTGGCGGCGGAGGGCGAAACGGTGGTGCTTTCCACCATCTTAAGCCAGGTGATAGACCAGGTTACCTACGATAACCTGGGCAAGGATGAATCGTACGGCCGCGTGCCGGGGCTTGAGTACACTTGGCAGGTGTACAAGAACCCCACGCCCAACCTGCCCAACAACCATGAGGGCGCGGTGAAAATGGATGAATGGCTGCGCGCCAGAAACGGCAGCGGCATATTCATCTCGGAGGTCGTCACCACGTCCACCGGCATCGAAACGGCATACGGCAAAACATCCTATGATTGGATTGAATTGGTGAACCTTAGCGCCCAGTCGGTCGATTTGACCGGCTGGGGCCTTTCCGACCGGGTGAACCACCCGCGCAAATGGCAGTTTCCCGCCGGCACGAAGATAGGCCCCGGTGAAAGGCTGCTGGTGTTTGCAAGCGGCCTTGGCAAATCCCCCGTGAACAGCGGTGCGATACATTCCACATTCCGCCTGAGCGCGCTGGGGGAGACGGTGGTGCTCTCCGACCCGAAGGGCAACATATACGACAAGCTGGTCGTGCCCAAGCTGGAAGTCAACAACTCGTACGGGCGCGACTTTGACCGGGGGGGTCTTTTTTATTATGAGACGCCCACACCAGGCGAGCCGAACACCACGCAGGGGTTCATCGGCTATTCGCCAAAGCCCGCGATCAGCAAAAAGGGCGGCATGTACACCCAGCCCATCCAGGTTTCGCTTTCCGCGCCGGATGGCGTAACCATCTACTACACGACGGATGGCTCCATCCCCACGCAGACCACCGGCACGCTGTACACCGGCAGCCAGATCACCGTATCCCAGACGTGCGTGCTGCGCGTGCGCGGGTTCATGGAAGGGTACAAGGGGTCGGAGGTCGCGACGGAAACGTTCCTGTTCAACAAATACCACAACATGCCGGTGATCTCCATCACGATGGACCCGGATGATTTGTGGAACCCGGTGACGGGGATTTACGCGGATGGGGACAGCGAGGTGACGGGGGAGACGTTTGAAAAGCCGTCATTCAAGTTTGCGACATACTGGGTTATTAAAAAGAACACTATGCTCCGCGAGCGGGATGCCAACATTGAGTTTTACACGCTGGATGGCAAGCAGCACATAAACCAAGGCGTTTCCGTTATGCTCAACGGCCAGTACAGCATGGACCTGCCGCAAAAGAGCCTGCGCATCACCGCCAGGTCGCGCTTTGGCGCGCCCACGCTGGCCTACCCGTTCTTTGATGACAGGCCATATGATGAATACCAGGCGATCGTGCTGCGCAACGGCGGCAACATGAGCCATTACGCCCGCATTACCGACTCGCTGTTGTCCAAGATCATGGACTGGACGGACACCAAGGTGATCCACATGGCGGCCACGCCGTGCGTGGTGTACTTAAACGGCGAATACTGGGGCCAGTATTACATCCGCGAGCGGATTAACAAGCACTACATCGCCCGGTATGAAGGATGGACGGACCCGGATGCCATCGACTTCATCAAGGGTGACAGGCAGGTGCTCAACGGTAACCTTGAAAACTACAGCCAACTGCTGGAATATGTCAGAAATCATGACCTGAACGATCCCAAAGCGCTGGAAACCGTCAAGGCGTGGGTGGATATCGATAACTATTTCGATTTCATGATCTTCGAGATGTACTTCAACAATACGGATACGGGCAACATCAAGTTTTACCGGCAAAAGAATAACGGCGCTGCGCAGTGGAAATGGATTGTGTATGATCTGGACTGGGCGCTTGATCAGCGCAAAAATGATGGATGTTTCATCTGGCTCGATCCCGATGGGTCGGGTAGCAGGAACTTTGAGAACGTCCTCATTCGCAAGCTGTTGAAAGTACCCGAGTTGCAGGATAAATTCCTTACGCGATATGGAAAGCTATTCCAGGAAGTGTTTTCCGACACCGACCGCATTCTGGCGCTGATGGATGAGATGGTGAAAGAAATCGAACCGGAAATGGGGCTGACCATGAACCGCTTTGCCCCGGAGCTTAGGGCCACGCTGAACTTTGACCCGCCCAAAGACGGTGCGGCTGCCGTGAACTATTGGAAGAGCCGGGTTGGCAGGCTCAAGAACATTATCTGCGGCCGCCCGTATTACGCCTGGACGGAAACAAAAGCATGGTTCGAGCTAACCGACGACCAGATGACCGCCTACTTTGGTCCGTGCCCCGAAGAAACCACAGACATTTATTGATGAGGAGGCTACCCCATGAACCCGACCCCAACCGTCAACCCGCTTTCTGTAACCGACATCGTCAAAAACAGCGTACTGGATACCTTCTCCACGCAGTTCGCGCAGCTGACGCCTTTCAAGATGGTCATCGCGCTGCTGATGGGGCTTGCCGTGGGCATCGTCATCGCGCTGGTGTACCGCCGCGCGTACCGCGGCGTGCTGTACTCGCCGTCGTTTGCCATCACTTTGATCATGATGACGCTGATCACCACGCCGGTCGTTATGGCCATCGGGTCGAACATCTCGCTTTCGATGGGCATGGTCGGCGCGCTGTCAATCGTTCGGTTCCGCACGGCGGTCAAAGACCCGCTGGATACCGCCTACATGTTCTGGGCGCTGACGATGGGCATACTGCTGGGCGCGGGGCTGTACATGATTGCGCTGGTTGTGGTGCTGGGGATCGCCGTGATCATCCTGGCGCTGACATTCATCAAGCTGCCGTCATCCGCCAGCTACCTGCTGGTGGTGCACTACGATGAGGCGGCCACGCAGGCGATACAGGGCGTGCTGAGCCGCGTGAAGTACCGCCGCCTGCGCTCCAAGACCGTTACGCAAAACGGCGCGGAGATGACAATCGAAATGCGCATACCGGAAAGGCAGGATATCATCAGCCAGATGCTGGATATCGACGGCGTGTTTGACGCCACGCTGGTTGCCTGCCAAAGCGAGGCGGGAGCCTGATATGGCCCAAATATCCGGCCTTCGGCATGAACTGAAATTCTTCATCAATTACGGCGAGTATACGCACCTGTCGCGCACGCTGGATCTGATGATGCAGCGCGACGCGGCGGGCGATGAGTATAACGACTACGCCGTGCGTTCGCTGTACTTTGATACCATCTTCGATACCTTCCTGGATGAGAAGATCAGCGGCGTGGGCGCGCGGAAAAAGTACCGCATCCGCATCTACAATTTCAGCGATAAACAGATCAAGCTGGAGTGCAAGGCGAAGCACGGCGACCTGATCGCCAAGGATACCCTGACCATTCCGCGCGATCTGGCGGAGCAGATCATCGCAGGCGACCCCACGGGCCTGGAAAAAACCAGCGCGCAGCTTTTGCACGATATCTTCATCGAGATGAAAATGCGCCTGCTGCGCCCGGTGGTGATCGTGGACTATGTGCGCGAAGCCTACCTGCACCCGGCGGAAGAGGTGCGCATCACATTCGATAAAAAGCTGCACACCGGCATGTTTTCCACCGATATGTTCAACCCCTACGTGCCCACCGTGCCCGCGCTGGATGACAACCTGATCGTGCTGGAAGTGAAGTTCAACCGCGTGCTGCCCGACCACATCCGCACGCTCGTCTCCTCCGTCAGCGCGACCCGCCAGGCCGTATCCAAGTATGTGATCTGCAGGCGGTTTGAGGAGAAGGAGTTCTGAGGGACGGGGAACGGGGAACGCTGGGACGCTGTCCCAGACCCTGCCAAAGGGGGACGTTAGAATGCTCCTGAACAATCCACTGGATTGTTCAGCCCTTTGGAATCCCTGCTTTTTCGCTTCACAGCGGGTTAGGTTTTTCACAATGAAGAAACGCCTTGCGGTTTGCTTGCCGCAAGGCGCTTCTTTTGAAAATCCATCCCCATGTAGGGATTCTTAAGGGCCTTAGGCCCTTAAGCGGGGTCCAGGGGCAGGCCCCTGGCGTTCCTACAGCCCCGCCCCCGGAAACACCTGCGCGTACCCTAGCCGCACCGCGGAACTTAGCGCCCCGCGCAGGCTGTCGTCGATGCCGGGCAGCGTGCGGATGTTTTCCAGCATTGCGCGGACAGGGTCGGCGCATAGCTTGGCCACGGCGTCCGGGCGCCTGGCAAAGCCGAAGGCGACGCGGTTGTAGCGGCTGTCCCCGCGGATGAACAGATCGATGTAATCGTGGGCCAGCCTGCATAAATACGCGTCGAAAAACGCTTCCGGCGCGGCGGATAGCGCCATCACGCGCCGCAGCAGGTCGCTCTGGGTCAGTTCCGAAAGTTTCTCATCAAACTGCGCCCGGGTGCATTCCTTCGGCTTTTCAAAAATGGAAAACAGGTGGCACTTGATGATGGAAAAATCCGGACCGCGCCCGCGCATGGGCTCATGCAGGCGGCCGTGGAACAGCAGCGCGCGGTTTGCGGCGAAATCATCCGGCGCAGCGCGGAGCTGTTCCTGTATCAGCGCATATTTCGCTTTGGGATCACGCAAGGCGGCAAGCCGCTTATCCAGTTCGGACGGTTCCATCACCCCCGCGCGCGCCAGGGACGCGCCGCAAAAGGGACACAACCGGGCATCTTGAAGCGGAATATCCGCCCCGCACGACGGGCAGCGCACCCTTATTTCCCCGAGGGCACGAACGACGTGCAGATGGCTTCGATCGTGGCATCCACGGCGTCAATATCCGTAACCAGACTGGAAATGACGGTGAAGGTGGTCATGTACAGGATGGTGCCTTCCGTGATGTACGTCTGCATGGCGATGGCATCCATCCCGTTTATGTTGTATCCGATTGCGATGTACGCAAACTGGTTGTCGCCCGCTTCCAGAATTTCGCCGCCGACCAGCGTGGTGGCGTTTGGGAACGCGCCCAACAGCTCCTGCGCCATCGCGGGGCACAGCCCGGTCTTGAGGTCTTCGACGGTGAGCACTGCTTCAAGGTCATGGTACTGTATGTTGAAGTTGACATCGCCCGTGGGGGATATGAAAGATACCATATCCAGCACTTGCAGCTGCGCCTTGTAGTTTTCCAGCGCCGCGCTGTCAATGCCCTCAACCCCGCCGGCCGTGACCGATTCGGCCAGCTGGCTCATCGTTTCGCGGGAGATAAGAACCCAGTCCGCCGGATAGCTGATCTGGTAGGGAATGGTCGGGTGCGTGTAGGTCGTCCATTCGGCGTCGGCGGCGAGGCCGGTCATGGGCAACACAAGAAGCAGGGTCAACATCAGTGCAAACAGTTTCTTCATGGATAATTACTCCTTTTGTTTTGTACCGCCAGTGTACCACACGCGCGGAACAAAAGCGAGAGCGGATTATTCACCTCAGGGTACGAAAGAGACGGAAATCTGATCCATAACGCTGCCTGTTTCATCCGTTGAAAAAGCCGTGAGGATCGTGTAGGAAATGGTGTACAGGATATTCCCTTCCATGCAGTACGTCAGGATGAGCGTGGCATCCATCCCCATGATCTGGTAACGCATAATGGTAACCGCATATTCGATCTGGCCCATTTTGACCAGCGCGGCTTCCGTGATGATTTCCGCGTTGGTGAAAACGGATTGCATCTCACCCGCCATCATGGGACATATCACTTCTGTGATAAGCTGTGGGCTAAGGGAGACGCCCAGGTCTTCATAGCTTATGTTTACGCCAAGGTCGCCTCGGGGGGATGTCAGCGTCACCAGGTTTTCGCCATCGTACTCCGGGTCGTCAGCCAGCAGGGAGGGGTCGATTCCTTCCAGTTCCGCGGACTGCGCAAACGCAATCAGCTCTTCTCCCCTTTCGGGGGTTATGACCGTCCAGTCAGCCGGATGGCTGATTTGGTAACCCATAACAGGGTGTGTGTATGTTTTCCAGTCTGTGCCCTCCGCCAGGACGGCCATGGGCAGCATCAGCAACAGGATCAGGGCAAACGCGACAGTCTTTTTCATGGGGAAACCTCCGTAATCTTTTTTAGCAGTGTGGTTTGATGGCTAGCTGAACAGCAGCACATAAAGCGTGCCCGCTATACTCGCCACGGCGCTTAACGTGGTCGCACGCTTCTTCAGCCCCGCTTTTTTGTACTTGTGGCTGAGGATAAAGCCGACTATTGGGATCAAAATGGAAATGCAGCATTCGGGAATCGTTGCCTTATCCTCTTCTTCATTGGCATACGCTGCGGCGGCATCTGTTCTTTCCGGCGGGTCCAAAGGGGCGTTGCATTTGTAACAGGTGGCCCGGTTGTTTCCGTTCAACTCGCCGCATTCTTTGCATGTGTTCATCCGGTGGCTTCCTCTCTGCGCTTTTGCACCTTTTTCATCCGTAGTATAGCAAAAAATGGAAAGATATTGTTACGCAGCATGCATAATTTTTTCAGTCTGTCACGTTCGGCGGCGCTTATCTTCCTCTTTACAAACCATGCGCCGTGCGGTATAATACTTTGCACTTATATCTATCGCGACGATGGAGACGCGCCCCCTGGCACTTCAGCCTTAGCGAGCCGGAACTGGTGAAAGCCGGCGCTGCGGCCCAGATGGGGACATCACTCCGGAGCGAACCGCCCCGCCCGCGTTACAGGGCGCACAAGCGGGCGCAGCAATGCGCCAATTTGGGTGGTACCGCGAAGCACAGCCTTTCGTCCCAATCAGGGATGAAGGGCGTTTTTGTTTCCCGGCGAAGGCCGGAAAGCCCAAACAGGCTGGAGAATCCAGCCATCTCAATGAAAAAGGAGCCAGCCCCCATGTTTGAAAAAGTACCGCAAAACCTGGATTTCTTGAGCCGTGAAAAGGAAGTGCGCGCATTTTGGGAGAAGGAGCGCATCTTCCAGAAATCGCTGGAGCACCGAAAGGGCGGCAAAACATTCACATTCTATGACGGCCCGCCCACCGCAAACGGCAAGCCGCACATCGGCCATGTGCTGACCCGCGCGATGAAGGACCTGATCCCCCGCTACCATGTGATGAAGGGGGAAAGCGTGCTGAGGAAGGCGGGCTGGGATACGCACGGCCTGCCGGTTGAGCTGGAAGTGGAAAAGCAGCTGGGCCTTTCCGGCAAGCCGGCCATCGAGGCGTACGGCATCGAGCCGTTCATCAAGGCGTGCAAGCAGTCCGTGTGGAAATACCAGCGCGAATGGGAAGAGATGAGCGCGAAGGTCGCCTTCTGGGCGGACATGGAGCACCCGTACGTCACCTACCACAACAGCTACATCGAATCGGTGTGGTGGTCGCTGAAGCAGATCGCGGACAAGGGCCTGTTGTACAAGGGCAAAAAGGTTGTGCCGTACTGCCCGCGCTGCGGCACGGCGCTATCCAGCCATGAGGTGGCGCAGGGGTACAAGGCGGTGGATGACCAGTCGGCGTTTGTGCGCTTTAAGGTTGCGGGCGCGGAAAATACTTTTCTCTGGGCGTGGACGACCACGCCGTGGACGCTGCCCTCCAACGTGGCGTTATGCGTCAACCCCAAGGAAACATACGCCAAGTTCCGCCTGGGCGATGAAACCGTGATCATGGCGCAGGCGCTGATGGAAACGGTGCTGGGCGATCACTTTGCTGACGCCCAGGTGCTGGAAACCATGACGGGCCAGTCGCTGGAGGGCACCACTTACGAGCCGCTGTGGGCCGCCGAAACGGAGCAGAAGGCCTACTATGTTGTGGCGGATCACTACGTTACGCTGACCGACGGCACCGGCATCGTGCACATCGCGCCCGCGTTCGGCGAAGATGATGAGCGCATCGGACGCGGCTACGGCCTGCCGTATGTGCAGCGCGTGGATGCGCAGGGTTGCTTCACGCCCGATACCCCCTGGGCCGGGCAGTTCGTCAAGGATGCTGACCCCGCGATCTTAAAGGAACTGAAAGAGCGCGGGCTGCTTGTTCGCGCCGCCAAATACGCGCACGATTACCCCTTCTGCTGGCGGTGCGATTCGCCGCTGCTGTACTACGCGCGCGACTGCTGGTACATCAGGATGACATCCGTGCGCGATACTTTGTCCAGGAACAACCGCTCCGTCAACTGGCTGCCGGAAAACATCAAAGAGGGCCGCATGGGCAACTTTGTGGAGAACGTGCTGGACTGGGCCGTCTCCCGCGAGCGGTACTGGGGCACGCCGCTGCCGGTCTGGCTCTGCGATTGCGGGCACCTGCACGTCATCGGCTCCGTGCAGGAAATGAAGGACATGGGCGCGGATGTGCCGGATGACCTGGAGCTGCACCGCCCGTATATCGACGCCGTCACCTTCCCGTGCAAGGCATGCGGCGGCACCATGCACCGCGTGCGCGAGGTCATCGACTGCTGGTACGATTCCGGCTCCATGCCGTTTGCCCAGTGGCACTACCCCTTTGAAAATAAGGAACTGTTCGATTCGCTGTTCCCCGCGCAGTTTATCTGCGAAGCGGTGGACCAAACGCGCGGCTGGTTTTACACATTGCTTGCCATTGGCACGCTGGTGTTTGATAAATCTCCGTACGAAACATGCCTGGTGCTGGGCCATGTGCAGGATATGGAAGGGCGCAAGATGTCCAAACACCTGGGCAATGTCATCGCGCCAAATGATGTGCTGGATGTGCAGGGCGCGGACGCTGTGCGCTGGTACTTCTATTCCATCGGCGCGCCGTGGCTGCCCAGCCGCTTCTCGCCGGAGGCGGTCAGCGAGGTGCAGTACAAGTTCATGGGCACGCTGTGGAACACCTACGCGTTCTTCATCCTGTACGCCAACATCGATGATTTCGACCCCAAGGCGCACCCGCTTGAAAAGTGCGAGCTGTCGCTGATGGATAAATGGCTGCTGTCGAAGCTGAACTCGCTGGTGAAGTTCGTGGATGAAGGCCTTGCCGCGTACCGCGTGACGGAGACATCCAGGCAGATCGCCGCGTTTGTGGAGGAGCTGTCCAACTGGTATGTGCGCCGCGGCCGCGAGCGCTTCTGGGGCAAGGGCATGGCCGGCGACAAGGAAGCCGCGTTCGCCACGCTGTACCATGTGCTGGTGACGCTTTCGCACCTGCTGGCGCCGTTTGTGCCGTTCCTTTCGGAAGGGCTGTACCAGAACCTGGTGCGCACGCAGTATAGCGATGCGCCCGAAAGCGTTCACCTGTCGGACTTCCCGGTGTGCGATGAAAGCAGGATTGACCCCGCGCTGGAAGCCAACATGCAGGCGCTGATCCAGGTGGTGCAGCTGGGCCGCGCGTGCCGCGCGCAGGCGCAGATGAAAACCCGCCAGCCGGCAGCCGCGCTGTACGTCAAGGGCGTTACCTTCCCGGAATCGTTTGCCGAGCAGGCGCGCGAGGAACTGAACGTGAAGGCGGTGGAGTTTGTGCAGGATGCCCGCGCGTTCACCGCGTACAAACTGAAGCCGCAGATGCGCACGCTGGGCCCGAAGTACGGCAAGCTGCTCAACCCCATCCGCGAACATCTGGCGCAGATGGACGGCAACGACGCCGTGGACGCGCTGGAGAGGGGCGAGACGGTCACATTCACCGTGCAGGATACCGAGGTTGTGCTGGCGAAGGATGATATCCTCATCGAACCGCTGCGGAAGCCCGGCTTTATCTCCGAAACGGACGGCCAGGTCATCGCCGTGCTGGATACGAATCTGTCGCCCGAGCTGATCCGGGAAGGGTATGTGCGCGAGCTGATCTCCAAGGTGCAGCAGATGCGCAAGAAGGCCGGGTTTGATGTGATCGACAGGATCGGCATCGCGATGCGCGCTGGCGATGTGCTGCAAAGCGCCGCCGCTGCCGCGAAGGAAGAAATCCTGCGCGCGACGCTTGGCGTGTCGCTTGAAAAGGACGCCCCCGAAGCCGCCGAATGGCAGGAATGGGATATCAACGGCGAAGCCGCAGAGCTTGCCGTATGGAGGGAATAAGAAAATGAGTGAACCGCTGCCCTACAGCAATATCGACGAGTATATTGCACAGTTCCCCGAAGAGATTCAGCAGAAGATGCAGGCCGTGCGGAACGTGATCCGCGAGACCGCGCCGGAGGCGACCGAGAAAATCAGCTGGGCGATGCCGACCTTCTACCTGAATGGCAACCTGGTCCATTTCGCGGCGGGGAAGAGCCATCTGGGGCTGTACCCGGGCGAGAGCGGCATCAGCCATTTCACCGAGCGTTTTGACGCCGAGGGGTTTAAGTACTCCAAGGGCGCGGTGCAGTTTCCTTACAAGCGGGAGATTCCGTTTGAGCTGATCAAAGAGATTGTGGCGCTTCGGGTGAAGGAGAACACGGCGAAGGGGTAAGGCAGGGGTTGCGCATCCGGCAATGTTCCTGTATATTGAGGTCGTCGCGGCATGTTTTCGCGGCGGCCTTGTTTGCACTGTGAACGGCATGGAAGGGAGGTCCCTATGAAAGGCACAAGATTCATTGCGGCTGTCGTTGCGCTGACCATGCTATTGGCGCTGGGCGGTCATGCGCAGGCTGCTTCCACGGGGCAGATTTACCTGTACGGGGAAGCGCACGGTGTGGCGGCGATACTGGAAAAAGAGTTCGAGCTGTGGCGCGATTATTATGAAAACCAGGGGATGCGGCATCTGTTCGTCGAGTATGCATACTACACCGCGGAATACCTGAACCTGTGGATGCAGGCGGATGACGATGAGATACTGGATATGATATTCCGTGATGCAGGCGGCACCGCAGGGGACACCCCCGATGCGAAGGCGTTTTACCAGAAAATTAAAGCGGAATGCCCTGAAACGGTTTTTCACGGTACCGATGTGGGGCACCAGTACGGTTCGACCGGGTGGCGGTATTTGCTGTATCTGAAAAGGAATGGCCTGGAAGGCTCCGAGCAGTATGCCCTTGCCGAGGAAGCGGTTGAGCAGGGCAAGTACTACTACGATAACGGGGCCGACAGATACCGTGAAAACAAGATGGTGGAAAACTTCATCCGCGAATTTGATAAGCTGGACGGCGAAAGCGTCATGGGCATTTACGGCGGCGCGCACACGGGGCCTGATAAGATGGCCTTCGATACCCCGCCGCTTCCCTGCATGGGGATGCAGCTGAAGGAACGCTACGGGGATGCCGTGCATTCGGAGAATTTGCGCTGGGCCATGAACGATATGGAACCGCTGCGGGTGGATACCCTTACCATAAATGGCAAGGCGTACGAGGCGCCCTATTTTGGCGCGGCAGAAATAGGCGCCTGGTCGCAAAAATATGTGCGCCGGGAATTCTGGCGCTTGGAAAATGCCTATGAAGACTTCAAAGACGCACCCAAAACGGGCGAGATACTGCCCTACGACAATTACCCCATGCAGATTGAAACAGGACAGGTTTTTGTGATAGACTACACAGGAAGAGACGGTTCCATTGACAGGCACTATTACTGTTCCAATGGGTATCTTTGGAACGACAGGCCCTCAACGGAAGCATTTGCGGTAGAGTAACCCACTTCACTCCCCAAAGGAGGCCCCATGTACCTAACCCAGAACTGGCAATCCTTCCGCGTATTGGACACCGGCGACGGCGAAAAGCTGGAGCGCTGGGGCAACATCACCCTGCGCCGCCCGGACCCGCAGGTCATCTGGCCGAAGCAGCAGCCCGAACGCTGGAAGGGCGCCGATGCGTGGTACCACCGCAGCGCAATGGGCGGCGGCGAATGGGAATTTGCCCGCAAACTGCCTGAAAAGTGGACGCTGACCTACGGCGACCTGTCCTTCAGCGTACGCCCGACCGGGTTTAAGCACACCGGCCTTTTCCCCGAGCAGGCCGCCAACTGGGACTGGATGGCCGAAAAGATCGCGCCAGTCGCAAAGCAGGGCCACACCCCGCGCGTGCTGAACCTGTTCGCGTACACCGGCGGCGCGACGCTGGCGTGTTGCCGCGCGGGCGCGCACGTCACCCATGTGGATGCGGCAAAGGGCATGGTGCAGTGGGCGCGCGAAAACCACCAGCTGTCCGGCCTGCCGGTGGAATCGGCGCGGTGGATAGTGGATGACGCGCTGAAATTCGTGCAGCGCGAGCAGCGGCGTGGCAACCGTTATGACGGCATCCTGATGGACCCGCCCAGCTACGGGCGCGGCCCGGACGGCGAGGTATGGAAGCTGGAGGAGCGCGTGTTTTCCCTGGTGGATGCGTGCGCGGAGCTGCTCAGCGGCACGCCGCTGTTCTTTCTGCTGAATGCGTACACTACGGGCCTACAGCCTGCGGTGCTAACAAACCTGCTGCGCATCGCGGTATCCGGGCGGCACGGCGGCCATGCCGAGGCGGATGAGCTGGGCCTGCCGGTGGAGGCGGGCGGCGTGCTGCCGTGCGGGGCATCGGGCCGATGGACGCCGTGACCGTCTATCGCGGCATCCAAATCGTATACTGCGATAACCATGTGCTGGTGGCGGTCAAGCCCCCGAACATGCCCGCGCAGGCGGATGATTCCGGCGACCTGGACATGTTCACGCTGATGAAGCAGTATATTAAGGAAGCGTACCAAAAGCCCGGAGATGTCTACCTTGGCCTGCTGCACCGGCTGGACCGCCCGGTCGGCGGCCTGATGGCGTTTGCCAGAACATCCAAGGCGGCGGCGAGGCTGTCGGAACAGCTGCGTTCGCACGCAATGGAGCGCGGCTACTTCGCTGTGGTGCGCGGCGATCCGCCCGAATCCGCGCGGCTTGAATCCATGATAGAACGCCCGGACGGACCCCCGCAGTCCGCCGCGCTCAGTTTTTGGCGCGTGGCGCGGCAGGATGGCCTGTCCTTGCTGGCCGTGCGGCTGGAAACGGGCCGCAAGCACCAAATCCGCATCCAGCTTGCTGAGGCCGGTTATCCCATCTGGGGAGACGCCCGCTACGGCGGCGGCAAACCCGGCGAGCAAATTGCGCTGCTGGGCGCGCGCCTGTCCCTGACCCATCCTACCACAAAGGAAGCGCTCTGCTTCCGCACCGAGCCTCCGGATGCATTCCCATGGAGAAATTTCAATAAAATTAATTTTGACTTTAATATCTTTGATTTTCATATTGACAAAGTTAATCAATAGGCGTATGATGTGCCCATCAAACGATGCCGCTTCCAATGGAAACCGGCATGAAGGTAGGTGAGTTCATGCCATACACCGCCCCCTCCGTATGCCCCGTTTGCGGCGCTGCCATGCAGGTGACAAAGTTATCCTGCCCCGCGTGCCAAAGCGAACTGGCGGGCCGGTTTGCGCCGTGCAAGTTTTGCGCGCTGCCGGAAAAGGAATTGCAGTTCATCGAAGTATTTCTGCGCTGCAGAGGTTCCATCAAGGATGTTGAGAAGGCGCTGGGCGTCAGCTATCCGACGGTGCGCGGCATGCTGGATGGCGCGCTGAAGGCGCTGGGCTTTGCGGAAGAAGCACCGCCGGAATCTAACGCGGAAGGCCGCCGCGAGGTGCTGGCCATGCTGGAAAAAGGCGAAATAGACGCGCGCGAGGCCGCGAAACGCCTTGCGGGAATGGGGAGGGAATCAAAATGAACGAAGAGAAAAAGCGGATTTTGGAGATGCTAGGCGAGGGCAAGATCACCGCTGAGGAAGCGGCTATGCTGCTGGATGCGCTATCCGATGAAAAGCCCGGCGCGAAAGACGGCGCGAAGGGCAATTCCACCCCGGCCCGCATGCAGACCGAACCCAGGCTGCTGCGCATCCGCGTGCTGGCATACGAAGACGGCAAAGATAAGCCGGTAAACGTAACCGTCAACATCCCGCTGAACGCGGCCAAATTTGCCGCCAAGCTGCTGCGCTACCTGCCCGATGACGCCGTGTACGCCATGGAACAGAAGGGCGTGAACCTGGCCGAAATCGACTGGGAAGAGATGATCGATTCCCTGAAAGATACGGGCGGCGATATCGTCAACATCTCTGTGGATGACGACGACAACCGGGTCTATGTCCACATTTATGTGGAATGACGGGCTGTGGATGCTGCGCATCCGCGCGGAGAATATCCACTTTGCGCTGCCGGTGACCCCGGGCGTGCTGCGCGGCCTGATTCGCGCCTGGGCGGATCTTGCTAGTTTGCTGCCCACGCGCCTGCCCGTGCGCCAAATTGCCGATGCGCTGGATGGCATGACGGACGCGCTGTTTGACACCGGCGGCATGCCGCTGCTGGATATTGAGGCGGAGGGCGTGACCGTTCGCCTGGCGCCGATTTCTTCCCGGAGGGAGGGCTGACCTATGGGGGTTTTGATGCGTTTTCTGGCCTGCGTGATCGCCATGCCCGTGTCCGCGTGGCTGCTGCCCGGTGTGCACGCCGCCAGCAACGAGGCCGCGCTTCTGGCCGGGCTGCTGCTGGGCGTGGTGTATCTTGTGGTGCGCCCGCTGGTCAAGCTGATCGTTTCGCCCTTCAACTGCCTTACGTTCGGCATCATCGGTTTTGTGGTGGATGTGCTGTTCGTGCAGTTCTTCGCGGGCCGCATGGCCGGGTTTACCGTGGATTCGTTCTGGTGGGCCGCAGCGGCTTCCATCGTGGTGTCGGTGCTGCGGGAGGTTATGGGGAAGCTGGGAGGACGGAAGCGGTGACGGGGGAGAGAAGGAGCCGTCTACTTTCTTTTCAGTGGAAGAGGAAGGGATTTCTTGCGAAATCCCTTTATGGCGCGATATCTTCGAATTCGCGCCGTCAAAAAAGTAGCAAAGAAAAGCCTCTTGTCCGCTTTGGCGGGGAAGGGGCAATTTACATATCAAGGGGTGAGTGAGATGGATCAGCATCAAAAGCTGGTTACATTGGCAAAAGTGGCAAACGCGCTGAATGAACGGGGCATCACCTGGGGCGTGGGGGCTTCCCTGCTGTTGACCATCAAGGGCATTGCCGATCATTTCAATGATGTTGATTTGATGGTTGCGGAAGAGGACGCGGAGCGGGCGAAGGCCATTCTGCTAAGCTTTGGTCAGTTAAAACCCCGCATTCCCAACGATAAACACAGGTCAAAATGCTTCATGGAGTTCACCGTCGATGGCGTTGATTTTGATGTGATTGCCGGGTTTACCATCGTTGCGGATGACAAGGAATACTGCTTCACGTTTGATAAAACCGATGTTGCCGAAACCGTGGTCATCTGCGGGGCGGAGATTCCACTGCAATCGGTGGCGGCATGGAAAACGTACTATGCTTTGATGGGCAGGACAAACAAGGTGGCGATGATTGAGGGGTGGAATCGGCAGGGCTGAGCCTGCCGCCATCCGCTGCCGTTACCGCCCCGCCATCTCCCGCTGATACGCAGAAAGCGCCATCCGCCATTCCAGCGTAAACTCCTCCAGCGAAAGCCCGCTCTGCGTGATGTACTCGGCCGCTTCTACGCCCACATACCGCACATGCCACGGCTCATACTGCACGCTGGTGATCTCTTCCTTATCCTTCTGATACCGGATGATGAACCCGTACCTTGCGCAGTTGTCGCGCAACCATTTGCCTTCCGCCGTATCGGCGAACTCCGGTTTAAACCCATCCTTATATTTCCAGCTTACCACATCGGCGGCAAGCCCGGCTTGGTGTTCCGATGCGCCCGCCGGCTGCTTTAGGCCGTCGTCGTACCCCTTCTCTTTCACATAATTATAGTGGATAACCTCCTGTGCGCGGTAATCGCGGTACGAACTGCCCACATACAGCTTAATCCCCTCCGCCTCCGCATCCTTTAGCATCAGCGTCAGCGCGTCATTGGCAACCGCGCGCAGCGTATGCGTGCCCTTCGTCACCGGCGCGGTCACCTTCACCAGCCTGTACATGTCAATGCTCTGGTCGGGGTAGTCCTTATCCACCAGGTTGTCGCGGTTGATCAGGCGCAGCACATCCAAGGGGTCTTCCAGCACTTCCAGCGGCAAGGGGTATGTCCATTGCAGCGCCTCCTGTGGCTGATGGCTGTCGGTGAACGTAGCGCCCGCCGCGCCGCAGCAGGCAAAAATAAGCGCGGCCGCAAGCCCCAAAATCAGGAAGGGCCGCCGCGCGATGGGCAGCCCTCTGTTCGTCATACGCGCACCTCGCGGTGCTGATCGGAGGAATCGTAGATAGCCTGCAGAATCTTCGCCGTCAGGATCACCGTATCGATGTGGGATGGCAGCTTTTTGCCGGTCTTTACGCAGCTAACAAACGCGTCGATCTCGTTCTGGAACATGTCGGACATGTTGTACTGCGGCTTAAACGATACCAGCGCGTCATTCTGCGTGGTGTAAAAGGTGAAATCCTTGCCGTATTGCAGGCGGATGCCTGCCTTGTCGCCGATGAAATCGATGTACATCTCGCGCTCACCGATGTTCTGCGCCCACGCGCCGTGCACGGTGACCACCGGGCCTTCGGTGCGAATCAGCGCCGCGACGGAATCGTCCACATCGTATGTGCCACCCTTGGTCGGCGGGCCGGCCCACATATCGGTGTAGGTGTATTCGTCAATGTTACGGCCCAGGCGGCAGAACGCCTCGCCGGTCACGGTCACGGGCGCGGGGTCGCCGCAGCAATACATCACGATATCCAGGAAATGCACGCCCCAGTCGATCAACGCGCCGCCGCCCGCGATGGCCTTCGTCGTAAACGCGCCGCCAAGCCCCGGAATGGAGCGGTGCGCGCGGAAGCTGACATACACATGGTACACCTCGCCAAGGGCGCCGCTATCGATATATTCCTTGATGCGGTTGACGCTGTCGTTGAAGCGGTTGACCACGCCGATGTTGAGCGTCATGCCCGTTTCGTGCTGCACCTTCTGCATTTCCAGCGCTTCCGGCAGCGTCCTGGCGGAGGGCTTTTCGCACAGCACATGCTTGCCGGCGCGCATGGCGTCAATGGCGATGGGGGCGTGCGCGTTGTTCGGCGTGCAGATGGATACGGCAACGACCTCGGGGTCATTGAGCACGGTGTGGTAATCGGTGACGGCAACGCCGCAGCCGTACTTTTCCACGGCGGCCTTCGCGCGCTCTTCGATGATGTCGCAGAAGTAGGCGATCTCGGCATCCGGGTTCTTCATATAGGAAGGGATGTGCGCGGCGTTGGCAATGGTGCCGCAGCCGATAACGGCGACTTTCATGGCGGGGTATCCTCCTCATAAAAACATAGATGTATAATTGGCCGCGGCGCGGCAAAACACCTGCTACAAAATTGCCTGCCCCTGCACAATCAGGAACGTATACAGCATCGACAGCAGCGCAGACGCCAGCACCAGCAGCGTCCGCGCGGTTTTGTTCTCTATCCCCGCGCCGATGATGAACAGCGGAAAGCAGCACGCCATGTACCGCCCGCCGCTGATCAGCCAGCCGGAGGTATACGTCATCAGCACATACAGCCCGCCGTACAGCGCGTATGTCAGCCGCATTTTCTTCCGGATCGCGTACAGGATGGCGGCAATCGCCACAAAGAAATAGACGAGCTGCACCCAGTACAGAATCAATCCCAAATATTGGTGCTGCTGCGCCATGGCGTAATGCTGTGCCAGGTTGTTGCCCACCCACGCGGGGGTGTTCCACCACGGCGGCGCGCTTTGGTGGCTAAGGAAAGCGAACCAATCCCCCTGCACCGCCTTGTTGATGCACAGGTAGATGAAGAACCCCAGCGGGATCAGCAGGCTGCAGGCCAGATCCCAGCGCACCGCCGGGGCCGTGTCGTCTTTTTCCCGGCCGCACAGGTATTCATAGATCAGCGGCACGATCAGCAGGATGCCGAACGAGCGGGTCAGCGCCCCGAAGAACCCGGCAATGGACGCGGCCAGGAAGTTCCGCTTCCGCGCGTAATAAACAGTCATCACAGACAGCATCATGAACAGGCTTTCCGTAAACCCCATCACGAAAAACTGCCCCATCGGCACAAACAGGAACAGCAGCATCCCCCACACGGCGCGGTCTTTGTACTCCACGCGCAGCAGCCTGTACAGGTATGTTCCGGCCACGCCAAGGCATGTGCTGGAAATGATCAGCGACGCGGCAAAACCATCCCGCACGATAAACGTCAGCAGTTTGATCAGCAGCGGGTACAGCGGGAAAAACACGATCAGCTTGGCGTTGTCGCCCGCCGCGACGTACCCTTCCTTCGCGATGGTCAGATACAGCGGCGCATCCGCCGCGTTGATAAACAGGCGGTACAGCTTGTCCGCGAAGGCTTCGGTCATCCCGGTCAGGCGCAGCAGAATCAGCGCCATGAAGCACATCAGCCAGCGCGCGGCCACCGCGCCGATGGGTAGCGCCGCGCGGCGCAGCAACTGCGGCACTTCCTTTTCAGGGAAGGTAAATACGACCAGCTGGCAGACGCCCGCCGCCGCGGCGACGCCCGCCGTCCACAGCGCGCCGTTTTCGGTGTAATAGACCTTTTGCGCCGCGTAGTACAGCACAAAGAAATTGGAAATGCCGCCCGCCAGCGCGTACACGGATTTCCGGTACGGGCAGCGCGACATCCGCGCAATCCACGCGTTCAGGAACAGCCTTTTCCCCGGGAACAGCACCCGCGCCGCGATGAACAGCACCGCGCCAAGCCCAAGCGCCACCGCAGCCAGCGGCAGCCAGATGAACAGCGCCAGGAAGGCAGGCGAAAACACCAGCGCAAACAGCGCCGTGCTCAGGCTTACCCTGTTTTCGGCCTGATGCATCGCGCCTGTGACCAGCCACACAAACCCTATCGCGCACAGGAAGCACAGCGCCCGGTACACCAGCGCATACTGCCCGAACAAAAGCCCGCCCAGCGCCTGCACCACCGGGCCAAAGTTGTTTGCCCCCAGCGTTTCCAGTGCGAAAAGCGGGTTTGATCCGTTATCCGTCAGGCGCAGAAAGTATGCGCACATGGAAAGTGCGATCATCCCCGCGCCGAATGTTGCCGCCGCGCCCTTGGTAAGGGCCGGCAGCGCGCCCGCGGATATCACGCGCAGCCCGTGCAGCGCGTGCAGCAGGGCCGCGCCAATCGCGAACAACAGCACCCAGGAGCCCACCGTGCCAATCAGCTGTTCCATCTCTTTGCCTTTCGTTAGCCGTTTGCAAACGCGGTTTCGGTCATCGCGAAGTACTTTTCCTGCGGGATGTACTCAGGCACGCTGTTGCCGGTGCCCAGCGCCCAGCCGCCGTGGGCGCGCGTGCGCTCTATCATGGCGCGGCCGCGCGCGCGGATCACGCCGACATCGGAGCGGATCAGGAAATCCACATCGATGCCGCCCAGCAGCGCGATGCGGTCATGCCAGGCGGTGTACGCCTGCTCTACGGGCAATATGGCGTCTTCATAGGAATGCTTGGCGTCGTAGCCCATTTCCACAATATCATCGATGATGTCGCGGCAGTTGCCGCAGCTGTGCAGCGCCACCGGCTTGCCGTACCTGTGCCCCACATCCACGATTTTTTTGTGCCAGGGGAATACGTATTTGCGCATCATCTCGGGCGATAGGAATGTTTGCGTGTTGAACCCCCAGTCATCGTTTGACATCAGGAAGCCCACGCTGTCCTGCGGCGCGGCCATTTCGTAGTAGCGCACAAGGCGGCTGCCCACGCCGTCGAACACCGCTTTTGCCACATCCGGCTCTTCATACAAAAGGTAGCAAAGGTTCTCATATCCGCACAGCGCGATCACGTTTTCCAGCACGCCGCACGGGCCCATGATCATCAGCTTCATGCCGTCCGGCAGGTCCGGGCCGATCTTTTCGATCGCGCTTTGGTCAAAATCTTCCGGCTCGGGCCAGCGGTAAGCCAGCAGCGATTTTTCATCGGTGATGACGAAGCCCTCGTTCAGGGAGACCGTTTGCCGGTGCTCGCGCACCCGGGTGGGGAAGTGCATGCCGCTTGCCTGCGTGCTGCAATAGTCGTAGCCCCCGGCGGCAAACGCGTCAGCAAGCCATTTTAGCTGCGCAAGCGCGCCTTCTGGCTGAGGCCGCCCTGCAAGGCGCTCATACAGCGGGCCGTTGAGGAACAGCTCAAACAGCGTTGTGCGCGCGGGGCGCTCACGGCGGAATATCCTGTACAGGTTTTCGATGTCCGGCTGCCTGCGCATGGCAAACCCTCCCTTTTTGCCGATATTGTAACATATCCCGGCCGGGTGCAACAAGGGGCCGCCAATCCGCGCAATTTTTCCAGAGAACAGGCAGCGCTTCCATAAAAAACGCGCCTGTAACCAGTGGACAAACTATATCAATTTATTGTATACTTTTTGTACAATTACGGTGGGAAAGTATTCAAAAAGCAAAATGCGTTATTATTTTCCCATACTTGCAGTTTGTGGGTTTTTTATCCTTAATTTTGCTTTTTTATGAAACCGGGAGACATCGCGGTTGCAATGGACGTATTTTTATGGTACATTGCATACCAATCTTCAGTTTTCATCCGCGTGGAATTCGACGCAGGGAATCGGGATTCCGGCGGTGAAATAGTCGGGGAGACAAACAATCAAACCAAAGGAGGAGACATGATGAGGCGTTTTCTGGCGATTATCCTGGGGATGGTGCTGGTGCTGTCCGCGTGCGCGCCCGCAGCCGGCGCGGCCGATGCCAACATCTACACCACGCTGTATTCCGGCGAGGTAACAACCCTCAACTATCTGACGACGGCCACCACCAACGAATTTGGTCTTCTGGCGAACCTGATCGATACTCTGGTTGAATATGACCGTTACGGCCAGGTGCAGCCCAGCCTTGCGGAAAGCTGGGAAGTGAGCGAAGACGGCCTGACCTGGACGTTCCACCTGCGCGAGGGCGTTCAGTGGATCAACGGCAATGCCGAAGCGGTCGCCACGCTGACCGCCAGCGACTTTGTCGCCGCCGCCAAGTATATCCTAAACGCGCAGAACGCTTCCTCCACCGCTGATGTTATCTACAGCGTGGTGGAAGGCGCCGAAGCGTACTACGACGGCACCGCCACCCCCGAGGACGGCAAAGAAGCCGCCCCCGTGATGGAATGGGACACCGTAGGCATCAAAGCGGTGGATGAGCTGACCTTGCAGTATACGCTGGTCGAGCCCGTTCCCTATTTCCTGTCGATGGTCACCTATGTGTGCTTCATGCCCGTGTATGAGCCGTTCCTTGAGGAAAAGGGCGAGGGATTCGGCCTTGCTACCGGCAACGACACCATCCTCTACAACGGCGCGTACTACATCTCCGAGTTCAAGCCCCAGGAAAAGCGCATCCTGACGAAGAACGCTCAGAACTGGGACGCGGACAATATCTTCATCGAAGGCATCCACTACCTGTTCAACAAGGAAGCTTCCACCGTTTCGCCTGAACTGTACCTCAAGGGCGAAGTCAGCGATGCCTCCATCGATTCCGCGATTGCCGCCGAATGGCTGAAAGACCCGGCAAAGGCCGATTACATCCGCCCCATCCGGCACAGCGGCTTCTACACCTATTTCTATGCGTTCAACTTTGACCCGCAGTTCGCAGCCGAGTTTGAGCCGGACAACTGGCGTCTGGCCGCGAACAACGAAAACTTCCGCAAGTCCATCTATTACGGACTGGACCGCATCAAGGCGCAGAAGGTTCTTGAACCCGACCTGCCCGAGACGATCGTGTTCAACACCTTCACCCCGCCGGAGTTTGTCTCCCTTGGCGGTGTGGACTACACGCAGCTGGCCCCTCTGGCCGCGATCACGGCGCAGGGCACCGGCACCTTTGACGAGGCGACCGCCCTCACCTACCGCGACAAGGCCATTGAAGAGCTGACCGCCGCGGGCGCGACGTTCCCCATCAAGGTGCTGATGCCGTTCAACGGCTCCGTCACCGGCTGGGATCAGGAGCTGCAGGTCATCGAACAGCAGCTGGAAGGCCTGTTCGGCGCGGAGTACATCGATATCATCATCGAAACCCGTCCGTCCACCAACTTCCTGTCCGAAACCCGCAGGAGCGGCAACTACGCGCTGCTCAAGTGCAACTGGGGCCCGGACTACGCCGACCCGCAGACGTACACGGACATCTTCAAGGTTGGCAACAGCTATCACTTCATGGACCGCGCCCTCACCGAGGAAGTGGATGGCGTCAAGCTAAGCGACACCTACTATGAGCTGCTGGAGGCCGCCAAGGCCATCACCGGCGATATCACCGCCCGCTACCGTGCGTTTGCGGAGGCCGAGGCGTTCCTGATCAACCACGCGATCGCCATCCCCTACGGCTACGGCACCGGCGGATACGTTGCCGCCCGCATTAACCCCTTCGAGAGCCAATACGCCCCGTTCGGCATCTCCAACGACCGTTTCAAGGGCCAGCACATGTTGGATCACCCGATGAACACGGATGAGTACTTTGACGAGTACGACAAGTGGCTGGAGGAGCGCGCCGCGCTGGTGAACTAACCTGACCGAACTGCAAGGGGACGCGGCCTTCGCGTCCCCTCTTGCCATTTGATAAGGTTTGGCGCGCCCTGCAAAAAACCGCTGTAAAGAGGGGTTCGGCAATGCTAAAGTATGTGCTCAAGCGTATGGGCGCTGCCCTGTTAACGCTTCTCATCATCCTGACGGCCGTATTCATCCTTGTCCGTCAAATGCCCATTGAAGGCTACTTCGATAACTTTGATAAGCTCGCCCCCGCCGTGATCGAGGCGAAGCTTCAGCAGATGGGCCTCAAGGACCCCATCCTGGTGCAACTCAAGAACTTTTATGTAAACTTACTGCACGGCAATCTGGGCGTTTCTTCGCGGTACAGCGTGGGCACGCCGATTACGCATATCCTTGCCGAGAAGATCCCCGTATCGCTGATGCTGGGGCTGATCTCCATGGGCGTGGCGCTGGTGCTGGGCATCCCGCTGGGCGCGGCGATGGCCAGAAGCAAGTGGTGCAACCTGATCGGCATGGTGTTCATTGTGTTTGTTACGGCGGTGCCTGCCGCCGTGTACCATATCTTCATCCAGGCGTACGGCGCGGATGCGATGCGGTCTTTGAACATCGCAGGCGCATCCATGCTGTTCAGCCGCGATACGCCGGTCACCTGGGTGCTGCCGGTGATCTCTTTGTCGCTGGGCAGCATCGCGTATTACGCCATGTGGCTGCGCCGCTACATGGTGGATGAAATGAACAAGGACTATGTATCCCTGGCCCGCGCGAAGGGCGTGCCGGGGCGCAAAATCACGATGCGGCATGTGTTCAGGAACGCATTCGTGCCGATGGTTCAGTACATTCCCACATCGCTGCTGTATACGGTGGCGGGCTCCATCTATGTGGAGTCGCTGTACTCCGTGCCGGGCATGGGCGGTCTGCTCGTCGATGTCATCCGCAGGCAGGATAACCCGATGGTGCAGATCATCGTGATGATCTACTCGTGCATCGGCATCATCGGCCTGCTGTTCGGCGATCTGCTGATGGTGGTCATCGATCCCAGGATTAGCTTTGCAAAGAAAGAAGGTGCACGCTGATGCCGCGCCTTCGCGATATAAAGTCAAGGCCGCTTGAGAAGGCCGTGGAAACGGCAATCCAGGAGGATACACTGTTTAACCCCGCCGTGTACAACGCGGCGGAGGCCGAGCGCACCGGCTTTTCCAACTATTCCTACTGGCGCAGCACATTCCGCGTGTTCCTGAAAAACAAGATTGCGGTGCTGTTGCTGATCGTGCTGGTGCTGTTGGTGGCGTTTACGTTCATTCAGCCGCTGCTGCCGGGCCAGTACGCCGCCAACCTGATTGTGGATCATCCCATCAGCAAATTGCAGCTGCGCAACGTTCCCCCGTCCACTACGCCGGTGGTCGCCAAGGTGCCCGAGGGTACGGAGCTGATCATCGCGAAGGACATGGGCGATGGGTGGCTGGCGGTATCCAGCGCGCTGAAATCCGTGCCGCGCAGAACGGCGCTGACCGTGGATATGGACGCCGAACTGGATGGCTGGCTGCATGTGACGCATGAGGGCGTCAGCGGCTATGTTATCAATGACTTTACCACCAAGATCAAGTTCCCTGATGATGTAAGCGCATACCCCTATGAGATCACATCCAACTTTCCCTTGACCATTTACCTGTCCGCGGAGCGCTACAGCGAAAGCGACGATGAGCTGTTCGTACACGCGGAAGAAATGAAAGTTTCCGATGACGGCGCGACCGGCGTCGCCACCACGGAAGCATCGCTGTACATCCTGCCTACGAGCAAGCCCTTCCTGTTCGGCACCAACAACATCGGCCAGGACCTGTGGGCGCTGGTGTGGTCGGGCACCAGAACATCGCTGTTTATTGGGTTTGTGGTGGCGCTGGTGGAGGCGTTTGTGGGCATCCTGGTTGGCGTGCTGTGGGGCTATGTCAGGCGGCTTGACCGCATCATGACGGAGATTTACAACGTCATCGACAACATCCCCACCACCATCGTGCTGATTCTGTTTTCGTATATCATGCGGCCGGGCGTTTCCACGCTGATATTCGTCATGTGCCTGACGGGCTGGGTGGGCATGGCGCGGTTCATCAGAAACCAGATCGTCATCATCCGCGACCGCGATTACAACCTTGCTTCCCGCTGCCTTGGCACCAGCACATTCCGCATCATCTCAAAGAACCTGCTGCCGTACCTGGTGTCGGTGATCATGCTGCGCATGGCGCTGTCCATCCCGGGCGCAATCGGCAATGAGGTGTTCATCACCTACATCGGCCTGGGGCTTTCGCCCAACACACCGTCGCTGGGCAACCTGATCAACCTGGGGCGCAAGCTGGTTTCCACATCGCAGAGCTACCAGCTGCTGTTCCCCACGGTTGTGCTGTCCATCGTGACCATTTCGTTCTATATCATCGGCAACGCGTTTGCCGACGCGGCCGACCCGAAAAACCATATTTGACAGGAGGGCTTGAAGATGGATAACCTGGATCATAACGAAATCTTGCGGGCCCAGAACGTCGAAGTAAAGTTCTCGCTGCGCGGGCAGGTGCTGACGGCCATCCGCGGCGCTTCGCTGACGCTGCAAAAGGGCGAGAGCCTTGCCATCGTTGGGGAAAGCGGCTCGGGCAAAAGCGTGCTGTGCAAAACATTCATGGGCATGCTGGATAAAAACGGCTGGGTCGCCCGCGGGAACATCCTGTACGGCGGGCATGATTTGGCCAAGTTCAGCACCGAAAAGCAGTGGCTGGGCGTGCGCGGACGCGAGATCGCCATGGTCATGCAGGACCCGATGACAAGCCTGAACCCGCTGAAAACAATCGAGGCGCAGATTGGCGAAGCGATCAAGCTGCACCAGGGGCTGGACGGCGCCGCCCTGAAAGCCGCCGTCATCGAAATGCTGACGGATGTCGGCATCGTCAACCCCGAACGCCGCATGCGCCAGTACCCGCACGAGTTTTCCGGCGGCATGCGCCAAAGGGTGGTCATCGCAATCGCCATGGCGTGCAAGCCGAAAATACTGATCTGCGATGAACCGACGACCGCGCTGGATGTCACCATCCCGGCGCAGATCCTGGCGTTGATCACAAGGCTGAAAGTCAAGTACGACCTGACGACCATATACATCACGCACGACCTGGGCGTGGTGGCCAACGTGGCCGACCGCATCGCCGTGATGTACGCGGGCGATATCGTGGAAATCGGCACATCGGAAGAGATTTTTTACGAGCCGGCGCACCCGTACACCTGGGCGCTGCTGTCATCGCTGCCGCAGCTTGGCATCAAGGGGCAGCCGCTATATTCCATTAAGGGCACGCCGCCCAGCCTTTTTAGGGAAATACAGGGCGATGCGTTCGCTCCGCGCAACCCGCACGCGCTTCAGATCGATTTCGTCAAGCGGCCGCCGTACTTTGACATCACGCCTACGCACAAGGCGCGCACCTGGCTGCTGGACCCGCGCTCTCCCAAAGTGAACCCGCCGCCGGTGATCCGCGCGCTGCGCCAAAGGAAGGGGGAAACCGTCGATGCAGGCAAGTAATCCCGCAACCACAGAGCGCGAGGTGCTCCTTTCCGTGCGCGATATGCGCGTAACATTCGGCAAGGGGAAAACGCTGCTGCACGCGGTGGATGGCGTCGATTTCGATATCTACAAGGGCGAAACGTTCGGGCTGGTGGGGGAATCCGGCTCCGGAAAGACGACGATCGGGCGCGGCATCATCCGCATCCACCCGGCGCAGGGCACCATCACCTTCAAGGGCAAACAGATCAACGGCAAGATCGACAAGGCGCTGGACAGGGATGTGACCCGCTGGATACAGATGATCTTCCAGGACCCGATGGCGTCGCTGAATGAGCGCGCGAAGGTGGATTACATCGTGTCGGAGGGCCTGTACAACGGCGCGCATAACGTTACCGAGGCGCAGCGCCGCGAAATGACAGACAACGCCCTGCGCGATGTGGGCCTGCTGCCCGAGTTCGCCAGCCGCTTCCCGCATGAGTTTTCCGGCGGGCAGCGCCAGCGCATCGGCATTGCCCGCGCGCTGATCATGGAACCTGAGTTCATCATCGCCGATGAGCCGATTTCCGCGCTGGATGTATCGATCCGCGCGCAGGTGCTGAACCTGCTGGCGGAACTGCAGCAGAGGCGCGGGCTGACGTACCTGTTTATCTCGCATGACTTATCCGTGATGCGGTTCATTTGCGACAGGATTGCCGTCATCCACAAGGGCAAGCTGGTGGAATTGGCCGAAACGGAGCTGCTGTTCGCGCACCCGCTGCACCCGTATACCCGGGCGCTGCTGTCCGCGATCCCCATGCCCGACCCCGTTGCCGAAAAAGAAAAGGTGCTGGAAGTGTACCAGCCGCGAAAGTACCAGGGCGGCGAGGACACGCCCGCCTGGGTGGAGATTGAGGCGGGGCATTTTGTGCTGGGCAGCCCGGATGAGATGGAGGGGTATCGGGGGGTATTGCGGGATTAACCGCAGTGCCCCCTTTGGAATACAGAAGAGGAAATGATAATGCGGTTTTTATGTCGGTGCGGCCTGGCAATCGTCCTGTCGCTATGCCTGTGCGTTTTCGCGGTTTGGGCGTCCGCTGGTGCAGACATCACCGCCCAAACGGAAAACGTGTGCTACACCGTAACCGATGTGCTTCGCTACGGCGACATGATGCGCTATACTTTGACGGTGGAACCGCTGCATGATGGCATTCGCGTCTACGACATCTTTGATGAAGCGTTAGGCCTTATGGAGGAACCGGAACAGGGTATTGTTGATTGCGTTTATGAAATATGGGATGAAATTCCGGGAATCGGGCTTGCGTCCTCGCGGAGTTGTTCATGGCAAAACGGCATCAGCACGCGAACATTCACCAATATACTCATACAGGATGTTCCCGCGTCCTTTAAAATGAAGCTACACTTGTCGCTGCGGGATATCGACACGCACACCTTCCAAGATGAGGTTGTACTGTCAATCCCGCTGGAAATGACCAGCGAAGCCCAGGAATGGCGAACCCCTCTTGCCTTCACCGATGAGGAAAGAACATTCCATTCTATATACGTTGCGGTTTCGCCACTTGCCACCATGGTGCAAATCCTCTATACTAACAACCGGGGCAACGAAGACGGATATCTTGGCTTTGCCGTGCTGGATGAAGAGGGCGAAGAGTTTCGGGGCGAAGGCATCGCAAACTGGGAACTGCCGGATCAGCCGAAAGGGCAGCTGCTCAGCTATGTGCTATATCCGCCGGTAGAGGCATTGCCAAACCCGCTTCGCCTATGGATACGCGACCCCGGGTATGTGCTCACCATAGGCCTCACCACCGGCCAGTGCCAAAGGGATACGCTATAAGCGCCGTGCGGTATCGGGAAGTATTGTCGAAATAAGCAGGACTTGCCGAAAATGCCGATGGTATCAACATCAAAAGAGGTGTCACTGTGCGCAAGCGGTTTGTTTGCCTGCTGCTCTCCGTGGTTTTGGTTTTGCTGGCCACTTCGGCCTTTGCCTGCACAAGCTTTGCCGTGTACTCTGAAAACACCATTTACGGCATGAACTTTGATTTCGATAAGGTGAACATCTGGCTGCGCATTGATCAGCCGGAGGGCTGCTACAAGGTGGTTTCCATGTTTTTCGACGGCGCGTACGGCCAGACGGGCAACAACGCCCTGATGAACGAAAAAGGGCTGTTTTCGGCAGTGCAGAACAAGTACCCGACCGAACCCTATTCGTTTGTGTATGAGGAAGGAACCGAGCAGATGGCGGGCTTCGGCATGTGGACGCCGTACCTGTTTGACAGCGTGGAAGGAATCCGCCAGGCGGCGGGCGAGCAGCCCATGCGCATGATGTTTAACTCGTTCCACGATTTGTTTGCCGATATGTCCGGCGATGCCACGGTGCTGGAGCTGATCGGCGGAGAGCTTAGCACCACCGACATACAGGGCAAGTTCATCGTGATGAGCAACTTTGCCAGTTCACTGTTCGCCGATGCGCCGTACACCGCCGTAACGGGCTTTGGCAGCGACCGCTACATAAAGGTGTACGAATACATCACCGAGCACTTTGCTGATTTTGATGTGGATGACGCCTTTGTGGCACTGGAAAGCGCAATGCAGTATTCCACGCGGTTTTCCATGGTGCACGATCCCGCAAACAGGCTGTCTTACTTTGCGATCGGCGGGGATTTCAGCATGATATGGAAGGTTTCCATGGATGACGAAACCGTGGAGACGTATCGCGGGTTCAACACCCCGGCCTGCTTCCCTGTTACGGAGGAAGGCGTGAACCTGCAAGCGCTGGTGGACTACGCTATCAAGGACAGGCGGTAAGAGCCTGTTCAGGATCTAAGGAAACCGGCCGCCCATTCCCCACGACCCGGTTCCGCCAGCCGCTTTTGCCGCGTTGGAATGGGAACCGGGTTTGGTTCGTCCTATAGTCAACCAAGAATCAATCCAAATCCGCTAAAGGATTCTATAGAAGGAGCCGCTATGCCAAGACCCAAAAAGGAAGACGCGCCCCGCGCGCGCACCCTGTTCAAGCCCAAAACCCGTAAACCCAACCTGCTCGTCAGCGTGCTGGTCAATGCGGTGCGCATTGCGTTCATCCTGATGCTGGTGGTGGGGGTGGCGGGCGCGGGCGCGGTGCTGGGCATCGTCAAGGCGTATACGGAGACCGCGCCGGAGCTGAACCTGGCCAAATTGGATGACCAGGCGCAGACATCCTTCTTTTATGATACCAGCGGAAACGTGCTGACGGACTACAAGGGCTCGCAGGACCGCGTGATGGTGCCGATTGAGGAGATCCCCGCAATGCTGCGCGTCGCGTTCGTCGCGGTGGAGGACGCGCGCTTCTACACGCACAACGGCGTGGATGTCAAGCGCATCGTGGGTTCGTTCGTATCCAACCTGTCATCCACCAGCACGCAGGGCGGCTCCACGATCACGCAGCAGCTGCTGAAGATCGCGATGCTATCCGATGAGATGAGCTACAAGCGCAAGATACAGGAAGCATACCTGGCGATGCAGCTGGAGAAGATATACACCAAGGATCAAATACTGGAAAGCTACCTGAACACAATTTATCTGGGCGAAAGCTATTACGGCGTGAAGACCGCCGCATACGGCTACTTTGGAAAGGAACTGTCTGAGCTGACGCTGCGCGAGTGCGCGATGCTGGCGGGCGTGACAAGAAACCCCTACGGCTACAATCCGCGCCGCAATTACTACCTGCGCAGCACCCCGAACGTCACCAACGATCGCACGGATTACGCGCTGCGCCAGATGTACGAAAACCAATTCATTACCTATGATCAGTACAAGAGCGCGCTGGACCAGAACACCGCCACGGTGCTGCAACAGGCCCCCGGCAGCACGCAGACGATGTACCAGTACCCGTATTACATCGAATACGCGGTGCAGGATGTCGTAACCGCGCTGCTGAAACTCAATTCCCTTGAAAACACATCGGCCAACTGCAGCGCCATGGAAAACAAACTGCGCACCGGCGGGTATCATGTGTATCTGTGCATCGATACGGATATCCAAAAAATCGTGGAAGACACGCTGGCAAACTGGAAGGATTACCCGCTGCTGCGCGACCCGTCGGATGCCGTGCACCGGCAGACGAACAGCGACGGCACATATACGGAGGTCATCCAGCCGCAGGCCGCCGTGGCCATCTACGATTACCGCACCGGCGAGCTGAAGGCAGTGGTCGGCGGCCGCACCGCCCCCACCGCGCGCAAAACCATGAACCGCGCCACCGACATGACGATGCCGGTAGGCTCCGCCATCAAGCCGCTGACGGTGTACGCGCCGGCGCTGGAGATGGGGCAGTCCCCCGCGAGCATCATCTATAACATGCCGGTGCCCATCCACGGCTGGAACAACGGCGACGGCAAGGACTATTACCCCAGCAACTACGGCGGCGGCAGCTTCACAGGCCCCACCACCCTGCGCAAGGCGATGCGGCAGTCCTACAACACGGCGGCTGCCCAAACGCTGCTGTACCATGTGGGCGTGGACCGCGCGGCCGCCTTCCTGTCGGCGATGGGCGTGGCGGATAAGAACATACAGAAAACCCCGTCCGGGCTGGCGCTGGGTTCCTCCGGCTTGACGCCGGTGCAGATGGCGGTGGCGTTCGGCACGCTGGCGAACGGCGGCGTGTACCAGGAACCGATCTCCTTCTACCGCATTGAGGACAGCGACGGCAACGTCATCATTGACCGCAGGCAGAGCCAGGTGCGCCGGCAGGTGTTTTCGGAAGATACCTCCTGGCTGATCGTGGATATGATGCAGGATGCCGTGGCAAACGGCACCGGCACCAGCGCCAAGGTCAAGGGCCAGACCGTGGGCGGCAAAACGGGCACCAACAGCGATTACAAGGGCGTTTCCTTCGCGGGGATGACCGGGTGGTATTCCGGCGCGGTGTGGATCGGGCATGACGACTACAAGGCGCTGTCCTCCAAGGTGACGGGCGGCAATACGGCGGCCCCGCTGTGGCAGGCCATCATGGAAAAGATTCACACGCAGAAGGGCCTGTCCGACCGGGCAATCAATGAGAAGAGCCCCGAGCAGCTGGGCCTTAGCAAGGTGACTACCTGCGCCGTCAGCGGCCTGCTTGCGACCGACGCGTGCCGCAACGACATCAACAACTACGGCACCGTGACCGATTACTGGCGGCAGGGCTCGGCCCCTCAGTCAACGTGCAACATGCACCAGGCGCTGTCCATCTGCGCGGACAGCGGCAAGCTGGCGGGCGAATACTGCCCGAATGTCATCACAAAGAGCGCCGTCATCATCCCCATAGGCCATCCGCTGTACGATTACATCGACGGTTTTCAGGATGCGATGCGCAAATATCTGGGCGAGTTCGCGACGCTGAAGCTGACGCAGGATGAAAACTATAACCAGCAGCTGGTGCAAACGGTGACGTGCCAGGTACACACGCAAATGTGGGTGGATGACCAGCAGTACCAGCAGCAATGGGGCCAGGGTGATTCGCAAAACCAGGCATATCAGATGGTAGAAAACGCATACAGCCTGCTGCTGTCGCGTGGGGCGGAGCTTTCCACCGACCAGTATATCGCGGTGAGCTACGCGATCAGGC
>JAVBPC010000035.1:0-34508 GCA_031549905.1 Eubacteriales bacterium
CGTCCCTTACCAATTGCATACAGTTTCCGGTGGCTATGGCAAGAGGGTCCCACCTGTTCCCATTCCGAACACAGCAGTTAAGCCTCTTCGCGCCGATGGTACTTGGCTGGACACGGCCCGGGAGAGTAGGTCGTCGCCGGATTTCCAACATAGAAGCAGCGTTTTTCAAAGCGTTGCTTCTTTTTTTGTCTGCAAGGCACGGAACGTATACAGATGCGCCGCCCTGTGCTAAAATGTTGGCGATAAAAGAAGCGAGTTCGTTTAAGGCGGTGCATATGCGAAAAATAGTGGTGACGCCATACAACCCCAACTGGCCCCATGAATTTGATCAAATCAAAAATGAGTTGGCACTTGCATTGCAAGATTCCGTTTTGGCCATTGAACATGTTGGCAGCACCGCTGTGCCGGAGCTGTGGGCCAAACCGATTATTGATATTGATGTTATAATTGAGAAGGAAAAGTTTGAAACAGCAAAGGACCGGTTGCGCGAAATAGGATACGCGCATGTGGGCAATTTGGGGATAGAGGGCAGGGAAGCGTTCAAATATGGGGACAAACCCCACCTTGCCCAGCACCACCTGTATGTTTGCGATAAGGATGCCGAGGAGCTAACGCGGCACCTTGCGCTGCGGGATTATTTGCGTGTTCATAAAGAATATTGTGAAAAGTACAGCAAGATAAAAGCGGAAATGGCAGAAAAGCACCCGCATGATATTGATGCGTATCTTGATGGCAAACAGCCGGTGATATTGGAGATTTACGAAAAGTGCGGCCTCAATATTTCATATAAAAAGATTATGCTGACCCGCGAAAAACTGTTCATCCCCACCATCGCCGACAGCGCCGCCACCCTCGCCCGCGCACACGGCGTGGGCATTGAGCTGGATGAATTCTGTACCGCCCAAAATATGGACGCGCCCGGCTTCACCGAATGGAAGCAAACCGCGCGCGCCAACCTTGCGGCAGCAACCCGCCACATCCTGCACGCGCCGTTCATGGAGCTGTGCCCCGCGGCGGTTGATTCGCGCGCCCGTCAGCTCACAATGGACCGCCTCACCCAGGCGCGCGACCTTGCCATGGCCTACGGCATCCCCCGCATGGTGGCGCACGCCGGCTTCATTCCACGCCTGTATTACCCGGAATGGTTTGTGGAACAATCAGTATTATTCTGGCAGGCGTTCCTGAAGGACACCCCGCCGGACTTCACCGTGCTTGTGGAAAACGTGCTGGAACCCGATCCCGCGCTGCTTTCGCAGGTCGCGGCAGGCGTAAATGACCCGCGCTTTCGCATATGCCTGGATATCGGCCACGCGTTTCTGACGAAAACGATCCCGCTGAACGGCTGGATTGATACCCTGGCCCCGTGGCTGTCGCACGTCCACCTGCACAACAACCACGGCGAGCGCGACGAGCACAACCCCGGCGCGGAAGGGCTGATCCCCATGGATGAAGTCATTGCCCGCATTGAACGCAAAGCCCCCGCCGCAACGTTCACGCTGGAGACCACGCGGCCCGGGGAATGGCTTGAGGCGATATTGCATCCCTCTTTTTGAAAGGACTTAAACATGATTGAACTTGCAGGCGAATACGGCACCGCCAAGGTATTCACTGACACCGCCGAAAACAGCGCCATCGCGCAGATTATCAACCTGCTGAACCAGCCGTTTGCGGGGGGCAGCAGCATCCGCGTGATGCCCGATATGCACGCCGGCGCCGGCTGCACCATCGGCACCACGATGACCATCACCGACAAGGTTGTGCCCAACCTGGTGGGCGTGGATATCGGCTGCGGGATGGAAACCGTGCTGCTGGATGAGAAGCGCGTGGAACTATCCAAGCTGGACCGCGCGGTCCATGCCCGCATCCCGGCAGGCTTTGCCACGCGCGAAAAGCCGCACGCCGCCGCCGGTGAAATCGACCTGAAAACCCTGCGCTGCGCCCCCGCCGTAAACCTGCAGCGCGCGGAGCTGAGCCTTGGCACGCTGGGCGGCGGCAACCATTTCATTGAGCTGGATAAGGATGACGACGGCCGCCTGTACCTGGTCATCCATTCCGGCAGCAGGCACCTTGGCAAGCAGGTGGCCGAGCACTACCAGCAGGCCGCCGCAAAAGACCTGAAAGGCAAGGTGAAAATTGACCGCACGCTTGCCTACTGCGAAGGCAGGCTGATGGATGATTACCTGCACGACATGGCGATTGTGCAGCGGTATGCGCTGCTGAACCGCCGCGCCATCGCCGATGATATCATTGGGCAGATGAAATGGTCGGTGGATGACCGCTTTTCCACCATCCACAACTACATCGATATGAACCTGATGATTCTGCGCAAGGGCGCGATTTCCGCCCAGCGCGGCGAAAGGGTGCTGATTCCCATCAACATGCGCGACGGCAGCCTGCTGTGTACGGGCCTGGGGAACCCGGACTGGAACTTCTCCGCGCCGCACGGGGCAGGCCGCCTGATGAGCCGCTCCCAGGCGAAAAACAGCATCACGCTTAGTCAGTACGAAAAATCGATGGAGGGCATCTATTCCAGCACCGTGAACCGCAGCACGCTGGATGAATCGCCGTTTGCGTATAAATCAATGGAAGAGATCATTGCAAACATTGGGGAAACCGCCGAGATTGCCAAGGTCATCCGCCCGGTGTATAATTTTAAAGCGGCGGAATAGCCAAAGAGGAGATAAGAAGATGATCTATGATACCCTTGAAAACCTGCCCAAATACCTTGGCATCAGCAAGAACCTGGATACCGCGATCCGCTACGCGATGAAGGCCGATTTTGCCCCGACGGCCCCCGATACCTACCCTGTGGACGGCGAAAAGGTATACTGCATGGTGCAGACCCCCGCGTTGAAGCCGCGCGAGGACACCAAATGGGAAGTGCACCGCCGCTACATCGACATCCAGATCGGCCTGACGGACGGAGAGGCGATCGGCTACGCGCCCATGGAGAGCCTGGGCGGCTGGGAACCGTACCAGGATGCCAAAGATGCCCAGCTTTCGTTTGAAAAGTCGGCGGGCATTATTTTGCCGCTGGATGCGCAGACCTTCGCCATCTTCTTTCCGTGGGATGCGCACCGGCCCTGCGAAAAGCTGGGCGATGCCGCGCAAAACAAAAAAGCGGTCATCAAGGTGATGGTGGAGTAGAACCATGGGGAAGGATGCCAGGGGGCCTAGAGCATTTTGCGAAAACATTCGGATGTCTTTGCGGATCTTTTACCGCCTCGCGTTGCCTCGTCCACGCGGCGTAGCGCTGCTACGCCTTGCTCCCTCGGCTTAGCGAAACGGCAAAAGCTCTCGCAAATCCATCCCGAATGTTTCCGAAAATTGCTCTAAGCCCCCTGCCCCTCAGTCTGCCATGCCTCAATATACCTTGTGAACTCCTCCTCGGGCATCGGCTTTGCGAAAACGTAGCCCTGCACCGCATCGCAGCCCATTGCCCGAAGCTGCGCCACCTGCGCCGCGTCATCTATGCCTTCCGCCACCGTTTTCATGTTCAGCGCCTTGGCCATCGCAATGATATTCTTGACAAGCTCCTGCCCGCGGGTCATTTCATCGTCGTACAGGAAAAACTGCCTGTCCAGTTTCAAAACATCCACATAGATGGACTTGAGGATGTTCAGCGATGAATAGCCCGAGCCGAAGTCATCCAGTGAGCACAGGAACCCGTTGCTCTTGCATTCCTTTACAGTGGTTTGAAACAGCGCGTGGTTGCCAAACACAAGGCTTTCGGTAAATTCCAGCTCAATGCAGCCGTCGGGAATGCCGAATGATTGCCGGATTTCGGTGTATGTCCGCATAAAATCCGGCTGCATCAGCCCAAGCCTGGATACATTCACCGACAGGATAAAATGAGGCAGTCCGCTGTCCAGAATGACCTCTTTATAGTACCTGCAAGCCTTGACGAAAACGAACGTATCAAGCTGCACAATAAACCCGTTTTTTTCAAACAGCTCAATAAAGCGTCCCGGCGGGATCAGCCCCTTTTCAGGCGATACCCAGCGCACCAGCGCCTCCGCGCCAAGGATGCGGTCGCCGTTTTGGATGTCTATTTTCGGCTGCAAATAGATTTCAAATTCATTGTATTCAAGCGCGGCCTCCATCCTGGATTCTATCTCCGCATCCCACAGCTTTCTCTGCCGTATCGCCTCTGAATAGAAGCGAAACCGTACGGCGCCGCCCGTTTGCTTGGCGTCATCCTGCGCCGCGATTGCCCTGTCCAGTATATCTATCAGGGATAAGTTTTCATCCTTGTTCAGCACATACGCGCCCCCATACAGCTCCGGCTTGAACCCTTTGGAGAAGGTTTCCGGGAAAACCGCCAGATGATGCGCGGCGCTGGCAAACCTGAGCTCAATCTCCTGTTTGCTTTGGAACCTGCGCAGGGTGACGAAGCTGTCCTCGCCGATGCGCCCCGAAAGCTCGTGCTCCTGCGTGACAGATGCCTGGTGCTCCGCGTGGTAGCGCAGCAGCCGGTCGCCCACATCGCGCCCGAACAGATCGTTTATATATTTTAGTCCCTTGATATCGACATAGCAAAGGGCGTATTGTTCCATATCATGGCTTTTGAGCAGCACCTGCGCATCCAGCAAAAACTTGTGATAGTTGCGGCACCCGGTAACGGGATCAACAAAGGCAAGGTCTTCCAGGGCACTGCGGGTTTTATCGTTCACACGGTGAATCAGCGCGATGAAAAAGATAAAGATCACGGTGGATATGCTAACCGACACGATAGCACCGACCGTGACCTTTTTAAGCCCCGCGCTGACCAGATTTTCAGGCACGGCGTAGAACACATACCAGTTGTTGATATCAAGGGGTGCATAGGCTACCAGCCTGTTTTGCCCGTAAAACGCTTCGATCAGGTGCCCCGAATTTCTTGAAGCCAGATTTTCCCGGATTTCCTGCTCTGTCGCTGTATCCACCGGCCTTTCCAAATCAAAGATGTTATCGCCAATGCCGAGCACCAGCGGACTGGCGGACTTTATGACATAGTTGCCCTGGTCATCGATGATGTGCGCCAGCCCTTTGCCTGCGTACAGCGAGTTGTTGATGATAGCCCGGAGCTCGCTTTGGGGATGTGCGGCAAACATCACGCCCTCAATCATGTCAGATTTGCTATCGTAGATGGGTACCGCGTAATAGTGGAAGGCTTGCTTGCTGATATTATCGTACCGCGCGTTGCTCAGCGCGTTTTCCCCCGTGAGCGCGCGCTGAAAGAACCCTTCCTGGGAAAGGTCGGCACGATGCTTCCTGCCGAATACATCAATCCATACGGCCTGCCCATCCCTGTCGGCAAAACCAATCCCCACATAGGTGCTGTGGGCGCTAAGGCCATTGACAAGCGCGCGCAGTACCGCATCATCTGAAAGCAAGTCTCTGTCCTGGGCAACCATGGCGGTTGCCATCAGCGTGTCAAAGGTTTCGTCAACATGCTCCTCGATATAAAACCTGGCCTGTTCTATGGCAGCTTCGATATACCCGATAGTTTCCGTTCTGCTTAGGTTGCTGGAATAGTGGATAAACCAAACGCCAAAGGAAAGGTAAAGGAGGCTCAGCGCCACCGCAATGCCATAAATCCGGTTGATGGGCGCCGCATGTTTTGCCTCCCGGCCCGTTCCTGCTTGACAACATCGCCGTAAGCCACCTGAGTCGATGGAGGTCCATCTGCAGTTCTTCATGTTGCGTTTCATCGCATCAACCTCGCCTTCTCTTGTTCTATTTTAACATATTATGTCTATTTTGAATAGAAACCCCATAAGAATTAGTTTTTGGACAGGCGGAACAAAAAAATCGCCGGGAAGAGTTATCTCCCCAGCGTATTCTATGGCGGGCCAGCGCTGTTGTGTGCAGGTTACGACTTGGCCGCCTCGCAGTAAGCGCAGCGGTACACCGCCGGTTCTTCGTCGCTGAGCGTAAACACCTGATCCAGACCCGGCTCCGTGGTGGTGATGCAGCGCGGGTTCTTGCAGGTGATCACGTTCACGATTTTTTTCGGCAGCGAAAGGTTCTTTTTTTCCACCGTTTTGCCGCCCCTGATGATACTGACGGTCGCTTCGGGGTCCAGGTATCCCAGCGCCTCAAAATCGATATCCAGCAGCGTATCCACCTTGATGATATCCTTCGCGCCCATCTTGGTGCTTTTGCAGTGCTGGATGATCGCGACGGAGCACTCCAGCTCATACAGCCTCAGGTGGTTGTAGATGTTGATTCCGTTTCCGGCCTTGATGTGGTCAATCACGATACCGTTCATGATACTGTCAATGTTCATGCTTTCGCCTCCAGCATCGTCAGAATCAGCGCCATCCGCGCGTATTTGCCGCACAGCGCCTGGCGGAAGTAGCAGGCGCGCGGGTCGTCGTCCACCTCCACCGCGATTTCGTTCACGCGGGGCAGCGGGTGCAGTATCGACAGGTCTTTTTTCGCACCGCGCAGCGTTTCCGGCGTCAAAATGTAGGTGTTCTTCAGGCGCACATAGTCCGCTTCGTTGAAGAAGCGCTCTTTCTGCACGCGCGTCATGTACAGAATGTCCAGCTCCGGCATCACCGCGTCCATCGTGCGCGATTCGCGCCACTTCACGCCTTCGCGCCTGAGCACGCCGCGCTTGATGTAGTCCGGCACTTCCAGCTCTTCCGGGGAGATCAGCACGAACTCCACGCCGTCATACCGTGCCATCGCGTGGATCAGGCTGTGCACCGTGCGCCCGAACTTCAGGTCGCCGCACAGGCCGATGACCAGCTTATCAAGCCGCCCTTTTTCGCGGCGGATGGTCAGGATATCGGTCAGGGTTTGCGTGGGATGGTTGTGCCCGCCGTCGCCCGCGTTGATGATGGGCACATCACACCTGCGTGACGCGGCCATCGGCGCGCCCTCTTTCGGGTGGCGCATGGCGATGATATCCGCGTAGCAGGCCACGGTGCGGATCGTATCGCTGACGCTTTCGCCCTTCGCGGCGGAGGACGACGACGCCTCCGAGAACCCCAGCACGCTGCCGCCCAGCTCCAGCATCGCGGCCTCAAAGGATAGGCGAGTGCGGGTGCTCGGCTCAAAGAACAGCGTGGCCAGCTTTTTGTAACGGCAGGCATCCTGATAGCGGGCAGGGTTTGCGATGATATCATCGGCCAGGCGCATCATCTCGTCAATCTGCGGCACGGACAGGTCCTGGATATCGATTAAATGGAACATGCGGGCCTCCTTTTCAGATGTGGGCAGCGCCAGTTACCCGTTGATCCACGATTCATCGCTGGGGTTGTCGCGGAAAGCGGTCAGGCGGGGGATGTCCTCCGCCGGGATGTAGCCTTCCTCGGCGGCCACGCGCAGCAGCGCGTCGTAGTTCGTCAGGCTGCGGTTGGTGATGTTCGCCTCGCGCAGGCGGTCGATGCCCTTTTTCATGCCGTAGGTGAAAATGCTGGCGATGCCCAGCACTTCCGCGCCCGCGTCCCGCAGGGCCTGCACCACTTCCAGCACGCTGCCGCCGGTGGAGATCAGATCCTCTACCACCACGGCTTTCTGGCCGGGGATCAGCTTGCCTTCGATCAGGTTTTCGCGCCCGTGCGTCTTTGCGCTGCCGCGCACATAGCCCATCGGCAGCCCCATCAGGTGGCCTACGATCGCCGCATGCCCGATGCCCGCCGTGGATGTGCCCATCACGATCTCGCAATCGGGGTAGTGCTTGCGGATGGTTTCCGCCAGCCCCTCTTCAATCTGCGTGCGCACGGCCGGCGCGGACAGCGTCAGCCGGTTATCGCAGTAGATGGGGCTTTTGATCCCGCTGGCCCATGTGAAAGGATCGTTTGGGCGCAGGAACACCGCCTCGATGCTCAGCAGCGCTTTTGCTATTTTCTGTTCCATCTAATTGGCCTCCTTCTATATGGTAGGGGTTTCCGGTAAGGGCAGTTTCATCCCACAAACTCCGCCACGCACTTTTTCCACATCGCCACCGGGTCATCCGCCGCGGTGATGGGCCGCCCGACCACGATGTAATCGCTGCCGATCTCCTTCGCCTTGGCGGGCGTCATCACGCGCGCCTGGTCATCCGCCGCCGCGCCCGCGAACCGGATGCCCGGCGTCACGGTGTAGAAACCCGCGCCGCACGCGTCCTTGACAAGCCCGGCTTCCAGCGGCGAGCACACCACGCCGTCCAGCCCGGCCTCCTTGGCGTTCCTGGCGTACTGGGCGACGGTTTCGGGCATTGTGGCGCGAATCAGCAGTTCGCGCTGCATTCTCTCTTCGCTGGTGGATGTCAGCTGCGTCACCGCCAGCAGCAGCGGGCGTGTGCCGTCCGGCCGCGTCAGGCCTTTGAGCGCCGCGCGCATCATCTCAACCGTACCGGCGGCATGCAGGTTCACCATGTCCACATCCAGCCTGGACAGCACTGCCATCGCCTTTTCGACGGTGTTCGGGATGTCGTGCAGTTTCAGATCCAGGAACAGTTTCAGCCCGCGCTTTTTGATCGCGCGCACGATGTCCGGCCCCTCGGCGTAGAACAGCTCCATGCCGATCTTGACGAACGGCTTCTCTGCCCCGAACCGGTCCAGGAATTGGAGCGCCTCCCGCCCGCCGGGGAAATCCAGTGCGATGATGACATCCTTGCCCATGGTTCCGCCTCCTTTTCTATGGTCAACGTGTCAGTGTGCCGCCCCGATGATATCGTGAAGCCGCGCGATTCGCAGCCTGTCCATCTCAGCGGGCAGCGCCTCGATGATTTCCTTGCACGCGTACGGGTTTACCAGCGTCGCCGCGCCCACCTGCACCGCGGTCGCGCCGGCCATCATCATCTCGATGACATCCCGCGCGGTGGATACCCCGCCCATCCCGATCACCGGGATCGAAACGGCCTTCGTCACCTGGTGCACCATGCGAAGCGCCACCGGCAGTATGCACGGGCCGGACAAGCCGCCGTACACGTTCGCCAGCACCGGGCGGCGCGTTTTCAGGTCGATCCGCATGCCCAGCAGCGTGTTGATCAGCGACAGACCGTCCGCGCCCGCGCCCTCGCACGCGGCTGCGATGGATACGATATCCGTCACATTCGGGCTTAATTTGATGAAAAGAGGCTTTTTCGTCACCCGGCGCACCGCGCCGGTGACCTCGGCGGCGCTCTGTGCGCTGGTGCCGAAGCTCATGCCCCCGTGGCGCACGTTGGGGCAGCTGATGTTGACCTCGATGATGGCGACTTCAGGCGCGGCATCCGCCAGCGCGCAGCAGCGCACATATTCATCCACCGAAAACCCGCTGATGTTCAGCACGATTGCGCCGTGGTACGCGCCCGCCAGCCGTGGCAGCTCATGCGCCAGCACGCGCCCGATCCCCGGGTTTTCCAGCCCCACGGCGTTCAGCATGCCGCCGGGGCATTCCGCGATGCGTGGCAGCGGGTTGCCCTGGCGCGGCGCTTCCGTTGTGCCCTTGACGGCGATGCCGCCCAGCACGTTCAGGTCGTACAGCGGCTGAAACACCTCGCCGAAACCGAATGTGCCGCTGGCCGGCATCACGGGGTTTTGAAGCCGCACGCCCGCAAGCGTTACGCTCATATCTGCCATACGATTTCCTCCTTCCCAAGCACCGGCCCTTCCTTGCAGATGCGCTTTCCGCCGGTGATGGTCTGGCAAGTGCAGCCCATGCACGCGCCGAACCCGCACGCCATGCGCGCCTCAAAGCTGAGCTGCCCGGGGAGCGCCACCTGCGCGTGCACCGCGCGCAGCATGGGTTCCGGCCCGCAGGCGTAGTAGTAGTCGCTTTCAGGGATTACCGCAGGCAAAATGTTTGTCACCAGCTGCTTTTGCGCCATCAGCGCGATGCGCACTTTGCATCCAAGCGCCTGAAATTCGTGAATTAGCATGGTATCATCATCATCCCCAAAGCCGAGTGCCATGGTTGGCACAGCCCCCCGCGCGGCAAGCGCCTTGGCAAGCCCCAGCAGCGGAGGCGTCCCCACACCGCCGCCAATCAGCAGCGGCTTTTCGCCGTGCGAAGGGTCAAACCCATTGCCAAGCCCGCACAGCATGTCCAAAGTATCGCCTGCAACCATCCGCGATAATGCCGCGGTGCCCTCGCCAACGGCCTTGTAGATCAGCGTCATGCCGCTTGCATCCCAGTCTGCCACGGACAGCGGCCTCCGCAGGAAAAACCCCGGCAGCGCGATGTTCACGAACTGTCCCGGCGCGGTCAGGCTTTCCGTATCGCCGGAAAGGCGCATTTGGTATACATCCCGCGCAATGGGGCGGTTTTCCGTTATGGTATATAAACCTTTATGCACGAATGATGCCTCCTCGGTTGAAATCCCACACCGTATGCCCGTTCACCATCGTCAGCACACTGCGCCCCCGCACATGCTCCCCGTCAAAGGGCGTGGCGCGCCCCATCGACAGGAACGCGGCGGAATCGATTGTGTACGGCGTTTCCAAATCCAGCACCGCCAGGTCTGCCGGGCCGCCCACGGCCAGACCTTCGGGCAGGCCGACCAGCGCGCGCGGTCTGTCGCATAGCCTGTTCAGCACCGTTTCCAGCGTCACTTTTCCTGTCAGCACCAGGCGCGTGTACAGCACCGGCAGCGCCGTTTCCAGCCCGGTGATCCCCATCGCGCTGCCGGAAAGGCCCTTGTCCTTCTCGGTTTCGGCGTGCGGCGCGTGGTCGGTGGCGATGCAGTCGACTGTGCCGTCTGAAAGCGCCTCGATCAGCGCCTCCATGTCCGCCCGCGCGCGCAGCGGGGGGTTCATCTTATAGCGGCCTTCGTCCCGCAGGTCGTCCTCGCACAGGCACAGGTAGTGCGGCCCGGTTTCGCACGTTACGGGCAGCCCTTCGGCTTTCGCGCGGCGGATCAGCTCGGCGCTTTCCTTTGTGGAGATGTGCAGCGCGTGGTAGCGGCAGCCGGTCTCCCGCACCAAAGCGATGTCGCGGGCGATCTGCGCCCATTCGCTTTCCCCGCTGATGCCCCTGTGCCCGTGCGCGCGGGCGTACCGCCCATCGTGGATGTACCCGCCGTGAAGCAGCGCATCCACCTCGCAGTGCGCGGCGATGACGCGGCCCTGCGCGCGCGCGGCCACCATGGCGGCGCGCATCATGTCATCGGACTGCACGCCGTGCCCGTCATCGGAGTACGCCCACACATCAGCGGACATCCCCGCGATATCGGCCAGCTGTTCGCCCTTTTGCTGAGCGGTGATGGCCCCCAGCGGCAGCACCTTCACCAGCGCGTCCCGCGCGATCGCGTCCAGTTGCACCTTAAGGTGCTCCGGCGAGTCCGGCACTGGGTTCAGGTTGGGCATGGTGCACACGGCGGTGTACCCGCCCCTGGCAGCCGCCGCCGTGCCCGTTTTGATCGTTTCTTTCCACAAAAAACCGGGCTCCCGAAGATGCACATGTACATCCACGAAGCCCGGAACGATAACGAAATTTGTGCAATCGATTGACTGATCGTCCTGATTTGGTGAAACCGAAGGCGCTATCGCGGCGATTGATCCGCCATCCACCAAAACGTCTCCCCGAATGATTCGGCCCTTCCGATACACCTTGCCACCCTGTAGCAGCATCCGCATACGACCACCCCTGTTTGGCGCATTTCGGCGAATTATACAGGATGCGGCGGGCGTTGTCAAGGGGGAAAGGGGGAAAAACGGGGATTTTTTCCCACGTCACCTGCCCTGCATCACGGCGTAGGGCGTGGTATACTGCCCCTCACCGCCGCATTTGACGCATTTCCCGGGGATGTGATATTTCTCGCAGATGCATTCCGCCTGCAAAATATCCGTGTAGTAGATGTGCCCTTTGCCTTCGCAGATGTGGCATATGCCGGTGCCTTTGCATTGGTCGCAGCGGGTGGGGGTGTTGTTGGTGACGATAGGGGGGAATGGGTCTATGGGGTCTACCGGGTCCACTTCATCCGCAGGTTCTATCGGCGGGAAGGTGGGAAGTGGGGGGAAGGTGGGGGCTGGCGCAGAGTTCTTTTCCAGAAATTTTTTGTCAACATAAAAGCTACTAATGTCAAACTTTATGCCTGCAACCTCTCCCTGAAACCTTCCCTTCAACATAGTATAATCGGCATTTGCCTCATCGATTATCAATGAGATCACTGTGTTTTTTTGTTCCAGATTAGAAGAATCACAATGCGAGTTAGTCTGCTTATTAGCGTATATAATTACAGGTGCTCCATACACCTGATCAATACTTTCAGTGTTGTAAGTTTTTCCAGTTTCCCAGTTGCCGGGAATACGAAGTTCTAAGTTTTTTAGCGTCAAGCCTGATCGTGGATCCACTTGGACAAACTTGATAGATTCCATTTGAACAATCCTGGCAACTGTCATTTTTTGAGTATAATCTGAAAATGGGCTACGGGCTGTAACTACTTGTGTACCATACTGGAAGTTGTTGCGTACCATGGATACCGCCGTCATCACCACCGTCTCCCCGTCAATGACCACAACAGCCTCATTCACGCCCGGCGACTGCTCAGCAACTACCGGAAGCACCCCCAGCATCAAAACCGCAATCAGCATCGTGCACACTAAACGCTTCATCCTGGCATTCCACCTTTCAAAATAGTACGCGCCTGCGCCCGCCTCACCTTTTTCAAAAGTATAACACGGCGGGCTTCCAAATTTTGTATGCAGATTGCGTAAATTTTGCAGCGGCCCAAACCGGGATAAAAAAGCATAGACGCCAAGGGCAAAGCCCCCGGCGTCCTCACGTTCTACCCCTTGAAAGCCTCCAAATACACCCGCGCCGACCGGCTCATCTCCCTGGAAAAGTCGCTTTCATACTTCCGCTTCCAAAACGCCGCCATCTTTTCCTCAAAATCATCGCCCGCGCGCCCCTCGGCGGCCTCTCTTTCGCGGAACATCTCGCGGTGCTCTTCGGGCGTCAGCGTCCGGTAAGCATTTTCAAACACCACATATTTCCCGTCAAACCGCTTGGGCTTCCGGCGTGCCTTCTGCGCCTCCGTAGGGTGCCCGATGATCAGCATCGCGGCGGGCAGCGCCTCCTCCGGCAGGTTCAGCAGCGCGCGCGTCTTCTCGCAGTTTTCGATGATATCCCCAATGTAGCAGCTGCCAAGGCCGAAGCTTTCCGCCGCGACGACGGCGTTTTGCGCGGCGATCACGGCATCCGCCACGGCCAGCAGCGCGTCGCCAAGGCCCGGCGCGCGCGGGGACAGCCCGGCGGCGCGGTAGGTATCCAGCCAGCGGCGGTGGTCGGCCAGAAAAACCAGCACCACCGGCGCGGCGGCGATAAACGGCTGGTTGTCGCACAGCACGGAAAGCTGCGCCTTTACGCCGGGGTCGGTGATATCCAAAATGGTGTACAGCATCTGGTTGCCCGCCGTGGGGGCCTCAAACGCGGCGCGCAGAATCTGCGCCTTGATGTCCTCCGCAACGGGCTGGTCAGTGAACACGCGCACGCTTTTGCGCGCGCAAAGGGCCTTGATCGTCTCATTCATGTTGTGATGCTCCTTGCCGTTTGATATAATGGGCGCATGTCAAAAAACAAGCTTGTCCTTGCCGGGATGTTCGCGGCAGTGCTTGTGGTGCTGTCGCAGCTGTCGTTGCCGATGCCTTCCGGCATGCCGCTGACGCTGCAAACGTTCGCGGTGGCGCTGTGCGGGTTCGCGCTGGGCGCAAAGGCCGGTGCGGCGGCGGTGGCCGCGTACCTGCTGCTGGGGGCAGTGGGGCTGCCGGTGTTCGCGCAGCTGCGCGGCGGGTTTTCGGTATTTGTGGGGCCGACCGGCGGGTTTCTGATAGGCTTCCTGCCCCTGGCCGCGCTGTGCGGCACAAAAAAACTGCTGCCCGCCCTTGCGGGCCTTGCCATCTGCCACCTGATCGGCACGCTGTGGTTTGCCGCCGCCACCGCCCGCCCCGCGCGGGAAGCGTTCGTCGTGGCATCGCTGCCGTACCTGCTGAAGGACGCATTATCCGTCGCGGGCGCGGGGGCGGCAGCCAAGGTGCTGCTGCGCCGGTTGAAGGGCTGACCCGCGCGGGAACCGCTGCCCCATTGTATACCGCAGCTGTGCCAGGCGGTCTCCTCCGGCCTAGAGCAGCGAGAAAGCCAGTTCGCGCGGGCGGGACGGCCGGAGTAGGGCCGCTGGGACTCCGTCCCAGACCCTGCCTGGCGCGAATTCGAAGATATCGCGCCATAAAGGGATTTCGCCAGAAATCCCTTCCTGTTAAGGGGCCTAAGGCCCCTGAGAACCCCTGCTGTTTCGCCTCACGGCGGGTTGGATTTTCATCTTTATTATCCCATCCCATGCAGGGATTCTTAAGGGCCTTAGGCACTTAAGCGGGGTCCAGGGGCAGCGCCCCTGGCGCCTCTCCCGCCCCTACTTTCCCGCCCGCACGGAAACCTCCGCCCGACCGGCGCCCACCGCGCCGCGCGACACCAGCGCCAGACGGTATAGCGCCTCGCCCCAAACGGGGGCCATCCGCACGTCGCCGCCGATAGGCACTTCTTCCACTTCAATTGCATACAGCGCGTCGTTGTAGCAAAGCGCGGCTTCCCGGCCGGAGGCGGTGTACAGCGTTACGTCGCCCGCCGAAAGGGAAGGCCGCCGCGCCAGCAGCAGGTGCACGCGCACCTCGGCCGGGCTTGTCAAAGCGAAATCATCCGTAACCGCAACGTGCGCCGCGCCTGAGCGCTCCAGCGCCATGCGCCGCGTCCAGCTTGCAATGCCGGCCTCCGCCGGGTAGGCGTCTTTCAGCTCCATCGAAACGCGGGCTCTATCGGCATCCATCTCATACCGCACATCTTCCGCCCGGAACCGCTCGCCTGCCTGCTGCTCCACACCGCGTACCATCGGCGCGCAATGGTACGCCGAGCGCATCGTCCACAGGCCGTAGCGGTTTGGCCCGAAGGTCTCCTTCGTGTATTCGCCCACGCCCGCATCCACAATCAGCGGGTCGCCGTCCAGGTACACGGTGAATGTGCCCACATCGTTGTGGTTGTGGCTGACCCCGTTGTGCCCGCCCTTTGCGGCCAGCACCAGCCCGTCGGCGCTGCCGTCCTTTTCGCGGGCCAGCATCACCTGCAAATCGGGCAGCCACACATCCCCCGGCATGGGCGCGGCGGGCGGCGTCTGTTCCAGCGCCTTGCGGGTAAAAATCATGCGCAGTTGCCGGTGGATGCCGCCAAATTCGGGCCGCCTTTCGCCCAGCAGCGCAAAAATGTACGCGCCAAACCCCATCAGCGCCGCGTCGCCCGTGGCCTTGCCGTATCCGTGCAGGATGCTGGCCGTGGGGCGCGGCTTCACGGACCCATCCGCATGGTTGACGAACACATCGCCGCCGATGTGCATCCGGTAGATAAACTTCCCCATGTCGGCGATTTTTGTCTGATCAAATATGCTCAGCCTGCCGCCCGTCGCGCAGCAAAGCGGTTCCAGCGCGTCATACAGCGCGCCGACGCCGCGGTCCCAGTAATTCGGGCCTTCTTCGCAGCCGCCGTCGTCATCGTACGCGGCCAGGTACATATCCAGCCCCTCGCACGCCTTGCGGACGCCGGCTTCGCGGCGCACGGGGTCCGCCTCCATCAGCAGCAGCGCCACCAGGAAGTTTGAGTAAATCCACGGGTTCCAGTTGTTCATGCGGTGGCCCTTCAGCTCATACCCCATCCACATGAAATCCCTGCGGGCAAGGATCGGCGTGATGATCCGCCTGTCCACCTCCGCAAGCATCCGTAAAGGCACCAGCGGGCTGATCTCGCCCAGCGGCTCTTTCAGCAGCGCCCACACAAACGCCAGCAGCATGCCGCTTTCGGAGGCGAACAGGTCCACGATGTGCTCATCCGGGTCGGGCAGCAGGGTATCGGGGTTTTTGTACATCGTTTTGTGCGCCGATACGCCCCAGAATGTCTCCTCGCACTGCGCCCACACGCCGTTAATAATGTCATCCAGGAACCGGCCCTTGCCCTCCGCGCACTCGGCCAGCGCCAGCGCTTCCAGCGCCATGCGCTTCGCAAACATCGCTGTTTCATACCGCAGGCGGTTGCCGTTCCGGGCAAAATCCATGAAATACGTCGCCGGGGTAACAAGCCACTGGTACCCAAGGTATTTTTCGCCGGTTTGGATCAGCTCCGCGCGCTGCGCTTCCGGCAGCGCTTCCCATGCCGCGCGGTCGCCCCACGCGGGGTAAGGTTTATACTGATCGCGCGAAAGCAGCGCGTCTTTCAGCGAAAATGTCGCCAGCACTTCCGTCAGCATCCGGCCGCCTCCTCCACATAGCGGGCGTTCAGGCCCACCTGGTCGATATCCTTTGGATACACGCCCACCACCACCGCGTCCGACGGCTTAATGTTCCGGAAAGCCTCGGCAAACGCGGACCTGACCGTCTCCTGGCTATCGCACCGCCTGGTCGCGCCCAGAATCTTGAACGCCAGGCACGGCTTTTCGGTGGACCTGATCGCGCGGTACATCACGGGGATGTCCTCCTCAAAGAAAGGCTCATCCTCGTTCGCCTTGCCGGTCACGGCGCTGGAAACGCGGTCCTGGCGCGACAGGTTGTACACGCACGCCATGTAGAAATCCACATCCCATTTTTCGGCTTCGGCCATTTCGATCACGGCGGGCATGTGCGTGCCAAGCCCCACGGGCAGCCCGCTATCCCGCATGACGGCAAAGCGCCGCTTCAGCTCGTCATAGCGCCCTTCCTTGAAAAGCTGGTCGGTCACGGTGCCGTGGTGGTAGATGCCGATGGGCCCGAAAGCCGCCATCTGCCGGATGTTCGCCTCAAAGGATGCCGATTCCGGCGTCGTCTGCGCCACCCAGTGCAGCTGCCCGCCCTCCAGGCGGAACTCGCGCAGTATGCGCATGATGTGTCTGTCGCCGCGCAGCTGCACGGTGTTCACGCCGCACTGGCAGGCACGGGCAAGCGTTTCCTTGATTTTCGCGGTGGTGAAGAAATCCTGCATGTCTTCATCCATTTGGCGGGAAACATGCGAATTGCCGCTGAAAGGATTCCCCCCGATGATCAGCCGCGAAATTTCCGTGCCGAAAAATGAAACCGTGGGCATCATGGCGGCAGCCTTCTTTCATTCTATTATTTCGGCGGGATATCCCCCACGCCGTTCAGGATATAAGTTGGCCGGTAAGAGAAATTGCGCACCGTATCCAGGCTGCTGACGCCGGACAGCACCAGCGTGGTATCCACGCCCGCCTCCAGGCCGGAGAGCACGTCCGTATCCATCCTGTCGCCGACGATGACGGTGTCTTCCACGCGCGAACCCAGCCGGTCAAGCGCGTGGCGCATCATCAGCGGGTTTGGCTTGCCGATGAAGTACGCCTTCTTGCCCGTTGCAAGCTCAATGGGCGAAACCAGCGCGCCGCATGCGGGCAGCAGCCCGTATTCGCCGGGGCCGGTGATATCCGGGTTTGTGCCGATCAGCTTTGCGCCGCCCAGCACCAGGCGGATCGCCCGCTCGACCTTTTCGTAGCTGTACGCGCGCGTTTCGCCGAACACAACGTAATCGGGGCTTGAATCGTTCATGGTCATGCCGTAATCATACAGCGCGCCGACCAGCCCCGGCTCGCCGACGACGTACACGCTGCACCCGGGCGACTGGCTTTTGAGGAAGCTTGCCGTAGCCAGCGCGCTGGTGTAAAAGTGATCCTCATCCACATCCAGGCCCATATGCCACAGCTTGTTTTTCAGTTCACGCGGCGCGCGCTCTGAAGAGTTGGTCAGGAAGATGAAATCCTTGTTCTCGCGCTGCAGCCAGCTGACGAACTCCGTCACGCCGTCAAGCAGCCTGTTGCCGTGGTAAATCACGCCGTCCATGTCGCAGATAAACGCCTTTTTGGCGCGCAGTTGTTCCATATCAAAAATGCTCCTTTTGGTTGATAGGGCCTGTTTCAAAACCCCGGGGTGTGCAGCTTCGCGCGGATAAAGCGTCAGTTCAAGGCGCCAAACCGCAGGAATAGCAGCGCTATTTCAAGGTTTGGCAACGCAGAAATGGCGCTTTAGACGCCGAAGATGCGCGCCTTGGGGTTTTGAAACAGGCCCTGTAGGCGGCTTTTCCACCCGCGGCCAGTATAGCAGAACCAGTGGATTTTGCCAAGGAACAATGCTATAATGTCATCATGGATAGTGTGTGCTGTTCGTTTCCGCCGGTCATTGATGAAAGCTGCCGTGTGCTGGTGCTGGGCAGCATGCCGGGTGAGGCTTCGCTTGCCGCGGCCCAGTATTACGCGCATCCCAGGAACGCTTTCTGGCCTATCCTGTATAGGCTGTTTGAGGGCGGCGCGCCCGATGCGGATTATGATGCCCGCCTGGCGTTCGCGCTTAAACACAGGGTGGCGATCTGGGACATGGCAGAGACCTGCGTGCGTGAGGGTTCGCTGGATAGCGACATCAAATCCCCCGCGCCAAACGCGCTTTTGCGGCTGCTTGAACAGTACCCCAGTGTACGTGCGCTGTGCTTCAATGGCCGCACCGCCCGCGCGCTGTATGACCGCCTGACGCCCGGCGCGGCGGGGGATAGAATCCTGCTGGATATGCCATCCACCAGCCCAGCGTACACGCTGCGCTTTGATGAAAAGCTTGCCAGATGGCGCGAAATGCGCCGTTGGACGGAACAGAAATAGAGGAATAAAACAATGCCCACAATGCTGGATTTAATAGAAAAGAAAAAGATGGGCGGCACGCTGACCCGCGAAGAGCTGAACTACTGGACGCACGGCGCGGCGCACGACACCATCCCCGACTACCAGAGCGCGGCGCTGCTGATGGCGATCCGCCTTCGCGGCATGACGCCGGAAGAGACGCGCGACATGACCATGGCGATGGCGGAATCGGGCGATATGCTGGACCTGACGCGCGCGGGCGGCATCTGCGTGGATAAGCATTCCACCGGCGGTGTGGGCGACACCACCACGCTGGTGCTGGCCCCGCTGGTTGCGGCCTGCGGCGGAAAGGTCGCCAAGATGAGCGGGCGCGGGCTTGGCCACACCGGCGGCACGCTGGATAAAATCGAGAGCATCCCCGGCTGCCGCATCGATCTGACGGAAGAGCAATTCATCACGCAGGTGCGCGACATCGGCTGCGCGGTGATGGGCCAAACCGGCGACCTGGTGCCCGCCGACAAGGCGCTGTACGCGCTGCGCGACGCCACGGCCACGGTCGACAGCCTGCCGCTGATCGCGGCATCCATCATGTCAAAAAAGATAGCGTCCGGCGCGCACGCGATTGTGCTGGATGTCAAGACCGGCTCAGGCGCGCTGATGCCCACATTGGATGAGAGCATTGAGCTTGCGCGCGCCATGGTGGAGGTGGGCCGCCTGGCGGGCCGCAGGCCCACGGAGGCGCTTGTCACCGGCATGGAACAGCCGCTGGGCACACACATCGGCAATGCGCTGGAGGTGAAGGAGGCCATCGACACGCTGGCCGGGCGCGTGGACGGTCGCCTGCTGACGGTATCGCTGCGCCTTGGCGCGATGATGCTGGTGGCGGGCGGATACGCATCCAGTGAAAAAGAAGCCATCGCGAACCTAAAAGAAGCGCTGAAAAGCGGCAAGGGGCTTGATGTGCTGGCGCAAATGATTGAGGCGCAGGGCGGCAACCCCGCCGTCACGCGCGATGTGTCGCTGCTGCCGCACGCGAAGAACGTGCGCCCCGTGCTGGCCCGGCGGGCCGGATACATCACGCGCATGGATACCCGCGCGCTGGGCAGCGCCTGCCAGCGCCTTGGCGCGGGCCGCCTGACAAAGGCAGATGTGATAGACCCAGCCGCCGGTGTGGTGATGGCGGTGGAGATCGGCGACATCGTGCAAAAGGGCGACCCGCTGCTGTATATCCACAAGGATGGTGCGGGGGCCAACGTGATGGCGCATGAAACCACGGCGCTGCTGGACGCCATCGAAATTGCCGACCGGCCCGCGCGCATCCCGCCGCTGGTCTACGCGGTGGTGCGCAAAAACGGCAAAGTAGAGCGCTTTTCGTGATGTTTGCGGAAGTCCTGGTCGAAATCGCGCATGAGAACGTATCGAAGCTGTTCACCTACCGCGTGCCGGAGGGGATGGAAATTCAGCCCGGCACGCGCGTGCTGGTGCCGTTTGGCCCGCGCAAAATAGAAGGATACGCGCTGCGCCTGGCGGACACACCGCCCGAGGGCGTGAAGCCGCGCGATATCCTGCGCCCGCTGGAAAAGTACCCCGCGCTGCTGCCGCAGTTGGTTGACCTTGCGATGTGGCTGACGGAGACCACCCACTGCCTGCCGGTGGAGGCGATCCGCCTGATGCTGCCCGCCGAAATGCGCGGGGAGCGCGTGCGCGTGCGCGAGGTGGAGATGGCGAGGCTGGCTATTGACGGCGACACGCTGGAAGCCGAAAAACTGGCTGTGAAAAAAGCCCCCCGCGCGCTGGCCCTGTTGAATGCCCTATCCGAGGGCGACCAGCCTGCCGCCGAAATGCGCAAAATAGGCGGCGATTGGGTGAAAAAGCTTGCCGAAAAGGGCGTGATTGCCCTGTACGGCGAGGAATCCCTGCGCAGCCCGCAGGGCAGCGACTACGAAGCAACCCCCGATCCCGAGCTGACCGATGACCAGTGCCGCGCGCTGGATCAGCTGCTGCCCGCGCTGACGGACCGCAAAGGCCGCTTTCTGCTGTCCGGCGTTACCGGCAGCGGAAAAACGGAGGTCTACATCCGCGCCGTGCGCGAGGCGCTGAAGCAGGGCCGCGCGGCGATCGTGCTGGTGCCTGAAATTGCGCTGACGCCGCAGATGGTCGGCTGGTTCCGTGCCAGGTTTGGCGATCAGTCCGCCGTGCTGCACTCGCGCCTGTCCGCCGGGGAAAGGTTCGATGAGTGGCGGCGCATCCGGCGCGGCGAGGCCCGCGTGGTGGTCGGCGCGCGCTCGGCGGTGTTTGCGCCCACGGAGAACCTGGGCCTGATCATCGTCGATGAAGAGCACGAAACGACGTACCTGTCCGACCGCCACCCGCGCTATGACGCCCGTGAGGTCGCCCAGCGAAGGTGCGATACCGAGGGCGCCACGCTGATTCTGGCCAGCGCCACGCCGTCGCTGAAAAGCTTTGCCCGCACCGTGCCCACGATGAAAAACAGCCTTGGCCCGCTGACCTTGCTGGAAATGCCGCGCCGCGTGCTGAACCGCCCGATGCCGGACATCGAGGTCGTCGACATGCGCGAAGAGCTGGTGCGCGGCAACCGCTCGGTGTTTTCAAGGGCGCTGCACACCGCGCTGAAGGGCTGCATAGCGCGCGGCGAGCAGGCGATGCTGTTCATCAACCGGCGCGGGCACGCCACGTTCGTCAGCTGCCGCGCGTGCGGGGAGAGCCTGAAATGCCCCAACTGCGATGTCAGTCTGACCGACCACCGCTTCGAGGGCGTTTTGCAGTGCCATTACTGCGGGTATACTGAAAAGATGCCCGAAGCCTGCCCCAAGTGCGGCGCGCCCAGCCTTAAATGCTTCGGGGCGGGCACGCAAAAGGTGGAAGAGGCCGTGCGCGAGCAGTTCCCCGGGGTGCCTACGCTGCGCATGGATTTGGACACTACGCAGGGCAAGGATGCCCACGCGAAGCTGCTGGACCGGTTCCGGCGGGGGGACGCGAAAATCCTGATCGGCACGCAGATGATCGCCAAGGGGCTGGACTTTCCCAGCGTGACGCTGGTGGGCGTCGTCGCGGCGGATGCCACGCTGAACCTGCCCGACTACAGAAGCGCAGAGCGCGCGTTTTCCTTGATCGTGCAGGTTGCCGGCCGCGCGGGCCGCGCCGAAAAGCGGGGGAAGGTCATCGTACAAACGTACGACCCCGCGCACTACGCGATAGAGGCCGCATCCCGCCAGGATTTCCGCGCGTTTTTTGAAAATGAATTCGACCGCAGGCGGCGCGGGCTGTACCCGCCGTTTACGCGCATGGCGCGCCTGCTGATTGAGGCGGATACTCCGGCCCGCGCGCAGGAAATCGCCGAAGGTTTAGAGAAACAAATGCAGGCGTTTCTTTACGAAAACCCGGCGCTGAACCGTCAGATTGTGCAGATGCGGGCGATGGAAGCGCCCGTGAAGCTGATCCGCGGCCGCGCGCGCTGGCAGCTGTTCGCGAAGCTGTACACCAGGGGCCCGACGGATGACATCCTGCAGGCGATGGACGCGCTGTCCGCCCGCGAGTACGGGGGCGCGCAGGTGTTTCTGGAAATAGACCCGGCCACGATGCTTTAGATAGGTATATTAGGGAGGAAGACCATGGCACTGCTCAAGCTCAGGTTTTTGGGGGATGACGCGCTGCGGAAAAAGGCGCGCCCCGTGACGGAACTGAACCGGCGGATCATCACGCTGCTGGATGACATGGCCGAAACCATGTACGAAGAAAACGGCTGCGGCCTTGCCGCGCCGCAGATCGGCGTGCTGCGCCGGGCGATCACCGTCGATATCGGGGATGATAACGGGCTGCTGCAGCTGATCAACCCGGAAATCATCGCCATCGAGGGCGAGCAGGAGGACATCGAAGGGTGCCTGAGCCTGCCGGGCCGCCGCGCGTACGTCAAGCGCCCGCTGAAGGTGACGGTCGCCGGCATCAACCGCGCGGGAAAGCCCGTGACGATTGAGGCCGAAGGCTATCTTGCCATCGCGCTGTGCCATGAGATCGACCACCTGGACGGCGTGCTGTACATCGACAAGATGACGCGCGAAGTCAGCGATGAAGAGATGGAAGCAAAGCGCGCCGAAAGCGAGGCGAAGGTGTGACCCGGATCATATTCATGGGCACGCCGGAGTTTGCCGTGCCATCGCTTGCCGCGCTGCTGGACGCCGGCTATAACGTCGTCGCCGCCGTTACGCAACCGGACAGGCCCAGCGGGCGCGGGCACAAGCTGGCCGCCTGCCCGGTGAAGGCGCTGGCGGTATCGCGCGGGGTGCAGGTTTTGCAATTCGAGCGCATCCGCCGCCAAGAAGGGCTGGACGCGCTGCGCGCGCTTGAGCCGGACCTGTTCATAACCGCCGCGTTCGGGCAGATTTTGTCCGAAAAGGTGCTTCAGATTCCCAGATTCGGCACGGTGAATGTGCACGCATCGCTGCTGCCCAGGCGGCGCGGCGCGGCCCCGATCAACTGGGCGGTGATCCAGGGGGACAAGCAGGCGGGCGTTACGACCATGCTGACCGATAAGGGCATCGATACCGGCGATATGCTGCTGGCGAAGGCCACGGACATCCTGCCCGGCGAAACGGGGGGGGAGCTGACCGTCAGGCTTTCGGCGCTGGGCGCGCAGGTGCTGCTGGAGACGCTGCCACCGTACCTTTCTGGCGCGCTGAAACCGACCCCGCAAGACGCGGAGATTGCCACCTACGACCCGATGCTTTCCAAAGACCTGGGCGTGATAGACTGGACGCGGGATGCCGAAACGGTAACGAATCTGGTGCACGGCGTGAACCCGTGGCCAGGCGCGCAGGCGGAGATTGAGGGCATTGGCCCTGTGAAAATCTGGCGCGCGCGCGCGGTGTCGGGAGAGGGCGCGCCGGGGACGCCAATTCTGCTGGATGGCAAGCGCGGCATCACCGTCGCGTGCGGCACGGGCGCACTGGAGCTTACCGAGGTGCAGGCCCCCGGCACCCGCCGGATGACAGCCGCTGAACTGGTGCGCGGGCGCGCGGCCAGGGGATAAATTTTCAAACCGACTCAACCGATAAAATAGGAGGCCCCATGCAAAAAAGACCCCCCACAGGCCGCACCGCGAAGAACTTTACACAAAAAACCGGCCCCGCCAAGGGATACGGGAGGCCGCAGACGGATAAACCCTACGGGAAGCCGGCAGGGAACAAGCCCTATGGGAAACCGGCGGGCGCGGGCAATGCGGACAGGCCGTACGGGAAGCCTGCGGCTCCGGCAGGGGATAAGTCCCAGTGGCCTTATGGGAAACCTGCTGGTGCGAATGGTGATAGGCCGTCCGCGAAGCCTGTGCATAGCAACGGTGATAAGCCCTACGGCAAGCCTGCTGGCGTGGGCGGGGACAGGCCTTACGCAAAACCCGCTGCCCCGGCGGGGGATAGGCCGTATGGTAAGCCCGCCGGTGCAAGCGGCGGCAGACCGTATGCGAAACCTGTGAATAGTGGGGACAAGCCCTACGGCAAGCCCGCTGGCGCAAGCGGTGATAAACCGTACGGAAAGCCCGTTGCTCCAGCAGGGGATAAGCCTTACGGAAAGCCTGCCGTTGCAAGCGGCGGCAGACCGTACGCGAAACCCAAGCACAATAACGGCGACAAGCCCTACGGCAAGCCTGTCGGTGCAAGCGGGGATAGACCGTATGCAAAGCCTGTTGCTCCAACAGGGGACAAGCCCTACGGCAAGCCCGTCGGCTCGAGCGGCGATAAACCGTATGCAAAACCCGTCGGCGCAAACAGCGACACTCCCCGCCTCAGGCCGTCAAGCGGAAACGGGCGGTATGCAGGGCTGTTGCGCAGCGGCGACAAGCCCTACGTTAAGCGCGCCGCGCCCACCGGCGACAAGCCCTACGTTAAGCGCTCTGCGCCCACCGACGACAAACCATACGGCAAACCCGCCGCGCCCACCGGCGACAAACCCTACGCCAAACCCGCCGCCCCGACCGGCGACCGCCCCTACGCCAAACCCACCGCCCCGACCGGCGACAAGCTATACGGCAAACCCGCCGCGCCCACCGGCGACAAACCCTTCGCAAAACCCTTTGCCAGGCCCATGGGCGCACCCCGCCCCCGCCCGGCATTCACGAAAACCGCGGTCATCCGCCCCATGCCGGCGAAGCCCGCGTTCATCAAGCGGATTCCTGCCAAGCCCGCGCTGGATAACCCGCGCCTGGTTGCGCTGAACACGCTGCAGGATATCACCCAGCAGGATGCGTACGCGTCGCTGGCCCTTGATGAGCGCCTCACCGCCGCGCGCCTTGACCCGCGCGACCGCGACCTCACGACCGAACTTGTCTACGGCACGCTGGAACGCCGTCTGACGATAGACCATATCCTCAACAGCTTGCTGGACCGCCCGGACACCGACCCGGTGGCCCGCGACATCCTGCGCCTTGGCGCGTACCAGATCCTGTACCTGGACCGCGTGCCCGACAGCGCCGCCGTGGATGAAAGCGTCAAGCTGGCCCGCGTGCTGAACCGCGAGCAGGTCACCGGCCTGATCAACGGCACGCTGAGGAACCTTGTCCGCCAAAAAGACGCGCTGCCCCTGCCCGTGCGGGAAGACGGCCTTGCCCGCTACATTTCCGTCACGCACAGCCTGCCGGAGTGGATCGTGGAGCGGCTGATCGAATCCTTCGGCGCGGAAACCGCAGAGGAGATCGCATCCTACCGCCCGCGTGAGCATCCCATCACCGTGCGCCGTATCGCCGCCCGCCACACCAAAGAGCAGTTCGAAGCGATGATGACCGAAAAGGAATGGGAATGGACGCCCGCGAAGGTTGAAAACGCATATTATGTGAAGCATGCCAAGCAAATCGGCCTGGATAAGGAGTTTCAGCAGGGCTTTTACGCCGTACAAGGCGAGGGCAGCATGCTGGCCGCGAAGGCAGTGGCCCCCAGGCGCGGGGATGCCGTGCTGGATGCCTGCGCCGCGCCCGGCGGCAAGACCGCGTGCCTGTCGGAGGCCATGCAGGGCACCGGCCGCGTGCACGCCTGGGATGTGCATGAGCACCGCGTGGAGCTGATCCGCGGCATGATGAACCGCCTCCGCCTTGATAACGTGCGGCCAGCCGTGCGCGATGCGACGGTATTCCGCGAGGATCTGGAGGCCACGATGGATGCCGTGCTGATCGATGCGCCGTGCTCCGGCCTTGGTGTGCTGCTGGAAAAGCCTGACGTGCGCTACCGCAGGAAGCCCGAGGACATCGCCGCGCTGTGCGAAACGCAGGCGAAACTGCTCGACGCGTGCAGCCGCTACGTCAAGGTGGGCGGCACGCTGGTGTACGCAACGTGCACCATCCTGCCGGAAGAAAACGGTAAGCAGATCGACGCATTCCTGGCAAAGCACCGGGATTTCGCGCCCGATGCGGAAGGGCTTGCCGCCGCGCTGTCCGCGTATACGCGCCCGGCGGAAGGTGGTTCTGATGAAACCCCTTCATCGCCCGGCATTGCGTCATCGATGGAAAACGGCCGCATTCAGTTTCTGCCCCACCGGGATGGCATAGAGGGCTTCTTCATCGCAAGGCTGCGCCGCCTGCCGCGCGCATGACAAACGCGCTGGACCTGACAAGTCAGCAGTGGCGCGAAGCGATGGCGGCGCTGAACCAGCCAGCCTACCGTGCGGATCAGGTATTCGCGTGGCTGCACAAGGGCGCGGATTTTTCCGAAATGAAAAACCTGCCCGGCGGGCTGCGTGAAACCCTTGCCGAAAAATACACCGCGCGCGGCGTCACCATCCGCGAAAAGTTTGTTTCCAAGCTGGATGGCACGGTAAAATATCTGTTTGAGCTAGCCGACGGCCACCTGATAGAAGGCGTGCGCATGCGCTATCACCACGGCGATACGCTGTGCCTATCCACGCAGGTCGGCTGCCGCATGGGGTGCGAATTTTGCGCCTCCACGCTGGATGGCCTTTTTCGCAACCTCACCCCCGGCGAGATGCTGGGTCAGGTGATCGCAGCCAACCTGGATGAGCCGAAAATACACAACCTGGTGCTGATGGGCAGCGGCGAGCCGCTTGATAACGAAGAAAACACGCTTGCCTTCCTGCGCCTGCTGAGGGAACCCGGCGGCATTCAGCTGTCGCTGCGGCAGGTGTCGCTGTCCACCTGCGGCCTTGTGCCCGCCATGCGCCGCCTGGCGGATTCTGGCCTTCCGGTGACGCTTTCCGTGTCGCTGCACGCGCCAAATGACGAAATCCGCCTAGCGATGATGCCCATCGCAAAGGCCTACCCCATGGATGAATTGCTGTCCGCCTGCCGTTATTATTTATCTAGGACGGGCCGCCGCGTCATCTTTGAATACGCGCTTGTTTCCAGCGTAAACGACCACACCGACCACGCGGTGCAGCTTGCGGCGCGCCTTCGCGGCATGCAGTGCCACGTCAACCTGATCCCCTTGAACCCCGTGAAAGAGCGCGCGCTGACCGGCACAACCCGCCTGAAGGCGCAGGCGTTCCAGCAGGCGCTTGAAAAGGAGCACATCTCCGTCAGCATCCGCCGCGAGATGGGCCGCGATATCTCCGGCGCTTGCGGGCAGCTTAGGCGGGGGTATATTGAAAGCACCACAGAAGGGAATAACGAGCCATGAAAACCACGCTGCGCACCGACACGGGCCTAGTACGCGCCGCCAATGAGGACTGCGCCCACGCGGGCGAAAACCTGCTTGTCCTCTGCGATGGGATGGGCGGGCACCGCGCCGGGGATGTGGCGTCGAAACTGGCGGTAGAAACGGTTGTTTCCGCGCTTTCTGGTAAAACCCCGTCCGTCAAGGCGTTTCTGGCGGCCGTGGCGAAGGCCAATGAGCAGGTGTACCGAAAGGCCGCCGTCGATAAAACGATGCGCGGCATGGGCACCACGCTGACCGCGCTGTGGCTGGATGTGGATGCGGCGATGCTTGCGCACGTGGGCGACAGCCGCGCCTATCTGTTCCGCGCGGAGAGGCTGCGCCAGTGCACCCGCGACCATTCCATGGTGGCGGATTTGGTCCGTTCCGGCGCGATCACCAAGGAAGAGGCGCGCGTGCACCCGTACAGGAACCTCGTTACCCGCTCTGTCGGCACCGAAATAAAGGTGGATGCCGACATATTCGAGCTGGGCCGCCGCCCGGGCGATAAGTGGCTGCTGTGCTCCGACGGGCTGACCGGGCATGTGCTGGATGATGAAATTGAGCAGATTCTGCGCAGCACCCGGCAGCTGGATGAGGCCGCCGAAAAGCTGGTGCAGCTTGCCATATCCCGCGGAGGTACGGACAACATCACCGTGGTCCTTGCCGAAGACGAAGGGGGGGACTGCGCATGATCGGCCGGATACTGTCCGGCAGGTACAAAGTCGTCTCCATGATTGGCGAGGGCGGAATGTCCGTGGTGTGGCGCGCGCAGGATATGAACACCGGCAAGCTGGTTGCCGTGAAGGTTCTTCGCGATGAATACCGCGATGATGAAACGTTCATCCGCCGCTTTGAAAGGGAAGCGCTGGCCGCCTCCCGCATGACGCACCCGAACATCGCCAACCTGCTGGATGTGGGGCTTGAAGAGGACGGCACGCGCTATCTCGTGATCGAGTACGTCTCCGGCATCACGCTCAAGCAGTTCATACGCGATAACGGCGCGATTCGGCCGGATACCGCGTCGCAGATCATCATGCGCGTATTGGCCGCCGTGCAGCACGCCCATCAAAACGGCGTCATCCATCGGGATATCAAACCGCAAAACATTTTGCTGGATAAAGAGGGCGCGGTCAAGGTATCCGACTTTGGCATCGCCCGCGTGGCAAACAGCCAAACGATGAGCCAGGATACCGATACCGTGATGGGTTCAGTCTATTACTTTTCGCCCGAGCAGGCAAAGGGCGCGGTTGTCGATGAAAAGAGCGATATTTATTCGGTCGGCGTCGTGTTCTATGAGATGCTGACGGGCCGCGTGCCGTTTACCGGCGACACGCCGGTGGCCATCGCGATGCGCCATTTGCAGGAAGCGCCCATGCCGCCAAGCGAGGCGCAGCCCGCCGTGCCCGCGGCGCTTGATTACGTTGTGCTGCACGCGATGGAAAAGCGCCCGCGCAACCGCTACCAGACCGCAGCCGACATGCTGCGCGATGTGCGCCTTGCGCTGGAGCACCCGGACACCATCCTGGCCGCGCGCCAGGAAATGGAGCGCCGCGACCAGGAGGCCAGGCGCGACCAGCGCCGCCGGGAGAGCGCTGCAAAGCGCACCAGAACATTCAGACGCCTGCTGCTGTCCGCCTTTTCGCTGCTGCTGCTGGGGCTGATGGCGCTGGCGGGGTATACTGTGATGCAAAGGATCATCCTTGCCCAGCGGAACACCATCGAAATGCCCAGCTTCTATGGCATGACGGAAGAAAGGGCGAAGCAGATCGCGGTGGATGAACTGAAGCTGAACGTGCATGTGTCCACCAATGAATACCCGCTGGTGCAGGATGGGCTGGTGGCGGAACAGAGCATCGCGCCCGGCACGTTTGTGCGCCCGGGGTCCACGCTGTCGCTGATCATCGCCAAGAGCAAATACGATCTGAGAACGCCAAACCTGGTTGGCATGGCCAACAGCACGGCGCAGAAAACGCTGATAGACCTGTCGCTGGCGGTGGGGTCTGTTACCTATGAGGTCAGCGCCGCCGCGCCCGATACCGTGATTCGCCAGTATCCCGAGCACAGCGTGCTCATCAATACCGGGCAGTCGGTGGATCTGGTGATCTCGGAAGGGTTGGTGATCGTGCCAAAGCTCATTGGCATGGACCTGACGGAAGCCGAACTGAAAGTGGGGGCGTACAGCCTGTACATCATTGATGTCAAAAACGTTGTCACAGAGGACCCGCTGTCGGTTGGCAAGGTGATCACGCAAGCGCCTGCCGCCAATGAAAGCGTTCGCCCCAACACGGGCATTACCATCACCATCGGCACGGCCAGCCCGCTGCTGATTGAGGCGACGGTTACGCTGGATTTGACGGCTCTGCCGGCAAAGGGCGGCACGGTTTCGGTCAAGATGGAAGAGCCGGGCGGCGGGCAGACGACGCGGTTTTCCTCCACATTGGAGGAACACGCCGATACCATGGATGTTCCCGTATATTCCGATACCGCGTACACCGCGCGTTACCAGGTCTATTTCGACGGCGTGCTGCAATATTCCAGCACGGTCGAATTCATCGCGAAATGACCGGGCGCATCATACGCGGGGTGGGCGGCCTGTATACCGTCCGGGATGCTGACGGCCGCGAATATGTGCTGCGCGCCAGGGGCCGTTTCCGCCGGGAGGGGCTGACGCCGCTGGTGGGCGACAGGGTATCCTTCACGCCGGGCGACGGCGACCAGCACGGCTGGCTGGATGAGATTGCCCCGCGCGCGTCGTGCCTTGTGCGCCCCCCGGCGGCAAACGTATCGCTGCTGATCATCGTGGTGGCGCCCGTGCCCGTGCCGGACCTTTTGCTGGTGGATAGGTTGCTGGTGCAGTCCGCGCGGGATGGCTTCGGCGCGGCGCTGGTCGTGAACAAGTGCGATCTGTCGCCGGAGCTTGGTGCGCAAATGGAAGCACAATACCGCCGCACGGGCGTGCCGGTGCTGCCGGTTAGCGCCAAAACTGGCGAGGGCCTTCCCGCATTGAAAGAAAAAATGCGCGGGGAGCTGTGTTGCATGGCCGGGCAGTCCGCCACGGGCAAAAGCACGCTGCTGAACGCCCTGTGCGGGCTTGCGCTTCGCACCGGTGAGGTGAGCGAGCGCATCCACCGCGGCCGCCATACCACGCGCCATGCCGAATTGCTGGAAAAGGACGGCCTGTCCGTGCTGGACACGCCGGGTTTCAGCTTGCTATCATTAGAAGAAGGCATGCCGCCGGAAGAGCTTCCGGAATACATACCGGAATTTGCGGACTATGGCGCAAGCTGCCGGTTCCAGCCCTGCCTGCACGACAGGGAGCCGGACTGCGCCGTGCGCCAAGCGATAGCGTGCGGTGAAATAGACGCGGAGCGCCACGCGCGCTACCTTGCGCTGCTGCAAGAGGTGCGCGAGGCATGGAAGGGGAGGTACTCATGATGACGGGCAGAATTCAGATCGCGCCGTCGCTGCTTGCGGCGGACTTTGGCAGGGTTGCCGAGGAGGTTGCGCGCGTTACCGCCGCCGGTGCGGACATGATCCACATCGATGTGATGGATGGCATGTTTGTGCCGAATATTTCGTTCGGCGCGTGCGTGATCAAGGCCGCCCGCAAAGCCACGGACCTGCCGCTGGATGTGCACATGATGGTGCACCAGCCGGAGCGCTATATTGCGGACATGGTGGAAGCCGGCGCGGATATCGTGACCGTGCATGCAGAGGCGACGGCGCACATTCACCGCGCGCTTCAAACCATCCGCGAGCACAAAAACGTGCGCTGCGGCCTGGCGCTGAACCCCGGCACGCCGGTGTCTGCGGCCTCGTGTGTGGCGGAACTGCTGGATCTGCTGCTGATCATGACGGTGAACCCGGGTTTCGGCGGGCAAAAGCTGATCGTACCTGCGCTTGACAAGATTGCCGAGGCAAAGGCGTTGCTGGAGGCTGCCGGGTCTGCCGCGCTCCTGGAGGTGGACGGCGGGGTTACCGCCGACAACGCGCGGCTATTCACCGAAAAAGGCGCGAACGTGCTGGTGAGCGGCACTGCGGTGTTCGGCGCGCAGGATGCGCGGGCGGCGATGGAGAAGATGAGAGAAGAACGATAGGAACGATAGGAACGCTGGGGCTTTGCCCCAGGCCCCACCAAGGGGCCAAAGGCCCCTTGGAACCCCTGCTTCCGCTGCGGCGGGGTGGGGGTTTATATATCTATCGTTCATGAAGAAAAATTATCCCGCCGTGAGGCGAAAAAGCAGGGATTCTTAAGGGCTTTAAGCCCTTAAGTGGGGGTCCAGGGGGCAAAGCCCCCTGGTGGCATGCTCGGCACTTTGTCCGCATACCCTGTTGCTGAGGTGGTATCGATGTCGAACAGGCAGTGTGGGCCCACATCGGGGTGCGATATTCCCCCGGATGAAAGGCTGTACCCGGTATGCCGCATTGGGCTTATCGTGTTCATCATTGGGCTGGTGTTGGTGTTTATCAGCCTGGTGCTGGGTTTTTGGCTGGCCTTTTTGGGCGCGATACTGATCCTCATCGGGTATCTGGTGATCACCAACTGTTAGGAGGCGATGGGGATGCGTGTCAGAATGATTTGCTTCAGGGCGCCCCGGGGGCTTAGGGGGCTGCTTCGGCTGTTTAGCAAACGGAAAACGCGATAGGGAGGCCGCAAACGGTCCTCCCTATCGCGCATGCGCGGGAATATAAGGAATGATGAATTACAGCGCGCGCTGAACCTTACCGCTGCGCAGGCAACGGGTGCATACGTTCATATGGCAAACGGTGCCGTTGATGAGAACGCGGACGCGCTGCGTGTTCGGCGCCCAGGTGCGCCGGGTGCGGTTCACCGCGTGGCTCACACGGTTGCCGTGCATCAAACCCTTTTCGCAAACCTGACAATACTTGCCCATGGGACATACCTCCTTTGGTCGCATCGGCTAGTATAGCATGAATGTAGAGGCTTTGCAAGCCTCTTTTTTGCGTGTTTTGGCAGATTGATTGTTATCCCGAAAGGCTTGTGGTATGATGCCGCCGGAGGGAAAAACCATGCGAACTGAAACGGAGTTTGCAGCCACTTGCAACAACTTCTGGTGGTGTCTGAACAACGTCGCCAAAGGCATCGCCAGGGATGAACTGCCCTATGCCATGACGATGCTGAACGCGCATGTGCGCGAGGCGCTTGATATGGTCGTGGAATGGTACATCGGCTCAAACACAAACTTCTCCGTTTCATCCGGCAAAATGGGGAAATACTTCAAGCGATACCTGCCGGAAAAGCTGTACCGGCAGTACTGCGCCACCTACGCGGCCGCCGAGCCGGACGCAATCTGGAACGCCGTATTCGCCATGTGCGATCTGTTTCACGGGCTTGCCGTGGCGGTTGCGAACCATTTGGGTTTTGCGTACAAACAGCATGAAGAGGACGGCATCCGGGAATATCTGGCAAAAGAAAAAAATGCACGGTATCATATCGGTTAAAAAACCCGCAAAAACCCGCCAAAATCGCCATTTTCCACCTTGACAGTGATTCCTCTCTTTGGTACAATACCGGTTGCGTCAATAGACTCCGCTAGCCCCGGGTCGATTGAAACACGAACCACAAAGGCGGCGACTGACCAACGCGGCCTTGTCTCAAGAGATTTGGGAGGAATTCATACCGTGAAAACCTTTATGGCCAAGGCCGAGACTGTCGAGCGGAAATGGTACGTCATCGACGCAGAGGGCATCGTGCTGGGACGCCTGGCGACCCAGGTTGCGCACATCCTGCGCGGCAAGCATAAGCCCACGTTCACCCCGCACACCGATACCGGCGACCACGTCATCGTGATCAACGCCGATAAAATTGCCGTTACCGGCAAAAAGATGGAACAGAAAATCTATTACCATCACAGCGGATACGCAGGTGGCCTCAAAGAGACCAAGATGCGCGAGATGATGGTCAGGAAGCCCGAATACGCAGTCAAGCACGCTGTTGTCGGGATGCTGCCCAAGGGTCCCCTGGGCCGGAAGATGGCCACCAAGCTTCGCGTTTACGCGGGCCCGGAGCATGAGCATCAGGCGCAGAAGCCCGAAGAGCTCAAACTTTCGTGATGGGCTGATGCGGGGATTTCTAGCGAAATCCCTTTATGGCGCGATATCTCCGAATTCGCGCCCGAGTAAGGAGGATGAACATGTCTCAGGTTTCGTATATGTCCGTTGGACGCCGTAAGACGGCCGTGGCGCGCGTTCGCCTGGTGCCCGGCGATGGCAAGATCGTTATCAATAAGCGCGAAATCGACAACTATTTCGGGCTTGAAACCCTTAAGATGACCGTGCGCCAGCCGCTGGTGCTCACCGAGACGCTGGGCCGTTTCGATGTGCTGGTGAACGTGTGCGGCGGCGGGCTGACCGGCCAGGCCGGCGCGATCCGCCACGGCATCTCCCGCTCCCTCTGCAAGGCCGATGCGGATCTTCGCGCGCCCTTGAAGAAGGAAGGGTTCCTCACGCGCGACCCCAGAATGAAGGAGCGCAAAAAGTACGGCCTCAAAGCCGCCCGCCGCGCGCCCCAGTTCAGCAAGCGCTAAGAGATTTTCATGGCCACATACCCTCGCGTCAAGCGGGGGTTTTTGTCATATCAATGGTTTACCGATGAAATCATATGAAACGGAGGCGACCCAATGAAAACCATGGTGATCTACTATTCCTACGGCGGCAACACCAAGCGCATCGCGGAAACGGTTGCGCGCAAGGAAAACGCGGGCCTGTACGAGGTCAAGGAAGTCAAAAAGCCCGGTTTGCTGGCTGCGTATGTTGGCGGTTCTTTCGCCGCGATGCGCGGCAAAACCCGTCCCGTGCAGCCGCTGCGCGGGAATTTCAAGGATGTGGACAGGCTGATCGTCATGGGCCCCATCTGGGCCGGGAAGCCCGCGCCGGCGTTCAACGCGCTGCTTGAAATGCTGCCGGAGGGCAAGGCTGTGGATGTGCGGATGGTGTCCGGTTCGGGACAGAGCAAGGCGAAGGAGCAGGTGGAAGCGGCGCTGAAGGCGAAGAATTGCGCGTCGGTTTCTTTCCAGGATGTGAAGGCGAAGTGACGCCAAGGGGCGCGGTGGCGTTCGCCTGAAAGGCGAACCGAGGGCGTGCAAATTGGAAATTTGCCGCCCGATGCCCGGCGGCGCGCAAGCGCTGACGGGGCCCAATTGCCCCTTGGAACCCCACTTAGAGCATTTTGCGGAAACATTCGGAACGTCTTTGCGGATCTTTTGCCGCCTCGCGTTGCCTCGTCCACGCGGCGTAGCGCTGCTACGCCTTGTTCCCTCGGCTTAGCGAGACAGCAAAATCTCTCGCAAATCCATTCC
>JAVBPC010000090.1:0-11166 GCA_031549905.1 Eubacteriales bacterium
CTCAACGATACACTGCTGGATCAGCTGCTCAGCGGCAGCGTCTACTACACTGCGGATGAGCTAAACGAGATGCTTGGCAACCGCGAGGTGGTCAAGTATGCGATGATCGTTGTCGCCTCCGTGCCGATGCTGATGCTCTACCCCTTTGCCCAGCGGTATTTTATCCAGGGCGTCATGGTCGGCTCACTCAAAGGTTGATGCATTGCGGGCGGCTTGCCCGTTTTGTATAATGATCACACAAGGAGGAAGTCCCATGAAAAAGTGCCTGTCGCTTGTGCTGGTTCTGATTTCGCTGCTCAGCCTGGGCTCGGTTGTCCTGGCGGAAGAACCCGTGAAACTGACCGTGCTGTTCCATTACAACAATACGCTGTTCAACGCCGTGGCGGCGCAGAAGATCGAAGAAGCCTGCAATGTCAAGTTTGAGCCGGTGTACATTCCCCGCGAAACCGCGACGGAAAAGTTCAACCTGCTCGTGCAGTCCGATGAGTTGCCGGATATCATCCTCAACGCGCAGGGCCTTGCCGGCAGCGCAAGCATGCTCTACAAGCTGGGCGCGGAGGGTGTATTCCTGAACATGATGGATGCGATTGAGCAGTACGCGCCGACCCTCAAAGCCAATTATGAAAAGTATCCCGAGCTGCTGGATGTCCTCACCAGCCCCGACAGCGCGGTGTACAGCCTGGCCAAATCGTACCCGATGTACGACACTGCCCGCAACAATGTGCGCGCGTACATTGAAACCAGCTGGCTTGATAACCTGGGCCTTGAGATGCCCACCACTGCGGATGAGCTGTTTGATGTGCTGATGGCCTTCAAAGAGCAGGATGCCAACGGCAACGGCGACCCGAACGACGAAATTCCGTTCGTGTTCCACAAGGATGACAGCAACACCAGCCCCATGACGTACCTGAAAAACCCCGTCAGCGCAGCGTTTATCCACACCACGCAGAATGACTGGCGCATCCTGGATGAAGAGGGCAAAGTGCACTTCCTGCCTGCCACGGACGGCTACCGCGATATGATCGCCTTCTATAAAAAGCTCTACGACAACGGCCTGCTCTACGGGGAATCCTTCACGCAGGATATCAACACCGTGTGGTCCCTCAATGAGCGCAGCGCGGATGTCAATACAATCGGTTTTGCCGTCGGCGCCCACCGCAATGTCGTTTGCACCTGGGATTCCAAGCGCTGGATGAGCTATGAGCCGCTGTTCTACCTGACGGATGCCGAAGGCGAGGCGCACCTGAGCGCGTACCTGGGCGGCAACTTTGAAAGCAACGTGTCGCTGAATGCTTCGCTCAAAGGCGAAAAGCTGGAAGCCGCGATGCGCGTGTTGGATTACATTGCCACGCCGGAAGGCTCTTTCCTGGTGCAGCGCGGCATTCTGGGCGAGAACATCATGCCCGCCGATGAAGGCGCAAAGACCGTATACGGCACCCCCGCGTTCTGGCGCGCGCTGACCGAAGAAGAAACGAAAGCCCGCGGCACGGATGCCCCGGCGGTACCGATGACGAACCATTTTAACTTCTGGATCACCGAAGAATCCCACATCGATGATGTGCAGACGAACCCCGACGCCGACCCGCGTGAGGACTGGGCGTACTACCACGAAGGTTACGACCGCCTGTACTACTCGCCGATGATCAAAAACGCCGACCTGTACTGGCCCGCCAACCTCTTCATGAGCATTGAGGCGATGGAGCAGCTGGCGCTGATCCAGACTGACCTGGTCAGCTACGTTGAAACGGCCAACATCGAATTCATCACCGGCAAGCGCGACATCGAAAAGGATTGGGACAAGTACCTTGCCGATCTGGAGAAGATGGGTCTGTCCAAATATGAACAGATCAGCCAACAGGAGTACGACAACAACAAGTAAACTTGATTTGGCGACGATGGGAAGGTGCGCCGCGCGGTCCGCACGGTGCGCTTTCCTTGCCGAGAATTCCCTTTGGCATGAGGAAAGCAAATGCATGTACAGAAAAATCCGGGCATTCTGCTTAGGGGGCACCAGCTTGCGCAGCCGGCGCGGGAATGGACGGACGGCCACGTGCTGGGCAACGGCAACCTGGGCGTGGTAGTGTGGGGCGATGCGGAGAACCTGAAAATCGGCCTGTCCAAGCACGATGTGTACAACCTGGATGCGGATAACGCGCACGGGAACCGCAGCCGCTACACATTCATGGAGATGCGGGAGCGATTCAAGCGGGAAGGCCGCGCATGCCTATATGACAACCCAAACCGGTATCAGGTGAGCCAAACACGCCAAACGCCGCTCAGCTGCGGCGTGCTGACGCTGTCGGTGATGTTTGGGGTGAACTACGCCGAGTTCACGCAAACGCTGTGCCCGGCGGAGGGCGTCATTCGCGTGCGGGTTGTACCTGTGGATCGCAGGCACTGTTACGGAATGCGCTACCCCATGGTGGACATTGCCTTCTGCGTGGATAGCGAAAGCAACACGCTGGCGTTGCAAATGGCCTGCGGCGATTCCGTACCCGAAGGGATGGCGGCCAAAACCGGTTGGAGTTACACCTGGCCGCAGCACATCCATGATGGGTATGAAACCGCATTTTCCACTCAGGGGGAAACGCTGGGGACATTTTCTGCCGGGCTTGGCAAAGGCGGCGGGTTTGTTGCGACCGTGCGGCAACAAGGTGCGCGGCCGGTGATGGATGCCACGCGCGGTTCCCTCCAGGGGTTTCTATGCGTGCCGGCCGGCGGAACGGCAGAGATGCGCATCACAGTGGCGACGGAAAGGGATAAGCCATCATCATGCGATGCTGTCGATATTTTTGCCCGCACAAAGGCATGGTGGGAAGCATTCTGGTCGCGCTCCATGGTGTGGTTAAGCGATGATACCCTCTGCGACCTTTGGGCGATGGGACTGTACGCGTTAGGCGCAGCAACCCGCCCCGACACATCTCCGCCGAACCTGCAAGGCATCTGGAACATGAGCGAAAGGGCGCTGTGGCACGGCGATTTCCACTTCAACACCAACGCCGAGCAATGCCAATGGGCGGCGTTGCCATCCGGCCACCCGGAGCTGTCACGGGCATTGGTGCGCGTGCTGACGGAGGATTGGCGCGAGAAACTGCGGCTGCTGGCATCAGAGGAGTACGGCGTGCCGGGCGCGCTGGCCGTGCCGCTGGGCGCCGACTGGCTGGGCAGGGCGTTGGGCGGGTGGTTCAGCACATCATCGGTAAGCACCACCGCGTGGGCGGCGCTGCATGTGTGGGAGCAATACGTGTTTGACCCGGATGAGGCGCTGCTGCGCGATACGGTATTCCCGTTCCTGCGCGAATGCTGCGCGCTGTACGACGGCATCATGATATTTGAGAACGGTTGCTACCATACAGATATCTCAAGTTCCCCTGAAAGGGCAATCGACACGCCGAACGGCCGCTATACGCTGTTCGGGAGGAATCCCGCGATCAACGTGGCGGTGATCGGCGCGCTGTACCAAGCGGCCGCCGGGGCTGCGCGGCTGCTCGGCGAGGATGACGCGCACTGGGCACATGTTGCCGCGCATATGCCACCGCTGCCCGAGCAGGACGGCGTGCTCATCGAGATGGAAACCGGCTATTTCGCCGAAGGCCCCGCGCCGGGGGTGACGAAGGAATGCCACCGGCATCCGTCGCGGCTGATGGCGGTGTTCCCGGCGGGGCAGATTCACCTGGGCAGCGCGCCCGAAACGCTTGCGCTGGGCATTCGGTCGTATTATGATTTTGTGGCGGACGGCATGGAAAAGTTTACCGGCTGGACGTACAGCTACCTGGCGTGCATCGCGGCTCGGCTCGGCCTGGGCCGGGAAGCGGCGGGCCTGTTGCATGTGCTGCGGGATGGCTTCACGCTGCCCGGGTTGTTATCCAGCCACGACAGGCTGAAAAAGGGAAGCTATTCGGATGCGCTGTTCCAGATTGAAGCGCTGCTGGGCGTTCCCGCCGCTGTGCAAGAGATGCTGATGCAGTCTATCGGCGGCATGATCCGCCTGTTCCCAGCGCTGCCGGCGGGAATGGATGCCAGCTTTACGCGGCTCAGGGCGCGCGGGAATGTGCTGGTCAGCGCATCGCGTGAGGCGGGGTGCATAGGCCCGGTGCTGCTGGAGACACAGTGCGACGGATGCATTGCGTTTGTCAACCCATGGCCTGGCGCGGATGTGCTTATCAACGGCAAAGAGACCCACGCGGTGGACGGCATCCTGCGGTTTGACGCGCAAGCGGACATGCGCTACGAGCTTCGTGTAAAGGGGATACCACATGATCTATGAAAACCTGCTGCTGCACAACGTTGCCGATACTGAAAGGCGTCCGGATGGCGTGCACATGTACCGCTTCCCGCGCGCACTGTGCGATACCATGGGCCTGCCAGGCAAAATGTACGGGCGCTATGTGTCTCGCACAACAGCCGGCTGCGAAATCCGCTTTGTGACGGAGGGTGACCGTGCGGTGGTGTCGCTGTCATCCGCGGATCACGATGGGTATGTGCAGGTGTACCGCGGCGATTTCCGGTATTACCTGGATGGCGTGTACACCTTCCCCGTAAAGGCCGGGCAGGTGACGCACCTGTTCCTGAACCGCACGCCGGCGTTCGAGGCGCTGGACGCGTCGCTCAAACATAAGCCTGGCGGATTCTCGCCGGAGGTATGGCGCATTCTGTCGGATGTCAATTTCACGCTGACTTTAATGGACTTCGAGGGATACGGATACCCCGTGCGCCCGCCCATACCGGAAGAGATGCCCACCCGCACAATGCTGTGCTACGGCACATCGCTGACATACGGCGCGTGCGCATCCGCGCACAGCGTGTCCTATGTGCAGCTGCTGGGCGCTATACTTGGGATGAACATCCTCAATAAGGCGATGGGCGGGTCCTGTATGAACGAGGCGGCGGTGGCGGACTATTTTGCTTCAGACGCGGTTTCGTATGATATGCTATTTCTTGAAAATGCGATCAACATGTCTGATCAGGGCGAAAACTATCACCGGAATACCGCCTATATGCTGGAAAAGATAACAAAGAGCAGGCCGGAACTGCCCATCTATCTGGTAACGTGTTACCCGAACCTGAGCACGGCAAAGCCCGGCTGCGCCTGCCCCGTACAAAAAAAGACGGCGGCACAGTATGACCACCTGCAAATTGATGAAAGCATGCGCGCGTTTGCTGCGCAGTACCCACAATGCAGGCTGATCGAAGGCGGCGAAATGCTGCCGGACTTCACAAGCCTGACGACCGACCTGGTGCATCTGTCCGATTTCGGGCACATCATGGCAGCCACAAACCTGGCCAACGCCATTGGCCGCAATAAATAGGAGGAGAGAAAATGTCAGAGCGCATCATCCCGCAAAAGAAGCAACTGGACTACATGGACTGGGAATTCGGCGTATTTTTCCACTTTGGTATCCGCAGCTTTTTCAAGGGGCACAGCGACTGGGACGGCAAACCCATGCCCGCAAGCGCTTTTCTGCCCGAAAACCTGGACTGCGACCAGTGGATTCGCGACAGCAAGGCCGCCGGTGCGCACTACGCGATCCTGACGGCAAAGCATCACGACGGTTTCTGCAACTGGCCTTCGAAATACACCGACTATTCGGTGAAAAACGCTCCCTGGAAGGATGGTAAAGGCGATGTGGTGGCGGAATTTGTTGCCGCATGCCGCCGGTATGATGTGAAGGTAGGCCTGTACTGCTCGCCCGCGCAGTGGAGCGGCGGCGTGGATTTCGCGGATGAAACGGCATATGACGATTATTTCATCAGCCAGCTGACCGAATTGCTGACAGGCTACGGCAAGATCGACTACATCTGGTTTGACGGCTGCGGATCGGACAAGCACACGTTTGACGCCGTGCGCATCACCGGCGCGGTGCGGGCGATGCAGCCGGATATCTGCATCTTTGAGATGTGGGACCCCGATGTGCGCTGGGTACGCAACGAAGAAGGCTACACTGACATGCCCAACCTGAACACCGTCACCGAAACCGATCACACTACGCATTTCTATAAATCGCGCGTATTCCCCGCACCTCGCTTCCTGCCTGCCGAGTGCGACTTCATGATGCGCGACCGCACCTGGTTTGACTGCCGCGACAATGAGGAAAGCATCAAGAGCGTAGAGGAACTGATGGGCATCTATGAAATGTCCGTGGGGCGCGGGGCAAACTTCTTGCTGGGCATTGGGCCAACGGCAAAGGGGCGCCTCCCCGAACCGGACACCCTGCGGCTGTTGGAGTTCGGCGAAGCGCTGAAAGGGCGGTATGGCGCGCCGCTGGCGGCCTTTTCGCCGATCGAGCAAGAAAAGGAGAACCGCTGGATTATCCGCACCGATGTAAAGGATGGCGTGCTGCTTAACCGCCTGATGATCACCGAGGATTTGACAAAGGGTGAATCAGTGCTGAAATTCAGTGTGTATTTCGAGCCGGTGCTGTACCCACAGCGGCGAATCCGCCTCTATCAGGGCACAACGATCGGCCACAAGGCCATTTGTGTGTTCCCCACCGTGCGCGCAGGCAAAATCATCCTGGAGGTTGACGAACAGGATGGACCCGCGGCGATCAGCTCCATGGCGGCCTATCTGGTCAAAACGGTATAAGGGGGAAGCGGCATGAACCGCTATGAGATAAAAAGCGATCCGGCGGTGCGTACGGCGTATGAGACGGTAAACGACAGGGAAACTTGTTTCCGCTTCACCTGGGATGGCCCCGCCGTGTCGGGCGCGTCCGTGGAGATTTGCTACAGAATGCCGTCGGCGGGAATCCAATACTGCTGGCATCCGATCTGCCACTTGGACAGGCCGGTGATGGGCGGATGGCGCAAGGTTACCTCACGGATTGCCAGCTCTGCGCCGGTGTACTGCCTGCTGGGGTCGGATGGGCTGGCGCGCTATACGCTGGCGCTATCCGACTGCGCCCGCAGGATCGAGTGCGCGATGGGCGTTCGCGAAGAGGACGCGTGCGTTGTCTGCCGCGTGTGCATTCCGTTGGAAGGGCTTGCGGGCGAGTACCGCATCACCCTGCGCGAAACATGGGACAAGGTATCCCTGCCGGAAACGCTGGACGCCGTGCGCACATGGTGGGAATCGCTGGGCCACAAACCGATGCCCGTGCCGCAGGCAGCCCGGCTGCCGCTGTATTCCACCTGGTACAGCTATCATCAGACCGTTTTTGCGAAAGAGATTGAAGAGGAGTGCGCGCAGGCCGCCGCGCTTGGCATGTACACGTTGATTGTGGATGACGGCTGGCAAACCGATGACGGTAACCGTGGATACGGCTACTGCGGAGACTGGGCGCCCACCCCGCGCAAGATCCCCGATATGCGGGCGCATGTGCAGGCAGTGCACGATGCTGGGCTGAAATACATGCTGTGGTACAGCGTATCGTTTATCGGGCGGCAGTCCAATGTGTGGAACCGCTTCAAGGATAAGGTGCTGTATACATACGACCGGCTGGATGCGGGTGTGCTGGACCCGCGCTATCCGGATGTGCGGCAATACCTGATCGATATCTACGCGGCCGCGCTGACGGCATGGAATTTGGATGGGTTCAAGCTGGATTTCATCGACTCGTTCGTGACAACGGAAACATCCAGGCCCAGCGATCCCGAAATGGATATTCCGGTGCTGGAGGTTGCCGTGGAGCGCCTGATGACGGACATTGCGGGGGCGCTTTCCGCCATCAAACCGGAAATACTGATTGAATTCCGGCAAAGCTATACCGGCCCCATCATGCGCACATACGGCAACATGTTCCGCGTGGGCGACTGCCCAACCAGCGAACTGCGCAACCGCGTGGGCGTGATCGACATAAGGCTGCTTGCCGGAAACAGCGCGGTGCATTCCGATATGATCATGTGGCACCCGGATGAGCGCGTGGAAGACGCGGCGCGGCAGGTGCTAACGGCACTGTTCGGTGTGGCGCAGATCTCCGTAAAGCTTGCGCAGCAGCCTGAAACGCACCGGAAGATGCTGAAATTCTGGCTCAACTTCATGCAGGCGCACATCCCGCTGCTGCAGTTGTCGCCGCTGTCGGTTGAGGCTCCGCATCTGCTGTATCCGATTGTATCCGCCAGGCGCGACGGTGAGTCGGTTGTGGCAGTGTACGATGCAGACCATGTGGCACGCCTGCCGCAGGATGAAACGGTGTATCTGGTGAATGCATCGCCCAGTCAGGATGTATACGCAGTCATCCCCGAAGGCAGCTTTGAGATGACAGTGCGCAATTGCATGGGTGAACTGTGCGCGGAAAGCCAAGCGATACCTTGCGGATTGACAAAGCTGATGATTCCGCAAAGCGGACTGGCCATCCTAAAGAAGCGACAGTAAGCTTCAAAGACGGCGTGTTGTCAACACGCGTGAAAAATGGCTCACTGATAACCGTGCCGCAAACAGGCGGTTCTCTGAGCGGCACTCATGTATGCCCCAAAGCAACCGCCTGCGTATACCTCAAACTGTCGGATGCCCACCTTCACCAATAGTCGCAGTCACGCCTGCTCAGCCTGTTTCTCCTCCATCCGCGCTACGGCGTTTCGGATTAGCGGCGCCATTTCGAACTTGATAAGGTTTCCACCTTTTAGCGTGCTTCGCGCGCTGAAATCATCGCGGTCGATCACCTGGTGGATTGCATCCCGCGTTTGACCGGCGAGGCCTGGGTGCGCCTTCGCGATTTTCAGCGCCGTTACGATCGCTTGCGTAAGGAACTGGAACCGGTATTCCTCTTCATCGCCCAGAAACTCATCGGGAACAAATCCGGCCGGTTCAATCGTTTCCCATCCCGAAACAATATCCAGCACCGTCGGCAGCGCGGGCGCGTAAGCAAGCCTTCCCAGAAGATACACGGCTGCCGCGCCGCGGATCATGTTGTACTTGCGGCTGGTGCCGGGCAGGTACGAATCGCGCTTCCAGGCGCACTCCATCAGGATGTCCGCACCCGCCGCATCGCCGGAAAGCGCCAGCGCCATTGCCGTATGTTTGCGCAGATTCTCGTCATTGCTTTTCAGATGCGGATATAACTGCTCACGGTTTTCCATCGTGCGAACGCTCCACATTGCCATGCCCGGCTGCGCACCCTTTAATCCGTTGATGATTTCATCAAACGTCCTGGGGAAGATCACACGCCCCTGGTTGTTCGGGACGCGGCTGTCAATGAACCCGAAATCGTTCGCATCCAGCAGGCAGCCGCTCCTGCGCAGCTTTTGTTCGATGGCGGCGTACGGCACATCGCGCACTTTCAGGCCGCGCAGCGCCGCTTCCGCCGCAAGCACGCCCACTGCTTCGCCGCACTTTTGCACATCGCGTTCCATACGAATGCAGGAGGCAAGGTCGTGATCCACGCTGATCAGCCGGCCCGCCATCAGCAGCCCATCGATCCCCCTGGGGATCACCGCGCCGACAGGCACATTGACCGTGAAATTCAGCCCCCAAAGGCTTGCGGCGATCATCCAGTCCTGCTGGGGCGAATTTTCGAATGCCATATCTTTGCCGTGATTGTCCGCGTTGGAATACGCGGTGAATAGCAGATTATCGCGCGGGTTGATGCCATCCACAATATCAGCAAGTGTCAGGCGCATATCGCCTATGACAAGCGGGCCTTCGCGCATGCCCACAAGCTGAGACATGCTCAGCAGCCGCTGACCGGCCCTGTAATCGTTCAGCAGATAGTTAGCGTAATGCGCGGCGCTTAACACAGCTTTCGCATACTGTTCCGGATCGGTCGGATCGCCGTAGCCGGTGTCGCTGTACGCGTGCCCCACGCGCGTGGGGTTCTCGCACAGCACGGCGCGAACGCACGAATACGGCTGCGGCTTCGCATCGCTGTCGCGCCCAAGGGTGTACTCCGCGCCGGCCAGTAGGCAGACGTATCCTTCGGCCGTCGCATCAATGATGATGTCGGCATACGCGGTGTATAGTCCCCCATTCCAGGCATATTCCACGCCCGCAACACGGTTGCCATCCATGACAGCGCCGGTGATGTCAGCCTCCAGCGCAACCTCCGCACCCGCATCGCGCAGGCGCTGCTCCAGCACGCGCCGCTTCAGCAGCGGGTGATACCCATTCGGCCCGGAGATGGTATAGCCATGCGGTTCAAAAGCCTTGGCCTGGGCGTCAAGCTGCTCATACAGCCCGCCGCGGTTGCCGTAGTAATACCCTTCGATGTTTCCTGCGGTTCCGGTACCACCAAGGCAGTTGAGGCGTTCGATCACCAGCGTTTTGACGCCGGACTCAGCAAGTACGATCGCGGCGACCGCGCCCGCGGTACCGCCGCCCACAACAATTGCGCCAAAGGAAGGCCCGGCTGACGGCGCGCCAACAGCCGCACGCGCCCCGCTCGGCATCCGATACAGCATAGCGCTCATGCGATAGCCTCCTTTCCCGAAAGCCCAGCAGCCCAGGCATCCATGAAGGTACCAAACCCGCACCCGGGGATGAACCAGCCGAACTCCGTGCGCTCACGAATCGGTGCACAAGTGATCGCAGGCGCGTGCGCAAGCGTCAGCAACCGAAGCTCCATGTATGCGGCAGGCCTGCGTTCAAACGCGGTCAGCAGTGTTTCTACCGGTGGCAGCGTGCCTTCGCACGGCATGGACAGGTACGATTCTCCGGGCAAAAATCCCTTGTGCAGCGCAAGATCATCCCAGCCGCCGGTGGCCGGAGCACCTTCCGGCACCAGCATGTTCGCGCGCCACGAGGCTTTCGCGGCCGGGTCGGCTTGCTTGATGCGCGCAATATCTATCCGCGTGTCAATCACCTGACGGCAACGAAATGCGTATATCTTGCCGTTGATAACAGTCTCCACAACGCAGGCCATACCGTCGCGCCAGATGGCAATAACCCGCGCGTGAAACAGGATGTGGATTCCCCGCTCGTTCACAATGCGGTTTAGCACAACATTCACCGCAGGCATGTGGATCTCGCCCTTCGCGGCGCTGTCCTCCGTCATGATGCCGCGCACAACCAGCTCATCATAGAATGCGGCAGCATCACCGACAGGCCTTGCCACCGGCGCAACGCCAGGGAACAGCGCATCAACAAACTCGCCGCCAAGCCCCTCCGCGGCCTCCAGCACTACGCTCTCTTCCGGTGAGCGACTGGCGCAGCTCAGCGCGTAGCAGGTGCCGCCCAGGTACACGGTATCGTAATCAAGCCGCATCTTTCCGCCTCCTTATCCTTTGACCGCG
>JAVBPC010000082.1:0-7448 GCA_031549905.1 Eubacteriales bacterium
TGCCCCTGGACCCCGCTTAGGGGCTTAAAGGCCCTAAGAACCCCTGGTTTTTCGCCGCCCGGCGGAGTGGCTGTATTTTTGTCAATACCCTTCCCTATGCAGGGATTCTTAAGGGCCTTAGGCCCTTAAGCGAGGTCTGGAGCAGAGCTCCAGCGTCCCCCCCACGTTCCTCTACAAAAGGAGAAAACCATGCAAGACAACACCCCGATTATGGTCACCATCGTAGGCTCTGATGAGCAGGAAAACACGATCACCCTGTCCACGCGCGGCACGCTGGAGGAGCGGGCGGCAGGGTGGGCGCTTCGTTACACGGAAATGGAGGTCGGCGGGCTGGACGCGATTGACAACCTGGTAGAGGTTGAGTCAGGCGGCGTGATGATCACGCGCAGCGGCACGCTGGGGTCCACCATCCTGTATAGGGAAAACAAGCCGTTTGAGGGCGAATACATGACGCCGTTTGGCGATCTGTTCCTGCGCGTGCTGCCCACAACGGTGCGCGCACAGCGGCGCGGCGGCATGGGGCACATCCACCTGGAGTACCTGGTGGGGCTGTCGCACGACAAGGAGGACGCGGATGCGTCAAACATGCGGATGATTGACATCCGGTTCCGCGCGGCGCGGGCCAAAGTGGAGGCGGAGGCGGAAACGGAATGACGCCGGCAAGGGCGCTGCGGGCGGCGCTGGAAAAAGTCGGCCTGCCCGGGTTTCTTCGGTGGGACCGGTCAGGGCAGGCACTGCTGGTATCGGATGCGCCGCGGCGGGCGCTGCCGGGCGCGGCGGAGGCGGTGGCAGCGAAGGCGGACGCGGCAACCCGGCAGGAAGGCGGCCTTTTGTATATCGACCTGCCGGATCAAGTCTATCAAAACTTACTGGCGCTGAACGCCGACCCGCCCGCCGTGGTGCAGGACAGCCTGTTCCCGCTGCGGGCGCTGTGCTATGGGATACTTACGCGCGATACAAGCCATATCGCCCTGCAAGCAAAGCCGGACATCCCGCTGCTGCGCGCGGCGCTATTGGCCGAGGCGCAGGGCGGCGCGGCGGTGCGGGCGTTTGCGGAAGCGCTGCGCGCGGCGGACGCCGAGGCGCTGCGGTGCGGGGATACCGCCAGCGTGCGGGCCTGCGCGGCGGTTTTATCCCAGTGGCTGCAAAATAATCACTGATTTCCTAACAAAAAGGCGCCTTTTTCACGGGGATGGATGAATATGATCCATCCCCGTTTGTGTTCTGTATGTGTACACCCTGTATACTGTTGGCAGGGTGAGGAGACAGGCCGAAAAACGCAAAAAAGAGGTGCCGCCGGACAGAAAGTATTACCACGCAACAATAAAATTTTGCCCGGGCTTGCACAGTTGCTGTTTCCACCCCTTTTTGATCTACATTTGGGCTACACATACTGTTACGCGGTTGGTATCACTGTAATTTGCAGGGAGGTCTTTTTTTTGTCTAGGAAATGGATGTCGCGCGCGGTCGCGCTGCTGCTGTGCGTGCTGATGGTGCCGGGAACGGCCGGTGCGGTCAGCTGGGGTGATTTTGTGGCAAAGGTGAATGCCGCGACGACCGACACCACGTTCACTGAAGAGGATTTCGGCGGCGAAACCACGGTAGACGGCCCCATAAACAGCGATGCGCTGCTTATACAAAGCGGCGTTACCGTCACCATTCAGGGGCTGACATTTACCGGCGGAATGGTGATCGCCGGCGGAAACATCGTGCTGGAAGATGCGACCATTGAGAACGCTGCCGGGAATGGCATCACCATCGTGGGCGACGCAAACGGCACCCACTTGGAACTGACGCTGGATACGGGCTGCGTGATTGACGCGAGCGAAAGCGGCATATTTGCCCACTATGGCCTTGATGCCGGTGGGGAAATCACCGTCAACAATGGGGCCGATATTGCTGCGGGGGCGGCCGGGATAAGCCTGTACCGCACCGGCGGCGGCGATGAGGATATCATCATCAATGTCAACAACAGCGGCGATATCCACGCGGGCACCGGCGCGGGCATATCCGTGACGGGCGGCAACGGCGGCCTGAGCGGCGATGCCGGCGATGTGATCATCAACATCGTAAATAGTGGGGATATCGACGGCGCGGTAGGCCAGGGGATAATGGTTAGCGCGCTTGCCAACGGCGGCGCTGCCTATGGCAAGATTGTAAACCTCGGCGATATTTCCGATGTGACGCTGAACGCCAACGGCTTTGGACAAGGCGTGTATGCGCAGACCTTTTCTATGGATGGCTCGGCAACCGCGATCGTTGACAACGACGGAACGGTTTCCAACACGGCCGGGCCCGGGTTGGGCGCCAACGCGCAGGCGAGAGGCGAGGGCGATGCCACCGCAATCATCATAAACCGGGATCAGGGCGTTGTCGATGGCAGCACCTTGGGGTTGTCGGCAGAGGCCACAACAGATATCCCGAAGGGCAGCAACGCCGCATTCAATGGCGACGCCAACGTCACCGTGGTGAACAGCGGTACGATTACGAATACCTCGCGCTCCGGCGTCAGCGCCACCGCAAATTCCCGCGACGGCGGCGATGCCAACATCGCGATCAACAACAGCGGGGCGGTCGAAAACGCAGGCCGCTATGGGGTTTACGCATACGGGAACGGCGATGACGTCAGTATTGCTATACAAAACAATGGTCAGGCCGGGGGCGCGCTCTCCGGAGCGTTCATTGAAGGCCCGACCGACATGAATCTACAGGTAAGCGGGCAGGGCACCTTCCTTCCGGGTTCCTACACCGGCCCCGCCACAGGGGATGCGTACACGGGCGAAAACGGGGCCAGCGTGGTTCTGTTTGTCGACTACCCCAACGCTGAAAGCATGCCCACGGGCGATGCCCTAAGGGAAGAGATTCAGGGCATTGCGGAAAGAAGCGGCCTGCTTGATCTGCAGGACGGCAACCTGGTGATGGTCGCCTATAATCGTACGGGAGGGAATGACGCGGCTGTCGACGACTTCCAGCTGACCATGACGGCCCCGCCGCCGGCCGCCGAACCGGAAGCGGGCACGGAACAGCCGATCACCGTATTGGCCAGCGCATATCAGGCGCCCGCCAAAAAGGGCCGCCCGGCGTACAAGGGCATCAGCTACAGCGAAGAATGGCTGTATCAGGCGTTCCTGGCGGATGCATCGCGCGACCTGCGCGTGTATGAGCTGGCGACGGACGAAAACGGCCTGCCCGAAAAGGGCGAGCATCTGGTGTTCAAAGAGACTTTGCACGGAAACATCCAGCTGTCGCTTTCGAACTACGCTGAAAAGCAGCTGCTGACCGTGGTTTCCATGCAGACGCTGGCCAAGCTGATCCGCATGGGCATCCACACGCTGAATGTATCCGGCGAAAACAGCGCCGACAGCTACCCCGTTGAGGAGATATACAACGCGCTGGTCGCCGCCGGGCATGGGGACGCGCAGTATGTGTACCTTGCCGGCACGAACGGCGACGCCGTGATCATTGACAGGAACGGGGATAAAATCGCGCTGTAAGGCACACAAAACCCAACGGTTATGCCCGGGAGAGTTTCTCTTCCGGGCTTTTTTGCGCTATGATGCGGGTATCCCCGCAAAAACCCCTTGACTTTCCCCCTACTGGAACCTGTATGATGTACATGATCTCGAGATCAACCGTTGGGAGTGAAGGCGTTGCTATCGATCGGCAGTTTCTCAAAAGTGGCGAACATTACGACGAAAACGCTGCGGTATTACGATGAAATCGGCCTGCTGAAGCCATGCTATGTGGACAGCGACAGCGGGTACCGGTACTACGACGTAACGCAGCTGGAAACCGTGCTGCTGATCGGCAGGCTGAAGGCGTACGACTTTTCGCTGGATGAAATCGCGCGGGTTTTGCAAGGCCGTGCGGACAGCGCGCTTTTGCTTGAACTGCTGGCGGATAAGAAAGCGCGCACAGAAAGCCTGGTGGCAAGCTATGCCGATATGCTGATACAAATCGGCGAAGACATTTCAAATTTGGAAAGGGGCAGTGACATCATGTCATACCTGAATGATATTTCGGTAAAACTTACGGAAACCAAACCGATGACCATCGTATTTATCCGGGAAAAAATGAACGTGAAGGACTACGGAAAGTACATGCGCGGCCTGTACGAAAGGATCGCGGAAGAAAAGCTGACCCCGCTGGGGGCGCCGATATCCATCTATCACAGCGAGGAGTTTACCCCGGAAAGCTATGATGTGGAAATCGCCGTGCCGGTGAAAGAAGCGGTAAAGGGCACGCGGGATTTCCCCGGCGCGCTGTGCGCAAAGGCCACGCTGAAGGGCGCGTACGACGGGATACCCAGCGTGTACGCGAAGATCCGGGAATGGATGGAGCAGGAAGGATACACGATTGCGGGCGCGTGCTTTGAGGTGTACTTGACCAACCCGGCGGAAACGCCCGAGGGGGAGAACCTGACGGAGGTTTATATCCCGGTCAGGAAGCTTGCCTGATGTAAACAGGACAGGTTTCGCCCAGGCTGTCGGCAGCATATGCCGATGGCCTTTTTGTATGAACCGTGGTACGATATAGGCATTATCTACAGGGGAGAAAGACATGAACTTCTATATTTCATCGCGCCTGAGCAACACTGACCAGGTAAGGCGTGCGGCAAGCCTGCTAAAAGGCCACGGCTGGATACAAACCTGCGACTGGACAAATTTTGATGCGTCATCAGCGAACAGCCCGGACGGCTTGCGCAATATCGGAAAGAGAGAATGCGAGGGCGTTCATGCCGCGGATGTTGTGATTGTGCTTACGCCGCAGGGACGGGGAACACACATAGAGCTGGGCATGGCGATTGCACTGGAAAAAAGGGTGTACATTTATCATCCGGATGATTCCTATTTTGCGTGTGATGACAACACCTGCGCGTTTTATTGGCTGCCCCAGGTAAGGCGGCTGACTGGGAAAATGGATGCGGCAATCGAAACGATTGTGCGCGAAAACACAAATTCCGTATAAAAAACCCCCCCCGCCAACGCGGAAGAAGGGGTTCTTAGGGGCCTTAGGCCCCTAAGCAGGGTCCAGGGGCAGAGCCCCTGGCGTCCCCCGTTCCTTCTTACTTCGCCCCCTGCCCGCGCACGCCCAGCACCTTCGTGGACACGCTCTTGGGCACCTCTTCATAATGCGAAAACTGCATTGTAAACACGCCGCGCCCCTGCGTCCTGCTCCTCAAATCCGTCGCGTAGCCGAACATTTCGGACAGCGGGATCACGGCATCGACGACCTGCGCGCCGTTTCTGGCATCCAAGGACACGATGCGGCCGCGCTTTGCGGAAACATCGCCCATGACATCGCCCAGGTACTCATCGGGCACCACAACTTCCACCTTCATCACGGGTTCCAGCAGCGCGGGATCGGCCTTTTCGTTGGCCTCTTTGAATGCCATGGAACCGGCGATCTTGAACGCGATTTCGGAGGAGTCGACCTCGTGGTACGAACCTTCGATCAGCGTGGCGCGGAAGTCAACGACCTCATAGCCGCCCAGCGCGCCGGACTGGCTGGCGCCCTTGATGCCCGCATCAATGGGCGCGATAAACTCCTTGGGGATGATGCCGCCGACGGTGGCGTTGACGAACTCGTACCCCTCGCCCGGCTCGCGCGGCTCGATCTCGATGACGCAGTGGCCGTACATGCCGTGGCCGCCGGTCTGGCGGACATAGCGCCCTTCGGCCTTGACCTTCCTGCGGATGGTTTCTTTGTAGGCAACCTGCGGCTTGCCGACGGTTGCTTCTACCTTGAACTCGCGCAGCAGGCGGTCCACAATGATCTCCAGGTGCAGCTCGCCCATGCCGGCGATCAGCGTCTGGCCGGTCTCTTCATCGGTGTAGGTGCGGAAGGTGGGGTCCTCCTCTGCCAGGCGGATCAGCGCGGTGGTCATCTTATCCTGACCGGCCTTCGTTTTCGGCTCGATCGCAACGCGGATGACCGGCTCGGGGAACTCCATGCTTTCCAGCACGATGGGGTTTTTTTCATCGCACAGCGTGTCGCCGGTGCCGGTGTCGCGCAGGCTGACGACGGCCGCGATATCGCCCGCATACACCTTTTCGGTTTCTTCGCGGTGGTTGGCGTGCATCAGCAGGATGCGGCCCATGCGCTCACGCTTGCGCTTGGTGGAGTTGTAGGCGATCTGGCCCGCTTCCAGCGTACCGGAATAGACGCGGAAGAAGCACAGCTTTCCGACGAAAGCATCGGCCACGATCTTGAACGCCAGCGCGGAGAAAGGCTCCTCATCGCTGGAATGGCGGATGACTTCTGCGTCGCCGTCCAGCGTCATGCCGGTCACCGGGGGAATATCCAGCGGGGACGGCAGGAAATCGACGACGGCATCCAGCAGCGGCTGTACGCCCTTGTTGCGGTAGGATGTGCCGCACAGCACCGGCGTCAGCTTCACGGCGATGGTCGCGCGGCGGATGGCGGCCTTTAGCAGCGGGATGTCCGGCTCGTCTCCGGCCAGGTACAGCTCCATCAGCTCATCGTCAACCTCGGCAACCTTTTCAAGCAGCACGGCGCGCGCAAGCTCGGCGGCGTCGATGTAGTCCGCCGGGATCGCCTCGATGCGGTTATCGCTGCCGTCTTCCTTGTAGAAGATGTGCGCGTTCATCTCGATCAGATCGATGATGCCGCGGAAATCGCCCTCGCTGCCGATGGGCAGCTGGATGGGCGCGGCCTGCGCGGCAAGCCTGTCTTCCAGCATTCCAACAACGCGGTCAAAGTCCGCGCCGGTGATATCCATCTTGTTGACGTACGCCAGGCGGGGCACGCCGTATTTGTTGGCCTGCCGCCATACCGTTTCGCTCTGCGGTTCAACGCCGCCCTTGGCGCAGAAAACCGCGACCGCGCCATCCAAAACGCGCAGCGAACGCTCCACCTCCATGGTGAAATCCACATGGCCCGGCGTGTCGATGATGTTGATGCGGTGCTCATTCCAATAGCAGGTGGTAGCAGCGGAAGAAATGGTGATTCCCCGCTCCTGCTCCTGCTGCATAAAGTCCATCGTCGCCATGCCCTCGTGCGTTTCGCCCATGCGGTGCACGCGGCCTGTGAAATACAGGATGCGCTCGGTGGTGGTAGTCTTTCCGGCATCAATATGCGCCATAATGCCGATGTTGCGGGTCTTTTCAAGCGTATAAGTACGCGGCATGGGAGTCTCCTTTCGGGTAGGGGGCGAGGGGAACGCCAGGGGACACCGTCCCCTGGACCCCTGCTTAGGGGCCTAAGGCCCCTAAGAACCCCTGCATCGCCTCACGGCGGGATAGAATTACAAAATATAGTATATGCGTCGGGCCGAAGCCGGTGCCCATGCGGGTAGTCCGAAGGGCAGCCGCCCTTCGCACCCCGTAGGAATTCAAAGAATTCCGCAGGGCCCCGTCAGCAACCCGAAGGATTTCCATGAAATCCGTAAAGGTTGCCCCGGCAACCCGAAGAAATTCCATGAATTT
>JAVBPC010000094.1:0-50247 GCA_031549905.1 Eubacteriales bacterium
GGCCTATGGCTTGCCCGCCCTGCGGCTCTCCGCCGGACGGGCCCACGCCGCCCCGGCCGTAGCATCCTCGGCGGGTGGGGGGGTGGGGCTTACGGACTGGACGAAAGCGGGGGAGGGGGGACGCTGGGACTCTGTCCCAGACCCTGCCAAAGGGCTTTGCCCTTTGGAATCCCTGCATTTTCGCCTCACGGCGGGCTGGCGATATTATATGAAATACCCCGCAGCAATAAACACTACGGGGTACTATCATGATGAAATCCAAACCCTAAGCAGGGATTCTTAAGGGCCTTAGGCCCTTAAGGCGGTAGGGATTTCGCAAGAAATCCCTTTATGGCGCGATATCTTCGAATTCGCGCCGCGCGGGGTCCAGGGGCAGCGCCCCTAGCGCCTTCCCGCCTTACTTAATCGTAATCCGTCCCTGAGGCGCGGCATAATCCTCGCCTACAACGCCGCCCAGCACGGTGGTGACATACTGCACCAGCGCGTCTTCCAGCGAGACGCCGGTCTTGTAGCCGGTCTGCTGGTTGGCGTAGCGGAACGCATAGTAGGTGTCGCCGCCCGCCGCGGTGAAGTCGTTGGTGGCGATGACATACTGCGCTTCCAGATCGAACGGCTGGCCGCCGACGGTCTCAATGGTCACGCGGCTGCCGGGGTTCTTCGGGGCGAAGTAAGTGGAATCGGGATACTGGTCGCCGTTGACGTACTCAACAGAGGTGTCGATCGTGAACACGATGCCCGCAACCTGCGGGAACGCGCCGATCGCGGTAGGGGTGGAGCAGGTCGCGGCTTCAAGCGCTTCGAGCAGTTCCGCGCCGGTCACGGTGAGCACGGATACTTCGTTGCCGAAGGGGAACACGGTCTTCATGTCGTTCATGCTGATGTCGCCGGCCTTGATGCTGGTACGGATGCCGCCGCCGTTGGTCACAGCGCCGACTACTTGCTCGCCCATTGCCTGCTGCGCGGCCCAAAGGATCGCGTCGGCGGCGAAGTCGCCCAGGTTTGTTTCCTGCGTGCGAACGCCCGGGTCGCGGTTGCCATCCAGGTCAACGCTGGTGGTGGCGAACACAGCGGACAGCTGCGCGGTCACTTCGTCGTTCACGGCCTTGACAGCCGCGTACACATCGGCATTGGCGGGGGTGTACAGGCCGGCCGCAAGGGTTTCGCCGTCAAAGGTGACGATGCCCACATGCTGCGCGTATTCGCCGGTGCTGGTCAGCAACGTTTCGCCAACCAGTTCGCCGCCGTCGATGACGGAGTGGCTGTGGCCGTCGATGAACAGGTCGATGCCGGTCACGTTGGCCAGCAGGTCGGTGGAGCGGTTCGGCTCGCTCTCGGGGTCGATGCCCAGGTGGCCAAGGCATACGATCAGGTCGCAGCCTTCGGCAACCAGCGCGTCCACCTGCGCCTGCGCGCACGCGTACAGCTCTTCACCCATCAGGAAGGTGATGCCCTTGACCTTGTCGGGATGGGTCTTGGTCAGGGTTTCCGGGGTATCCAGGCCAAACACGCCAACCTTCATGCCGTTTTCCATCTCAAAGATGATGTTGGAATCGAACACCGGCTCATTGCTGATCTTGTCGATGATGTTCGCGGACAGGATCGGGAACTCGGCAACCTCGCGGATCTGCAGCAGGTTGTCAAGGCCCCAGTCGAACTCATGGTTGCCGGGGGACATCGCGTCGTAGCCCGCGGCGTTCATGAATTCCATGGCCGTTTTGCCATAGCTCATGTTGACGATCGGCGTGCCCTGGGAGGCATCGCCCGCATCCAGCAGCAGCACGCTTGCGCCCTGCGCGGCGAGGTCCGCTTTCAGCTGAGCGATCTGCGCATAGCCGATGGCGCCCGTGGCGGGATCGGTCACGGCGCGGCCGTGGATATCGTTGGTGTGCAGGATGACCAGCACGCCTTCCAGATCAAACAGCCCGGCAACATCCGCCATCGCGGGCACGGCCAGGGTCAGCGCCAGCACGAGCGCCAGCAGGACAGGCAGAAGGGTTTTCTTAAACATCCAGAAATACCATCCTTTCCCATTCCAGTGTTGAAGGGATTTTGGACAAAATCCCCCGGCGGCGCGATATCTCTGCATTCGCGCCGGTACCAAAACCTACCCATAAGCAGGTCTATGCATATGATAACAAATGCGCTAGGGTGCGTCAACCGATTCGGCGTTTCAAATACCACATTTTCGCGCCCCAATTGTCATGCGGCTGTATTGACCGTGTAAAATGAAAAGCGGTATAATACCCATATCGACCACACCGGTCGATGAAGGGGGGAGATTGCATCAACGATGTGTTTCTGGCGCTTCCTGAAGAGAAGCGCACCCGCATACTCGATGCCGCGTTTGAGGAGTTCTCCGCGAACGATTACAGGCACGCTTCCACCAACCGCATCGCGGAGAGGGCGGGTATCGCCAAAGGGATGCTGTTCTATTATTTCGGCAGCAAGGAGGCGCTGTACGATGACCTGATTGAGCAGGCGCTGTCCTTTGTTGAAGAAGCGATACTGCCGACACTTAGCGGTGCGGATGATGCGGATTTTATCTCGCTGTGCGTGTGCCTGAGCCGGGCAAAAGCCAAAGCGATGGCGGAACGCCCGCAAATGTTCTACTTTCTGTCATCGTTCGTGCTGCGCCCCGATGCGCTGCACGGGCGCCCTGAGGTTTCAGCGCGGATCGCCCGGTTGGCGGGAGAGGCGCGCACACCGCTGTATGCGGCCATTGCGCGCACGCCGCTTCGGCCGGATGTGCCCAGGGATGTTTCCGCCAAGTTCATCCGCTATGTGCTCAGCGGATATGAGGCCGAACTTACCGAACGCTTCCGCGGGAAAGAGCTTCAAAGCCTGGACCTGAAGCCTTACTGGGATGAATACGATGCCTTTATAACCCATATAAGGACTATATTCTGTAAATAGGGGTGGATTGCATGGCAATGGTGGAAATCCGGGATCTACACAAGTCCTACGGCGCGGTGAAGGCGCTGCGCGGAATCAACCTGGCCGTTGAACAGGGCGAGATATACGGCTTCATCGGTCCAAACGGCGCAGGCAAAACAACCACGCTGCGCGTGCTGCTGGGGGTGCTGAGGGCCACCAGCGGGCGGGCGCTGCTGTTCGGACAGGATGCGTGGGATGACGCGGTTGAGCTGCACCGGCGCATCGCCTATGTGCCCGGGGATGTGAACCTGTGGTCCAACCTGACCGGCGGAGAGGTCATCGACCTGTTCGTGAAGCTGCGCGGAAAGGTTGACCCCAAACTGCGCGCCCAGATGGTCAGCCGGTTTGACCTGGATACCACCAAGAAGTGCCGCACCTACTCCAAGGGCAACCGGCAAAAGGTTGCGTTGGTGGCGGCGCTTGCGTCCGACGCGGAGCTGTATATTCTGGATGAGCCGACAAGCGGCCTCGATCCGCTGATGGAAAGGGTATTCCAGGATTCCGTACGCGAACTGCGCGCACAGGGCAAAAGCGTGCTGCTATCCAGCCATATCCTGTCGGAAGTGGAGCAGCTGTGCGATAAGGTCAGCATTATCCGCCAGGGCAAGATTGTCGAAAGCGGCACGATAGAAGGGCTGCGCCATCTGACGCGTGCACGCGTGTCGGTCACAACCCAGCAGCCGCTGCCGGACCTGTCCGGTGTGCCGGGCGTATCCGATGTAAAGCTGGGGCATGACGGTGCAACCTTCCTGCTGGATCAGGCGGAGCTGCCGCGCGTGATGGCGCTGCTGGCCCCGCTTGGCATCGCCCGCCTGGAAAGCGCCCCGCCGACGCTGGAAGAGCTGTTCATGAGCCGCTACCGGGAGGAGGACGCCAAATGAAAACAACCGCAGGCAGCCTGTCCCTGACGCGCTTGATGCTGCGCAGGGATAGGGTACGCGCCGTCGTGTGGATCGTCATCCTGCTGTCGTTTTCCATCGGCATTCCGCTGGTGTTCGAAGGCGTGTTCGGCACGGAACTGGACCGCATTGCGATGGCCGAGACGATGAAAAATCCGGCGATGACGGCGATTTTCGGCCCTGGGTACGGCATTGACAACTATACCACCGGCTCCATGATGGCGCACGAGATGCTGCTGTTTACGATGATTCCGGTGGCGATCATGAACATCCTGATGGTAAACCGCCACACCCGCAAGGATGAAGAGATGGGCCGGCTGGAAGTGATCCGCTCGCTGCCGGTGGGCAGGTTGTCGAACCTATCGGCGGCGCTGCTTGAGGCGCTTTTCATCAACGCGGCGCTGGCGCTGCTCACCGGCATAGGCATGGCGGCCCTCGGCATAGAGAGCATGGGCTTACAGGGCAGCATGCTGTACGGCGCGGTGCTGGGCGTGACGGGCCTGTTTTTTGCGGCGGCGACGGCTGCCTTTGCGCAGCTGTCAGCCAGCAGCCGCACGGTCACGGGTCTTTCATTCGGATTCTTTGGCGCGGCGTATATGCTGCGCGCGGCGGGCGATATGGGCATGGAGCCCCTGTCGCTGATCTCTCCGCTGGGTCTGCCGCTTCGGGCGCAGGTGTATGTGAAAAACCTGTGGTGGCCCATCCTGGTGATTCTTGCGGCAAGCGCGGCGGCAGCGGCAATAGCGTTCTATCTGAACGCGCGGCGCGACCTGGATGCGGGCATTCTGCCGCAAAGGAAGGGCAGGGCGGAGGCGCAGGAATCGCTGCTCAGCCCCATGGGCCTTGCGCTGCGCCTGACGCGCGGCATGATCCTTGCCTGGGCGATCGGCATGCTGGTGTTCGGCGCGATGTACGGTTCTGTCTTTGAGGATATGGACAGCTTCCTGCAAAGCAACGAGTTCATCAGCCAGATGTTTGTTTCCGCCGACTTTTCGTTCGCTGAGCAGTTCATGTCCGTTCTGATGAAGATATTGACGATGGCGTCGGTGATACCCGCGCTGATGCTGGCGCAGCGCCTGCACGGCGAGGAAAAGCGCGGCCGCACGGAGCATCTGGCGGCGCGCGCGGTATCGCGCTGGCAAATGATGGGCGTGTACGCGGCGCTGTCGCTGCTGTCATGCGCGCTGATGACGCTGTGCGCGGTGCTGGGCCTGTGGGGCAGTGCCTACGCCGTGATGGCGCAGCCAATCTCATTTACAACGATGATGATATCGGGCTTTGCCAACCTGCCCGCGATGCTTGTGATGTGCGGCCTGGCGTTGGCGCTGATAGGGTGGTTTCCGTCGGCCAGCGCGGTGGTGTGGGCATACCTGGGCTATGCGTTCTTCACCGATTACATCGGGATGATCCTGCGCCTGCCCGAATGGACGGGTGCGCTGTCGCCGTTTGCGTATGTCGCGAACTACCCGGTGGAGCAGCTTTCCGCGCTGCCGCTCATAGTGCTGACGGTGATCGCGGCGGTGCTTACCGCGGCTGGCTTTGTGGGGTACCGCAGGCGGGATTTGGCTGGGTAAAGGGATTCTATGCAACAGAACGGGCAGCCATTGGCTGCCCGCTTTGTTTTGGAATAAAGGGCTTACTCCCCCTGCGTGCCCACATGGGTCACATGCTGATTTCCTTCCGCGTCAGTGTAGGAAAAGCCAATGTCCCACGGCAATTGCTGAATGAATGTCTTGCCCGGCAGCAATGTCAGCTCCACGCCGTCCATATCCGCAAACACGGTGGGGCTGTTGTCATCTTCGCGCGTCCAGGTGCCGCGAATGTGCGTGCCGTCGATGAACGCGTCGATGGGGCCGGTGCCGATCAGCTCCACCAGGGGCCTGGATGCGTTGTTTCCCACATAGCTCATCTTTGCATACTGTACGATGACGTTGGATGCCTCAATGCGCTTGCCGGTCACACCGTCGTACTGTTCCTCCCCGGCGTACCAGCGCTCATATACGCGCTTTTCAGCATTGAATGTGTAGCTTGGCGTATATCTGCCGAGGTCATCATACCGGATGTCGATGGCAACCGCGGTATCTTCCCCGCGCGTGGGCTTCTGGCTGAACTTGAAAGGACGCTGGCGCGGTTCATACGGGGTGCCGTCCGCGTTCTTGGGCCAGTATAGCTTTTCAATGGCCGCCAGGTCGGCGATTGCGTTGTGTGGGTGCATGCGCTCGATCAGCTTGCCGTCCGGGCCGGTTTGCTGCCGGTCTTCCACGCGGAACATGATGGAGCTGTTGTGTGTCACATTTATTGCTTGCTTGTCAGTAAAGAATTTGACGCCCGAGAAGATGAAATCCCCCGTAACGCCCTGCTCTATGCAGTATGTAACAATGTCGCTTGGGCCATCGACCATCTGCCCGCCCCAGCATACGATCGGGGCATCCCATTCCTGCCGGATCGCAAAGTTGAATACCCGCGAACCCCGCAGAGATCCGACATAGTCGGGGTGATTATCGTTGTAAACCACGGTATAGCGGGTATAGTGCGGCCCCCAGTATACGGTTTCATACACGACATCTGCTTCGGACATGTTCGGGTGCGGGCGTGCCGCCGGATCATTTTCGATTACCGCCACGATGGGCCGATACTCCCCGCTGTACGCAAGCCCCGTCGTGGGCGACAGCAACCCGGCCTCCTGCGCCAGCGCGACCCCGCTGCAAAGCGTCAGTGCCAGCGCAAGCGCTACCAGCGCGCCGCCAAAGCGCCCGGGGTGCGGGTTCAGCAGCGATACGATTCTTTTTTTCATATGGACACCTCCTTGTGTCAGGCCCGTGGAAAGCGGCGGGCACCGGACAGCCTGTCCCGATGCCGCCGCAAGGAGCAGCCGGCCGTAGCGCGCGCGCTGCACGCAGTCCGCCCCCTCAAGCGCCGCCTGGTCGCATGCCATCTCGCAATCGGCGTCGATGGCTTTGGCCAGGCAGTATACGGCCGGGTTGTACCAGTGAATGATCGCGGTGAGGAGCACCAGCGCCTTTCCCCAAAGGTCGCGGCGGCGCAGGTGTACCAGCTCATGCCGCAGGATGAAACGGGTTTCTGTTTCAGGCAGCGGCTGGCGCGGCAGCGTGATGACGGAGCGCATCAGCCCGGACAGCATTGGGGATGGGATAAGATCGCACCGTCTGAGCCGTGGCGCGCGGCGAATTTCCAGGCGCGCGCATTCCTCTGTCAGCAGGCGCGCCTCATACGGCAGAAGGGTGATGGGAAAACGGTGCGCCCGGCGGCAAAAGCACAGATGGCGCGCCGCCTGTATTCCCGCCATCAAAAGCGCGCCGATGGCCCAGATGATTGCGGCGATGCGTGCAAAGTTTGGCATGTGGGTGGCAGAGGGCGCGGCAAGTTGTTCCGCCAGCATTGCATCCTGTTCAAAAGGGAAAATGCCGGGCAGCGTTTCCGGCCGCATCGCCGCGTGAACCGGCGCCGCCGGTGCGCCGCCTGTTTGCGCCTGTTCCGTTTGGCCCGCGCCGGCCATTTCCGCGGGCAGTATGGGCAGCACCGGCCGGATGGGCACCAGCAGCCCCGCGATCAGGATCAGCCCCACGGCGTGCCTGGTGCGCGCGCTGATCCGCTGCCCGAAGCGCGCCCGCAGCAAAAGCCACCCGAACGACAGCGCGGACATCAGCGCGATGCTTTGCAGCATTCGGCTAAGCGTCGTCAAGCGGGTCCCCCCTCTCGGCAAGCCATCGGCGCAGCTCGTCCAGATCATCTTGGGAGATGCGGTTGCCCGCCGTCAAAGAGCTTACAAGGCTGATAAAAGACCCCGCGTGAAAGCGCTCCATGAACTGCCCGGATTCAAACGCCAGATACTTTTCCTGCGCGATTTTGGGCGTGTACACGCGCTCTTTGCCCACGCGTTCGCTGTCCAGGTATCCCCTGTCAATCAGCCGGGTCAGCAGCGTCAGCACGGTCTGCGGCTTCCAGTGGATATCATCCAGATGCGAAATGATCTGGTTGGTGGAAATAGGCGAAGGGTTGGCCCAGATGATCCGCATAAGCTCATATTCGGCATCGGGCAGCTTTTTCATGTCCATTGGCGCGCACCTCATTCTACATTCGTCGTACGATATACCCATTCTACAACTGTCGTTCGTGTTTGTCAAGCAAAAATCGCTCTTTCTTTTTTTCGGACATAGCACAGCGGGGCAGCCCAATATGCCACCCCGCTGTGTTTTGCCGTGAAAGATTACTTTGTTATCCTGTTTGCTCCCGCCGCATGCTCATTGCCGTCCGCATCGGTATAGGTAAATGTGTGTTCCATCGGCAGGATCTGAATGAATGTTTTGCCCGGCAGCAGCGTCAACTCTTCGCCGCTTTCATCGGCAAAGATGGTGCGGCTGTTGTCACCCTCGCGCGTCCAGGTGCCCCTGATGTGCCGGCCGTCGATAAACGCGTCGATCGGGCCGGCGCCGATCAGGCCAACCATGGGGCGCGAGGCAATGTTCTCCGAATAGCTGATGTTGACATACTGCACGATGACATTGGATGCCGCGATGCGCTTTCCGGTCATGCCGTCAAACTGTTCCCTGCCGCGGTACCAACGCTCGTACACGCGGTCTTCGGGGCTGAACGTATAGCTTGGCGCATATACGCCTTTGTTGTCATACTGGATATCGATTGCGACGGCTGTCCCATCGCCGCGCGTGGGGGTATCGCTGAAAAGGTAGGCGTGGCCGCGCGGTTCATAGGACGTGCCATCCTCATTTTGGGGCCAGTATTGCTCCGCAACAAGCTTAATGTTCGCGGCGGCATCGCGCGCGCCGTTGCGTACAATGGCAACGCCGTTCGCGCCCGTGCGCGGCCGGTCGCCCATGCGGAAATGAACGCCGACAGGGCGCGTCACCTGCATCATTTGGGTTTCGTTATAGAGCCTGTTGGCAGAGAACAGAAAATCTTCCGTCACGCCGTGTTCGGTAAAGTAATCAATGATGTTGCAGGGCCCTTTGCTGGTCTGTCCGCCCCAGAAAACGAACGGCGCATCCCATTCCTGGCGAAGCACGCAGACATACATGCGCGAGGAGCGGACAGAGCCGACATAATCAGGGTGACTGTCGTTAAAAACCAAGGTATACCGGGTGTAACCTGGACCCCAGAAGATACACTCATATACGATATCCGCTTCGGACATGTTCAGGTGCGGGCGGGCATCGACATCGTTATCAATCTCGACGATGACCGGGCGGTACGCCCCCGTTGCCGCAAGCCCCGTCGTGGGCGACAGCGGCGCGGTTTCCTGGGCCAAGGCGGCCCCGCACAGCAGCATCAGCGCAAGCGCCATTGTTATGAACGCGGTGCTCTTTCTCATTTGTATGCCTCCCTCTTTTCTATAGAAACGTGGCAACAAATGGTATTTGTTCTGCTATGCTGTAATGTTACAAATGCAAAACAAAAGGGCAGCCGGCGCTGCCCCTACGAATTATCCCATCTTCACCGCCCGCGACGCCCAATACATCGGGTAATAATCCCCCAAGAGCCACCCCGGGCTTGTATCCTCATACACATCCGTCAGCGTCAGCCCCGCCTTCAGCTGCCCGCCAATCTGATCTTCCAGCGTGTGGCTGAACTGTACGCCGTCATCCTCCCGCAGGCCCTTTTCCAGCAGCGCGGGGTTCTTCAGCGGGTTATACGGCAGCTTGTTCACCACCAGCAGCGGGTTTGCCTCTTCCGTCAAATAATCGATGCCATTGTCCATCCCGGCAAGCAGCACCCCGCCTTTTCGCAGCACGCGATAGCACTCCCGCCAGATGGGCAGCACATCCTCCACATAGCAGTTGGATATCGGGTGGAAGATCAGGTCAAAGCTGCCGTCCGCAAAAGGAAGGGGCTGCGTCATGTCGGCGCGGACAATCTCAATGTCGTACCCTTCGCGCGCGGCAACCATTCTCTCGCTCTCCAGCTGCTTTTCGGAATAGTCAAGCACTGTGCAAACGGCGCCCGCCGCGGCAAACACCGGCATTTGCTGCCCGCCGCCGGATGCCAACCCCAATATGCGCGCGCCGGTAAGCCGCCCATCCTGAAAAAACGGCGCAAACCACTCCTTGGGTACGGGTTTTGTGGGCGTCAGCACCACATCCCATTCGCCCGCCCGTGCTTTTGCAAACACCTCCGGCCTGATGGGCACACCCCATTCCCAGCCATCCGCCACCCAGGCATCAATGGTTTTCGCGTTGATATCCTGATACCGCTCATCCAAAAATAACACTTCCTATCGCCTCGGGAACACGCACGCCACCGTTGTGCCCTCGCCCAGCTTGCTTTCCATTTCCACGCGGCCTCCGTGGAATTCCATCGCGTGCTTTACAATCGACAGACCCAGCCCCGTGCCGCCGGTGCGGTGGCTGCGCGAGGCATCCACGCGGTAGAACCGCTCAAATACGCGGTTCAGGTGTTCCTTAGGGATGCCCATGCCGGTATCCGCGACGGTCACGCGCGGCTCGCCGGGGGCTTCCGCCACTGTCACCCGCACGATTCCGCCGGGCCGGTTGTATTGTATCGCGTTTGATATCACATTGGCAAGCGCTTCATCAATGATGCGCCTGTCGCCCCAAACCTGCGCCCCGCCGCCTTCCAGCGTCAGCGCCACGTTTTTTTCCTGCGCAACGGGCTGCAGCGCATCCACCGCCGCCTGTGCCGCATCCAGCAAGTCCACCTTAGCAAACGCGCGCGGCATCGCCTTTTCATCAAATTCGGACAGGTGGATGATATCCTCGATCACCGCCAATAGCCGTCTGGCCTGCGCCGCGATCAGCCCGCCAAACCCCGGCCCGTCTTCTTTGGGGGCCATGCCATTTTCCAGCATTTCCGCGTAGCCAAGGATTGTCGTCAGCGGTGTTTTCATCTCATGCGATACGTTGGCGGAGAACTCCCGCCGCTGCCGCTCGGATTCCCTGCGGGCAGTCGTTTCCAGGAACAGGATCACCGCGCCGTACCCGTCCGCCCCCGCCTTCACGGGGCTAAGCAGCACGCCGTATGTGCGGCCGGCGCGGGTCATCTCCATTTCGCCAGCTTCCCCGGCAAGGCAGCGCCGCGCCTTTTCCAGCAGCAGCACATCGCGCGTCACGGCCACCAGCGGCTGTCCGGCCACCTGCTGCGCGTCAAACAGCGCTTCCGCGCTTGGGTTTGCGGTCAGCACCGTGCCCTTTTCGGATAGCAGCAGCAGCCCCTCGTTCATGTGCTCCGTCACGGCGCGTATGGTGTCCGCTCTGGCTTTCAGCTCGGCCATCTGTGCGCCGATCTCGCGCTTTTGCTCGGTCAGCCGCTTTGCCAGCGGGGCCAGCTCTTCGTAATTGCCGGTGTCGGGGTTATCCAGGTCAATCTGGTTGATGGGGCGCAGAATCCTGTCGCTCATCTTGCGCGCCAGCAGCAGCGCCAGCAAAAGCACCGCAACAATTGAAAGGATAATCCATGGCAGCAGCCGCGCGGCCATCGCGTACAGGCTGTCCATCGTCAGCGATACGCGCAGGATGGTATCCTCCCGGTCATCCCGCGTGGCGAAATAGTATGTCTTTTCGCGCATCGTATCGGAATAGCGGATGGATTCGCCGGTGCCGGTTTCCAGCGCCTGCTGCACCTCCGGCCTGGTCAGGTGGTTTTCCATGCTGCCGGGCGCGGCGCGGTTGTCGTAAATCACCGTGCCGTCGCTTGCGATCAGCGTTACGCGCTCATTCTGTATGCCCTCTTTAATTTGCGTTTGCAGCTGTGTGTGGATCAGCAGAAACCAAACCCCGGCCAGCAGCGCCGCCGACAGCAGCACCAGCGCCGCCATCGCCGCGAACATACGCCGTTTCATCTTATGCGCCCCCGATCTTGTAGCCTACGTTGCGCACCGTGCGGATCATCTCGCCCGCCGGGCCCAGCTTTTGCCGAAGCGTCTTGATGTGCATATCCACCGTGCGGCTTTCGCCCTGGAAGTCATACCCCCATACGGCGTCCATGATCTTTTCGCGTGTCAGCACGATTTCTTTGTTGATGAGGAGACAGTTTAGCAGTTCAAACTCCTTGTGCGTCAGGGTGATGGCCTCACCCGCGGCGGTCACTTCGCGTTTATCCTGATCCAGCGTGATGCCGCCGTAAGACAGCGTGCGCGTTTCCTGCGCTGGCTCCGCTACGCGGCGCAGCACCGCGTTCACGCGCGCGATCAGCTCCGTTACGCCGAATGGCTTTGCGACATAATCGTCCGCGCCCATGTTCAGCCCGCGCACCTTGTCGTATTCGCTGCCGCGCGCCGTCAGCAGGATCACCGGCAGCTTCCGCGTGGTCGCCGCCTGTCTGAGCCTTTTCAGGATTGAAAGCCCGTCCTCATCCGGCAGCATGATATCCAGCAACAGCAGGTCCGGCAGCGCGGCATCCGGGTCCAGCGCGGCAAAAAACGGCGCGCCCGATTCGAACCCGCGCACGGTGAAACCCGCCGCGCTCAGCGCGTATTGAACCAGCCCGCGGATGTCTTCGTCATCCTCCACAATGTAGATGGTGCGCATCGTCACGACCCCACATGGCGGCCGCCAATTGAGAACAGGACCCATTCGGCGATGTTGGTCGCGTGGTCGCCGATGCGCTCTAAGTATTTCGCGATCATCATCAGGTCAATCGCCTGCTCGCCGTTTCTGCTGTCCTGCAGGATGAGGGCGATCAGGTCGTTTTTCACATCGGTGAAGAAGCCATCCACGATGTCGTCATCATTGATGACCGCCTGCGCAAGCTGCATATCGCGCCGGACGAACGCATCGATGCTGTCGGTAACCATCTTGACCGCCGCAGTCGCCATCAGTGGGATATGCTCCAGTTTCTTGATGTACGGCGTGCCCGCCAATTGCAGCGAAATCTCCGCGATGTCGGCGGCCTGGTCGCCGATGCGCTCCATATCGGTTATCATCTTCAGCGCCGCCGAGATCAGGCGCAGGTCGCGCGCCACCGGCTGCTGCTGCAGCAGCAGCTTCAGGCACAGCGTTTCGATGTCCTTTTCCTTTTGATCCACTTCCTGGTCAAACTCAATGGCTTGCTTTGCCAGGGCGGCATCCTGATCCACCAGCGCGGTGATGGAGGTGCCGATGGCGGTTTCCACCAGCGCGCCCATCTCGATTAGCATGGTATTGAGCTGGGCCAGCTGCTCATCAAACCGGCTGCGCATCATCCAAACCTCCCCGTGATATAATCCTCGCACCGCTTATCCTGCGGCATGGAAAACACCTGCTCCGTGTCGCCGTACTCAATCACTTCACCCAGCAGGAAGAAGGCGGTTTTGTCCGAAATGCGCGTTGCCTGCTGCATGTTATGGGTGACGATGACAACGGTGTATTCCTTCTTCAAGGCCAGCACCAGTTCCTCTATTTTGGATGTGGAGATGGGGTCCAGCGCGGAGGTCGGCTCATCCATCAGCAGCACTTCCGGGGACACCGCCAGCGCCCTAGCGATGCAAAGCCGCTGCTGCTGCCCGCCGGACAGGCCCAGCGCACTCTTTTTCAGCCGGTCCTTGACCTCTTCCCAGATGGCGGCGTCGCGCAGCGCCTTTTCCACGATTTCATCCAGCTTCCACTTGGATTTGATGCCGTGCGTTCTTGGGCCGAAAGCGATGTTGTCATACACTGTCATGGGGAAGGGGTTAGGCTTCTGGAACACCATGCCCACGCGCTTCCTCAGCAGGTTGATATCCACCTGGCCGTATATGTCCTGCCCATCCAGCAGCAGCGAACCCGTGATCCGGCAGCCCTCCACCAGATCGTTCATGCGGTTCAGGCTTTTGAGCAGCGTGGATTTTCCGCAGCCGGAGGGACCGATGAACGCCGTGATCTGTTGTTCTTCTATATCCATTCGGATATTCTTCAGCGCCTGGAAATCCTGATACCACAGGTTCACATCGCACAGTGTAAATTTATTCATGCTTCACCCCTTGGCTACTTTCTTGGCGATGGCGGCGGAAAGCCAGTTGATCCCCGCCACCAGCACCAGCAGCACCACCGCCGTGGCGTGCGCCTGATCCATGTGCAGGCCTTCGCTGGATAGCGCGTACATGTGCACGGCAAGCGTTCTGGCGGAGGCAAGCGGGCTTTCCGGGATCTTGGCGACAGTGCCCGCCGTGTAAATCAACGCCGCCGTTTCACCCACGATGCGGCCCACGGCCAGGATGATCCCCGCCAGCACCCCCGGCGCGGCGGAGGGCAGCACAATGCGAAACACGGTGCGCAGCCGCCCCGCGCCCAGGCCGAACGCGCCCTCGCGGTAGGTGTCCGGCACGGCCAGCAGCGCCTCTTCCGTGCTGCGCATGATCAGCGGCAGAATCATGATGGACAGCGTCAGCGCGCCCGCCAGCACCGTCAGCCCCCAGCCCAGCGCCGTTACGAAAAACAGCATGCCGAAAAGGCCGTATACAATCGAAGGGATGCCGGACAGCGTTTCTGCGGTGATTTTGACCACCTTGACCAGCCGGTTGCCGCGCCTGGCGTATTCCGTAAGGTAAATTGCCGCGAAAATGCCCAGCGGCGCCGCGATCAGCAGCGACATCGCCACCATGATCAGCGTGGTGATCAGCGCGGGGAAAAGCGAAACGTTCTCACTGTTGTACTCAAGCGCGAACAGCGAAGGCGTCAGGTGCGGCACGCCTTTGACCAGGATGTACCCCACCAGAAATAGGATCAACGCGCCGGTAATGGCGGCGCACAGCAGTGTCGCCGCGCGCAGCAGCCCGTCGGTGATTTTGCGAAGGGTCATGCTTTGCCTCCCTTCTTGATCACGGACAGCAGCAGGTTGATCAGCAATATGAACACGAACAGCACCACGCCCGTGGCAATCAGCGCCTCGCGGTGCAGCTCCGCGGCGTAGCCCATCTCGATTACGATATTGGCCGTCAGCGTGCGCACGCCCTTTAGGATGTTGGTCGGTATGCGCGGCTGATTCCCTGCCACCATGATCACCGCCATGGTTTCCCCGATGGCGCGGCCGATGCCCAGCACAATCGCCGCCATCACGCCGGATTTCGCGGCGGGCAGCACCACGGAGAATGTTGCCCGGTCATGCGACGCGCCAAGCGCTACCGCGCCGTCGTACAGCTCGCGCGGCACGGCCCTCAGCGCGCTTTCGGTGATGCCGATCACAGTCGGCAATATCATGATGCCCAGCAGCAGCGACGCGGTCAGGATGCTGGAACCGTTCCCGCCGAACACCTCGCGTACAAACGGCACCATCACCACAAGGCCGAAGAACCCGTACACCACCGACGGGATGCCCGCCATCAGCTCCACGGCGGGTTTCAGGATGCGGTGCAGCCGCTTGCCGCAGTATTTGGCCAGGTACACGGCGGTGAAGATGCCGATCGGCACGCCGACAATGACCGCACCGGCGGTAACATAGATGCTGCCCAGGACCATCGGCAGGATGCCGTACAGCGCCGGCACATCGCTCGGCGACCATTCCTTGCCCAGCAGGAAGTCAAACACACCGATCTTTGCGATGGCGGGTATTCCGTTTGCGAACAGGAATACGCAAATGAGCCCCACCGCGACGATGGAAGCCGTCGCGGCGAGGGCAAAGATCCATTTCATGAAGGTTTCGCGAGCCTTTTGCATCGGTATTTCAACCCCGTTCCGGTTACTCTACCTCTTTCCAGGTTTCGACCGCGCCGGTAAAGATCGCCTTGACCTGCTCTGTGGTCAGGCTATCGAATGTGTTGATGGGGTTCACAATCACCGCGATACCGTCCAGGGCGATGGAGACCGGGGTCAGCGCTTCCAGCTCAGAGGCTTTCAGTTCCCGGCTTGCCATGCCGATGTCGAAGATCCCTTCCATAGTGCCCGTCATACCCGCCGTGGAGTCGCTCATCTGGATTTCGATTTCCGCCTTGGTGTTGACAGCGATATAGGCTTCCTTCAGCTTTTCCATGATCGGCGTGACGGAGGAGGACCCAGCCACGGTGATTTTGCCTTCAGGGAGAGTGCCGGCGAACGCGGCGGCGGCGTCATCCACGGGGATGTAGCCGTTTGCGATGACGGCCTGGCCTTCAGCGGACAGGATGAAGCCCATGAAATCCTGCGCAAGCGCTGAGATCTCGCCCTTGGTTGCGATGACAAACGGGCGCACGACGGGGTATGTGCCGTTCTTGACGTTCTCGGTGGTGGCGGCGACGCCGTCAATGGCAAGGGCCTTCACCGCATCCGTCAGGGAACCCAGCGAAACATAGCCGATGGCGTTCGGGTCGCCCGCGACGTTGGTTAGCATAACATCCGTCTTGTTGACGACGGTGGCTTCCTTGGTGGTCATGTCCTTTTTGGTGCCGTCATCGCCCTTGACTTCGATGCCCATCAGCTCGATGAACGCGCCGCGTGTGCCGCTGCCATCCTCGCGGGATACAACGGAGATCAGGTTCTTGGTGTTGAAATCGGCGGCCAGCGCGCAGGAGGCGGTTAGGCTCAGCATCAGGGCCAGCGCCAAAGCTTTGATTACACGGTTTTTCATTTCGTTTCTCCTTTTTCTTTCTTGCTCTATTCTTTTCTTTGTACGGGAACAGTATACGGGCCGCGGGTAAAGGCAAAAGGTGGGGGAATGTAAAAGCTGCGTAAACTTTTGCGCCGCCGCTGTGATTGACGTGTGAAAAAGCGCCGGGTACAATATGATAAAATCCCTTTTGCATAGGAGGCAGGCATGACCCTGTACATTGATGCCGACGGCTGCCCGGTGGTAAATGAAGCGATCCGCGTTGCCGCAAAGCACGGCGTGCCCTGCGTGATCATCTGCGACGCCGCGCATGTGTTTGACCGCCCAGGTGCGCGCACCGTCACCGTGACCAAGGGGGCCGACAGCGCCGACTTCGCGCTGGTTTCCATGGTGAGGCCCGGCGACATCGTCGTCACGCAGGATTACGGGCTGGCGGCGCTGTGCCTTGCCAGGCAGGCTTCGCCGATCAACCAGGACGGCATGCGCTACACCGCTGAGAACATCGACGGGCTGCTGATGCAGCGCCATATTGCCCGCAAGGTAAGGAACGCCGGCGGCAGGCTGAAAGGCCCCAAGAAGCGCACGGCGGAGCAGGATGCGGCGTTTGAATGGGGATTAAACGATGCGCTTGAGCGGGAAAAGCAGACATTTTAGCGCGCAGAATCGGGATTTTGGACGAAAACACAATAGAGGGAAACACATTTGTGATACCCTAACGACGGTAGATATGCGTGTGATGGATGAAGGAGGGGATCTGTCGGGTGATCCATGTTGAGAATGTAACCAAGAAGTACGGGCGCCTGCTGGCCAACGACCACGTTTCCCTGGATGTGAACCCCGGCGAACTGACCGTGCTGCTTGGCCCCAACGGCGCGGGGAAATCCACCCTGATCAAATCCATCTGCGGGCTGCTGCGCTTTGAGGGCAGCATTACCATTGGCGGGCATGTGCACAACACGCCGGATGCCAAGCGCCTGCTGGGCTATGTGCCGGAAATGCCCGTGCTGTACCCCATGCTGACCGTGCACGAGCACCTGGAGTTTATCGCAAGGGCGTACCGCCTTACCGGCTGGGAAGACTTCGCTCAGGAGCTTTTCCATAAATTTGACCTGTCCGATAAGCAAAACAAGCTTGGCAAGGAGCTTTCCAAGGGCATGCAGCAAAAGGTGAGCGTATGCTGCGCCGTGCTGCCGCGCCCCCGCGCCGTGATATTCGATGAGCCGCTGGTGGGGTTGGACCCGCACGGCATCCGTGAAATCAAGGCGATGATCGCGAACCTGAAAAAGGAGGGCTGCGCGCTGATCGTCAGCACGCACATGATCGACAGCGTGGAGGAGGACTGGGATACCACCTGCATCATGAAGCATGGAAAGATCGCCGCGCTGTGCCACCGGGGCGAGCAGACCGGCGGCAAGACGCTGGAAGATACCTACTTCTCCATCGTCGATACCGAAGAAGGTGACGCGTAATATGGGCAGCCTTTTCTATATCATCCTAAAAAGCGCAAAGAACAGCCTGAAGGAGCTGCTGCGCAAACCCGGCAAGCTTGTGATGTATCTGCTTGTGCTGTTGGCGATGGTGGGCGTTATCGTTGCTTCCATATTCACCAAGGCTGCCGGCAAACAGGTGGCCCCGATGTTCCTGTTTAAGGGCGTATTTTTCGCCTTCATCGCGATGTTTTTTGTGGCTACGATCCGCAACGGCCTTTCCAGGGGAGACACCATCTTTGAGATGAACGATGTCAACCTCTTATTCGTTTCACCGATTAACCCGCGCAAAATCCTGCTGTACGGCCTGCTGCGGCTGATGAAAACCTGTTTCTTTGCCGGTTTTTTCATTCTGTTTCAGGCAAACACGCTGGCACTGTTTGGCATAGACTACGGCGGCGTGCTGCTGGCCTTTGGCGGGTACATGCTTGCGATGATGGTGCTATCCATCGGGTCGCTGGTGATTTACAACGTAACCCACGGCAACCCAGCAAGAAAGCGCGCGGTGAAGATCGCCGCCTGCCTGCTGTTTGTGCCGGCGGTAATCTATTTGATCGTGAAAATGCTCGGCGCGGCAGACTTGCTGGCCGCGCTGGAAGCGGTGATCGCATCACCCTTCCTGTCCTACATTCCCATCGTGGGGTGGACGGCCTCCGGGGTGTCGCTGCTGCTGACGGGTGAGCTGGCCGCGGGCCTGCTGTACTTCGCCGCGGATGCGTTGCTGGGCGTTAGCCTTGTAACGTACCTGATGCTGAGCAAAACGGATTACTACGAAGATACGCTGGTCGCCACGGAAACGGCGTTTGAAAAGAAGCGCGCCATGGCCGAAGGCAACATGAACGGCACGGCGACATCAAACAAAAAGGTTAAGGTGGCCAAAACCGGGATTTCCGGCGCGGGCGCATCGGCGATATTCCGCAAGCATATCAGGGAAAGCTTCCGTGAAAATCGGTTTGGGTTTTTGACGGTCGCCTCTGTGCTGATGATCGCGGGTTCGCTTGTGATGGCGTATTTTGTCAAAGACCTTACGGTGGTGCTGCAGATACTGATGTGGATGCAGGTTTTTCTGATCAGCATGGGGCGCGGAATGAAGGAAACATATTCGCATTACATCTACATGATCCCGGAGTCATCCTTCAAAAAGATGCTGTGGAGCAACATGGAGGTGTTCATCAAAACGCTGGTGGAAAGCGTGCTGATCTTCGGCCTTGGCGCGCTGATCGCCGGCAGCAGCGTGTTTGTCGGGATAGGCTGCGCCGCCGTGTTCACGCTGTTTTCCGTGATGCTGCTGGGGATCAACTACCTTTCCATGCGGATCACGGGCGCGGATATCAGCATGGGCATGCTGCTGATGATTTACATGATCGCTGTGTTGGTGATCATCGCGCCGGGTCTGGCCGCGGCCCTTATCGTGGGCTTTGGCATCGGCGGCACGGCGGGGACGGTTGTGGGATTGTTCATCCTTGCCGCTTGGGAGCTCGTCGCGGGGCTTGCCTGCTTCGCGCTGTCCAAAGGGGCGCTGGACTGGTGCGATATGGTAGCGCCGCGCAAGTAAAGAAGACAAAAAATGAAAAAGCCCGCCTTGGCGCAAACCAGGGCGGGCTTTTTTCCGGGATTTTGTCAGAAATCCCTTTCGTTCACCATAACAAAATGCAGCCGGTATAGGTAATGGTGCCCGGTCCGTAATAGTACCCCAGCCCGTTTTTCGTGCACACATCGCTGACGAACAGCCCGTATGCCTCCATCGATGACAGCGCCTTATCCGGAAAGCGGCACGGCGCATCCGGGTAGGTGCAGGTTTTGCACCTGGTACATCCGCCCGCGCCCAGCACCAGCATGCCGGGGTAGAGGGGGCGCAGCGCATCCGAAAGGGCGGTCAGGTGCTCCTGCTGCAGCTTTGCGCACATCTCAATGTTTTCGTAATCGAAATCATCTTCCAGCTCGCGCGTGGTCTGCACCAGAATGCCCGCGCTATAGCGGTGCATGGCGGCTTCGTTTTCTTCCAGTGTGCCGCAGCCTGGCGGGCATGTCCAGCAGTGGCCGTACTTGTTGCAGCGCCCCGCCGCGCACATGTCGCGCACCTCCGGCAGGCATTTGAGGGTCGCCACATCCAGCGGCCCCGCGTGTGAAAAACCGTGATCGTATGCGGCCTGTACCGCCGCTTCCAACTGCGCGCTCATGGCAGAAAGATGGGGTTTGTCCAGGCCCTGCGCCCCGCCGCATCCGTCACAACGCCCCGAAGGTAGGTATAGTGCGGCTGCACCTGGATTTCCACGCGGGTCACATCATTTTCCGCGCTGTGCGTCAGCCGCGTGGGCAGGTATCCCCAGCGGAACCCGGCGCTTGCGCACGGCGAGCATTCCAGCACGGCGATGTCATCTTTGATATAGAAGTCAAGTATCTCCGGCCCGCAGGATGAATAGAACGCGCCTTCCGACAGCGCGCGGAGGATATCGCCGATGTCTCCCTTCGCCCTGACGCGCACCCAACCTTTGCAGTGCTGTTTCATCGCGTGCCCGTCATCCACGGCCACGCCGAAGATGCGGTTGCCCTGCATGAGCAGCTCATCCCAGTAATTGGCGTTCATATCCATGTGGTTTTCCATGGCGCAGCCGCTGTTCCATATCTCCATCGCGAAGTTGCCGCGCAGGCGTTCAAACTCGCGGGCGGGGGTGTTGCTCCATTCCGGGTGGCAGTAGATGGTCAGGTTGCCGTGCGCGTGGTAATCATCCAGAATGGCCTGGTATTCATCCTGGCCGGATACCGGCATGTAGCCCTGAAAGCGTTCATCCTGGCTGTAGCCGTTGCCCTTGTCCTTTTCGGGGCCGATGACCACCGTGTGGAACACATGCACGCCCTTGTCCGTCAGGCGGTGGTCGCGCTCCATCCCCGGCAGGATGGTGATCGGCACTTCCGGAGCGAAGTTCTGGTAGTTGTAGCAGTTGTGGTCTGTCACTGCCAGGAAATCATAGCCGTTTTGGTGGTGCAGGCGGATGACCTCATCCGGCGCGCCCTTCCCGTCGGAGCGCGTGGTATGGCAGTGCAGCCCGCCCTTGAGCAGCGTTTCCGCGCCGCCGAAAGCCTGTTGCCGTATGATCATTGGTGGAATGCCTCCTGTTGGTTGCTGGGCAGCAGTATAGCACAGTTTATGCCGCATTGACAGGCCCTTTCGGTGGCGCTACAATACTTTCAAAAAAGGGAAAGGGGATATTTCCCATGCGCTATTTGGATGAAAAGATCAAGACACTGGAAGCATACCTGCCCCCGCTGACAAAGCGGCCCGACTTTGACGCGTTCTGGGCGGAAACAAGAAAGATCGCCGATGCCCAGCCGCTGATGCCCACGCGCGTGCCATTCGCGTATCCGTCGGATCACGTTGCCGTGTATGATATCACCTATTGCGGCTTTGATGATACGGTGATCCACGGCTGGTTTATCGTGCCGAAGTTTGTAAAAAGCGGCAAGCTGCCCTGCCTGATCCATTACCATGGGTTTGGCGGCAGCCGCGGCAAGCCCTGGCAGATGATGCACTGGGCAACCCAGGGGCTGGCTGTGCTCAGTGTGGACTGCCGTGACCAGGGCGGCGAAACCGGCAACCGCGCAGCGTACAGCAACGGCACCATCCAGCATGTGTACTCCAGGGGTGTGCTTGATAAAAGTGAGCACTACCACCGTGCGCTGTATATGGATGCGCTGAAGGCCATCGACTTTGCGCTGACATGCCCGGAAGTTGACGAAAGCCGCATCATCATAGAAGGCGGCAGCCAGGGCGGCGCGCTGGTGATGGCTGTGGCCGCGCTGGATAACCGCGCGTGCGTGGCGCTGCCGCAGGTGCCATCCAACACCAACATTGAGCGCCGCGTGGAGGGCAGGCACGGCTCGTATGCCTCCATAAACGATTACCTGCGCCGCTACCCGGACAGGGTGGATCAGGTGTACGAAACGCTGAGCTACTTTGACACAATGAACATGGCGGATAAGATCACCTGCCCCGTGTACGCGTCCGTTGGGCTTTCCGACCCCATTTGCCCGCCGGAGTGCTACTACGCCACCTACAACCGCATCACGGCGGAAAAGCGCATAGAGGTCTATCCCTTCAACGAGCATGACGGCGCGGGGGATATCCAGATCGGAAAGCTGATGGCGTACCTGAAAGAGCGGGGGATTGTGTAAACCGCTTGGAAAGAAGGGGCTGCCGCGAGCGCGGTGGTCCCTTTCTTTGCTATTGACATTGACCGTGCGTCAACTTGTATACTGTGTATGTGGTGATGTGGTTTGGAACTTATCAGGATCAATGATGTGGTGGATAGCTTCGGCGTATCCAGCAGAACCCTGCGCTATTACGAGCAGGTGGGCATCCTCTGGAGCAGCCACCCGGAAAACAAACAGCAAAGGTATTACGATGCCGCCGCGCTGGAAAGGCTTAGGCAGATCATCGTGCTGCGCAAGCTGCAAATTCCCATTAAGGATATCATCCGCATTTTCAGCGGCGAGGGGACCGCTGCGCTGGTCCGGGCGTTTGTGAGCAAGCTGGGCACGCTGGATGGCGAGATCGCCGCGTTGTCGGAACTGAGGCGTTTGGTGGATAGCTTTCTGCAAAAGATGATGGCCAGCGGCATCAGGAAGATATCCGCCATCACGCTGCTGTATGAAGAAACCGAAAAGAGGCTTGGGCCGCCTGCGGATGATGCGCCCGTCACGTTTGCGGAGCTGTCGCGGATCAGCCGCGATGCACTGAGGCTGCATGATGTGCGCATCATCCGCCTGCCGCCCTCGCGGGTGCTGACATCCAGGCTGAAGGCGGGCGGGCTGGCCGGTTTGGACGGGGACGCCATGCAGAACCTGTTTGCGGAATACGGCCTGGTTCCCGCGCCGGGGCTTCGGAACTGCTTTTACCGCAAAGAGCCCGGTGGCGAATGGCTGATGCTCATGCGGGTTCCGGATGATTTTGACAACACAACCGTGTATGCGGATGAAGCCTTTCCGGGCGGGCTGTTTGCTGTCGCCAGTTCCTTTATGGAGGACATGGACGACACCTTCGCCCTGCTGCGGGATTGGGTGCGCGCAAGCGGGGATTTTGCGCCCGGCCCGGGACGCGGGATGATTGAGGAAATCCTGCCGTGGGATATTGCAAACAGGACTGGCAGATACCAACAGGATGTCTTTGTACCTATACGGGAAAAAGCAAATCGGGAAGGATGAAAATCATGCCTGAAAAGACAATGCTGCAGAGGGTCAGTGAGGAAACCATGCGCTTCATGCGGGGCAAATACCTGCTGGATGAGCTTGGCAACGGCAAGAGTGAGCTGAAATTCCGCAGAAGCGGCAAAACGGTGCTGACCGTCTACATCCGCGATGACCGGTTTGACTTTCTCGTCATCTTCGGCAAAGCGGAAAGAGAGGCATTCGATGCTGTACGCGATACCTTCCCCCAGGCGATACGCGAGATTTACGACGGCAGCAAGACGTATCACGACGGCAAATGGATGATGATCCCGGTGGCCGACCTGAACACGCTGGAGGCGGTCAAGCGGCTGGTGATGATCAAGAAAAGACCGAACCGAAGGCCCTTTCCCAAGGAAAACGCCGTGCATTCCAAGTGTGGGCAGCGGTGCGATCTGTGCATCCATTACAGTGGCGGTACCATCACGGAGGAATTCCGCGCCGAGCTGACGGAACGCCTGACCCGCGTATACAACAATGACGACTGGAGCATGCGCTGCCCAGGCTGCGGCAAAGGCACCGATTCGAAAAGCACCCGCTGCAAGCCGATGCAGTGCGCCAAAGGCCGGGGGCTTGCGGAGTGCGTGGGCTGCGCGGAGCACCCCTGTGATGTCGCGCCGGTGGTCAGCAGCGGAATCGAGGCAAAAAGCATCCTTGCCGATGATGTGACGTGGGCGATTCTGCCGTATGTGGATCACCAGTATGGGAACTGAAGTGTAAGCAACATCGCATACATGTCGTGCCCTACCGGTTGCTGGTATCCCCGGTAACACCTCCCCGTGCGCGGAGCATCAGCCGTTCCACCTGTGACAGCGACACCTGCAGCACATCGCCCATCAGCGTGCACTTGATCGCCGCGAACGCCGCGCCGTAGTCTATCGCGGCCTTTGGCCCGTCTCCGCGCAGCAGCGCGCCAAGCACCCCGGCCACAAACGCGTCGCCGGAGCCGGTGCGCCCCATGCGCGGCAGGCCCATGTACGCGTCGCTTGCGGCGAATGTGCCGGTTGCGCCCTCGTACATATACGCCTGGAACGCGTCACCCTGCCGGTTTGTCAGCGACAGCACCGGCACGCCGTAGGTGTCATACAGCCGCCGGCAGATCATTTCAGGCGCGCTCTCGCCGATGCCGAATGTTTTCTGCGCGGATTCCACGGCCAGGTTGAAGTAATCCACCTGCGGCAAGACCCGTTCAAACACAGCCTTTGCGGCGGTCTCGCCGCCCTGCGGGCCCCACAGCTTGTTGCGGTAGTTGAAATCCACCGAAATGAGCGTGCCGGTCCGCTTCATTTTTTCAAGCAGGAACCGGTGCAGATCGCGGATGGGCTGAGACAGCGCCAGCGTGACCCCGCTGGTGTGGAACACCTGCGCCGCGCCTGATGCGCTGTCCGGGATATCATCCGGCGTCAGGCTCAGGAACGCTGTGTTTCCCCGGTCGTACCGCACATCGTCTTCATTGGGGGCGAAGCCGGGGGCCATTCGGTACATACCAAGCCGCGCGCCGGGGCGGCGCACCGCGTAGTCATCCGATACGCGCAGGCGGCGCAGCTCGTCAATCGCCCAGTCGCCGATGGGTTCATCCTTTGGCACGGCCGTAATCAGCCCCGTGCGGTGGCCGAATATGATCAGCGCCGCCATCACGTTCGCTTCCGTGCCGCCCAGGTGTGACTGCCATTGCTTGGTGGTGCGAAGCTGCTCGCCGGGCTGGGTCATCAGGCATTCCAGCAGCTCGCCGAGGGCCAGGGCCGCAAAGGGCCGGTCGGGTGCGGGAAAAGGCAGCATGGCGTATCCTCCTTTTGTGGATTTCCTATGCATCCATTATAATGAAGTTGTATATGCCCGTCAATTGGATCAGACTGCCTGTCTCCATGTCCGAAAATGGCTAGCCAAGGTGCGGGTTCATCCTGTATACTGGCTGCGAGGTGATTAAAATGCTGGATGCGGCGGCGTGCTACCAGGCTTTCCAGGCGAAGGACGCCAGGTTTGACGGGCTGTTTTTCATCGGAAACCGATCCACCGGGGTGTATTGCAGGCCGGTATGCCGTGTGCGCATCACAAGGCCGGATAACCTATCCTACCACGAAAGCGCCGCAGCCGCGGAGAAGGCGGGCTTCCGCCCGTGCCGCAAGTGCTGCCCGGAACGCGCCCCAGGCCCCGCGCCGGTGGATGCGGGCGCGAGCCTTGCCATCAGGGCGGCGCGCATGCTGGAGGCGGCAGACCCGGAGGCGGGCGGGCTTTCCGGGATCGCGAACGCGCTGGGCGTGACGGACCGCCACCTTCGGCGCGTGTTTGCCGCGCAATACGGGGTGTCGCCCGTGCAGTACGCGGGAACATGCAGGCTGCTGCTTGCCAAATCGCTGCTGACAGAAACCAGCCTGTCCATCACATCCATCGCGATGGCGGCGGGCTTTGGCAGCGTGCGGCGGTTGAACGACATGTTCATGACGCGATACCGCATGACGCCAACGGCGCTGCGCAGCCAGGGCGCGCGTGAAACCGATGCCCCGGACGGCATCACGCTGAAGCTTTCCTACCGCCCGCCGTACGCGTGGGATATGGTGTACGGGTTTCCTGGCCGGGCGCGCTTTGCCCGGTGTGGAGGAGGCGGAAAAGGGCGTGTACCGCCGCACGGTGCGCGTCGGCGCGGGGGAGAGCGCGCGGCTTGGCTGGATCGCCGTGCACAACCTGCCGGATCAAAACGCGCTGGCGGTGACGGTATCGCCGTCGCTGGTGCCCGTGCTGCCGCGCGTGATCGCCCGGGTGAAAACGCTGTTTGACACCGAGGCCGCGCCGCAGGCAATGGAAGCCGCGCTCTCCGCGCTTGGCGATATGTACCTGCCGGGCGTGCGCGTGCCTGGCTGCATGGATGCGTTTGAGATGGCGACGCGCGCGGTGTTGGGGCAGCAGATCACCGTGAAAGCGGCAAGGACGCTGGCCACGCGGATTGCCGCGCTGGGCGACGCGGTCGAAACGCCGTTTCCGGGGCTTAACCGCGCGTTCCCGTCGCCGCAGGCATTGCTTGCGCTGCCCGGCACGATAGAGGACAACCTTGGCCCGCTGGGCGTGATTGGCGCGCGGGCGCGCTCCATCGCGGCGCTGGCGGGGGCGCTTGGCACGGGCGCGCTGACTTTGGCGCCCGGCTGTGACCCGGAAAAAGAAATCCGCACGCTGCAAACGCTGCCCGGGTTCGGCCCATGGACTGCCCAATATGTCGCGATGCGCGCGCTTGCGTGGCCGGATGCCTTCCCGCACACCGATTACGGAGTGAAAAAAGCGCTTGAGGGCAAGGCCCCGCGCGAGATATTGGAGATGTCCGAGGCGTGGAAGCCCTGGCGGGCTTATGCTACGATGTGTTTGTGGAATGCATTATCGTAACTGGATGATAGATATATTCTATATCAAATTGGAGGTGCCCCATGCTTATCACCACACTTGAAACCCCGCTCGGCCCAGCCACTGCCGCTGCATCCGAACAAGGCGCGCTGACCGGCTTCTGGTTCATTGGCCAGCAGTATTATCCCAAGCAGGCAGCAGCGTGGACAGTCTCGCCGGACGCCCAGTCCTTCGCCGCGCTGCGCAAGTGGCTGGACGCCTACTTCGCGGGGAAAAACCCGGCCATCGACTTTCCGTTGGCGCCGCAGGGCACGCCGTTCCGGCAAGCGATATGGGAAATGCTGCTGGCGATCCCGTACGGGCAGCTGACCACATACGGCGCGCTTGCTAAGGCGTACGCCGGGAGGGCGGGCCTTGCGTCGATGTCGGCGCAGGCGGTAGGCGGCGCGGTGGGGCACAATCCCATCTCCGTGCTGATTCCCTGCCACCGCGTGGTGGGTACGGACGGCACGCTCACAGGGTACGCCGGTGGCGTGGGCAAAAAGACGGCGCTGCTTAGGCTGGAGGGAGTGCAGCTATGAGCACAACCGGCAAGATGATCGTAACCCCAAACCTGCACTTTGACGGGCAATGCAAAAAGGCCATTGACCTGTATGTCAGGGCCTTTCAGGCGGAAGTAAAGTTTTTGTATCAGTATAAAGACGCGAACCCCGCGGACGATGCGCTGCCCCAAAGCCAGGGGGAGCTTGTCTATCATGCGGAAATCATGATTGGCGGCCAGCGCTTCATGCTTTCGGACGGCGTGCCGGAGGCGGCCCCGCGCGGCAACAGCACATCCACCGTGATCACGTTTGAAACGGCCGGCGAGGTGATGGCCGCATACCGCATCCTCTCGGAGGGCGCGACCATCATTACCGCGCCGCACAGCACCACCTACAGCTCCTGCTTCACATCGCTGGTTGACGCGTACGGCATGCGCTGGGAACTGATGACGGAGCAGACGGAGAGGTAGGGGGACGCCAGGGGCTTTGCCCCTGGACCCCACTTAAGGGCCTAAGGCCCTTAAGAATCCTTGCATGGGGGAAATTATAAATAGAAACCCCTACCCGCCGTGAGGCGAAGCAGGGGTTCCAAGGGGCCTTAGGCCCCTTGGCAGGGTCTGGGACAGAGTCCCAGCGTTCCCAGCGTTCCCACCCTCCTCACCGTTCCTCCGCCACCGCAACCCCGCCGCCGTCCTTCCGGCTGACCCGCAGCGTCCCGCCTTCGGGCACGTCTCCCGCCAGCACCAGCCGCGCTATTTTGGTTTCCACTTCGCGCTGCACATAGCGCTTGACGGGGCGCGCGCCGTACGCGGGGGTGTAGGCATCCTGCGCGATGGCGTCGATGGCATCCTCATCCACGGCAAGCTTGTAGCCTTCCCTGGCAAGCCGCGCTTCGGTTTTTTGAAGCACCAGCCGCACGATCTGCGCGATTTCCGCGCGCCCCAGCGGTTTGAATAGCACAATCTCATCCATCCGGTTGAGCAGCTCGGGCTTGAAATGCCTGCGCAGCAGCGCAAGGGCCTGGCTGCGCGCGCCGTCCGACAGCTCGCCGTCGGGACCGATGCCGTCCAGCAGGATATCGCCGCCGATGTTGCTTGTCATGATCACCACCGTGTTGGTGAAGTTCACGGTGCGGCCCTGGCTGTCGGTCAGGCGGCCGTCATCCAGCATTTGCAGCAGTAGGTTGAACACGTCCGGGTGCCCCTTTTCGATCTCATCAAACAGCACGATGGAATATGGCCGCCTGCGCACCGCTTCGGTCAGCTGGCCGCCTTCCTCATGGCCCACATAGCCCGGGGGCGCGCCGATCAGCCGCGAGATGGTGTGCTTCTCCTGGTATTCGCTCATGTCGATGCGCACGATGTTGCTTTCACTGGCGAACAGCGCCTCCGCAAGCGCGCGGGCCAGCTCCGTTTTGCCAACGCCCGTGGGCCCCAGGAACAGGAACGAGCCGATGGGCCGGTTGGGGTCGGAAAGGCCGGAGCGCGAGCGCAGGATGGCGTCGGCAACGGCATCGACCGCCTCATCCTGGCCGACCACGCGCGCGTGCAGCGTGGTTGGCAGGTTTAGGAGCTTCTCGCGTTCGCCCTGCACCAGCTTCGCCACGGGGATGCCCGTCCACTGGGATACGATCTGCGCGATCTCGGCCTCGGTCACCACCTCGCGGATCAGCGGCGCGCCGCCCTGCGCGCCCTCTTCGCCCGTTTCGCGCAGCGCCTCAATTTCCTGCGTCAACTGCGGGATCTCGCCGTATTTCAGCTCCGCCATGCGATTTAGGTCGTAGGCGCGCTCCGCCGCTTCCAGCGCCAGCTTTGCCTGGTCCAGCTTCTCGCGCAGCGCCTTTGCGCGGTCAATGCCCTGCTTTTCGCGCTGCCATTCGGCGGTCAGCTCCGCCGCGCGTGACTTTTGCTCGGCGATTTCCTTGGCGATCACGGCCAGCCGCTCCCGGCTGTGCGGATCGGTTTCCTTCTCCAGCGCCTTTTGCTCTATTTCCAGCTGCATCACGCGGCGTTCGCACGCATCCAGCACGGAGGGCTTCGAATGGATTTCCGTGCGCAGGATGGAGGCCGCCTCATCCATCAGGTCGATGGCCTTATCCGGCAGAAAGCGGTCGGTGATGTAGCGGTCGGACAGCGTGGCGCACGCGATCAGCGCGGGGTCGGTGATGCGCACGGCGTGGTGCAGCTCGTATTTTTCTTTCAGGCCGCGCAGGATGGAGATCGTTTCCTCCACGGAAGGCTCGCCCACCAGCACCGGCTGGAATCGCCTGGCAAGCGCCGCATCCTTCTCGATGTGCTGGCGGTACTCGTTCAGCGTTGTCGCGCCGATGCAGTGCAGCTCGCCCCTGGCCAGCATGGGCTTGAGCAGGTTGCCCGCATCCATGGAGCCTTCCGCCTTGCCCGCGCCGACGATGGTGTGCAGCTCATCGATGAACAGGATGATCCGCCCATCGGAATCCTGAATTTCCTTCAGAACGGCTTTCAGCCGCTCTTCAAACTCGCCGCGGTATTTCGCGCCCGCGACCAGGCTGCCCATATCCAGCGAGAAGATCGTCTTGTCGCGCAGGGTGTCGGGGATGTCTCCCTTGACGATGCGCTGCGCAAGGCCCTCGGCCACTGCCGTTTTGCCCACGCCCGGCTCGCCGATCAGCACCGGGTTGTTTTTCGTTTTGCGGCACCGGATGTTGATCACGCGGCGGATTTCCGTATCCCGCCCGATGATCGGGTCCATCTTGCCCTGCCGCGCCATCTCCACCAGATCGGTGCCGAACCGGCGCAGCGCCTCGTATGTCTCTTCCGGGTTTTGGCTGGTTACGCGCTGCCCGCCGCGCACTTGCTCCAGCGCGGCCAGGAATTTTTCCTGTGTGATGCTGTGCCGCGCGAGCACGCGGGCGCTTGGCGTGTTGCGCTCGCCAAGCAGCGCCAGGAACAGGTGCTCCACGCCGGCGTATTCATCGCCGAAGCGCTTCGCTTCATCCTGCGCCTGTGTCAGCAGCTCCGAAAACCTGCGCGAGGCATACAGCTGGCTGCCGCCGGATACCGAAGGCATGCGCGACAGCTCCGTTTCAAAATCGTGGGAAAGAGCAGCCGCGTCGCCACCCATCAGCGATACCAGGCGGGGGATCAGCCCCTCCGGTTGCAGCACAAGCGCCGCCGCCAGATGTTCGCCATCGAGCTGGGCATGCTTATGCCGCACCGCCAGGTCCTGCGCCTCAGAGATCGCCAGCTGCGCTTTTTGCGTGAATTTTTCCATTTCCATACAATCACCCCATATTCATCTGTTATAGTTACCGTAAGGCCGCCAACTTCTCATACAGCGTACGCATTTCCGGCGTAATCACCTTGGGGTTTTCCAGGCGGATGGTCAGCAGCAGGTCGCCTGTTTTGCCGTTTCCGTTCGCAAAGCCCTGGCCGCGCAGGCGCAGCGTCTGGCCTGTCTGCGTGTTCGGGGGGATTTTGACGGACAGCGTTTTCTCGCCCACGCGCACTTCGATGCGGCCGCCGAGCGCCGCCGTCCACGGCATGATGCCGCATTCGGCGCGGGCATCCAGCGAGCGCTCCTTCTGCGCGGCGGTGAACCCGCCGGCCCCGCCGAACAGGTCGCTAAGGATATCTTCCACGCGGAAACCGCCGGAAAAGCCGCCGTTTGCGGCATCGTCCGTGGCAGCGCGCCTGGTGGCGCTCCGCCGGGGCGCTGCGCGCTGCTCATCGTATACGCGCCGCTTTTCAGGGTCGGACAGCGTTTCATACGCTTCGTTGATCTCGCAGCATTTCTTTTCGGCCGCCTTGTCGCCGCCGTTCAAGTCGGGATGATACTGCTTGATCAGTTTGCGGAATGCCGCCTTTATGGTTTCGGCGCTGGCATCTTTTTCCACACCGAGCACCCGATAGTAATCTTTCATAAGCATCGCCTCAAATACTTTGACTTTCTTTGACTATTGAATTTTACCATGCCTTGCCCTATTTTGCAAGCCCTTTTTGCCGTATTTCGCAGATTTTTTCTCCTTTGCAGCGATGGAAAATCATGGTATAATCAAAGTAACTGTTATGTTCCGTTTTCCAAATCAACGCCCGGAAGGGCAAGGGAGTGAACCGCATGAAGAAAAAGCGCTGCATCGCCATGCTTCTTGCAGGCGGGCAGGGGAGCCGCCTTGGCATCTTGACCACAACGATGGCCAAGCCTGCCATACCCTACGGCGGCAAATACCGCATCATTGATTTTCCCCTGTCCAACTGCGCCAATTCCGGTATTGACGTGGTTGGGGTGCTGACGCAGTACCAGCCGCTGGAGCTCAACGCGCACATCGGCTCCGGCGCGCCGTGGGATCTGGACTTATCGCACGGCGGCGTGTTCGTGCTGCCGCCCTACGTCAGGGGCAAAAGCGCCGAATGGTACCGGGGCACCGCCAACGCCATCTATCAGAACATCGGCTTCATCGCCCAATATGATCCCGACTATGTTCTGATTCTATCCGGCGATCATATTTACCGCATGGATTATACCGCGATGCTCGACTATCATATCGAAAAAGAAGCGGATGCGACCATCGCCGAGATGGCCGTGCCGTGGGAAGAGACGAACCGCTTTGGCATCCTGAACACCGATGACAACGGCCGCATTGTCGAGTTTGATGAAAAGCCCAAGAAGGCGAAATCCAACAAGGCTTCGATGGGCATTTACATCTTCAATTGGGACAAGCTGAAGAGCTACCTGATGGAAGATGAGGCGGACAAGTCCTCATCAAACGATTTCGGCAAGAACATTATGCCCAAGATGCTCTTTGACCAGCAGCGGCTTTTCGCCTATCCGTTCAGCGGCTACTGGAAGGATGTGGGCACGATTGAAAGCCTGCTGGAAGCCAATATGGACCTGCTGGAAACGCCGATGCCGATTGATCTGTATGACAAAAACTGGCGCATTTTCAGCCGGAATCCCGGCCTGCCGCCGCACTATACCGCCCCCGGCGCCGAGGTGTCAACCGCGCTGATTACAGAGGGGTGCGAGGTGTTCGGGCAGGTAACGCACAGCGTGCTGTTTGCGGGTGTTTTGGTGGAGCAAGGCGCATCCATCGTCGATTCCGTGGTGATGCCCCGCGTGCGCGTGGGGCGCGGCACGCAGATACAGCGCGCGATCATCGCGGAGGATGCGGTGATTGAGGCTGGCTGCAAGATCGGCGGGCCTGACGGCGGCATCGCAGTTGTGGGCCAGGGCGCGCATGTCACGGCCGGGCAGGTCGTGGAACCAGGCGAGCAATTTGCCCGGCAAGCATAACGAAAGGAGAGCAATAAAATGAACGATATGATGGGTCTTGTCTACACCGGCGAAAACGACGCCCGCCTTCGGGAACTGACGCTCTCCCGCGCCGTTGCGGCGCTGCCCGTCGTGGGGCGGTACCGCATCATCGACTTTACGCTTTCCAGCATGGTCAATTCCGGCATCCGCAATGTCGGCGTGATCACGCAGCGCAACTACCAGTCCCTGATGGATCACCTGGGCAGCGGAAAGGAATGGGACCTGCACGGCAAGCACGACGGCCTGTTCATCCTGCCGCCGTTCCTGACGCGCGACAACGTGGGCATTTATGAGGGAATGCTGGATGCGCTGCGCTCCAACATCGGGTACCTGCGCCGTTCCCGGCAGGAGTACGTCGTGCTGTCCGACAGCCATGTCATCTACAACATCGACTTTACCGAGATGCTGAAATTCCATACCGAGCAAAACGCGGATATCACGATTCTGTACCACCCCACGCAGCCCAAGCGCGCGGGCGTGCATGAGTACCGCGTATACTTCGATATGGATAAAGAAGGCGTGCTCAAGCGCTTTGAAATCGATCCCGCCAAGCCAAACTACCCGTACGAGTCGCTGTCCGTGCTGATCGCAAAGCGCGAGCTGCTGGTCAACATCGTGGCGCAAACCGCTGCGCAGGGGCACCACAGCTTTGTGCGCGATGTGCTGCAGCGCAGCGTGAACGAAGCGGGCCTGCGCGTGATGGGCTACAGATCGCCCGTGCGCGGCTGGCACATCGATTCCGTGCAGTCATACTACCAGTTCAACATGGATGCGCTGCGGGCGGAAGTTAGGCAGGAGCTGTTTGACAGCCGCCGCCCAGTGTACACCAAGGTGCGCGATGACCTGGCCGCCCGCTACGGCGAGAATGCCCAGGTATCCGGCAGCCTGATTGCGGACGGCGGGCGCGTGGACGGTATCGTTGAGAACAGCGTGATTTTCAGGGGCGTATTCATCGCCGAGGGCGCGGTGGTGCGCAATTCGATTGTGATGCAGGATGCCCAGATTCACGAAAACGCCGAGCTTGACCACTGTAGTCTGGATCAGAACGCGATTATCCGCCGGGGAGGGCGGCTGATCGGGCCGGTGACTTACCCGATCGGTATCGGAAAGAATATGTCGGTTTGACGTACAAGGGGGACACGTCCCCCTTGTAAGAACCCCCTCACGCCTTTCCAGGCGTGCGAGGTAGAAAAACCTTGCGGTTTTTCTGTCCGTTCGGCGGCAAAGCCGCCGATGCCGGATTGAGGTCGAGGGGGGTGAGACCCCCTCGAGCACCCCGGGCTGGGCGGTTGCCTGAAATTCATGGAATTTCAGGTGCACCGCCATATATGGGGTGGACACTGCGGCTGGGGGATTGGGCCCCTTGGACGCCCCAAGTGGAACGGATGTATTTTCTATTGCTTTGGGGTGAAATCTAGCCATTCAGGAGGTAATGCTTATGAAAGTACTGTTTATCGCATCGGAATGCGTACCCTTTGTCAAAACCGGCGGGCTGGCCGATGTGGTCGGCGCGCTGCCGCCGGTGCTACAGGAGCAGGGCGCGGAAATCCGCGTGATGCTGCCGCTGTACAGCGAGATCGCCAAGCAATACCGCGATGAGATGCGCCATGTTGCCGACTTTGAGGTGGATTTGGGCTGGCGCAAGCAATACTGCGGCATTGAGGAGCTTTCGTACGCGGGGCTGACGTGGTATTTTGTGGATAACCGCTACTACTTCGACAGGCCGTTTGTGTATGGGCTGGGCGGCGATGAGTACGAACGGTTCGGCTTCTTCTGCCGCGCCGCGCTGAATGCGCTGCCGCTGATCGGGTTTCAGCCGGATGTGCTGCACTGCCACGACTGGCAGGCCGGCATGATCCCCGCGCTGCACAAGATTCAGTACCGGCACCTGCCGTTCTACCGCGACATGAAAACGGTGCAGACGATCCACAATTTGCAATACCAGGGCATTTTCGGCATCAAAGAGGTGCAGGACTGCTTAGGGCTTGGCGACAGCCTGTTCACGCCCGACAAGCTGGAATGCTACGGCATGGCGAACTTCTTGAAGGCGGGCATTGTGTACGCCGATGAGATCACCACCGTCAGCCCCAGCTATGCGGAGGAGATCACCACCGCGTACTACGGCGAAAGGCTGGACGGTCTGCTGCGCGCCAAGCATGAACACCTGACCGGCATCCTAAACGGCATCGATATCGGCGAGTATGACCCCGAGCACGACAGCCTGATCCCCGCGAACTTCACGGCCGATTCGCTGGCCGGCAAGGCGCAGTGCAAGGCCGCGCTGCAGCGGGAGCTTGGGCTTATGGAAGCGCCGGACGCGCCGCTGGTCGGCATGGTGACGAGGCTTTCCGGGCAGAAGGGGCTGGACCTGATCGACCTGATGATTGCCGAGCTGATGAACGAAGGCATTCAGCTGGTGGTGCTGGGCAAGGGCGATGCGCGCTATACCGACCTGTTCTCGTGGGCGGAGGGGCAGTACCCCGGCCGCGTGGCCGCGCGCTTTGAGATGAACTTCACGCTGGCGCACAAGATTTACGCCGCCGCCGACATGTTCCTGATGCCGTCTCTGTTTGAGCCGTGCGGGCTTTCCCAGATGATCTCCATGCGCTACGGCACCGTGCCCATCGTTCGCGAAACGGGCGGGCTGCGCGACACCGTGCTGTCCTTCAACGAGTACACGGGCGAGGGCAACGGCTTCACTTTCTTCAACTATAACGCGCACGACATGATCAACACCGTGCGCCGCGCGGTTGCCTACTACCGCGATAAGCCCCAGGTGTGGCAGGAGCTGGCCGTGCGCGGCATGCGCGGGGATTTCAGCTGGACGAAGTCCGCAGGCGAGTACATGGCGCTGTACGCGCGGCTGATGGCCCCGCCGGCGAAGGTCAAGCGCGCCGCCGCCAAGAAAAAGACCGCCGTGGAAGCCGCGATGGAAACCGCCGTGGAAGAGACGAAGGTCAAGCGCGCATCCGGCAAAAAGGCCGCCGCCGACCCCGCCGTAGTGGAGGCCGTTGCCGGCGCGCTGGAGGCGAAGCAGGCCGCTGATGAAGCGCAGGCCGCCGCAGAGGTGGCTGTGGAAGCGCCCAAGGCGAAGCGGGCGCCGAGGAAGAAGGCGGCGGAGGCGGCGGCTGTAGAAGCTGCTGTGGAAGCGCCCAAGGCGAAGCGGGCGCCGAGGAAGAAGGCAACGGAGTAAGCGGGGGACGCCAGGGGCGCTGCCCCTGGACCCTGCCAAGGGGCCTAAGGCCCCTTGGAACCCCTGCTTCGCCTCACGGCGGGCAGGGGAGGATAGCAAATTAACGCAACAGACCCTTTTTACAAAGGATGTACGCGCTGAATTGTAGAATATCTCCCCATGCAGGGATTCTTAAGGGCCTTAGGCCCTTAAGTGGGGTTCAGGGGCAAAGCCCCTGGGCGTACCCTACCTCTACCCACTACACATCACCACAGTAAGGACAGCCATGCCCGACCACGATCACAAAGGCCACCGCGAGAGGATGCGCGCACGGTTCCTGCAAAACGGCCTTACGGGGTTTGCGCCCCATGAGGCCTTGGAGCTGTTGCTTTTTTATGCCATACCCAGGCAGAACACCAACCCGCTGGCGCACCGGCTGCTGAAGCATTTCGGCACGCTGCGCGCCGTGCTGGAGGCATCGTCTGAGGAGCTGCGCCAGGTGGAGGGCATCGGGGAGACGGCTGCCGCGCTGCTGTCGCTGGTGGCGCCGATGGTGCGGCTTGCGGAATGGGAGAGCCTTGGCGAGCGCCCGCTGGTGACGAACTTCCGCGAGGCGAAGGCGTACTGCTCGCTGCTGTTCAATGGCACGGCGGATGAGGTGCTGTATGTGATCTGCCTGGATGCGCAGGGCCGCGTGCTGCGCGCGGTGCCCGCCATATCCGGCACCATCGATGAGATCGCCATCTACCCGCGCGTGATCGTGAACACTGCGCTGCGCCACAACGCGCACAGCGTGCTGTTGGCGCACAACCACCCAAGCGGCGTGGCGGAACCATCCGACGCCGACCTTTCCACCACCGATCAGCTGCGCACCGCCCTTGGCGCGGTGGATATCCAGGTGCTGGATCATATCATTTACGCGGACGGCGTGTGCGTAAGCATCATGCAGTGGGAAAAGACGCGCGGGGCGATGCTGGCGCTGGCGATGGACAGGCCGCGCGCGGCGGACACCCAGCGCGCCAGGCGGCCGCCATCCGCGATACGGGAGATAGATGCATTCGAAGATGAAACAGACGACGGCCTATGACGTGATACTGGTGCTGGGCGCGCAGGTGCGCCCGGAAGGCGTACCATCCGAGGCGCTGCGCAGGCGGCTTGCCCTGGCGCACGCGCGCTACCTGGAATGCCCCGTGCCGATCATCTGCTGTGGGGCGCAGGGCACCAATGAGCCCATGCCCGAGGGCGATTTCATGTGCGCGTGGCTTGCCGAAAAAGGCGTGCCGGGCGATATGCTGCTGAGCGAAAACAAATCATTTGACACCATCGAAAACATCAAGTACGCAAAGGTCATGATGGATGCGCACGGCCTGACCCGCGCCCTGGTGGTCACAAGCGACTACCATGTGCCCCGCGCGCTGGCCATCTGCCGCAGGTACGGCATTCCGGCCGTGGGCGCGGGCAGCGAATCCGTGCGGTCGTACTGGCTGAAGAACCATTTGCGGGAGATGTTGGCTTGGGGGAAGTTTATGATTATGAGGTCGGGGCGGGGGGAACGCCAGGGACGCTGTCCCTGGACCCTGCTTAAGGGCCTAAGGCCCTTAAGAATCCCTGCATGGGGGATGTATAAACGGACGCCGCGATGTTGGTATCGCGACGTCTGTTTTTAGTATAGAACTACCCCCACCCCGCCGCAGCGGAAGCAGGGGTTCTTAGGGGCATTATGCCCCTAAGCGGGGTCCAGGGGCAGCGCCCCGTCAGCGCTTGTGCGCCGCCGGGCATCGGGCGGCAAATTTCCAATTTGCTCGCCCTCGGTGCGCCGTGCCGGCGAACGCTTAAGCGTCCCTGGCGTATACTCGTGCCCCCGGTCACTCCACCACCAGCCGTGCCGTTTCGCTCAGGCGCACCGCCTGACCTTGCCCTGCTCTCAGCGCCGCTACCAGCGCTTCCGCTGTGTCGAATCTTTCAGCAAAGGCGGTGGCGGCCATGCCCGCCCTGGCGACGCTGTGCGCGTCCGAGCCGCCGGTCTGAATCAGGCCGTGCCGCGCGGCGGTTTCGAGGGCCTTTGCGTCCCATTCCAGGTGATCCATTGGGCCGTGGCTGCCGTTTATCACCTCAAAGGCATCGACGATGTCCCAGCGCTGCGCGACATCTTCCGGCAGGTACCACGCCTCGCGGTAGGGGTGCGCCTGGATGACGATGCCGCCCGCCGCGCGCACCCGGTGGACGTACGCTTCCAAAGGGATATCGCACAGGTCGCTCTGGTCGCGCAGGAAGGATTCCGGCACGCCGAAGGTAAGGTAATCCGCGCCGTGATTGTAGTATTCAAACCCCATCAGCACGGCAAGGCCGATGGCATCGCCGGCAGCTTTGGCGGCCAGATAGCCTTTCAGCAGGCCGTCTATGCGCGCCTGCCAGGGGGCGGCTTTCGGCATGACGCAGTTGGCGTTTACAAAATGATCCGTAACGACCATGCCGTGAAAGCCCAGCGCTTTGTACCGCGCGGCCATCTCAGCCGCCGTATTGATGCCGCAGGCGCTGGTTTCGCTCGTGTGCATGTGCAGTTCCCAAAGGGTTGGTTTTACAGAAGACATGATAGGCTTACCTCCGCGCGGCGTCATTCCAGCGGCTCCGCGCGCTGCGCTTTTGCGATCATCTCCACGCGCCTTACGTGCCGCCCGCCCTCAAACGGCGTATCCAGGAAGAATTCCAGGATCATCTTGGCCAGCTCCACGCCGATCACGCGCGCGCCCAGCGCCAGCATGTTGGCGTCGTTATGCGCGCGGGTCATCTTGGCGCTGTAGCAGTCCGCGCACAGCGCGCAGCGGATGCCGGGCAGCCTGTTTGCTGCCATGGACATGCCGATGCCCGTGCCGCAGATGGCGACCGCCGTATCGCACCGGTGTTCCAGCACCGCCTGGCCAGCGCGCACGGCGTAGATGGGGTAGTCGTTTGGTTCGCCGTCATGCGCGCCCACATCCAGGCAGGTATGGCCCAGCGCGCGGGCATGCTCCATCAGGGCCAGTTTCAAAGAGGACGCGGCCGCGTCCGAGCCGAAAGCTATGCGCATTGCTTTTCTCCTTAGGGGGATTTCGTAGGATATTATAGACCGGGCGGGGGGAATTGGCAAGGTTGGGGGGAAAGAGGGCGAAAACGCAGTGTCATCGACGTCACCGACATATCAACGGTTATGTCGATATGTCGGTGATGACGGTGACACCGAAAAAACGCCCATTTCCCCCTTGACCCATCCCGCATGTCTAAACCATCACCCCCGCGCCCCCGTTGACAAATCCCCCCAAACAGGATAGTCTACCAAAGAAGAACATCATCAACCCCCACGCGAAGGAGGCGGCACACGCTATGCTGACCATTGGCATTTGCGGCGCAAGCGGCAGCGGCAAAAGCACCATGGCTGAGGAGCTGGCGCGGCGTATCACGGGCCGGGCAATCCTGCTCAACCAGGATGTGTACTACAGGGACCACCCGCACCTTTCCTTTTCAGAAAGAGAGAAGCTTAACTACGATGAGCCGGGCATATTCGAGCACGACGCGCTGCTTTCGGATATTCAGACGCTGTCAAGCGGCAGGCCGATCAAGCGCCGCGCGTACGATTTCGCAAACCACCGCCGCGCCGATACGGATGAGCTGATAGAGCCCGCCGACGCGCTGATCATCGAGGGCATACACGTTTTTTACGACGCGCGCGTCAGGGCGATGATGGATTTCAAGATATACATCAAGGTAGACCCCGATATCTGCCTGCTGCGCCGCGTGCAGCGGGATATCCTGGAGCGCAAGCGCAGCGTGGAAGGCGTCGCCGCGCAGTACCTATCCACCGTAAAGCCCATGTTTGACCGCTGGATACGCAACTACATCGACTATGCCGATGTCATCGTCACCGGCGGCGGCAAAAACCAGAAGATTGTGGACATACTGGGCTTCTATATCAACAACGGAATGAGGGAGACGGAATGACGAAGTGGTTTATCCCCGACTGCTATTGGCCGCTTGATGGCACGGACGCGCCCTACGTCAGCCATGAATCCATCTGCGTGCTGAATACCGGCGATGAGGATGCCAGGATCGCCATCACCCTGTACTTTGAGGACAGGGAGCCTGTGGCGGGCTTTCAGGCCGCCTGCGCCGCCCGCCGCACGCACCATATCCGCATGGACCGCATTCGAAACGATAAGGGCCAGAGCGTGCCGCGCGGCGTGCCGTACGCCGCCGTGGTGGAAGCCACAGCGGCGGTGTTCGTGCAGTACAGCCGCTGCGATACCACGCAAACGGCCATGGCGTTCATGACGGCGATCCCCATGCACGGCTAAATCAATTACAATATACACAGGAGGTACATATTCATGCATCTGTATCGCACCACCTACCGCGCCCAAACGGAGGAACTTGCAGCCGCCGCCAGCCGCCTGGCGCTGCTGGGCTACGTCACATCGCACGGGGGCAACCTGTCCCTGCGCGTTGCCGATGACATCGTGCTGATCACCCCCACCAAGGTGCCCAAGCGCGAGATCACGCGGGATGACATCTGCTTCATCAACATGAAGGGCGAAACGATCTACGCCCCAGAGGGACGCAGGCCCACCTCCGAATCGCCGTTCCACCTGCGCGTGTTTGAAAAGCGGCCGGACCTGCGCGGCATCGTGCACGCGCACCCGCCGATCCTGACCGGGTTCGCCATCGCGGGCGGAGATCTGATGACAAAGCCCTTCCTGCCGGAACCGGTGATAGAGGTAGGCCCCATGGTGATGGTGCCCTACGCGCAGCCCGGCAGCGATGCGCTGGCCGAGGCGTTTGATGACGCGCTGCCCCGTTCCAACGGCTTTCTGATGGAAAATCACGGCGTGCTGATGACCAACTGCGAGGGTGTCATGCGCGCGCTGGATTTGCTTGAAATGATGGAATGCGCGGCCAAGTCGATCCTGGTGGCACAGGCGCTGGGGAGCCTTAAAACCCTGCCCGATAAAGATGTGAAGGACCTGGAAGATGTGATGCGCGCGCGCGGACTGCCGATGCCGGGCGATCCCTCCCGCGCCGTAAGCCTGCTGGAGGTATTCCGGTGAAGCAGCGGGTGCTGCTGGAGGCGCATGCGCATACGAAAGAAACCAGCCCGTGTGGGTTCATCCCAGGCGCGGAGCTTGCGAATATGCTCATCGCCGCCGGATACAGGGCGGTGGTCATCACCGATCATTACCTGCCCGGCACGTTTGAAGCGAAGGAGCGGCGGGAAGCCTTCCTGGCCGGTTACCGCGCCGCACGCGCCGCCGGCGCGCCGCAGGGCCTGACCGTGCTGCCGGGCATGGAAATACGCTTCAAGGACCATAACGAGGACTTTCTGGTCTACGGCATGACGGAAGAAGAGATTCTGTCTTTGCCGGAAGACTGCTGCGAAAAGGGCCTGCGCCAGTTCCATGCCATGGCGAAGGAAAAGGGCTGGGCCGTATACCAGGCGCATCCGTTCCGCCCGAAGATGCTGCCCGCAAACCCCGCCGATATCGACGGCATGGAGATCATGAACGCCAACCCGCGCCACAACAGCCAGAACAGGCTGGCGGCCAACTTCGCGCAGCTGCACAACCTGCGCGCGATCGCGGGTTCAGACGCGCACCGCGTGGGCGATGTGGGCCTTGCGGGCCTTCATGTGCCGGAGGACAAGCTGACCGAAAAGGCATTCGCCCAGTGGCTACTGAATACATCGCACCCCAAGTTCTTCGAGCAGGAACCCGTGCGGGACGGCATCCGCTTCGTTTCGGGCGCGATCCCCGGCAAGGGCATGCTGGAGGCGCTGTACCTGGATGCGGGCTGGTCATCCTATCTGGATGATATGGATGCGGCCCTTGCCGGTATCCGCGCGTCTGCCCGGGTGGTGACCGCCTGGGATGACACGGCGCTGGTGGGCATGGCGCGCGCTGTCGGTGACGGCCATACCATCCTCTACGTGCAGGATATTCTGGTGCTGGGCACGCACCAGGGGCGCGGCATTGGCAAGGGCCTGATGGCGCGCCTGCTGGCCCCGTACCAGGCCGTGCGGCAAACGGTGCTGATCACCGATGATTCCGCGGATACCAGGGGCTTCTACCGCGCGGCGGGGTTTGAGCCGCTGACAAGCATAGGCGCGCTTGGATTCATCCGCATGGGCAAGCGATAGGAGGAAGCGGGCATGACAACCCTGTACATTGGCGGCTTTACCCCGCCGGACGGGCGCGCGGAAGGCATAGCGCGCGTGCTGCTGAATGATGAAACCGGAGCGCTGCAGCATGTGTGCACTTACGGCGGTATGGCAAGCCCCTCCTGGCTGACGCCCAGCGAGGATAAGAAAACCATCTTCTGCGTGCATGAAACGCGGGAATATGAGGGGCAACCGGGCGGGTCTGTCGGCGTGCGCACATTTGAGGGCGCTTTCAGCCTGAAGCAGCGCGACATCAAGCCCACGCTTGGCGCCAACCCCTGCCACATCGCCCTGTCGCCCGATGGCAGGCTGCTTGCCGTATCCAACTATTTCGGCGGAAACCTGGCGGTGTATGAACGGCTGGCGCAAGGGGCGGATACGCCGTGCGGCAAAGGGATTTCCTCTGAAATCCTTTCGGCCCCGTCGGTGCACCAGCACCACGGCCACGGCATCAACCCGGACAGGCAGCAGGCCCCGCACGTCCATTCCGTAACCTTCACGCCGGATGGGCGGCACGCGCTGGCGGTGGACCTGGGCACGGACGCGGTCGTCGCCTACCGGGTAGAGCAAGCCGCCCCGTACCTGACCGCCGTGGAGGCAACCCGTATGCCCGCAGGCACAGGCCCGCGCACGCTGCGGTTTGATACCCATCGCAATCTCTGCTACATCCTGACGGAACTTTCCAGCGAAATACTGGTCTATACACTGGATGCGCAGGGCATCCCGGCGGTGCTGAAATCGCGCCACAGCATGCTGCCGGAAGGCTGTACCACCCCGAACACCGGCGCAGAGATGCACATCAGCGCGGATGGCCGCTTCCTGTACGCGTCGAACCGCGGCCTTAACACCATCGTTACCTTCCGCATCGAAGAAAACGGCGCGCTGACGCAGCTTGCGCAAACGCCCTGCGGCGGCCGCACGCCGCGCCATTTTGCCGTTAGCCCGGACGGTGCGTGGCTGGTCACTGCCTGCCAGGATGGCGATACCGTCGCCTGCTTTGCCGTGAACAAGTCTGACGGCATGCTGACAGAGGTTTCGCGCCTCACGCTGCCGTCGCCCACATACATCCTTTTCGCAGAATAGCGCTAGGAGGCCAGAAACATGCTAAACCCCGCCGATTACCGCCTGGATGACCCCTCCGGCATAGACTCGCCGGGCCTGATCTATTACATCGATATCATCCAAAGGAACACCGCGCTTGCCATCGAAATGGCGGGCGGCGCGGGCAGGCTGTGGCCGCACGTCAAATCGCACAAGTGCCGCGAGATGATCCGCATGCAGCGGCAGATGGGCATCCGGCGCTTCAAGTGCGCCACCATCGCCGAGGTGCAGATGACCGCCGAGTGCGGCGCGGAGTACATCCTGCTGGCGTACCCGCTGGTGGGGCCGAACATCCGCCGCTACCTGATGATGATGGACCGCTTCCCAGGCACCGCCTTCTACGCCATCGGCGACGACTTGGGCCAGCTGACGCAGCTGTCAGACGCGGCGCAGCGGGTTGGCCGGAAGGTGCCCGTGCTGCTGGACCTGAACATGGGCATGAACCGCACCGGCGTGCCGCTGGGCCGCGCGGAGGCCCTCTACCGCGCGGCGGCGGGCCTGCCCGGCATCCAAATGGTCGGCCTGCACGGCTACGACGGCCACCGGCACGAGCCCACCTTCGATCAGCGGCGCGAGAATGCGCAAGACGCCATCGCCACCGTCCGCGCGCTCAGGGACACGTTGGAAGCGGACGGCCTGACCGCCGGCATCCTGGTGATGGGCGGCACGCCCACGTTCCCCGTGCACGCGGAGTATGGCGATGTGTTCCTGTCGCCCGGCACGGTGTTCCAGATGGACTACAGCTATCACCAGGGCAAGATACATGACCTGCCGTTCACGCCCGGCGTGGCGGTGCTCGCCCGCGTGGTTAGCCACCCGGCGCAGGGCCTGTTCACCATCGATGTGGGCAACAAGGCCATCGCCTGTGAGATGCCCGGCCTGCGCGCGCTGGTGCTGGGCTATGAGGATGCCGAGCCCCTGACCCACAGCGAGGAGCACTGGGTGTACCGCCAGCCGCAGGGCAAGCCAGTGCCGCCCATCGGCGAGGTGATCTACCTGATCCCCTGGCATGTGTGCCCCACCAATGCGCTGCACGCGTACGCCACGGTGGCGCAGGGCGGCAAGGCGGTGGACAGGTGGGATATCGCCGCCAGGAACCGCAACATCGGGGGATGACGTGCAAAAGCGCCGGGGAGGCAAATGCTCTCCGGCGTTTTGATTTGTCATCTTATTGCCCTATGCGCCATAGGATGGGTGCGAAACCGTGTGTCACCGGGCGAACAGCTCCGTAACCAGCGGGTAGCCGTTGCTGTCATTGACAATGCCGATGCCGACCTTCGTCCACTGGCTGCCCAGGATGTTGCGGCGGTGCCCGTCGGAGCTCATCAGCAGGTCGTGCGCCTTCTCGACGCTGCCCGCATGCGCGATGTTCTCGCCTACGCCGTTAAACGGGTAGCCCGCATCGGCCAGCATTTCGGCCGCGCTGCCGTATGTCGGGGATTCGTGGGCGAAGTAGTGGTTCTCCGCCATGTCCTCGGATTTCATGCGCGCAAGCTGCGAAAGGCTTGTATCCAGTGGCAGCGCGTCCAGCCCGCGCGCCACGCGCTCGGCGTTGATCTCATTATACAAAGCTATCTCTTGCGCAGTAGGGGCACCCGGTGTATAATGACCATCGTTCTGGGTGGATGTGTCGTCCGCAGGGGTCGTGGGCGCGGTGTCAGTCGGGCAGGTTGTGCCGGTTGGGCATGTTGTGCTGGTGCTGGTGCAGCCCGTTGTCCCGTTCGGGCAGGCGGTGCCGGTCGTACCGCTGCCGGTTGTGCAGGTGGTGCCGGTCGGGCAAGTGGTGCTGGTGCTGGTGCAGCCCGCGGTGCCGTTGGGGCAAGTGGTGCCGGTACCGGTGCCGGATGTGCCGCTGCCGGTCGGGCAGGCCGTGGTGCCGCCGGGGCAAGTCGTGCTGGTGCTGGTGCAGCCCGCGGTGCCGTTAGGACAGGTGCTGCTGCCGGTGGTGCAACCCGAAGCGGTTGTACAGCTGCCGGTTCCCTGGCTGTCGCTGCCGGTGATCCAGTCGCTCTGCGAAGGGGTCAGCGAGCCGGTCTGCGCCCAGTTGGACACCAGCTGCCGCTGCGCCTCCCAGGTGATCTGCGGGCAGGTAGGCACATCGGATGCCAGGGCCAGCGCAGGCAGCAAGGATAGTGTCACCAGTAAAAGAATGGGGAATAAGCGGGTGAAAATACGGTTTTTCATAGGGATACCTCCTGGTTTTTTCTTTGGATTACCAAGGGTTGTCAGGTTTTTTCCCAATGCTTAACAGTATTGTAATAATTTCGATAAACGTATGCAATAAATTTGCCAATTAACTTCCATGGGAAAAGCTGGAAGTGACAGACAGTACGAAATAGGGGGCGTCTTTTGTGGCATTACGGAAATGTCCGCGGTGTGAGCTGAACTATATCCTGGATGATGGAACGCTGTGCACGGTGTGCCGCCGTGAGGTCAAGGGCGATAGCGGGCGCGAAGGGTTCTTCGAGCTGTGCTCCGTCTGCAATGAAAACCCTGCACTGCCGGGCAAGGATATGTGCCTATTCTGCCTGAAGGAAATGCAGGATGACAAGGCTGACGACAAGGATACGGCAGAGGCCGAAAACCCGATGGAGATGGATGACGCCAGCGATATGCGCGAAATAGAGCTGGATGCGCAGGATGACATCCCCGGCGCGGAGCTTGGCGAAATAGACCGCGAGCTTTCGCTGGATGATGTGCTTGCGGAAGAAGAAAGCCTGGGTGACGGGGAAGAAGAGCCAGAGGACGAAATGTGAAAGTATTCGCCATCAGCGATCTGCACTTGCCCGGCGGCGACGCAAAGCCGATGGAGGTTTTCGGGCGGCACTGGGAAAACCACTTTGCCAGGCTGTCAGAGGACTGGCGTTCGCGCGTTTTGCCGGATGATTTGGTGCTGATCCCTGGCGATATCAGCTGGGCCATGTACCTTGAGCAGGCGATGGATGACCTGCGTGCCATCGCCGCGCTGCCCGGCCGCAAGGTGATCCTGCGCGGCAACCACGACTACTGGTGGGGCGCCATAGGCCGCGTGCGCGCCGCGCTGCCGGCCGGCATGGCCGCGCTGCAAAACGATGCCATCCGCTATGATGATGTGATCGTCTGCGGCGCGCGCGGCTGGCTGTGCCCCGGCTCCGCGCAGATGACGCCGGAAGATGAGAAGATCTACCTGCGCGAACTGGCGCGGCTGGAGCTTTCCCTACAGGATGCCGAAAAAAAAAGCCGCGGCGCCTCTGCCCGGCTGATCGCGATGCTGCACTTCCCGCCCTTCGCGGACAGGGCGCAGCCTACGGAGGTCACCCGCCTGCTGACGCGCTACGGCGTCAAAGACGCCGTCTACGGCCACCTGCACGGCGCTGGCCTGCAGGGCGCGTTCGAGGGCGAAATGGACGGGGTCAAGTACCATCAGGTCAGCTGCGACGGGCTGAAGTTTGCGCTGAGGCAGGTGTGGGAGGACGCCAGGGGCTTTGCCCCTGGACCCCACCAAGGGGACTAAGTCCCCTTGGAACCCCTGCTGTTTCGCCTCACGGCGGGTTGGAATTTATCAAAACACCCACCCCTATGCAGGGATTCTTAAGGGCCTTAGGCCCTTAAGCGGGGTCCAGGGGCAGCGCCCCTGGCGTCTCATCCCCATCACAAAACCCGAATCAGCACCATATAAACCCCCGTCCCCACCGCAATGGCCAGCAGCGTGTTCTTCCGCCAAAGGTACAGCGCGGCCACGGCAAGCACCCCCAGCGCTTCCGGCGCCCCGTGCGGCGTGGCGCTTAGCTGCACGCCCTTGAGGCAGTAGACAACCAGCATCCCGATAATCGCATACGGCAGCACCCGGCCCAGGTACAGCACCAGCGGCGGGGTTTCTTTTTTGCCGAACACCAGGAAGGGCAGCGCGCGCGTCAGCACCGTGCCCGCCGCGATGATACCAACGGTGATCAGCGCCTGCATCGCCGTCATTGGAGGGTCCCCCTCTCATCCAGCGCGGGCCGCAGCAACAGCAACAGCGCTGTCAGCAGCGCCAGCGTGGGCAGCAGGAACCATTCCGCACCAAATATCAGCAAGCACAGCACTGCCGCGCCCACGCCGATCAGCGCGGGCACGCGCCCCGCGCGCTTTTCCCACTGCGATAGGAAGATCACCACAAACAGCGCGGTCATCGCAAAATCGATGCCCGTCATATCCACAGGCAGCGCGCCGCCCAACACGCTGCCCAGCGCCGAGCCCGCCACCCAGTACAGCTGATCCAACAGCGTGACGGCCAGCGCGTACTGCTCGGCGTCCACGCCCTCAGGCGCGTCATCCTGCACCAGCAGCGAAAACGTTTCGTCCGTCAGTCCGAAGATCAGATATGGCTTTGTTTTGCGGAAGGGCTTGTACCGCTCCAGCATGGAGATGCCGTAAAAGAAGTGGCGGAAGTTGACCATCAGCGTCAGCAGGAATGCGCTGACCGGGCCAAACCCGCCCGCAAGCAGCCCCACCGCCACAAACTGCATCGACCCCGCGAAGATGAAAACGCTCATCAGCAGCGCCCACGGCAGACCATACCCTTCGTTTGTCAACAGGATGCCGAACGCCATGCCCAGGAACACATACCCGGTCATCACCGGCAGCGTGCGCGGGATGGCCGCCCGCACCGCCTGAAATCTCTTTTGTTTCATAGTAATCTGCCCTCTCGAAGGATGAACCCGCCCAGTATAGCGCTTTTTGCCCAAATCATCAAGACAGAAGGAGCAGAAGGCGGTATACTGTTCTCATCGATATCGATCTGCCATGAAAGGTTGGGCCTGATGGAAAAGTTCCTGATGCTGACGGAAGCGCTTGACTACATCGAGGAAAACCTCGAAAACCAGCTTTCGCAGGAGGACATCGCGAAGGCGTGCTTCGTGTCGCTGTCGTCGCTGCAAAAGGTGTTTCGGTACGCGCTGCGCATGTCGGTTGGAAGCTACATTGAGCGGCGGCGCATTACCCAGGCGGCCAGGGCGCTGCTTGCCGGCAAAGAAAGCGTTACGGATATCGCCCTGCGCTTTCAGTATCAGTCGCCGGAGGTGTTCTCCCGCGCGTTTCAGCGGGTGTTCCATCTGTCCCCAAGCGCGTTCCGCCGGACGCGGCGGTTTGCGAACCTTTTCCCACGGGTCAGTGAAATTTATCAAGTGGAGGATGAAACAATGGCCAGGCGAAAAGTGGATGTGTCGGAGCTGTATGAGGTGCTGCGCGCCATGCGGGATACCGTGGTGCTGTGTTTTGACATTCAGGGGCTGATGCCCATCAACGACATCTCGCATGAGGCGGGCGATATCGCGATCCTGACGGCCATCCGGCGCATTGAAGAGGCAATGGGCGAAGAGATGCTGCTGTTCCGCATCGGCGGGGATGAGTTCGCGCTGGCGACAGGGCTTTCCGACCCCGCGGCGGCGGACGCGGTGAAGGCGCGTGTGCTGGCCCGAAACGGCGAAACATTTGCCTGGGCGGGGCAGGAAATCCCGCTGTCGCTGTACGCGGCGTCGCTTTGCATCAGCGCGGACAGCCTGCGCTACAATGAGCTGTTCGGCGCGATGCATACCGCCATCAAAGATTCAAAGCAGTAACTTGAACGTGTTTTTATGGTAACTGATCAGCCCATCCGCCTTCATGCGCATCAGCGTGTGGGACAGGGCGCTGCGATCCACGGAAAGGTAGGCCGCCATCTCATCGCGGCTGTGCGGCACGGTGATCTGCCGCCCCTGCTTCGCGGCGAAAGGCTCCAAATAGCATAATACCTTATCCCGGATGGATTTCAGATTCATGATTTCCATCCGGTTTTGCAAATACAGGTTCTTTTGCGCGATCAGGCGCATCATGTTGCCGATCAGCCTGCTGTGGAAGCCGCATGCTTTCTGGCAGCCGTTTATGATGCGGTCAAACGGCAGCAGCAGCACGGTGCTGTCACGGTCCGCCTGCACGGTGACGGGGCTTTCGGCCACACCCGCGCAGCACAGCGCCTCGGCGAAGATATCGCCGTCTTCCAGGGTTGCCATCAGCGTGCGGTTGCCGTCAAAATCTTCGCGCAGGATGTGCAGCGCGCCTGCCAGCACGATGCCCACATCAGCCGGGCGGCTGCCCGCCATCAGCAGCACCTCATCCTTTTTTGCGGAAACGGTTTTTGCGCCCAGGCAGCCCAGCAGCGCGGACAGATCCGCTTCATCAATTCCTTCAAACAGCGGCAAACCTTTGATTACCGGCATAAAACTTTTCATTGCAAAATACTCTCCGTGGTTTTGACCACCGATTTTTTGTTTTCAGTATAGTATGCTATGGCCAAGAAATCAACAGCGGAGGGATAAAAGATGATCCGTAAAGTCATCAAGATCGATAGGGAAAAGTGCAACGGGTGCGGGCTGTGCGTATCAGCATGCCATGAAGGGGCGATCGGTCTGATTGACGGCAAGGCCGAGCTGCTGCGCGATGATTACTGCGACGGCCTGGGCAACTGCCTGCCCGCCTGCCCGATGGAGGCCATCACATTTGAAGAGCGTGAGGCGCTCCCCTACGACGAGAAAGCGGTGAAAGAAAACATGGAAAAGAATAAGGAAGCCCCGAAAACAGAACCCGCGCCCCTGGCCTGCGGCTGCCCCGGCCACCACGCTAAGGCCATCCAGCACCAGCAGAAGGAAGCGCCCGTGCCCCAGCAGGCGGAAGATATCACATCTCAGCTGAACCAGTGGCCGGTGCAGATCAAGCTGGCGCCCGTGAACGCCCCGTACTTTGCCGGCGCGAACCTGCTGGTATCGGCGGACTGCGCGGCGTACGCCTACGGCAACTTCCACCAGAAGTTCATGAAAAACAAGATCACGCTGATCGGCTGCCCGAAGCTTGACGCGGGCGACTACAGCGAGAAGCTGACGGCGATCATCGAGGCGAACAGCATCAAGTCGGTCACCGTGGTGCGCATGGAGGTGCCCTGCTGCGGCGGAATCGAGCACGCGGTCATCACCGCGCTGAAGAACAGCGGCAAGATGATCCCCTGGCAGGTGGTGACGATTTCTACCGACGGGGAGATACTGGAGTAACTCTCGCCCTGCATATTTCATTCGTGGAATAGGTTCCGCACTCCCTCGCATAAGGTTCCTTGAAAGGCAAAAGGAAAGGAGGGACGCGGTATGGTCAAGGATGCCGCCGAAGGCAAGCGGCCGCCGCCCGTGGTTGGGCCGCATTCCGTGCAAATGGATGACAGAAAGCGCGCGGTGCTCACGGGCGTGACGGACGTGGCGAGCTTCAACGAACAGGAAGTCGTCGTGCTCACCCAGGAGGGGGATGTTTCACTGGTGGGCGACGGGCTGCATATTTCGCATCTGAACCTGGAAGAGGGCAAGCTGACCGTCGAAGGGAAAATCGCCGGCATCGAATACGGCGATGCGCCGTCGCAAAAGCGTGGCGGCATCCTTTCCAGACTCTTTCGCTGACGATGTTTTCGGCGGAGGGGCAGGCGCAAACGTTTCTGATGGCCGTGTACGCGGGCCTGGCGGCGGGCGTACTGTATGATTTTCTGCGCCTGTTTCGCGTGATGCTAAAGGCAGGGCGCGTGGTCACGGCGCTGATGGATTTGGTGTTTTGGGTGCTTGCGGCGGCGCTGGTGGCGGCCGCCGCG
>JAVBPC010000072.1:0-48636 GCA_031549905.1 Eubacteriales bacterium
CTGGAAGGCCAGTTCCAGCGTTACTACGAGAAAGCCAGCAATATGCGCGGCGTCACGGGCGAAAACCTGCTTGCGCTGCTTGAAAAGCGGCTGGATAACGTCATCTATCGCCTTGGGCTGGGCTCGTCCCGCCCGCAGGCCCGCCAGATCGTGCTGCACGGCCACATCCGCGTCAACGGCAAGAAGGTCAATATTCCTTCTTACCTTGTCAGCGAGGGCGATGTGATCACGCTGCGCGACCGTTCCAAGGAAATGGAACACTTCAAGGTCCTGAAGGAAGGCACCGGCCGCATCATCCCCAAGTGGCTGACGCTGGATGCCGAAAACCTGACCGCGAACGTGGCCGCGACGCCGCGCCGCGAAGACATTGATCTTTCGATCAATGAGCAGCTCATCGTTGAGTATTACTCCCGCTAAGCACGGTAGGAATTCCCTGTGGAATTCCGTAGTGGCGCGAATCTTCGGTTTTGCGCCATCGTGCAAGATTACCCCATCGACGGTTTTTGAGGGAGGATAACCCAATGAGCATGACCGAGTTTGAGAAGCCGAAGATTGAGCGCGTTGAAGTTGGCGAGAAGTATGGCAAGTTTGTGGTGGAACCCCTGGAGCGCGGCTTTGGGCAGACGCTCGGCAACGCGCTGAGGCGCGTGCTGCTCTCCTCGCTTCCGGGCGCGGCCGTAACAAGCGTGCGCATCGAAGGCGTTCAGCATGAATTTACCACCGTCAACGGCGTCAAAGAAGACGTGACCGAGATCATCCTGAACCTCAAGATGCTGGCGGTGCGCTTGCACACCGACGGCGTCAAGACGATCACGATCGATCAGCGCGGCCCGCTTGACCTGACCGCCGCCTATCTTGGCGTGGACAGCGAAGTGGAAATCGTCAACAAGGATCTGCACATCGCATCCCTGAATGAGGACGCGCACCTGCAGATGACGCTGACGCTGGACAAGAACCGCGGCTATGTGACCGCGGAGAAGAACAAGCAGCCGAACATGCCCATCGGCGTGATCCCGATGGATTCCATTTTCACGCCCATCACCAAGGTCAACTACGCTGTGGAAGACACCCGCGTCGGCCAGATCACCGACTTTGACAAGCTGACGCTGGAAGTGTGGACGGATGGCTCCGTCGCGCCGGATGAGGCGATTTCAATCGCCGCGAAAATCCTGTCCGGCCACCTGACGCTGTTCACGGGCCTTACCGAGCGCAGCGCCGCGGTTGACTTTAACGAGCCCGAGGACAACAAGAAAGAAAAGGTTCTGGAGATGACAATCGAGGAACTGGATCTTTCCGTGCGCGCGTACAACTGCCTAAAGCGCGCGGGCATCGATACGGTGGCGGAACTTGTGCAGCGCAACCAGGAAGACATGATGAAGGTGCGCAACCTTGGCAAGAAATCGCTTGAAGAGGTTGAGCAGAAGCTGATTGCCCTGGGGCTTGGCCTGCGCCCGTCCGATGAGTAATCGGACCCACGAACTTTGAATCGTTCCTAAGGATAAAGGAGGTTCCCTTTCATGGCGACACAACGCAAACTGGGCAGGCCCAGCGATCAGCGGAAGGCTCTGCTGCGCAACCAGGTCTCCCAACTGATCTGGCACGGCAAAATTGAGACCACGCTGCAGCGCGCCAAGGAAGTTCGCTCCATCGCCGAACGCCTGATTACCCTGGCGATCCGCGAATGCGACAACACCTTGGAAGTGACCAAGGAATACAACAACGATAAGGGCCAGACCGTTTCGATCACCGTGACGAACGACCAGCCCTCCAAGCTGCATGCGCGCCGCATGATCATGGCCACCCTTTATGACATCAAAGAGGTCAAAAAGGCTGACGAAAGCAAGGCCGACTTCAAAGAGCGCACCACGGACAACAAGCACCCCATCGTGGAAAAGCTTTTCCGCGAGATCGGCCCCAAGTACAAGAAGCGCAACCAGGATAAGGGCTGCGCGGGCGGATACACGCGCATCATCCGCAAGGGCCCCCGCCGTGGCGATGCCGCGGAAATGGTCATCATCGAGCTAATCTAAGAGAAGCTGTATATGGTTAAGCACCCCTTCCTTTGCCTGCGGGCGGGGGAGGGGGTGCTTTTTGCGTATTTCGCACGAGGAATGGTGTGGATACAAGAGAAGCAACTGGCAAAAGAAAATTAGGCAAAAGCTCCTATAATAAATAAGAATACCATAGCCACACGTATAAAAAGCATTGACAGGCGTTGATGCTTTATGATAACATGTTTCACGGAGGGGGGGTGTTCAATGAAAGGAAATGTTCAAATGAAAAAAATATTATGTTTGCTGCTCTGTTCGATGCTGACCATCGGATTTGCAATAAGTGCAAATGCAGGTGGTTGCCGTTATGGGTGTGGTTTGATGCAGTATACGATCCTAAACACCGAAACAATAGGCAGTTTTCCGTGTTCGGTAACAGCAGGTTGTACTGTTCTCGTAATTGGCACATTCTACCGTTGGGATTGCAATATGTGCGGTTATACGCTTGTCGGTTCTGCTGATAGACATCGGCACACCAGCCCAAACTGCATGCTGATGGCGCCAACCCCGTAAGACGGGATCGGTCGGGATTCTGCATACCGTTGGTTCTGCCATAGCTATGCAATTGTTGGCTTCGGCAAATTTTGCTGCCTCTTCCTCCGCACCAAACAAGCACGACCGACCGGGCGAAACGGAGGTGCCCCATGAAAACGAAAAAGAAGCTGCTTTGCATACTCATCACGCCCCTGCTTTTCCTGCTGCCCCTGCACGCCGCGCTTGCGGAAACCACGCTCACTTTGGTCAATTTCTGGCCGCCAATCGATCAACTGAATATGCGCGCCGCGCTTTCCATCAGCATGGGCCAACGCTATCGGCAGGCGCTTGCCGCGTTTCAGGACGCGCATCCCGATGTCACCATTGATCACCGCGCGGCATATGTGTACCCTGACCTCACGGAGGCGCTGCTGGCTGGTGAAGCGGGCATCGATCTGATCGCCGCCTACAACATTGACCTTGCCGAATACCAGCGCAAAGGCGTGCTGCTCGACCTATCCAAAGAGGCCGCCATCATGGAAAAGCTCGAGCGCTACCCGTCCCTTCAAATGTTCACGGAGGGCGGCGCGCTGGTGGCCATTCCATATCAGATGCGGTTTGCCCGCCTGCGTGTGCTTAGCGTCATCACGCTGGAAAAGCTGGATATCACCGCGCCCACGGAAGGCTGGACTTGGGACGACCTGTTCAAGCTGGGCGAAAAAGTAGCCGCATACAACCAAACCAACGGCACGGAATACAAGCTGCTCGCTGAGGGAGCCTTTCCCTATTGCATCGAACAATACTTGTGCAACGTCGTTAGCCGGCAGGATGCGCCCGCCACGGTGGATACCCCGGCCCTCCGCGCGCTGCTGACAGGTTACAAATACCTTGTGGATAACAACCTGATCATGCTGGGCAACTGGCGCGGGGTAGGCCCGACGCCCGTGTTTGAGCTGGTATATATGAGCCCGGTGAGCATCACCTATACCGTGCCCACCCCGGTATACGAAGAGGGGATCAAAGACACCATAGCGACCACAAGCTATTACATGATAAGCGCAAACAGCCAGCAAAAAGAGCTGGCGGTGGAGTTCCTGTCCTATCTGATTGATCCGGACATCACGCCACACGGCGCGCTGTATCAGGAGTACAGCCACAATGGGGTTTTTCTGGAGGGTTCTTATCCGAACCACAGCGCCGAACAAGTTGCCCAGTGGCTGGCCCCGTATGAGCAATCCATCCGCCATACTTCGACGGTCACCACCACGCTGGCGTCCATACTGGTTCGTGAATACCTCGCGGGCGGTATCTCGCAGGATGTATGCGTCAACCTGCTGGAAGCATACCTGAAGGCCGTAACAACCCCGTAAGACAACAAGCGCCCTCCTCCCGAAGGAAGAGGGCGCGTATACAATAACCAAAGCAGGGATGCCAAAGGGCCTTAGGCCCTTTGGCAGGGCCCGGGACAGCGTCCCGGCGTTCCCCGTTATCTCTTCTCCACCAACCTCCGCGCCTCTTCCAGCCCCATCCCCGTCTCCCGCGCGATCCGCGCCAGATCCTCATACTCCGCCTTGCGCCGCACAACCCCGTACCCTTCGGATACCTTCACGCGCACAGGCCCGTGCGCCGTTTCGACGACCTCTTCGGTGCGGGAAAGCTTGTAGCGCGTCACCGGCACCTCCCGCAGGCCCAGCGTTGAGGTGTGCAGGAACATCGCTTTCACCAGCGCCTCGCGCTTTTCCGCCATCGCCAGGCAGCTGAGCAGCACGCCGGGCCGCCCCTTTTTCATCAGCAACGGCGTTACGGTTACATCCAGCGCGCCTAATTCCAGCAGCCTTTCCTGCGCGAACGCCACCGCTTCCGGCGTCATGTCATCCAGGTTGCAGCACAGCTCGATCACGCCGTCCGCAGGCGAAATGCTGCCGCCGTTGCAGGATGCGGGAGACTCTCCCGCCCCTTCCGCTATTTCCCCCCAAAACGCCCGCACGCAGTTTGCCTGCTCAAAGTCCTTCTTGCCCATGCCGTACCCGATCTTCTCGGTAACCATCACGGGCATCGGCCCGAATGACCGCACGAAATGCTTCAGCAGCGCCGCGCCGGTGGGCGTGCACAGCTCGCCCTGGATCGCGCCGCCGTAGCTTGGGATGCCGGTCAGCAGCAGCGCCGTCGCGGGGGCAGGCACGGGCAGCACGCCGTGCGCGCAGCGGACCGTGCCCGCGCCGACGTGCACGGGCGACGCCAGCACGGCATGCGGCGCAAGGGCTTCCATCAGCATGCATACGCCGACGATATCCGCCACCGCGTCCAGGTTGCCCACCTCATGGAAGTGAATCTGATCCACCGGCTGCCCGTGCACGCGGCTTTCGGCATCGGCGATCAGGCGGTACACGGCCAGCGCGTCCCCATATACCTTGGGGGACAGATGCAGGTGCGAAAGCAGATGCTCTATCTCGTGCAGGCCGCGGTGCGCGTGCGGCTCATCGTGGCTGTGCGCGTGGTCATGTTCATGCGCGTGCGTATGCCCATGGAAATTATCGCGCGCGTTTGCGTGATTATATGAAATGCTCTGGCTCTGCGCCAGCGCCTGCTCCATCTCGTGCAGCAGCTTTTCATCCACTTTGGGCGCGGGTTCGCCGTCGTAATCGTGGTCGTGGAACACGCCGCCGCCGGTGTGCTGCGTTTCGGGCTCGCCGTCATAATCGTGATCGTGGTATGGGCCTTCGGACATCGGCTGCGGAGCCGGTGCACTGTCGCCCTCATCGTGTCCGTGTACCAGAACGCTGACATGCGTGCCGGTAATGCCGCATTTTGAAGCCTTTTGCGCGTCAATGGATACCCCGGGAATGCCCAGCTCCCGCATCGTTTGGAGGAACTTTTCCGGCTGCGGGTGCAGCTCCAGCAGCGCCGCCATCAGCATATCGCCCGCCGCCCCCATGGATAGGTCAAGGTACAGTGTTTTCATGTGTGCCCTCCAAATGATTGATCATGCTGGCAAGATACCCCGCACCAAACCCGTTGTCGATATTGACCACGCTGACGCCGCTTGCGCACGAGTTCAGCATCGAAAGCAGCGCCGCAAGCCCCCCAAACGCCGCGCCGTAGCCCACGCTGGTCGGCACGCCGATCACCGGGCAGTCTGTCAGCCCGCCGATGACGCTGGCCAGCGCACCCTCCATGCCCGCGATGGCAATGACCACGCGCGCGGACATGATGTCATTAAGGTGCGAAAGGAGCCGGTGCAGCCCCGCCACGCCCACATCGTACAGCCGCACCACACGGTTGCCCAGCGCCTCGGCAGTCAGGGCGGCTTCTTCCGCCACGGGCAGGTCGCTGGTGCCCCCGGTGGCGACGACGACCGTGCCGACCCCGTCCGGCGCAGGCATATCGCCGATGATGCCCAGACGCGCGGCCTCGTGGTATGTGAGAGGGTGCTGCGCGCTGACGGCCCCGGCAGCCTCCTTGGAAAGCCTTGTGATCAGAATGGTCTGTTGCCCCCGGCGGCGCATCGCATCCACAATGCCGATGATCTGCTCAGGCGTTTTGCCAGCGCCGTATATGACCTCCGCGATGCCCTGGCGCAGCGCGCGGTGGTGATCCAGCTTCGCGTACCCCAGGTCCTCGAAAGGCTGCTCTTTTAAAGAGAGCAGCGCCTCCTCGGGGGAAACCGCGCCGCCCCGTACATCTTCCAGCAGGCGCAGGATGTCTCTTTTCTCCATCAGGTCCTCCGTTATGAGTTGGGGGAACGCTGGGACGCTGTCCCAGACCCTGCTTAGGGGCCTAAGGCCCCTAAGAACCCCTTCTTTTTCGCCTCACGGCGGGTTGAATTTTATACTATTCCCCCATGAAGGGATTCTTAAGGGCCTTAGGCCCTTAAGCGGGGTTCCAAGGGGCAGAGCCCCTTGGCGTTCCTGCGTTTTCTATCCGTCCTTTACCTCTCTCCACGCCCGGAAAGATCCAGCAGGACCCGCGAAAAATACGGGCGCAGCGCCTCCGCAATTGCGGCCCTGTCTCTGCCTGCCTGTTCGATTTGATCCTGCGGCAGCTCCAGTCTGGCCATATCGCCCAGCACGCGCACGCGCAGGTCGGAATACCCAAGCGCATGCAGCGCGCCCTCGGCGGCCTCTACCGCTTCAAGCAGCGGGGCGGTGATCTCCCGGCCGGTGGGCACGCGCGTGGCAAGGCAGGCATAGGCCGGCTTGTCCCATGTGAAAAGGCCCGCCCCGTGCGAAAGGCTGCGGATTTCCGCCTTCGTTAGCCCCGCCTCCCGAAGGGGAGACAGCACCGATAGCTCGCGCAGCGCGCGCATGCCGGGGCGGTCGCCTTCATCATCGGATGCGTTGCTGCCATCCAGCAACACGGTAAACCCATCCCGCCCGGCGGCCTGCGAAAGCGCACCGAAAATCGCCGCCTTGCAGTGGTAGCAGCGGTCTGAAGGATTCGCCCGCACGGCGTCGTTTGCCAGAATATCCACCGGCAGCACCGTCAGCGGCACATGCAGCTGATCCGCCAGGCGGCGCGCGTCATCCAGTTCAAACTGCGGCTGAAACGGCGTTTTGACAAAATACGGGCGCACATCCGCCCCCAGCGACAGCCCCGCATACAGCAGGTAAGCGGAATCCACCCCGCCAGAAAAACCAAGCGCCACGCGGGGGTGAGCGCTGAAAAATGCTTCTAACGTCATGCGCTCATTATAAGGGCAAATGCGCCGCACGTCCAGTGGGGAAAAGCACGGCGGCGGGCTTGCGGTTGACGGGCGTTGGCGCTATGCAGTATCATTGCGGTGTAAACTGACGAAAGCTGGAAGGTTATCAAATAAATGAAGGGAGGTGCTTTGTTTGAAAAAGATGGCGGTTTTGTGTTGTGCAGTAATTGTGCTAACGCTGACTGTTTCCACCGTTCCCGCATTTGCTCAAGGCATCCTGTATTTTGAGTTTGTGGAAAACCTGACCGCTTTGGTTCAGGATGAACCCAACCTTCCCGCGTTTGATTCCAGCTCAGATGCTATGTCGACCGGCGACAGAGGAATGATTTTTATTGGGAACAATGTGCAGCTGGTATTATCCTTTGACAGCGGCAAAGCCATTGAAACGATAAAGTTCATTGGCTTTCCAAGCGGAGAAACGACGCCTCCACTGCTTGAAGCCTATCATGCCATAATATGTGTAGTGGGGGCGTTGATAGGTGAAGACAATGAGGAGACAACGGGCGATTTTCTTCTGAAAGAAACCTTCATAGCCTCATTGCTTTATGGTCCTATCATTATGCAAGAAACAATAGAAATTGGGGGATATACGCTTGGCTTTTCCTATTATGGGGATAACGGCCCGGTTGTTGATATAGTTGCTAAATAGATTGGCTAATCATAAGCATCTGAGCCGGCAGATGCTCCTTTATGCCGGCGTGTCGCCATGTCTTTGGATTCTGCAAGCCGCATCTGCCAAAACACCTTCCCGCCGTGAGGCGAAATAGCAGGGGTTCCAAGGGGCCTTAGGCCCCTTGGCAGGGTCCAGAGGCAGCGCCCCTGGCGCATTCCGCATTGCATCCCCACCCGTTTCGTGTTATTCTACTTTCATATGAAAGAGACGATCTACCCCGTCATCGCGTATATCGCCAGGTACTGGTTCCTGGCGCTGCTGCTGGTCATCCTGTGGCGCGCCGCGCTGTGGCTGCGCCGGGATGCGCTTGGCGCGCGGCAGCGGGCATCCAAGCTGTCGGATGCGGGCGCGATTGGGGAGTGGGCCGTGGTTGCCACGGGCACGCCGCGCGTGCCGGAGGGGGCGGTGTTCCCCGCAACGCGGGATGGGATGATCGGCAGCGCGCGCGGGTGCGACGTTAGGCTGCAATCAGAGAGGGTGCCGGGCAGAACGGCGCGGTTTACGCTGCGCGAAGACGGGCTGCATATTTGGCCCGTGCGGAGAGGCTTTCTCGCGAAATCCTCTGATGGCGCGATATCTTCGAATTCACGCCTTGGGAATCAGGGCACCGTGCGTGTAGACGGCGTAGAGGTGCAGCGCGAGGCCGTGCTGCGCCACGGGGCGACGCTGACCGTCGGCAGCGTTACGCTGCAACTCCGCCTATTCGCCGGGGTGCGCCTTGCCGGCGAAACGCTGGATGCGGCAGGCCCCATCATTCCGGAAAGGGTGCAGCTGCCCACCCCGCAGCTGACCGTTAAAACAAAAACAAAGCCCGGGAGGCGTGCGCATGAAAAAACTACGGACGCCTGACCCCAAGGCAAACAAGCGAACAACCAAGGCCGCCGAGCGCGCCGCCAAAGCCGCCGAGAAGGCTGCCGAGCAGGCCCGCCGCGCCGCCGAGGCCGAAAAGGCTGCCGCGCTGGAAGCGGCCCGCGCAGCCAAGGCGCAAAAAGAAAGAGAGCGCAAGGCCGAAAAAGAAAAAAGGGCCGAGCAGGCGCGCGAGAAGGACAGGCTGCGCCAGGAAAAGCTTCTGCGGCAAAAACCGAAAAAGTCACTGTTTGGCGATGAAAGGCAGGCTGTAAAAAGCGGGCCGCAGCAAAAGGGTGAGTCGCCGCGCAAAGCGCGCAAGCGGCGCGGCGCTACAAGGCTGACGCTGTCCGCGATCATGCTGTTCCAGTTCAGCGCGTGCATTCTGCTGGTGGTGCAGCACATCGGTGAGCTGCAGTGGGCGGCATGGGCGGCGGGGCTGTCGATCCTGCTGCCGCTGTCGGCGTTTTTGCTGGTGTGGGTGATTGCGCCGCGCCTTTCCGCCGACCTGATGCTGACGATGCTGATGCAGTTCCTGTGCGGGCTGGGCGTGGTACTGCTGTTCAGCCTGGACCCGGAAAGGGGTCTGCGCCAGTTTTTCCTGATGCTGGGCGGGTATGCGATGTTCGCGGTATGCACGCTTGCCGTGCAATGGATAAAGGATTGGCGGCTGCCTTCCGGGATCATGCTGCCGGTGGGCGTGGCGCTGCTGATTCTGCCAATTCTGTTTGGCCGCGAAACCAACGGCGCGAAGAACTGGATCGAGATTCCGTACATTTCATCCTTCCAGCCCAGCGAACTGGTCAAGATATTTTTGATCCTGTCGCTGGCGGAGTGTTTCAGCACGCCGCGCGGGTTCATGGGCATGCTGCCGGGGCTGCTGTTCGCGGCGCTGTGCCTGGGCGCGCTGATGCTGCAAAAGGACCTTGGCACCGCGCTGATGTACTACCTGGTCACGCTGCTGATGTTCTATTCAGCATCTTCCAACCTGCCGGTGACGCTGCTGGGGGGGCTTGGGGGTGTAGGTGCTGCCGTGATGGGGTATGAGATGTTCGCGCACGTCAAAACGCGCGTGGCGATCTGGCAAAACCCGTGGTCGGACGCGCTGGGGAAGGGCTACCAGCTGGTGCAGGCGCTGACGGCCATCGCAAGCGGCGGGCTGTTTGGTGTGGGGTTCGGCCTTGGCAAGCCGCGTGTCATCCCGGCGTATTCTACGGACTTCATATTTGCTGTGCTGTGCGAGCAGTTTGGCATCCTGTTCGGCCTTGGCGTGCTTGCGCTGTACGCGATCATCGTGCTGCGCGGGTTTGGCGTGGCGGTTCGGGCGCGCACGCCGTTCCTATCGCTGACGGCGCTGGGCGTGTCGCTGCTGATCGGCCTGCAAACGTTCGTGATCATCGGCGGCGTCATCAAGCTGATCCCCCTGACCGGCATTACGCTGCCGTTTTTAAGCTACGGCGGCACATCCCTGGTATCGTGTATGGGGCTGGTGGGGCTGCTGTGCGGCGTTTCCGCGCGGGGCGAGAAGGACCTGATGGCGGATGCGCAGATGGCCGCGCTGCCGCCTGAAACGGTGCAAACGCCGGAACCCGGTGAGGAGGGCGCGCCATGAAAAGGCTGAGGCACAATGTGCGGCTGATGGCGCTGCTGATGGCGGGGCTGTTCATCGGGCTGGCAACGTACTTTTCGTATTCGGTGTATTTTTACGGCGGGCGCTGGTTCGCATCCGCGAACAACCCGCGGCTTTCCGCGCAAAAGCAAACGGTGGTTGCCGGTGACATCACCGACAGAACGGGCCGCGTGCTTGCCACCACGCAAAACGGCGAGCGCACATACCCCACATCATCCGAGATACGCCACGCGGTATCGCATGTGGTGGGTGACAGCGGCGGCATCGTCGCAAACGGCGCGGAAACGTTCCTTTCCAGCTACCTGCTGGGGTTCAAGGCCAGCGCGTGGGAGCGCATTCAGAGCATGTTCACCGGCGGCCCTACGCGCGGGGATAACATCCAGCTTTCGATCAACGCGTCGCTGTGCGCGTTTGCCCGTGAGCAGCTTGCAAACTATTCCGCAGGCGCGATCGTGGTGCTCAATTACAAGACGGGCGAGGTCATCGTCAGCAACTCCTACCCCGATTTCAGCCCGCGCGATATGGATGCCACCAAGAACGCCAAGGAGGATAACGGCGCGTTCGTCAACCGCGCCACGCAGGGCATGTACCCGCCCGGCTCCACGTTCAAGATTGTGACGATGGCGGCCGCGCTGTCGAACCTTTCCGATGTGGCAGACCGTACGTTTGACTGCACCGGCTCGCTGCTGGTGGACAAGACCACCGTCACCGAGGCATCAAACCTGGTGCACGGCACCCTTTCCATGCGCGATGCGTTCGCCAAGAGTTGCAACACGACGTTTTCCTCCATCGCGCTGGAGCTTGGCTATTCGAGGCTGAACAAAACCGCGCAGAACTTTGGCTTCAATTCCAATTTCCTGTTCCGCGATATGGTGGTGTACAATTCGCAGTTTCCCACCAATAACCCCACCCGCGATGACCTTGCCTGGGCCGGCGTGGGCCAGGGCCGCGTGCTGGCGACGCCCCTTCACATGGCGATGATCGCCGGCGCCATCGCCAACGACGGCGTCATGATGGAGCCGCGCATGCTGCTGTCCGCCACGACGCCGCTGGGCGCGCAGCGCGTGCTGATCCCCGAAAAGGTGTACACCAGGGCCTGCGACCCCAGCGTCGCCCAGACGATCAAGGATTATATGATCCGCTGTGTGGAGGCGGGCACCGGCACCCGCGCGCAGATCAAGGGGATCAAGGTGGCCGGCAAAACCGGCAGCGCCGAGGTCAGCGACAACAAGTCAGTGCCCACGCACGCGTGGTTCGTCGGGTTCATCGATGATGCCAGGTACCCCTACGCAATCGCCGTTGTGGTGGAAAAGGGCGGCGCCGGCGGAAGCGTGGCCGCGCCCATTGCGCGGAAGATATTGGAGAAAGTGATTGAGGCGCAGTAAAAAAAGAACGCTGGGACGCTGTCCCAGGCCCTGCCAAGGGGCCTAAGGCCCCTTGGAACCCCTTCTTCCGCTGCGGCGGGGGTGGGGGTTTTCTATAGAATATCATTCCCTAAGCAGGGATTCTCAAGGGCTTTAAGCCCTTGAGCGGGGTCCAGGGGCAGAGCCCCTGGCGTTCCCTACAGCCACTCCCCAAACCGCCTGACATAAAACTTCTTCAGCCACTGCGTTGCCAGCGCGTACAGCACGATCAGCCCAATCAGCCACGGCGCGAAGGACCAGGGCAGCACGGCCATATCCAGCGCGGCGCCGATACCGGTAAATCCAATGAAAATCGTGACCAGCGCGACAATCCCCGTGGAAATCAGCAACGGCAGCGATGGCCTGCTTTGCAGGAAAGGGATCTTCGCGGTTCGAATCATGTGGATGACCAGTACCTGCGACACTGTGCCGAACACGAACCATCCGCCCTGGAAAAGCGGGGCAAGCTCAGGCGTGTTCGCCTTGATCACCCACCACAGCACGGCAAAGCACAGGATATCAAACAGGGAACTGACCGGCCCCAGAAACGCCATGAACGACTTGATGCTTTTCGTTTCCCATTTGCGCGGCTGCTTCAGGTACTCGGCGTCCACCTTGTCAAAGGGCATGCCCATCTGCGCGAAATCGTTCAGCAGGTTCTGCGTCAGGATATGAATGGGCAGCATCGGCAAAAACGGCAGGAACAGGCTTGCCGCGATCACGGAAACCATGTTGCCAAAGTTGCCGCTGGCGGCCATTTTGATGTACTTGATGATGTTGCCGAACGTGCGGCGGCCTTCAATCACGCCCTCTTCCAGCACCATCAAATCCTTTTGCAGCAGGATGATATCGGCCGTTTCCTTGGCGATATCGACCGCGCTGTCCACGGAGATGCCGACATCCGCCTGGTGCAGCGGCGGCGCATCGTTGATGCCGTCGCCCATGTACCCCACCGTGTGCCCGTTTTGCTGCAATGCCCGCACCACGCGCTGTTTCTGGCTTGGGGACAGCTTGGCGAACAGGCTGCACGTTTCCACGGCTTTCAGCAGCGCGGCGTCGTCCATCGCCTCAACTTCCTTGCCGGTCAGCAGCTGGGACACATCCACGCCCACCTTGCCGCACACTTTCACGGCCACGCCCTCGCTGTCGCCGGTGAGCACGATGGTGCGCACGCCATGCTCTTTCAGCGCGCCGATGGCCTCCGCGGCGCTCTCCTTGGGCGGGTCCAGGAAGCCTACAAAGCCAATGAGCACCATGTCGCACTCATCGTCCACGCCGAATCGGCCCTCCTCGGGCGGATTTGTTTTCTGCGCGATGGCGATCATGCGCAGGCCGTCGCGGCTGTTTTCCAGGTCGGTTTGCCGCGCGATGCGGCGGTTTTCTTCCGTCAGCGGCAATACTTCACCGTTCAATTCAACATGCGTGGAAATGGCCAGTATTTCCTCCACTGCGCCCTTGGTGATCAGCTGGCGCTTGCCGGTTTCATCCTGTAAAACCACGCTCATGCGGCGGCGCTGGAAATCGAAGGGAATCTCATCCACGCAGGTGTAGCGCGAAAGCACCGGCGCAAGCCCGCTTTCAATCGCGCGGTTGATGATTGCCAGGTCTATCAGGTTTTTCAGACCCGTTTGAAAATGGCTGTTGAGGTACGCGTGCCTAAGGATTCGCGGTTCCTCCTGCCCCAGCACGTTCATGTACTTTTCCAGCACGATCTTGTCTTCCGTCAGCGTGCCCGTTTTGTCCGTGCACAGGATGTCCATCTCGCCGAAGGTCTGTATCGCGCCCAGGGTTTTGACGATCACCTTGTGCTTGGACATGCCGACGGCGCCGATGGCCAGCGTGGATGTCATGATCATCGGCAGCATCTCGGGCGTCAGGCCCACCGCCAGCGTGATGGCGAACAGCAGCGCATCCATCCAGTCGCCCTTGGTCAGCCCGTTGATCAGCAGCACAATGGGCACCATGATCAGCGTCAGCCGGATCAAAAGGCCGCTGACGGAATCCACGCCGCGCTCAAAGCTGTTCTTTGCGCGGTTGCCGGAAAGGGTCTTTGCCATCGACCCGAAATATGTCTCGTTTCCGGTGGTCAGCGCAATGGCGGTGGCGCTGCCGCTGACCATGTTCGACCCCATGAACCCGATGTTGGTAAGGTCTGTCAGCGCGTCATCGGGCTTTCCGCGATGATCCACGAATTTCTCTACCGGGCTTGATTCGCCGGTCAGCGCCGCCTGCGCGATAAACGCGTCCTTTGCGGTCAGGAAGCGGACATCGGCGGGGATCATGTCCCCGGCGGATAGCTTTACCACGTCTCCCGGCACCACTTCATCCACCGCAACCTCGACCCACTGGCCGTCCCGCAACACATCGGCCTTGTTCTGGATCATCTTGGACAGCGCTTCCGCGGATGCGTTGGAGCGCTCCGTTTGGATGAACGCCACCAGGCTGGACAGCAGCACCAGCGCCAGGATGATGATGGCGGTGGTGGCATCCGGGTGATCTGCATAGATGACATCCGTGAAAAACGTGACTGCCGCGATGACCAGCAGCACCACGTTGAACGGGTTGATAAACGCCTCGCGCAGGCGGTGCGGCAGCGTGTTTTTGTGGCCGGTGGTGATCACGTTTTTGCCGTATGTATCCAGGTGTTCTTCGGCGCGCTCGGCGGTCAGGCCGCCCGCGGTCGTTTCCAGCTGCGTAAACAGCGCTTCTTTTTCAAGGAACGCGTAGCGGCGCAGTGCGGACTCTGCTTCTCCCCGTTTCAGTTCAACCTGCTGCTTCTTTTTCTTGTTCTTCATAAGCGTCATGGCGGCCCCTCCCTCTTTATACAGCGTTGCGGCGACAATGAATGTAACATAATGAAAATAGGAAGTCAATTGCCATGTCAGGGAAAATTCGCTATGATGGAAGCAATCATTTCTCACCGCAAAGGAGTATGCCCATGACAGCTGAAATCCTCGCGTTTTTCATCAAAGCGCCGGGCACGCTGCCCCTGTATGAGGCCATAGAGGCGGCAATTCTTCACATCGGCCCGGAAACGCAGATCGTTGTGCACAAAACGCAGATCACCTTTCAGTCAAAGCACGGGTTTGCGTTTGTCTCGCTGCCTTACAGAAAGGTGAAGGGCAGGCCGGAGGTGCACGTTATCCTGACGTTTGGGCTGCCGTACCGGGCGCAACACCCGCTGGTGGCGATAACGGTAGAGCCTTACCCAAACCGCTGGACGCACCACGCCATCATCGCCAAGCCGGATGACCTGGATGCCCCGCTGCTGGCGCTGCTTCAGGAGGCGCACGCCTTTGCGCACAGATAGCGCCCCTTGACAGCGTGTTTACTGTTGACAACGCGCCTTTTGTTCGGTATAATTGGTATGACAATTCATACTTTTCATACTAGAGACAGGAGGGAAAGGCCATGCGCCACAAAGGTGAAGCACCCAGGGATAAATATGCCTGGACGATGAAGATCGGCGAAAGGGGGCAGCTTGTCATCCCCAAGGAAGCGCGCGATCTGTTTGGGTTTGAGCCGGGGGATACCATCATCCTGCTGGCGGATAAAAAGCGCGGCATCGCCATCCCGCCCAAGTCCATGTTTGCCGACCTTATCAGCAAGGCGTTTCAGGGCGTCATGCCAGATGATGCCGCGGACGGCGAAGAGGAGGGGGACGCATGAGCGTGCTGGATGTGCGGGATCTTTGCAAAAACTACCCGGCGTTTCAGCTGAAAAACGTCTCTTTTTCGCTGGAAGCTGGCAAAATCACCGGGTTCATCGGCCGAAACGGCGCGGGCAAAACCACCACGCTCAAATCGCTGCTGCGCTTCATTCACCCGTCCGGCGGCAGCGTTTCCTTTTTCGGGCAGGATATCGAAAAGGCGGAACTTGCCATCAAACAGCGGATAGGGTTTGTATCCGGCGGGTTTGACGCATACCAGAAAAAGAAAATCAAAACGATTACCGCAGCGACACGGCCTTTCTACGATCAGTGGGATGAAAAGGCGTACGCCGGGTACATGGCGCGCTTTGCTTTGGATGAAAGCAAGACGCCCTCGCAGCTATCCGCCGGGATGCGCGTGAAATACGCGCTGGCGCTGGCGCTGTCCCACCACGCGGAGCTGCTGATCCTGGATGAGCCCACCAGCGGGCTGGACCCCGTTTCCCGCGATGAGCTGCTGGATATTCTGCTGGATCTGTGCGCGCAAGGCGTCACCATCCTGTTTTCCACGCACATCATTTCTGACCTGGATAAGTGCGCCGACAACATCCTGTACATCAAAAACGGCGCGCTGATCGCCGATTGCCCGCTTGAAGCGTTCGCGCGCGGGTATGCGATCTACTGGGTCGGCCATGCCGCGCCGCCGGAGGGCGCGCTGGGGATCAAACGCGGCAAGGATGGCCTTTCCGTGCTGCTGCGCGCGGATGACCCGCCGCCCGCGGGCGCGGAGATGCGAAAAGCCACGCTGGAAGAGATCATGGTGCACCTGGAGAAGGAAGGGATTTCTGGCGAAATCCCCTCATGGCGCGATATCTCCGAATTCGCGCCGGAAAGGGAAGGGATTTCTGTCCCCGCGCCGGAAAAGGAGGCCGCCCGATGAAAAACTTGCTCATGAAGGAACTGCGGCTTATCATGCACCCCACCGCGCCGCTGTTTCTGCTTTTGTCTGCGATGCTGCTGATCCCCAACTACCCTTATTACGTCATATTCTTCTACACCGCGCTGGCGATCTTTTTCACCTGCCTTGCCGGGCGGGAAAACAACGATGTCTATTACACGATGACGCTGCCCGTTGCGAAAAAGGACATCGTGCGGGGCAGATTCCTGCTGGTGCTGCTGCTGGAGGCGGCGCAGGTGCTGACCGCCGCGCTGTTCGTGCTGCTGCGCGGCGCGCTTTCCATGCCGCCCAACGCGGCTGGCATGGATGCGAATATCGCGCTGATCGGCCTGTCGCTGCCGCTGCTGGGGCTGTTCAATTGGGTGTTTTTCGGCGCATACTACCGCGATGTGAACAAGGTAGGCAGCGCGTTTATCGGGGCCAGCACCGTGATGTTTGTGTACATTGGCGTTGCTGAAACCCTGGCGCATATCGTGCCCTTTTTCCGCGATGTGCTGGATACCCCGGACCCCGCGCACAGCCTGGAGAAGCTGATTGTTCTGGCGGTTGGCGCGGCGCTGTTTGCGCTGCTGACATGGGCCGCGTACCGCAAAGCCGTGCGGTCATTTGAAAGGCTGGATGTATAATATCAATATTTGGAAATACCATGGGGAAAAGTGCCGGGAGACGGCCTTTGCAATCGTTCTTTATATGTGGTAAAATCGATCATGTATAGATGGCCGCACCCTGTTATAAAGGAGAAAACGATGCGCAGACTGTCCCCGCTGCTTTTGATACTGCTTTTTGCGCTATGCCTGCCCTTTTCCGCGCACGCGGAAGAGCCCGCGTTCCTCACCGTACCGGATGTATTGCGCCCGGGAAAATATTACGACATTGCCATGAGCGCTCCGTACGCGGGCAGCGCGACCCTTGTGCTGGTGGATAGCGCGGGGGAAGCGCTGTGCACCGTCTTTTCCGGGTACCCGATGGCCGAAGGGCGCAACGTGTTCAGCTGGGATGGGCTAAGCCCCGACCGCACGGTGCCGGAGCAAGGAGATTACACATTCCGCCTGACGATGGATAACGGCGCCGCGGTGGAGTCTCAGGTGCGCATCGGCGCGCCGTACCCCCTGCTGACGGGCGTGATGCAAAGCGACAGCGTGCTGCCGGAAGATGCCGCGCTGGATATTTCATTCACATGCAGCCAGGCGGGCAGCCTGCTGGTTGAGCTGCGCTACCCGGATGGCACCGTGTCGCAGCTGAGCAGCCTATCCATATCGCAGGGCGAGGGCACCTTCCAGTGGCGCGGCAACATTGCCGGCGCGCGCGTGCCCGCGGGCCGCTATGCGCTGATCCTGACGCTGAAAAGCAGCGGGGGGATGCAGTCCATTTCGCAGCATGTGATGGTGGATGTTGAGCCCACCGCCGAAGCCGCTGCCGCCGCCGTGTTCTCCAATACAACGCCCGCGCCCACCGATGTGCCGCTGCCTACGCAGGAGCCGCTGCCCACGCCCACCCCCGCGCCGCTGCTGTCGCCGCCGTATTCTGCCGTGGCGGATGATACGTTCTGGTCGATGACCCCCGGTGAGCTGTCCGATGAAGAGATCTGGCGCATCCTGATGCAGCCGATCACCGTGTACGACGGCGGGCTGGACGCCAAGCCCAAGGTGCACGCCTACATGATGGAAAACCCGGACGGCACGGGCGAAAAGATCGCACAGCTGCACGCGCAGTCGCAGGGGCTGCACGTGATCGGCGAAACGAACGAGCACGGCTATGTGCTGGTAGAGGCGTTCAGCAATTACGATGAAAATTACAACCCCAAGACGGACGAGGAAAAAGCCCACGCGTTTGATATGAAACAGGGCTATGTCAAGGCGAAGGACCTGAAAACCGTAAACGTTGCGACGGATATGGCGCTGCTGATTGACAAGCTGTCGCAGCGGATGTACCTGTTTGTGGACGGTGTGCGCGTGACGGAGTTTCTGATCGCCACAGGGCTGATCGCCGACGGCAAATATTATAACGAAACGATCGCGGGTGAGTACATCACCATCAGCCGCACCGGCGGATTCCCCAGCGGCAACATGTACTGCGATATGGCGATCCGCATCAACGGCGGCATTTTGATCCATGAGGTGCCGTACAAAACGAACCGCGACGGCACCAAGAATTATTCATCCTTTGAAGGTTACCTGGGCACCAAGCAGAGCCACGGCTGCATCCGCGTACAGCGCCTGAAAAACGCGGAGGGGTATAACCACCGTTGGCTGTGGGACAACCTGATAAAGGGGCCGTACAAGGTGATCATCTGGGATGACCTAAACCGCGTGGATACGCCGACCACCTGGCAGCCGAACCCGAAAAATTAAGCCAATACCACACAATGCGCAGGCGCGCCTGAACGGGAAATCAACTCGCCGGCGCGCCAACGCATTGCACGGTATTGGCTTGACCCCAAAGGGATGAATGACGCATGACTGAAACAGAAGTGCTGGAAATCCGGCGCGAAATAGAACACTACAACGCGATGCCCTGCGTATTTGAAGATTTTATGGATTTGCCGCGCATGGCGGATGGCGACATTACCCTGCTTTGCACTGCGAAAAACCCGGCCATCCCCGAAAAGAAATGGGTGCCGGCGTACAACTTCATGATCCAGCGGGATGGCAGGCAGGCGGGGGATATCAACCTGCGCATCGGGTACAGCGAGGGGCTGTATTACGGCGGCCAGATCGGCTACAATGTGGATATTGGCTGCCGCGGCCAGGGGATTGCCGGGCGCGCGTGCCGCCTACTGATCCCGGTGATGCGCTTTCACGGCATGACCGAGGTGCTGATCACCAACAACGTGACAAACGCGCCCTCCCGGCGCGTATGCGAAAAGCTGGGCGCGCGGCTGCTGCGCCAGGCCCCGGTGCCCGCGTGGCACGATTTGTACCAGGGTGGGGTGGAAAGGGTCAATGTGTTTGCTTGGAGTCTGGACAGCGCGGATACGGCCTCGGATCATCCGTGATGCCCGCCAGGTAATCCATGCTCGTCTCCAGCGCCAGCGCAAGGCGTCTGCACTGTTCAAACGTCATGTACCGGATGCCGTTTTCGATTTTGGAGTAATCGCTTTGTTCAATGCCCGTAAGCATTTGCATTTTGATTTGCGTGTAGCCCTTTGCTTTGCGGAGGGCTTTTAGTCTGCTCATATGCCATCACCCGCGTTAGTATGGCGTATCGCCATATTGACAGTTAGGGGTAAACTGCCATATTATGGTAGACAGGAGAAGCGAGGTGCTTGCCATGGATATCTGCCAGGAAGTGGTTGTAGAGGTGATGAAACAGCTTGGCCTTTGCGGCGAGGGAGCCATGCCAGACGCGGAAAAGTGTAGGCAGGCCGTGCTGCGCGCAAAGGAATTGCTGGAGGATAAAGCCATTGATGACGCGCACTGTATGCGGGAAATCATCGCCATGCTAAAGGCCATGGCGCCCAAGGCGTCATAGCGCGGGCGGGGGAGCGTACTACAGGTCCCGCGCCCGGTAGAACCGCTGGGACAGTGCAATGGATGCCGCCATGGCCGCCATCCACACAAGCACCGCGCCTGCCAGCACCACGCCCATGTTGGCGGAAAGCCAGTTCAGCGCATCCGCAAAGAAACGCGGCGGGGCATCCGCTACCGCAAAGCCGGAGATCAGGATCACCACCGCTGGCATCGCAACCAGCGGCAGGTATGCCAGCGCTTTGGCCTTCGCGTACCCCAGGCGGAAGTAGAGTGGCAGCTGCACAGCCTGCGCAAAAGTATACAACAGGAAGCATGCCAGCACGGTAAACAGCGCTTCCGGCACATTGAACGCGTCGCCGCGCGCCAGCGCCAGCCCGGCAGATACCGCGAGTGACAGAACCCCCGCCGCCGCGTTGAGCATCAGCACGAAGAAATAGCGGCCCCTCACCACATCGCACCTAGTAAGCGGCAGCGTGGCGTACAGCGCGTCGATGCCGTTTTTCTCGCCTACGGCAAACGGGTAGCTGGCATAGATCATGCCGTACATCATCATCATGCCGATGACCGTGGCCTGGCTGCCCGTACCCCATCCTATGAAAATAAACACCACGGCAAACAGCAGCATGTTTTTCAGCGACAGGTACGGCTTGATCGTCTGATAGTCCAGCCGCATGAACAGCATTGCGTTATGCATCGATCTTGGCCTCCTCTTTCGGGCGCATATTCAAAGATATTGCGCCATCATGGGATTTCGCCAGAAATCCCTGCCTTATTCATGTACACAATCAGCGCATCCAGCGTAATGGCTTCAGTCAGAACGGACGCCGGCAGCCCGCGCATGTCTTCCGTCAGGATCATCCCTTCAAACCCCGCGCCGTGCGTGCGCAGCCCGATAACCTTCCCCTTGACCGCTGAGGTCAGCGCATCCAGCCCGCCGGTAATGCGCGCGTATTTCGAAAGCAGCGCATCCTTTTCGCCGGTGAACACAATCTTTCCCTGCTGTATGAAGGTGATGTAATCGGCCACGCGCTCCAGGTCCGTGGTGATGTGCGTGGAAAACAGCACACTGTGCCCGCCATCCTGCACGAATTCCAGCAGCAGGTCCATCAGCTCATCGCGGGCGACGGGGTCCAGCCCGCTGGTCGGCTCATCCAGAATGAGCAGCTTCGCCCCGTGTGACAGCGCCGCCGCCAGCATCAGCTTGACTTTCATCCCGCGCGACAGCTCCTTGATGCGCTTGTCTTTGTCCAGCTGGAACGCGTGAAGGCGCTTGTCAAACAGCGCGGCGTCCCACTTTGAATAGAACGGCGCCAGCGCCTTGCCCACCTCGGCCACGCGCCAGTCATCCGGATAGAAGGGCAGATCCATCACCACGCCCAGCGCGTCGTTTCGCGCCGGTCCTGCTTCCTGCATGTCCTGGCCGAAGAAACTCACCTCACCCGCGTCCGGCGCGATCATCGACAGAATTGCCTTGATCGTGGTCGTTTTGCCCGCGCCGTTTGGGCCGATGAACCCCATGATATACCCTTCCGGGATCGAAAAGCCGACATCTGAAAGCGCAAAGGCCGGGTAGCGCTTTGAGAGGCCGCGAACCTCCAGTGCGTTTGCCATGTTTTGTTATTCCTCCTTAGGTAATCGCTGGTTTATTCGCTGGGTGGGTGGCGAGGCGAATTTTTGACAGATGCGGCTTGCAAAATCCGAAGGCGTAGCAGCGCTACGTCGAGGGTTTTGCGGGCCACGCGTTCGCCTGAAAGGCGAACCGAGGGCGAGCAAATTGTGAATTTGCCGCCCGATGCCCGGCGATGCCAAAGGCATTGACGGGGCGCAATGCAGATGGCGGAAATGCGCCCGCCACCCGCCGGGTGAATAGACCAGTGGTTACCTAGAGTAGGGTGTCCAGCATCTGCTTCAGCTCTGCTTCCGGCAGGCGGATTTTTTTCGCCAGCGAGATGGCGGCGGTGAAGCTTTCCTCGATTTCACGCAGCGCCTGCTCGCGGATCAGCTCGCTGTCACGCGGCAGCACAAAAAAACCCTTGCCCTGCACGCTTGCGACAAACCCTTCCTGTTCCAGGTCGTTATACGCGCGGGTGGTCGTGATCACGCTGATTTTGAGATCGCGCGCCAGCTGGCGGATTGAGGGTAACGCTTCGCCCTCTGAAACCTCGCCCGCGTAGATAGCGGCCTTGACCTGATCCTTGATTTGCTCATAGATCGGCGTGCCTGCCGTGTTTAAGATGACGATCCGCAAGATCACCCCTCCGGTCTAACTGTACATGTACGGTATGGACAGTATAGGCGCGGGAAGTGCGTTTGTCAAGAGGAAAGTTGCGGGGAACGCTGGGACGCTGTCCCAGACCCTGCTTAGGGGCCTAAAGCCCCTAAGAACCCCTGCATTTTCGCCTCACGGCGGGCAGGATTTCATGAAAAAACCCTCCCCGCACCCGCAGGTGCAAGAAGGGATTCTTAAGGGCCTTAGGCCCTTAAGCGGGGTTCCAAGGGGCAGAACCCCTTGGCGTCTTTCCTACGCCCTGACCCGCCTGCTCCCCCGCGCCATCACAAAAACCCCGGCCACCACCAGCACCGGGAACACCGTTCCCACCAGCACGCCGGTGTTAAGGCCCCCCTGCGCCGCGCCTGCGATGATCCCCACCAGCCACGGCCCCAGCGAGCACCCCATGTCCCCGCCCATCGCCAGCAGGCTGAACAGCGCGGTTCCGCCGCCCTCGAATGTGCGCGCAGAAAGGCTCAGCGTGCCGGGCCACAGCAGCGACACGCCAAGGCCGCAGCATGCGCAGGCGATCAGGGAAATCAGCGGGCTTTGCGACAGCGACGCCACCAGATAGCAGCCCACCGCCCACAATCCCGAAATAATCAGCACGCGCGACAGCTTCAGCCGCGCGCCCATCAGCGCGTACCCAAGCCGCGCCACGCCCATCAGGAACGCGAACAGGCACGGTCCCAACAGATCGCCCATCGCCTTGGAGACGCCAAGCCCCTTTTCGGCGAACAGGGATGCCCACTGCGCCATGACAAGTTCCGCCGCGCCGGATACCGCCATCACGAATATGGCTACCAGAAACAGCTTGTTTTTCATCAGCGCTTTCAGCGGCAGGCGGTGTTCCTCCGGCGGCAGTTCCGGGATCGGCACGCGGGAGAACGCCACCGCGTTCGCCAGCGGCAGCACCGCCCACACCAGCGGCAGCACGCGCCACGCGCCGTGCCCCAGAATCAGCAGCAGCGCCGTCGTCACCAGCACCACGACCACATGCCCCCAGCAGTAGAACGAATGCAGCAGGCTCATCGTCAGGCTGCCCTGCCCGCCTGGGATGCGGTCGGCCACGGGGCTTGTCAGCACCTCGATGATTCCTCCGCCCATCGCGTACAGCAGCACCGACACAACCAGCGCCGGGTACGGAGCGAAAACAAGCCCCGGCAGCAGCGCCATGGCAATCAGCCCCGCGCAGCACAAAATGTGCGCCGCCACCAGCAGCGGCCTGTGGCCGATTTTGTCTGCAAAGCGCACACACACCGCATCCACCGTCAGCTGCGTCAGGAAGTTGATCAGGATCAGCGCCCCAATGCGGGACAGGGAGATGTCAAATGAATCCTGAAAGATGACAAACAGAAGCGGGGCCAGGTTGTTGATGGCGGCTTGCGTCACAGACCCCGCAAAGCATGCGAACAATGTTTTTCTGTAAGGGCCTTTGGGCATATCAGTAGCCGTCGCCCTGGAGTGCTTCGCCGGAAAGCAGCGCGGTGACGCTTCCTACGCCCACGCCAAGCCTTGTGCAGCCCATCTCAAGGTAAGCAAGCGCCGCTTCGGTGTTCCTGATGCCGCCGGATGCCTTGACCTGCGCGCGGCCTTCCGCCGCCTTGAGCATCACCCGCGCCGCCTCAACCGTTGCGCCCGGGCCGGTAAACCCGGTGCTGGTTTTGACGAAATCGGCACCCGCGCGCACGCACGCCCTGGTCGCCCCGGCGATGTCATCTTCCGTCAGCTGCGATGTTTCCAGGATCACTTTCAGCAGCGCGCCGCCCGCGTGGACGATCTGGGCGATGGCGGCGATCTCTTTTTCGTACAGATCCCACGCGCCCGCGCGCGCCCAGCCGATGTTGTTCACCATATCGACCTCGGCGGGCTTATGGCGCATCGTGTCCTTTGCCTCGGCAATCTTGGTTTCCGTGCTCTGGTCCCCGTGCGGGAAACCCAGCACCACGGACGCCTGCGTCACCTGCCCCTTGCACAGCGAGGCGGCCAGCGCAAGGTCGCACGGGCGCACGCATACGGTCTTGCATTCGTTTTCGATGGCGGTCATAATCTGCGCGCGCGCCTCATCCGGGGTCAGGTTCGGGGCAAGCACGGCGGCATCCAGTGTCAGCGCAAGCTGTTTGGCGTTCATATGGATAGCTCCTTTCGATTTGAAGCAGTCTTATTCCTCGGCAAATGTATCGAAATACCCCTGCACCCACACGATGGGCGTGCCCTTGTCGCCGCTGCCGCTGGTCAGGTCGGCCAGCGAGCCAAGCAGGTCGGTCAGACGCCTGGGCGTGGTGCCCTGGGACGCCATGTTGCCCACCAGGTTTGCCTGCTTTTCGCGGATCATGCGGCGCGCGGCGGCCTCGGCATCGCCGGTGGCTTCATCCGCCAGCGCGTTGTCGGCCAGGTATTTCAGCTTCAGTTCGCTTGGCGTGCCGGACAGCCCCTTGGTGAACCCCGGGGATACGACCGGGTCGGCCAGCTCCCAGATGCCGCCGACGGGGTCCTTGAACGCGCCGTCGCCGTACACCATGACCTCTATCTTTTTGCCGGTTTCGTCCTCAAGAGCTGCGGCCAGTTTCTCGGCAAACGCCTGAGCGCCCCGCGGGAACAGCTTGACGCTGTCCTCGGTGGCAAGGTTTGAACCCAGCAGGCCGAAATCGGGGTTGTAGCCGCTGTCCCCGATGGGCTGCGCCATCAGATCGCACAGCGACAGCACGGTTTCCGCGCCGGCGGCAAGCAGGCGGCGCTGAGTCCTATGCCTGGAATGGATATCGCAGGCGATGGCATGGCGCGTGTGCGCAAGCATCTGCGTGGGGTCGTTGGAGAGGAAGATGGTGGCGTTTGGCGCCAAATCGCGGTACAGCGCAACGTAATCGATGCCGGTAAACGGGTGCTTCACCTGGTCGCCGAACAGGCGGCGGTACTCGGCCTCTGTCAGGGTATCCCGCCAGGGATCGACGCCCTTTTGATCCAGTTCATCCAGCGAAATCAGCTGGTTGCCCACCTCATCACCCGGGTACGCCAGCTGGATGTAAAGCTTATCCACGCCCATGGCAATGCCGCGCAGCAGCATGGAAAAGCGGTTGCGGCTTAAAATCGGAAAAAGAATCCCCGCCGTGCGCAGGCCGTCCGGACCTTTAGGAATCTTCCGGCGCACATCTTCGGCAATCTCAGAAAGGGTGACATAGTTGCCCTGCGTGCGCGCCAGCACGGATTCCGTAACGCACACCACATCCCGGTCGCGCAGGGGTGACATGCTGTCGCGGCTGGCATCCAGCACGGCGCGCATCGCCACCTGGCACAGATCATCACCGGCGCGCAAAATCGGCGCGCGCACGCCGCGCGCTACCGTACCAATGGTTCTCATGAAAAACGGCTCCTTCACTCTATGGGCAGTACGGGCCATTATACCATAGATGACACGAAGAAAAAAGCCGAAAATTTGCACGACACCCATGCGGCTCTTTTGCCATTGTCTGTCATTTTACTTGCCTATTCGCATGGCAATAAGGTATACTGTGCATGATATAATTTTGCTTTTGGTTTGCGGTGCGATATGCGGATATCGCCCCTCCCTTATTCTGCCCGAAAGGTTGTGAAGTTTGTGTCCGAACGCGCCGCTATGAAACGCCGCGTGCGCGGGTTGCTCCACCGCAAATGGCTGGCCCCGTTTGGCGCGCTTGCGCTGGCCGCATTGCCGATGGTGGCCGCGATCGCGCTGGTTGTGCTGCTGCTGCCGTCGCTTGGGGGCGGGTTCCAGTCCCTGCGCGATCAGCTTGCCGCCACGTTTGCCGATACCCCTCAGCTGTACCAGATGCTGGTCACCCTGATGTTTGGGTTGGAGCTGGACTTTTCGCAGATGACGCAGTCCATCCCCGGGTTCGCGATCCTGCTGGGCGTGTATGTGCTGATTGCCGCGCCCATTTCGGTATCCGTATCGGGGTATTTCCTGGCGCTGCTGCGCGGAAAGAACCCCGGCATCAAATCGGTGTTTGACTGCTTCAGCGGCAAATACCTGAAGTATCTGGGTGGCATGCTGTACAAGCTGCTGTGGATCATCGTGTGGGCCGTAATGGCGTTTGTGGGCACGGTTGTGCTGTACAACGGCGGGCGTTTCCTGATTGAGCACTTTGCGGAGCAGCTGTCCACCAGCCAGGTCACCGTGTACGGCATCCTGATTGTGGTCACGCTGGTGTGGTTTGTGGTGTTCACGATGCTGCTGATCAACAGGTTCCTGGCGTACGCGTTTACGCCCGTGTGCATTGCCGCGCAGCCCAGGCTGCCTGCGCACCGGGCCGTGCGCCTCAGCCGCAAGCTGATGCGCGGCTGCAAATGGCGGTTGGTCGGCCTGTACATGAGCTTTTTGGTATACTATCTGCCCGCGATTATCGCGCTGGTGGGCATCGTTGTGCTGCCGTATCTGGCGCCGCTTGTGTCCATTTCAGAAATTCTGGTCAAATCCATCCGCACGTTCCTGTTCATCATCGCGGCGGCGAATTTGTTGGTTACGGTTTTTGTCGCGCCGTACGCGGCATCGGCGTTCCGTGCGTTTTATATTGAACGCAAGCGCGAGGCGCTGATGGATGAAGAGGTAACCCCCGATGACTTCGCGTCAGCCGCAATCAAGGAGAAACATGCTGAACAACCACAGCCGTAAACCTGTGCCGCAAGACCGCCAGGCCTTAAAATGGAATGTGCGCAAAAACCTGCAAGGACGCCTTTTCCGGGCGTTCTTTGCCTGCCTGATTCCCGCGCTGCTGCCATGGCTGCTGCAGCTGTTCCCGATGGATGTCGGCCCCAAGGTGGCCATCCTGGCGGAGCCGTGGCTGCTGGGCACGCCGCTGCTGGTGACAGCGATATCATACGTCACCTCCGCGTTTGTCACCGACCCGATGAAAGTGCGGCTTGCCCGCTATTTCATGCAGCTGAACGTCAAACCGGATCAGCTGCCCTCGCCGCTGTGGGTGTGTGACTGCTTTGGCGAAGGGTACCTCAGGAACATGCTGGCCATGCTGGCGCGCAAGGTGCTGGTGGGGATTGCGTTCCTGCTGCCGTTGACGGTCGGCGCGCTGATTCCGGGCGTTGCGGCGTTTGAAACGATCGATGGAATCTTCACGCTGATCCCCACGGACTGGTTTTTTGTGGCGTGTGTGCCTGCGATCATTCTGGGCCTGTGGGTGGAGCTGACACTGGCGATGACGCCGTACCTGCTGGCGGCCGAGCCCGGCCTTTCGGCGATGGATGCCCTTCGTGAAAGCGCAAAGCTGATGCGCGGGCGCAAGCTGGAGCTGCTGGTGCTGGAACTGTCGTTCCTGGGCTGGATGCTTGCCATGACGGTTACATTCTTCCTTGCCGGCATATTCGCTTACCCGTATATGGAGGGCACGATCGCCGCGTATTTCCTGGCGATCCGCCCGACATCATCCGCGGCGGGGCCGGTGGAAATTGTGGAAACAGAACCCGCCGCCGATGACGATGAGGATTGACAAGTTCCTGGCGCTGCAAGGCGTAACCAGGGGCGAGGCGAAAGCCTGGCTGCGCGCGGGGCGCGTCCAGGTGGATGGCAAACCCGCCCGCGACGGCGGCATGATCATCAGGCCCGAAGAGGCATGCGTGACACTGGATGGCGCGCAGCTTATCTACCGCGAAGCGCTGCACATCATGCTGAACAAGCCCGCCGGGGTGCTGACCGCGGCGGAAGACCCGCGCCGCCAAACCGTGCTGGATCTGCTGCCCGCGTACGCGGCGGCGATGCGCTGCATGCCGGTGGGGCGGCTGGACCTGGACACCGAGGGCCTGCTGCTGCTGACGACGGATGGGCAGCTGGCGCACAGCCTGCTCGCCCCCAAGCGTCATGTGGACAAGGTGTATGAAGCGCAGCTGGACGCGCCGCTTGATCCTGCCGATGTGGAAGCGTTCGCGGTCGGCATCCCGCTGAAAGATTTCACCGCGCTGCCCGCGCAGCTGGAAGTTATGCCGAACCCGACCTGGGGCCGCGTAACGGTGCAGGAAGGCAAGTTTCATCAGGTGAAAAGGATGTTTCAGGCGCGCGGCAAAACGGTGACGTACCTAAGGCGCGTCACGTTTGGCGGCATCGCGCTGGATGCGGCGCTTGCGCCCGGACAGTTTCGTGAGTTGACGGCGGAGGAGATGGAGACGCTCCGGCAGGCCGTGGGAGGTTAGCATGGGCGAACATTACTATAGCGAGAAACCTGCCTCCGCGCACGCGCCGCGCGCGTTCACATTGGAGGCAAACGGGCGCACGCTGTCCATCACAACGGACGCGGGCGTTTTTTCAAAGGCGCACCTGGACACAGGCACGGAACTGCTGCTGAAAGCGCTGCCTGGAGCCTTTTCGGGTCGCGCGCTGGACCTTGGCTGCGGCTGGGGCCCTGTGGGCCTTACGATGGCCGTGCGCTGGCCGGGCGCTGAGATCGTGCTGGCGGATATCAACGAGCGCGCCGTGGGCCTGGCGAAACAAAACCTGTCGGCGAACCGCCTTTCCGCGCAGGTGCTGCAAAGCGACGGCTTTGCCAACGTACCCGGCGCGTTTGACCTGATTGCCACCAACCCGCCCATCCGCGCGGGCAAAGCGGTCATCTACCGCCTGTTCGAAGAAGCCGCGGCCCGCCTCACCCCCGGCGGCGCGCTCTACATCGTGATGCGCAAGCAGCAAGGCGCGGAGTCGGCGCAGCGCTTCCTGGAAGGGCTGTTTGAGCCGGTTGAAGTGGTGGAGCGCGGCGGGGGGTTTCGGGTGCTGCTGGCAAGGAAACGGGAGGGAACGCCAGGGGCTTTACCCCTGGACCCCACGCGGCGCGAATTCGAAGATATCGCGCCATAAAGGGATTTCGTAAGAAATCCCTACCTTTTAAAGGCCTAAGGCCCTTAAGAATCCCTTCATTTGGACTTTTTGTAGGAGAACCAACTCGCCGTGAGGCGAAAAGCAGGGGTTCTTAGGGGCCTAAGGCCCCTAAGCGGGGTCCAGGGGCAGCGCCCCTGGCGTCCTTCCCCACCATACCGAAAGAGGAAGCAAATGAGCAAGCATGTGATCGTGATTTCGGAAGACGCGCTGGTGTATGAGGATTTGGAGACGCTGAAGGAGTACCCGAACTTCAGGAAAATATGGGAGAAGGCGGCGCGAGTGGACCGCACACGCTCGGTGTATCCATCGGTTACATACCCGGCGCACGCATCGATGATGACGGGCGTGTACCCGGACCGGCACGGCGTGATCAACAACGAACAGACGATCATCGGCGAGGTGTCATCCAAATGGGTGCATTTCAGGGACAGCGTGAAAGCGCCGACCATTTTCGACCGCGCGAAGGCTGCCGGGCTGACGACGGCCTCTGTATTCTGGCCCGTGACGGGCAATGACCCCGCCATCGATTACCTGATTGATGAATATTGGCCGCAGGACGGTGAAACGCTGCGCCAGTGCTTTAAAAACTCCGGTTCCAGCGCGGAGGTGCTGGAAAAGGCGATCGACCCAAACCTGCACCTGCTGATCAGCCGCGTGCACCCCTACTGTGACCAGTTCATCAACGCGTGCGCGTGCGCCATCATCCGGGCGTTTAAGCCGAACCTGCTGATGGTCCACATGGCGAACATCGATGATTATCGGCACAAGACCGGCATATTCTCGCCGCGCGTGACCGGGGGGCTGTACGAGATCGACCTGTGGCTGGGCGACATCATCAAGGCCGCGCAGGACGCGGGCATCTATGATGACACAACGTTCTTCATCATCAGCGACCACGGGCAGATGAACATCTGCCGCACAATTGCCCCCAACGTGCTGCTTGCGGAAAACGGGCTGATCACGGTGGCGGCGGACGGCGCGTTTGCCGATTATCAGGCGTTTTGCAAGTCTACCGGGATGTCCTGCCAGGTGTACCTGCGCGATCCGGACGACAGCGCGGTGTATGACAAGGTGCACGCGCTGCTGCGCCACATGTGCGATGAGGGCGTGTACGGGATCAGCCGCGTATACACGGCGGAAGAAGCGCTGCGCGAAGAGCGGCTTTCCGGCGGTTTTTCCTTTGTGCTGGAGACGGACGGGTACACCTCGTTCCGCAACGACTGGACGCGGCCGCTGGTGCGCACGCTGGATATTTCCGACTACCGCTTTGGCCGTGCGACGCATGGCCACCACCCCGATAAGGGCCCGCAGCCGACGCTGCTGGCGTTCGGGCCGGATATCCGCGCGGGCGCACACATTGAAACGCGCCGGCCTATCGTGGATATTCCGGTGACGGTGGCCCGCGCGTTGGGCGTGGATATGCCGGGCGTGGAGGGGAGCGCCATAGAGGAGATGCTGCTGCGCTGATTTCCTATAATCCTTTTTATGCACTCAAGCAAATGAGACTGCTTGCTATACCATGCACTTCATGCTATAGTTGATTATGGTACATATATAATAGCAGAGGAAATGTGAGTCATTGGCCGACGAGCAAATTGCCTAAGGTTAAAGGGCTATTAAGTCAAATGGAGGGCAATCATGGAGTATTCAGAGATGCTTTTTAAGGTTCCTGTAGAGGAATCCTCGTATGAAGAAAATTCGAAATATGTAATCGATGCGATTGAACGTATTGTTCAGAATACCATAAATACAAATCGAAGCAAAATTGTCTTGAATACGAATCTGAAACGTGGATTGCCGATGGAAAATATTAACAAGATTGCCGGTCCTATAATCGAAGCATGGGCATTTGAGATATTCGGTGATATAAGAGAAAATGAAGATAATGAATACCGACTTATTAATGTAGAAGCAAAGCCTAGACTTGATATGGCAGATGTACTTTTGCAATTTAGAAAGAGTGGAACTGTTCTTACTGCAAATGTGGATTCTAAAGCTACGGCGGAAGATATAGTGAATTCAGGTAAGGGGCCTAACATTACTTCTTTTAGTAGAATACGTACTGCATATGTAGAAGACCCAGACTACATGTTCATCATTTTATCACTAAAACATAGAGTGTATTCAGAGAAAAATGCCATAACAAAACTGATGGATGGAGTTATGGAGATAGTAAGGTACAATGCGTATGATTTGAAGTTTATTTCAGATGTAGATATAAGCTACAACCCGGCCCTAGGCACTGGTCAAATTCAGATAAAAGATATTCATTATGTGGATTATCAATCAAGAACAACATGGGAGTTTTGCCAACTGCTCGACAAGAAATATCTTGGTTCTTCGCGTCGAACAATCCAAGACTGGTATAGAGAGGCAAAAAAAAATAAATGGATAAAAGAATAAATGTCATTCATGGGAATTGCCTGGAGGAATTGAGAAAAATCAGATCGGAATCAATTACACTAATTGCAACTGATCCTCCTTATAATCTTTCAAAGGATTATGGTAATAATAACGACACATGGGATCATGAAGAGTATATCTCTTTTTCTAGAGAATGGCTTACCGAAGCCAAGCGGGTTTTAAAGCCGGAGGGCACTGTTTATATCTTTATGGGAGTAAGATACATATCTTACATTTATGAGATTATGGAGCGTGAGTTGGGTTTAGTTTTCAATTCATGGATATCATGGTGTTATACGCAAGGTGTTGGAAAAACAAGAGGCTTTAGTCCTAGGCATGACGATATCCTCATGTTTACAAAAAGCAACAACTTTAAGTTCAATTTGGATGCGGTGAGAATTCCTCAAAAATATTACAGAAGTGTAAACAATATGCGAGGTGCAAACCCTGGCAATGTTTGGGATTTTTCGCACATTCATTACTGTCAAACTGATAGACAAAACCATCCAACACAAAAGCCAGAGGCGCTGTATGAGAGAATGATTCTAGCTTCATCCGATGAGGGTGATATAGTTCTTGATCCGTTTTGTGGTTCTGGTACCTGCTTGAGGGTATGCCAACAAACAAATCGTCTTGGTATTGGAATCGAGATTAACGGTGACTATGTTCGTCTCATATATGAAAGACTAGGTCAACCATTTAAGGGCTTTGATAGTGTTGACGAAAGAATGGCGAGGGTTCCTAACGACCTTAATGACGACCTAATTCGAGAAAAATATATTGCACAGCACATTAATTGGTTCTTAAAATATCACCCAGAGTTGACAAACAAATTTCTGAAGTCCGTTCAGACAAAATATGGGCACAAGCTTAACGAACAATTGACACTGGACGACTTTCTGCTTAAAGATGTAAGTAGCGATTGACTTCTTCTATAAAGTCAAGCGAAAACCCGCTCCCCCTAAAGGGGGAACGGGTTCTTCTGTCCTTGTTCCTGTGCTCAGTAGCGGCTCTGGCGCTGACGGTCAAAGCAGTCGCGGCAGTAGACGGGCCGGTCGCCACGGGGCTGGAAGGGCACCTGCGTGGTCGCGCCGCAACCATCGCAGATCACTTCGGACATCTGGCGCTCGCCGCCACGGCCACCACCACCACCGGTGGCACGGCGCTGGGCACGGCAACCAGGGCAGCGGCTGGGCTGGTTCTGGAAGCCCTTCTGCGCGTAGAAGTCCTGCTCGGAAGCGGTGAACACGAATTCGGCGCCGCACTCGCGGCAGGTCAAGGTCTTGTCTTCGTACATGAGAAAAAAACCCTCCTGAATATAAGTACCCAATCCCGATGGACCTTGGCTTTTCCAGTTCCTGTCATCGGTATAGGCACCTTGACACGAGAGGATTTCCAATGGCTTGCAGTTGGGCCTCGAGCTGTAGTATATCACTTCTTCGCGAAAAAAGAAAGCGGTAAACGCTAGAAAATGCAATTTTCTTTTTCAGGCCGATTATGCGGAGATAAACAGGCCCTTTGCGCTGCCGGTTTACAGTTCCTGCCAAAGCGAAGACAGCGCGTATACTGTATCCCCGCGGTACCCGGTGGTGGTTTCTGCGGCAAACAGCGCGTTCAGCACCGCCTCTTCGCAGCATTCGGCTGCCGCGCGAAACGCGTGGTTCAGCAGATCTTCGCGCAGCACCCGGCGTTCAAGCACCGCGCCGCCGCCATCGTGCGGCATGCGGTTTGCCGTCGTAAAACCGATCATGATGTCGCCGCTGCCGTGTCCCAGGTGCGATCCCACGCGCACAAGCCCCACCGGTGCGCGCCTGAGAATCCTGCGCAGTTGCCGGTCATCCACCGGCAGGTCGGTCGCCACAATCACCATCACGGAGCCGCGCTCGGGCGTCTCAACCGCGCGCAGCTTTTCGGCAAGCGAAGGCCCCACCAGCCGCCCGCCGATGGTCAGATCGTGCAGCTCCCCGTGGTTGCACAGCGCCAGCAGCCCCAGCGTGTAGCGCATGCCGTCAAGTTCAATCATACGGGATGCCGATCCGATCCCGCCCTTCAACCCGTGGCAGATCATCCCGCGCCCCGCGCCGACGCAGCCCTCAGCGAAATCCACGCACGCGGTGTCAATCGCCTGCAGTACATGCGCCATCTTTACCGGCCGCGTCGCCAGATCGGACAGCCGCCCGTCGTGGCATTCGCCTACAATCGGGTTCAGCGATGTGGGGTACAGCCCTTCCGCATGGCAGAGGCGCAGCGTGGCCTCTACCAACGCATCGTGTACCAGGCCTACGTTCAGCGTGCCAGTCAGCGCGATGGGTGTTTCCAGCACGCCCAGCTCATCCACCTGCACCAGCCCCAGCGTTTTGCCGTACCCGTTCAGCACATGGCAGGCAGCCACCGGCTTCAAAACGAAAGGGTTATCCTCCGTGGGCAGCACCACGGTCACGCCCGTGCGCGCCGTGCCCGCGTCCACCGTGCAGTGGCCCACGCGCACCCCCGGCACGTCGGTGATCTTGTTCAGCGGCCCTTTCGGCATGCGCCCAACGGCAATGCCGTAATCGATTGCGCGCATCATCGGTTAAATCAGCTGCTTCTTTTCTTTGTTTTCCAGCCGCTTTTTCGCTTCCTTTTTCAGGCGCTTGCGCGGCTTTGCCTTCGCATCGGCGATTGCTTTAGCGGTTTTCGCATGGCGCATGGGGCCAAACTGGTAGCCGATGGCGGCCATCAGCGGCATGATCAGCGCGATCAGCGGGGACAGCCTGTCAAACAGCAGCGAGGCGGCGTCCGTCGTTTGCCCCAGCAGCGCAATGTACGGGAACAGGAAGAACCGCACCGCCACGCGCACATAGTCGGTAACCGTCGTTGTGAACGTGACGCCGACAAGGTAATCCGCCCCGCCCGCGACCTCGGGCCTGTTCATGTAGGGGGACAGCCACTGCGGCAGATCTTGCAGGGAATACGCGTACGGCTGCGTGGTGATCGCCACATAGGCGGCCAGCAGCACCAGCGGCAGTGCCCCCACAAGCGCGCCCAATACGCCCTTCATGCGGCGGTAGCGGCGGGCCTCTTCATCCTTGGATGGCGTGTACGCGCCCTTGGCGGACAGCTTGGCCAGCGTTTCATTCAGCGCGACATCGCGTTCGCCCCGGTACGATCCATCCATGAACAGCAGCATGCACGCCAGCGCTATCAGCAGCCCCAGCAGCGGCACGCGGATCGCCGGCGACGCGTCAATCAGCGTCGGCGCGAACATGAAGCCGATGAAGCCGAACGCCGCCTCATACCCCAGCACGCGCAGGCCCGTGCGGATGATTTCCCCAGCGTAGGATGTTTTTTTCATGGTGTCAGTTCCTCCTTTATGGGGGACGCTGGGACGCTGTCCCAGACCCTGCCAAAGGGATTTCATCCCTTTGGAATCCCTACATTTTCGCCTCACGGCGGGCTAAAGTTTATTGAAACTGGATAATGCCCGTCTCCGTCGCCAGCGCGTGCATGGGCCTGTCCCACGGCATGGGGGTGATTTCATCCACCAGCTGAGCCGAGAACGCTATCCCGCAGGCGATGCCCGCGCATTCCGCCAGAAACCGGTCGTAATAGCCGCCACCCTGGCCGATGCGGTGGCCTTGTGAGTCGAACGCTACCCCGGGTGTCAGGATCAGCGGGATATCCCGCGCGGGCACGGTCTCCCCGTAAGCGGGTTCGGGGATACCAAGCGTTTTGGGCTGCAGCGCATTCAGCGCGTCTACCCGCACCGCTTCCATCCGGCGGTCCTCTGTGCAGCGCGGCAACAGCAACACTTTCCCTTGGGATAGGATGGCCGAAAGCAGCGGCCAAGTATCCACCTCATCCGGCATGGAGGCGTACGCCATCACCGTGTTCGCCGCCTGAAACGCGGGCCAATCCAGCAGATGCGCCGTGATGCGCTGAGAAAACTCCGCGCGCTCGGCGTCTGTCAGCGCCCTGCGTGCCCGCCGGCCCGCGCGCCGCAGTTCCGCTGCGTCAGACATAAGCGCACTCATCAAACATACGTTTTCGGCACCCGCGCGGTGGGGGAGAGCAGCACCTCATAGTCGATCATGCCGCACCAGGAACCTATCTCGCGCGCTGTGATGCGCTCATTCCCCTGCGCGCCCAGCAGCACGACCTCATCGCCCACCGCCGCGCCGGGAATATCCGTGACATCCAACATTGCCTGATCCATGCATACCCGCCCGATCACCGGCGCGCTTTGCCCCCGCACCAGCGCGCGGCCTACGCCGCCGATGGCGCGGTGGTATCCGTCCGCATACCCCACGGGCAGCGTCATCACGCGGGTTTCGCGCGCCGCCGTGAACCGCCTGCCATAGCTGACGGTTTCGCCCGGCGCGATCGTTTTTACATGCACCGCGCGGGTCACCCAGCGCATCGCGTCGCGCAGGCCCGCGCCCGCGCCGTCCGGCAGCCCGGGGTCGATGTACAGAGAAATCCCCGCGCGGGCCATGCCGTATGCGTATTCCGGGCAACGCAGCAGCGCCGCGCTGTTGGATGTGTGCGCAAGAATGCCGGGGTACCGCGCTTTTACAATGGATAACAGCGCGTTAAACCGCTTCGCCTGCAGGTGTGTGAACGAAAGATCGGGGTCATCCGATGTGGCGAAGTGCGTGAACACGCCCTCCGCGCGCAGGTTTGGCGAGGCATTTAGCGCATCCAGCAGCGCGGTCAAAGCCTGTTCATCCCGAACGCCGATGCGCCCCATGCCGCTATCCACCTTGATGTGCACGGGAATGACCTTGCCGTGCCGCTGCGCCGCGCTTTCCAGCCAGCGCACTGTTTCCGCGTCAAACACCGTTTGCGCCAGCGCATAGCGCGCGGCGGCCTCCGCACCCTCTTCCAGGATGCCGCCCAAAACCAAAATGGGCGCGGCAATCCCCGCTTCGCGCAGGTGCGCGCCCTCCTCCGGGATTGCCACGGCAAGGCACTCCGCGCCGTTTGCCAGCGCGATGCGCGCCACCTGCTCCGCGCCGTGGCCGTACCCATCCGCCTTCACCACGGCGCAAAGCCGCGCCGCAACGGGCAGGCGGCCGCGAAGCAGCCGCACATTTCCGGCAAGCGCGTTTGTATCAATTTCAAGCCGCGTGGGGCGGTATGCGTTCACAGCAGGCGCACCTGCTCCTGGCTAATCATCTGGATGCCCTTGCGCGTCAGCACTTCGGCCGCCTTTTCGGGGTCTTCCACCCGGAAAATCAGCAGCGCGTGCTTCCCGGCGCTGCGCACGAAGGAATACAGATACTCGATGGAGATGCCCTCTTCCGTCATCACGCGGATTGCCTCCGCCATGCCGCCGGGCTTATCGGGCACGGATACGGCCAGCACGCTGGTCAGCTTCGCGGTGTAGCCCGCCTCCGAGATGACCCTGGCCGCGCGCTCATAATCGTTGACGATGCAGCGCAGGATGCCGAAATTGGTTGTGTCGGCGATGGACAGCGCCACCAGGTCGATCCCTTCCCGGCCCAACAACTCCGCAAACGCGGCAAGTTTACCGGGCCGGTTTTCAATGAACACCGATATTTGCTGAACGTACATCCGGTTCACTCCTTTCGATGGTTCTTCCTATTTGATATCCTTTTCGAATATCACGCGCTTCGCCTTGCCCTCGCTGCGCGGCAGCGAACCCGGCGGCATCAGGCGGATGCGCGCGGTAAGCCCCAGCACGGACGCGATCTTCGCACCGATCTGGCGCTCCAGCTCTTCCAAACCGCGCACGGTGTCGGCGAACATATCGCCTGTCATCTCCACGCGGATTTCCAGCGTATCCATATTCTTATGCATGCCCACCACCATCAGGAAGTGCGGAGACACGCCCGGCATTGCCGACAGCACGCCCTCCACCTGCGAGGGGAACACGTTGACGCCCCTGATGATTAGCATATCATCCGTGCGGCCCACAAGCTTGCGCATTCTGACATGCGTGCGGCCGCAGGCGCAGGGGGTGGGGTCAAGGATGGTCAGGTCATGCGTGCGGTAGCGGATCAGGGGCAGACCTTCCTTGCGCAGTGTGGTGAACACCAGCTCGCCCTGCTGGCCGTACGGCAGCGGCGCGCCGGTATCGGGGTCGATGACCTCCGGCAGGAAATGATCCTCCCAGATGTGCATGCCCTGCTGCACCGGGCATTCCATGGATACGCCGGGGCCCATGACCTCCGACAGGCCGTAGATATCCTGCGCCGAAATGCCCAGCAGCCCTTCCAGCACCTGCCGTGTGCCCTCGGTCCAGGGTTCCGCGCCAAACACGCCCGATTTTAGCTTCAATTTCGACAGGGGAATCCCCATCTCCTTTATCGTTTCGCCCAGCACCATCGCGTAGGAAGGCGTGCAGCAGATCGTCGTTGTGCCGAAATCTTCCATCAGCATGATCTGCTTTTGCGTGTTGCCGCCTGACATCGGCACGACCGACGCGCCGATCCTTTCCGCGCCGTAGTGCGCCCCGAGGCCGCCGGTGAACAGCCCGTACCCGTAGGATACCTGCACGATGGATTCGTGCGTGACCCCGGCGGAGGCAAGCGATCTCGCCATCAGCTCCGACCAGTGGTCGATATCGGAGGCGGTGTAGCCGACCACAGTGGGCTTGCCGGTGGTGCCGCTGGATGCGTGAATGCGCACGATCTGGCTTTGCGGCACGGCAAACAGCCCGAACGGGTAGTTATCCCGCAGGTCTGTTTTTTCGGTGAAGGGCAGCAGGCCGATATCATCCACGCCGCGGATATCCCCCGGCGTCACGCCCGCTTTCTGCATCTTTTCGCGGTAGGTGGGCACCGTTGCGTACATGCGCTTGACCAGCGTGCGCAGGTTCTGATCCTGCCCGGCGCGGATCTCATCGCGCGACATGCACTCCGCGCTCTTGTCCCAAATGATGTTTTCCATATCCCTCATACGGCGGCAGCCTCCCAACCGGCCATGAATGCGCGCCGGTTTGCTTCAATGGTTTTCGGGGGAACCAGGGCCGACACGGCGGAGAGCCATTCCTCGCTATCCTGCCCCATAGAGCCTGCAAACGCGCCCAGCAGCACCATGTTTACCGCGCGGGGCACGCCCTGCTGCGCGGCGATGGCCAGCGCATCCAACGCGATCAGCTTGCCCTTTGCTTCCATTGCCCCTGCAAGGTTTTCCGGGTACTGTGCCTGGCCGGTCAGCACCGGCATGGGCGAAATGCGCTGCGTGTTGGTGATGACGACCCCGCCCGGCTTCAGGAAAGGCAGCGCGCGCGCGGCCTCCATCCATTCCAGCGCGATGATCGCATCCGCCGCGCCCTCTTCGATCAGGGGGCTGAACACCTTATCCGCGATGCGCACATGGGTGATCACGTCGCCGCCGCGCTGGCTCATGCCGTGCACCTCGCTGACCTTCACATCGCGGCCTTTTTCCATCGCAAGGCGGCCCATCACGCGGCTGGACAGCAGGATGCCCTGCCCGCCGACGCCCACCAGGATCAAATCCATCGTCATGCTTCTGACCCCCCTTGGATCGCATGGAACGGGCAAATCTTCTTGCAAAGCCCGCAGCCCACGCAGATGGAGGCGTCGACATGGACGCCTTCGCTGTCTTTCCGAAGCGCCGGGCACCCAATCGTCATGCACTGGCCGCAGTTCTTGCAGCCATCAATCGTCACCGGCGTCTTTTTCGATTTATCCAGCAGCGCGCACGGCGCTTTCACCACCAGCACCGATACCGCTTCGCGCGCGGTTTCTTCTTTCAGCGCCGCAAGCAGCGCATCCTGATCATTCGGGTCAATGGTGCGCACATGCTGCACACCGCACGCGCGGCACAGCGCTTCCAGATCGATCATCGGCGCATCGTTGCCGTACAGATCCTTGCCAGTGGCGGGGTTGTGCTGGTGGCCGGTCATGCCGGTGATGCGGTTATCCAGCACCAGCACGGTGATCGTGCCGCCGTTATACACCGCGTCGATCAGGGAAGTAATGCCGCTGTGCAGGAAGGTTGAATCCCCGATCACGGCCACTGCCTTGCGGCTGAAATCCTTGCCGCGCGCCTTTTCCGCGCCGAACGCCATGCCGATGGATGCGCCCATGCACAGCACCGCATCCACAGAGGACTGCGGCGGCAGCGCGCCCAGCGTGTAGCAGCCGATATCGCCCAGCACTGTCAGCTTCAGCTTTTGCACCGCCCGGAATGTGGCGCGGTGGGGGCAACCCGGGCACAGCACCGGCGGGCGGCCCACGACCTGGGGCGCCTCCACCGGGGCCAGCTTGCCAAACAGCGCCTGCCGCACATCGCGCACGGACAGCTCGCCCAGCAGGCCGGTTTGCGCCTTGCCGATCTTAGGCACGATGCCGTTTGCGCGCAGCGCGTCCTCAATGAACGGCTCCAGCTCTTCAATGACGGCGAATGTTTCCACCTTTTCGGCGAACGCGCGCAGCGCATCCATCGGCAGCGGGTGTGTCATGCCCAGCTTGAATACCGACGCATCCGGCGCGGCTTCGCGCACATACTGGTAGCATGCGCCGGAACACACCACGCCAAGCGCGGTACCGCGCATTTCGGCGGCATTTTCCGCCATGGTATTCGCGGCATTCGCCAGCGCAATTTCGCGCTGCACCACGATGGGGTGCCTGCGCCTTGCCGCGGCGGGCATCATCACATATTTGGCAATGTCCTTCTGGTAGGGAAGAAGCGGCCGTTCCGCGCGCTCTGAAAGCGTCACCATGGAGCGCGCGTGCGCGATGCGCGTCGTCAGCCTGACGATCACCGGCGTATCGTACTTTTCCGAAATTTCGAACGCCAGAAGGATAAAGTCCTTGCACTCTTGCGCGTCGGACGGCTCCAGCACAGGCACATGGGCGGAGCGGCCGTAGTAGCGCGTATCCTGCTCATTCTGGCTGGAGAACATGGCCGGGTCATCCGCCACAACCAGCACCAGCCCCGCGCGGATGCCCGTGTACGCGGCGGTGAACAGCGGATCGGCGGCCACGTTGACACCCACGTGCTTCATGCAGGTCATCGCCCGTGCGCCCGCCATGGCCGCGCCGAACGCCACCTCCATGGCAACCTTTTCGTTGGTGGCCCATTCGGCGGCGATATCGCCGTACTTCGCGATGTTTTCCGTGATTTCCGTAGATGGCGTGCCGGGGTAGCTGGATACGACCTTGACGCCAGCTTCCCACGCGCCCCGCGCAACGGCTTCGTTGCCCAGCATTAGCATCGGGCGCAAATTCGAAGATATTGCGCCATCAGGGGATTTCGCAAGAAATCCATTCTTTTTTTGCATCATATGTTCCTCAAATCCGTTACGCGCTTGGCCTTGCCCTCAAACCGCTTCAGCGTGTTTGGGGATACCAGCGAAACATCGACATCCAGGCTCAGCACCGTGCGCAGCCTGTCGTGGATGTGGCGGTGCAGCGTTTCAAGCTCGGTAAACCTATCCAGCAGTTCCGCGTCGATCAGCTCTACCTTTACGGTCAGCTTGTCCAGGTAGTTGTGCCGCGTGACCTCTATTTCGTAGTGCGGCCCGATGCCCTTGATGGGCAGCAGCACGCTTTCGATCTGCGAGGGGAACACGTTGACGCCGCGAATGATCAGCATATCGTCGCTGCGGCCCTTAATTTGCGTCATTCTGGCGGTGGTGCGGCCGCAGGCGCAGCGCTCGTAGGTAAGGCTTGTGATATCGCGCGTACGGTAGCGCAGCATCGGCTGGCCTTCCTTGGTCAGCGTCGTCAGCACCAGCTCGCCGCTTTCGCCTTCCGGCAGCACTTCGCCGGTTTCGGGGTTGATGATCTCGGGGTAGAAGTGATCCTCTATGAAGTGCTGGCCGCTGAACGCAAGGCATTCCCCGGCCACGCCCGGGCCGATGATCTCGGTCAGGCCGTAATTTTCGGTAACGGTGATGCCGCCCCAGCGGGCCGACAGCGCCTTTCGCATTTCAAGGGAAGAGCTTTCCGCGCCGAACAGGCCAAGCCGCAGCTTCATGCCGTCAAGTCCGCCGTACTTCTCGGCAGCCTCCGCCAGGTACATCGCGTAGGACGGCGTCGCGACCAGGATTGTCGCGCCAAAGTCGCGCATGACGCTGATCTGCCGCTCGGTATTGCCCCCTGAAATTGGGATGATCGCCGCGCCGATTTTTTCAAGCCCATAATGCAGGCCGAACGCGCCCGTAAACAGCGTGTAGCCGAACGCGATTTGCGCGATGTCATCGGCTGTGGCGCCGGCAGATGTGGCCAGCCGGGCGATGCACTCCGCCCACATGTCAAGGTCGCCCCTGGTGTAGCCTGCGACGATGGACTTGCCCGTGGTGCCGCTGGATGCGTGCAGGCGCACGATATCCCGCATGGGCACGGCAAGCAGGTTGTAGGGATAGTTGTCGCGCAGGTCGGTCTTGACCGTAAAGGGGATTTTCGCGATATCCCCAAGGGACCTGATGTCTTCCGGCGTTAAACCGATTTCATCGAACCGCTGGCGGTACAGCGGCTGGTGTGCATAACAATGCGCCACCGTCTTTTTCAGCCGTTCCAGCTGCAAGGTTTGCAGCGCTTCGCGCGGCATGGTTTCCGCCTGTTCATTCCAGAACATAAAAATACCTCCCGTTCTACCTTTCTACAAAGCTACGCCCGCTGAACTTTCAGCGGTAATTTTATAATGATACAACGTCTGCGGATAAAATTCAAGCAAAGCGGCGAAATTGGCGGATGATGGGGGAATTGGGGCTGCGGCCGCAGCAACAACCCCACATAGTTTTACGGTTCCAGCCTGTTGATATCCCGCGGAAACATCGTGGCCAAACGCACATTCTGAAAGCCAAGCAGTTTTGCCGTCAGGCGCTCAAGGCCCAGGCCCAATCCGCCGTGCGGGGGCAGCCCATACTTGTGCGCCATCAGATAGCTTTCGAACGCATCCACATGCATGCCCCGCGCCTGCATTTTCGCCACCTGCGCGCCGTAGTCGTGGATGCGCTGCCCGCCCGTGGTGATTTCCATGCCGCGAAACAGCAGGTCAAAGCTTTCCGTGATGTCCGGGCTCGCGGGCGTATCCATCGCGTAAAACGGCCGCTTGGATGATTTGTAATGCGTTACAAACACAAAATCGCTGCCGGTCCGCTTTTTGATCAGGTCGCATAGCAGCTTTTCCTCTTCCGGCTCAAAATCCTCAAAGTCGGTGATTTCACGCTTGTACGCTTTGGCGACCATCTCTTTGGCTTCCATGAAGGGCACAGCCGGGATGCCTGTGATCTCCGGCACATCGGCCTTCAGCAGCGCGATTTCTTCCGCGTACTGTTCCCGCAGGAAGGCGAACATTTCCGCCAGCATTCGCGTTTCAAGGGCCATGATGTCTGTGAAACTTTCAATAAACCCCATCTCCAGGTCAACGCTGGTGTACTCGTTGATGTGGCGCGACGTGTCGTGCTTTTCCGCCCTGAAAACGGGCGCAATCTCATACACCCGCTCAAACACGCCGACCATCATCTGCTTGTAAAACTGCGGGCTTTGCGCAAGGTAGGCCTCCCTGCCAAAGTAGTCGAGCCTGAAAATGTTCGCGCCGCCTTCCGCTCCGCTGAACACAATCTTGGGCGAGTGGATTTCCGTAAACCCATTTTCATCAAAAAACTTGCGAAAACCCCGGCAGATTCCGGCCTGAACCTGAAAAATAGCCCGCTCCTTTGCATTGCGCAGCGTGATGGGCCGCAGGTCCAGCAGCGTGCCCAGCGAAGCGGAGACTTCCTTGCCGCTAATGACCACGGGCGTTTCCTCCGCCGGGGAAGAGAGGCATTGGAAGGCTAGCAGCCGCACTTCAACGCCGGTTCGGCTCCGCTCATCGCGGATGACTTCCCCCGTGATCACCACGCTCATGTTTTCCTTTAGTTCAGGCAGCGCGAACCGCGAAAACGCCTCCGCGTGCACGCATTGCAGCAATGCCCTTTTTGTCCGCAGAATGACAAAGGCAAAGCCGGACATTTCCCGGATTTTATGAACAATGCCGTGGATTTTTACGGTTTCCCCGACATGATTCTGTATTTCTGTTACCTCAATGTGTGAAGACGCGATATTGCCGCTGACAGTTTCCATGATGATAACCCTCCGTTACTTTTTATAGGCATGGCTCAAACGGAGAATATCCATCCCGGCATAATCTGTATGCCGCATTCCATCACGACCTTTCCATGCAAAAATCACCATACCGAAGCGCCGGCATGGTGACACAGAAACAAAAAAGCCATGTCATTCACACGCAGGCGCAAGCTTTTAGCACTTGCGCCCGTGAGGGGACGGCATGGCCGGAATCCTTCGCAGGGTGCAAGTGCTATCGATCATCATCCTTGCCAAGGTGAATGCATAGCAACATGTGGTGCACCTCAATATTGGTTTTGTTTATTATAGTAGAAAGGTGCTTCTTTTGTCAACCGTCAATGCGGATGGGAATGATGCGGGTCGGGCGTGTGCTGGTGCGCGTGCTCCATCGCCTCATGCGCGTGCTGATGGCTGTGCGCGCCGCTGACGGGCGGCGTATGTTGATGGGTGTGGTGGCCGTCATCGTGCCGGTGGCGGTGGTCATGCTCCGCCGCTTCATGCAGATGGGCGTGCGCGTGCTTTTCAAACGCGGCGAAATACGCGCCGATCACCATGACGGCAAACGCGATGCAAAACGATACCGTCAACTCCTGTCGGAACACCAGCAGCGACAGCCCTACGCCCAGAAACGGCGCAAACGCGTAATACGCGCTGGTGCGGGCGGCCCCAAGCCGCCGCTGCGCGTGGATGTAAAAATAGATGCTAAGCCCGTACGATACAAAGCCAAGCAGCAGCGTCAGCCCGATATACCCCCACTCGGCGGACATCGCACCGGTCAAGGCGGCGATCAAAAGCGAGCCCGCCCCCGAACCAAACCCTTTGATGATCACGATTTGCAGCGGGTCCTTCAGCGAAAGCATCCTGGTGCAGTTGTTTTCAAGCCCCCAGCAGCAGCACGCCAGCAGCACCAGCACCGCGCCGATGGAAACGGAAAGCCCGCCGATATCCTCCACCGAAAGCAATATGCTTGATGCCGTGATCAGCCCGATGGCGATCCACATGCGCCCGCCCACCGCCTCCTTGAACAGCAGCGACGCGATCAGCGCGGTGGCAACGATTTCAAAATTGTTCATCAGCGAGGCGGTTGCCGGGGTCGTTAGCTTTAGCCCCAGCATCAGCAGGATCGGCGCGGCGATATCCAGCGCAATCATGCCCGCGACGTACGGCCATTCCCTCACGGTGATGGCGGCTTCCCGCCCCTTGCCGCCGCGCACGGTTTTCAGCAGCAGCATGCCCGCCCCTGCCCCCAGGTACAGCAGCGCTGCCATCATCACCGGGGGAATCTTTTCAAGCAGCAGCTTGGAAAACGGCGCGCTGACGCCGTAACAGGCGGCGGCAAGGATTGCCAGCAGCACCGCCGTGTTCTTTGGTTTCATGAAAGCGCCTCCCGTCATTTCATGCCCGGTTTGGTAGGTTTTGGCCCGCTTCTGTTTACGCCGCCCGCCGCCCTTGCTACGCTATAAGCACAACAGCAAGGGGGGCGTTTCTATGAGTGACGGCATTGTGTTTCTGTGCGCGGGGCTGTTTCTGGCCCTGGTCGGCGTCTTTGTGGGGCGCAGCAAATACGATTGGATGATCGCCGGCATCAACACCATGACCGCCACGGATAAGGCGCGCTGGAACATCAAAGAAATCAAGCGTTTCGTGATGTGGCTGCTGATCGTGGCCGGGCTGCTGATGGCGCTGGCCGGGGTGTTCCTGCTGACAGACTGGCTGGCGGCGGGGCTTGTGGTGGCGGTGTGCATCCCCGTGTTTCTGGTGCTGATTCTGGGCGGCGTGGTCTATGTCAATATCAGCAAACGGTTTAGGGCGGCACGGCGCAAATGACGGGTGCTGTGCCGCCTTAAAACAAACATTATGTAGCGGCGGGCCGCTCCTTCGCCTTGTCGGCCTCGGCGGCGTTCTTCCGCGCGGCGGCCTTGTCTTCCGCCATTTCGGCCACCGTTTTGGTGTGCAGCCTTGCCGCGCCCTGCGTTTCAATCGGCGGGATCAGCGTGCCGTCCGCTTCGGCTTTTGCTAGGCGCAGCTTGGCATGCTCAATTTCGCCTGCGTACTGCGGCAGCCACTGCGCCTGCGCGATCAGCAGTTCATCCACCATCTGCCATATTTCGGGCGGATTCATCACCGCGCCGACCAGCGGGTCCATCATCATGGCCTGGCGCAGCAAATCGATATTGCCCGTGCGCCCGGCCTCAACGGCCAGCCGCTGCACCGTGATGTTGGATAGGCAGGCGGCCGCGCACCCAAGCGGCAGCGGCCCCAGCCGCGGAATCTGCACGCCGAAGGTGTCCACATAGCCCGGTACCTCCACCACGCAGTCATCCGGCAGGTTGGTGATACATCCGTTATTGATCACGTTGAAATGCCCGCGGTATACGCGCCCCGTTTCCAGGCTTTCGATGATGTAGCTGCCGTGCTCATTGCTGCGCGCGGCGGCTTCGTAGCGCATGGGGGGTTCGTTCATCCAGTTGGGGAAGTCCGTTTCAAACCAGTTGCGCCCCTCGGTGCACACGCGCAGGTACCCGCCCGTCTCGCCGTTGATCCACACGCCAAGGTCGATCCAGTCCCTGATCTCATCCACGCGCTTCCTGTACCACGGCACATATTCCGATAGATGCCCGTTCGATTCGGTGCTGAAATACCCGAAACGCTTCATCATATCGATGCGCACCTTTTCGGTGCGGGCGATCTCGGGGTCGGCTTCCAGCGCCGCGAGCACGCGTTCCATGGGAATATCCTGCCCCTTGCTGCGCAGGCGGGTGTACCAGGTCATGTGGTTGATGCCCGCGCAGATGATGTCAAGCTCATCCTTTGGCATGCCGAGCGCCTTTGCCAGCAGCGCGTGCCCGCCCTGCACCCCGTGGCACAGCCCGATCGTCTGCACGCCGCCGTATGTGTTGCAATACCATGTGGCCATGGCGTTGGGGTTTGCGTAATTCAGCAGGATGCACCCGGGCGCCGCCACCTCGCGGATATCCTTGCAGAACCCCTCAAAAGCCGCAATGTCGCGCTGGCCGTACATGATGCCGCCCGCGCACAGCGTATCGCCCACGCACTGGTCCACGCCGTATTTCAGCGGAATTTCCACATCCAGCCGGAAAGCATCCAACATGCCGATGCGCACGCAGTTGATGACGTAATTCGCGCCCGCAAACGCCTCCCGCCGGTCCAGCGTTGGCTGTATCCGGGTGGACAGCCCGTTCGCCTCGATATCGTGCTGGCACAGGCGGTACACCATATCCAGGTTGTGGGCGTTGATATCCATGAAGGAGATTTGGGTGGTTTGCAGTTCGGGTACGGCCAGAATATCCGTCAGCAGCCGCCTGGTAAACCCAACCGATCCCGCGCCAATGAACGCGATCTTCATAAGGAGCCTCCTTTGCAGGGCGTAATAGGTAAGTATAGCTTCCATGCCGGGCGGCGGGTTCCTGCCGGGGAGAGAAAAAAGAGGTGGGGGGGAACGCTGGGACGCTGTCCCAGACCCTGCTTAAGGGCCTAAGGCCCTTAAGAATCCCTGCATGGGGATGGGTTTATATATAAAAAACCCCCTGCCCGCCGTGAGGCGAAAATGCAGGGGTGCTTAGGGGATATATCCCCTAAGCAGGGGTCTGGGGACGGAGTCCCCAGCGTTCTTACAGTACGGAGTCCCCAGCGTACTTCTTTACACAGATACCTCAGCCCCGGCGGCTTCCAGCGCCCCGAACTTTTCGAAGCACTCCGCCACTTCGCCTGCCAGGAACTTCTCGGTCTGGCGCGCCGCAAGGCCCGTGTACCGCACGGGATCAAGAGACGCTTCCAGCTCCGCCAAATCCACCGAGAACGCCTCATCTTCCGCTATTCTCTCCAATAGCCTGGGCGGCTCGCCGTCCGCCTTGTAGGCGCGGCTGGCGTCCATGGCGTGCACGCGGATGCGCTCGTGCAGGGCCTGGCGGTCGCCGCCGCGCTTGACGGCATCCATCATGATATTTTCGGTCGCCATGAAGGGCAGCTCATCGCGCAGGCGTTTTTCAATGACCTTGGGGTACACGATCAGGCCGGAGGCGACGTTCGCGTACAGGTTCAGCAGCGCGTCGGCGGCGAGGAAGCCCTCCGCAACGGACAGGCGCTTGTTGGCGCTGTCATCCAGCGTGCGCTCGAACCACTGCTCGGCGGCGGTCAGCGCGGCGTTTTGCGCATTCACAATGATAAAGCGGGACAGCGCGGCCATCCGCTCGGCGCGCATGGGGTTGCGCTTGTACGCCATCGCGGAGGAACCGATCTGCGATGTCTCAAACGGCTCTTCAACTTCTTTCAGGTGCGCCAGCAGCCGCAGATCGTTGGAAAACTTGTGCGCGCTCTGCGCCAGGGATGACAGCGCGTTCAGCGCGCGGCTGTCCAACTTGCGCGTGTACGTTTGCCCGGATACCGGCAGCGCGCTTTCAAACCCCATCTTTTCCGCGATCATTCGGTCAAGTTGCTCTACCTTTTCGGCGTCCCCATCAAACAATTCAAGGAAGCTGGCCTGCGTGCCGGTGGTGCCCTTGCAGCCAAGCGGGCGCAGGGTATCCAGCACGTTTTGTATTTCGTCAAGGTCCAGCATCAGGTCCTGCATCCACAGCGCGCAGCGCTTGCCCACGGTGGTGGGCTGCGCCGGCTGGAAGTGCGTGAAGGCCAGCGTCGGCTGCGCCTTGTGGGCATCCGCAAACGCGGCCAGCGCGCGCAGCACGGCGATGATCTTGCCCTGCACCAGCTTCAGCGCGTCCCGCAAAATCAGAATATCCGTGTTGTCGCCCACATAGCAGCTGGTCGCGCCCAGGTGGATGATAGCCTTAGCCTGCGGGCACTGGTCGCCGTACGCGTGAACGTGCGCCATCACATCGTGGCGCAGCTTCTTTTCATACTGCGCGGCGGCGTCAAAATCGATGTCGTCGGTGTGCGCGCGCAGCTCGTCAATCTGCGATTGCGATACCGGCAGCCCCAGCGCGTGCTCTGTTTCCGCCAGCACGCACCAGAGCCTGCGCCAGGTGGAAAACTTGTGCTGTGCGGAAAACAGCTTCTGCATCTCGGCACTTGCGTACCTGGTGGAAAAGGGGGATTCGTAGCGGGTGAAGTCGTTCATATGCCCTCCTTAGAGCAATTTTCGGAAAGATTCGGCATGGATTTGCGAGAGATTTTGCCGTTTCGCTAAGCCGAGGGAGCAAGGCGTAGCAGCGCTACGCCGCGTGGACG
>JAVBPC010000092.1:0-15324 GCA_031549905.1 Eubacteriales bacterium
CGTCCAACGCGTTTTGTTTCGGTTACATTGTACAACGCCCAGTTCCTGGAATCCTTACGGCCCCTCGCCCCTAACCCGGGGTCCTGGGGCGGCGCCCCTGGCGTCTCTCCTCCTGGCGTTCTCGTCAGCCATATAGCCAGCACCGCGATATCCGCGGGCGACACCCCGCTGATCCGCGCGGCCTGCCCAAGCGACAAGGGCCTTAGCGCGTTCAGCTTCTGCTGCGCCTCAATGCGCAGGCCGGGCAGCTTCGTATAGTCCGTATCCGGCGGCAGCGGGCGGTTCTCCATTTTGGCGAAGCGCTGCACGGCGGCCTCCTGTTTGCGCAGATATCCTTCATATTTTATATGCAATGCGGCCATTTCGCCCGCGTCCGGATCGATATCGAAAAGGACGGATTCCCTGTCGCGCAAATCCGCGAAGGTGACTTCAGGCCGGCGCAACTGACCATCCAATCTGTTCTGAATGATAACCTTCTCAGCCGCTTCGATGCGCGCATACCGCGCTTGCATGCGCGAAAGCCTCTCATCCGTGGCAAGGCCCGCGCAGTGGCCGATTTCGGTCAGGCGCCGGTCGGCGTTATCCTGGCGCAGCAACAGGCGGTATTCGGCGCGGCTGGTCATGATGCGGTACGGCTCATTGGTGCCTTTGGTCACCAAATCATCCAGCAGCACGCCTATGTACGCCTGGTCGCGCGTCAGCACAATCGGGGGGCGGTTTTGAATGGCCAGCACCGCATTCATCCCGGCGATCAGGCCCTGCGCGGCGGCCTCTTCGTAGCCGGATGTGCCGTTGATCTGCCCGGCAAAGTAAAGGCCCGGGATATCCAGCGATTCCAGCGTGGGGCGCAGGCGCGTTGCGTCTATCACATCGTACTCAATCGCGTAGGCAAGGCGCAGCAGCACCGCGTTTTCAAGGCCCGGCACCGTGCGGTACATCTGGCGCTGCACATCCTCCGGCATGGATGTGGACATCCCCTGCACATACCATTCCACCGTGTTCAGCCCTTCGGGCTCCAGGAACAGCTGGTGGCGCTCCTTATCCGCAAAGCGGACGATTTTATCTTCAATGGATGGGCAGTAGCGTGCGCCGGTGCCTTCTATCATGCCGGTCAGCATCGGGGCGCGGTGCAGGTTTTGCCTGATGATTTCGTGCGTTTCCGCCGTGGTATATGTCAGGTAGCACAGCGATTTGTTTTGAAGCGCGCGGTCCGTCAGGAAGGAAAACGGCGTGACCGGGTCATCGCCCGGCTGGGGGATTGTCTTGTCAAAATCGATGGTGCGTCCGTCCACGCGGGCGGGCGTGCCCGTTTTGAATCGGCGCAAGTGGAAGCCGAGATCCGTCAGCGCATCCGACAATGGGCCTGCGGCGCACAGGCCCTGCGGGCCGCTTGTCCACGCGGCGGGGCCGATGATGATGCGGCCTTTCAGGTACACGCCGGTGGCCACGATCGCCGCGCGGCAGGGGATGGTTTCGCCCGTGCGGGTTGTGACGCCCGCTATGCGGCCTTTTTCCAGGATGAAGCCGGAAACTTCCGCCTGTCGCAGCGTCAGGCGAGGTTGGTCCAGCAGCGCCTGCATCATGCGGCGCTGGTATGCGCGCTTATCCGCCTGCGCGCGGAGAGAGCGCACCGCCGGGCCCTTGGCGGTGTTCAGCATGCGGGACAGCAGCATCGTGTCATCTATCGCAAGGCCCATTTCGCCGCCCAGCGCGTCTATTTCGCGCACCAGGTGGCCCTTGCCCGTGCCGCCTATGGAAGGATTGCACGGCATCAGCGCCACCGCATCCAGGTTCAGCGTCAGCAGCAGCGTTTCTATGCCCATGCGCGCGGCGGCAAGCGCGGCTTCCACGCCCGCGTGGCCCGCGCCTATCACGATCAGTTCGGGGGTGTTTTGCATGGGGATAGTATAGCACGGGGGGAAAATGAGGGCAAGGGATTTGGATCAGGAAGGCATAGGGCCATCCATCAGAACAGACGCGGGATTTCGCCTTTGGTGGATGATATGGTGGATGAAAACGCCCTGATCCTCAACCTTATAGAATATCAGATATGGTTCCACAAGCAGGAAGCGAAAATCCAGCGTTGCCAACAACTTGTTTCGGATGCGCGCGCCGCGCTGCGGATTCTCGCCAAGGCTCTTCATTGCGCCAGTAATCTTCACCAGCAGCCTCTCCGCCGCATCAGGGTCTTCCATGGCGATATAATCGAAAATATTGTCCGCATCTTCGATGGCGGCGGGCAGGATATGCACATCAAGCCCCATGGATTCTCGCCTTCATTCTTTCTTCAAACTCATCCGGCGTGTAGGTCCTCGCGCCAGTCAGGCGCTGACGTTCGGATTCCAGCAACCTTTCCCGCAGATCCAACAGCTTCTCGCGGCGCTCGAAAGCTTCGATGTCCATCACAACAAGGTCGCCTTCGCCATTTTTTGTGATGTATACAGGTTCCTGCTTCTCTTTACACATGCGGGATATATCATTGTATTCGTTCCGCAGCGATGTCGATGGCCTGATGATCATCTGCATGCCCTCCTATCATTGTTCTATCAGTATTCTATCGTATTTTATGCAGAAGATCAATACCCGGTCAACGCTTCGCCTCCGCTTGACGCAGCCCCGCGAATCATGTATCCTATTTGATGCGAAAAACTGCCATGAAAACATCGCCAAACGGAGGAGAGCCCGCCATGAACCCGACCGAACGCCTGCTCATCGCGCTGCTGGATGCGGCCTTATCCGAAAAAGCGCCCGACCCGGCGCTTGCGGAGGGCGTGGATTTCGCGGTCCTTTTCCGGCTGGCGCAGGAGCACAAAATTGACGCGATGCTGCTGAACGCGTTGCTTCAGTTGCCGCAGGACAAGCTCCCCCCCATGCCCATCCTGGCCGCGTGGCAGGAAAACGCGATGGTCACGATGATGGCGCAGGTGATGCTGGTGGAAAGCCTGCATCAGCTGACCGCCGCGCTGGAAGAGGCGGGCGTGAAGGCCGTGATGCTCAAAGGCGCGGCGATTAAACCCCTATACCCGGAGCCGGACCTGCGCACGATGTCGGACGCCGACCTTCTGATCGCGCCGCAGCAGCAGGATGCCGCCGCCAAAGTATTTGAGTCGCTGGGCTTCACTTTGGTGGAAACGGAACCGGGCGTGTTCGTGTACGCGGGGGGCGACGGCCTGCGCGTGGAGCTGCACATCCGCCTGTTTGACGAGGCTTCCTATGGGTTCCTTTCCAGGCTGGATGAAGCGAAAATGTTCCCCGTGACGCTTGCGCGGCGCGAGGCCGTGCACGGCGGCGAGGCGTGGGTATTCCCGCCGATGGAACATCTGCTGTTCATGCTCTGTCATATGGCAAAGCACATGATCACCACCGGGTTTGGCATGCGCCAGGTGGCGGACTTCTGCCTGTTCGCAAGGGCCAATGACGATAGAATTGACTGGACCGCTTTCTGGCTTGTTTCCGATCAGTTGGGCGTGAAGGCGTTTGCCTCCGCGCTGCTGGTGATCGGCGTTAGGTACCTGTCGATGCCCACCGGCAAGTGGGCCGCCGGCGCGAAGATAGACGAGCGCGCGGCGGACGCGCTGCTTTCCGACCTGATCGATGCGGGTGTATTCGGCAACCGCACCGAGGAGCGCAAGCGGAGCGCCGCCGTGGTGTACCGCGCCGCCGCCGCGAAAGACGGCGACAGGGGCCGCATCCGGCGCGCACTGTTCCCGGCGGCAAGCACGCTGAAGGCCCCGTTCCTGTACGCGCGCCGCCACAAATGGCTGCTGCCCATAGCGTGGGTACACCGGCTTGGCCGGTACGCTTTTCTGATGCTGACGGGCAAGGCAAACCGCGGAGAACTGTCCGCCAGCGTGCAGATCGCCGATGAGCGGCTTGACCTGCTATCCAGATTGGGATTGCGCGACGGCGCGGACCAACTTATCCAGGCGAATCAACCACTTTATATAGAAGAAAAAGGAGACCACGCAAATGAGCGATGAACAAAACAACCAGCAATTTGAGCCAGCTTTCGGGCGGTACATCCAAATGCACAGCGTGAAGCTGGGCGTGAAGCCCGGGTACATCCTGCGCAAGGTGGGTCAGGCGTACATGGTGATGCCCACCGGCCCGCGCATGAAGGACTACAAGGGCATGATCACGCTGAACGAGACCGGCGCGTTCCTGTTCAAGCAGTCGCAGCGGGAAAATGTGACCAAACCCGATCTGATCGAAGCATGCAAGACGGAGTACGGCGCGGATGATGAAGAGGCCGAAAAAGCGGTGGATGCGTTCGTGCAGCAGTGCGCGCAGTGCGGGCTGTTTGAGCTGGAAAGCAAGATCATCGACCTCAAGGAGCAAAGAGAGGTAAGCCAAGATGAGTGGAGAGAAATCTGCGCCCGGGAAGAAGCAGCTCAGTCCGGAGGAGAGCCTGCGGATTCGTGAGGAAAACTATTACAAAACCCAGGAATTCAATATGTTTCAGGATGCGATGCTTCAGCACGCGCGCGAAAATCACATCCCCCATAAGGGCACATTTGAGCTGACGCCGCGCTGCAGCATGAAATGCCGCATGTGCTATATGCGGCTGGACCCGCCTGAGATTAAGAAGCAGGGGCGGGAACTTAACACCGCCGAGTGGATAGAGCTGGGCCGCCAGGCGTTTGAAGCGGGCACATTTGACCTGCTGCTGACCGGCGGCGAACCGATGCTGCGCCCGGATTTTCCCGAGATATATACGGCGATGTCCGATATGGGGTTTTTGCTGCGCGTGTTTTCAAACGCAACGCTGGTCACGCCCAAGATCATGGACCTGCTGCGCGAACGCCCCCCGCAGGCGATGGAAGTGACGCTGTACGGCGCAAGCCCCGAAACCTACCAGCGCATCGGCGGCATCGCGGAGGGCTACCAGCGCGCAATCGACGCGGTGGAGCAGCTGCGCGAGTTCCTGCCGTCGCTGAAACTGAAAACCACGCTGACCCGCGACAACGTGGCCGATTTCCCGCTGCTGAGACGGTTTGCGGAAGAGCGCGCACTGCCCATGGAGCCGACCGCGATGCCGCTGCCCGCCGTGCGCGGGGCAATCTCCACCGCGCGCGAGGAGCGCCTGGATGTGGATGAGCTGCTGGCCTTTTACGACGCCAACGGGATCGATCCCCTGGGCGACAACCCCTGCCCCGACCCGGACAAGCGCACGTCTCTGTACTGCGACGCGGGCCTTTGCACCTACACCGTGCAGTGGAACGGGGATATGGTCGCCTGCATTCTGGATGACGACCCGGCGCGGCCCATCGGCCGCCCGCTGGAAGAGGGGTTTGCCGCCGCGTGGGATAAGCTGCTTACGTTCCGCGATAACAAGCCGCTGCCCGAACCGTGCCGCACCTGCCCGGTGTTCGGTGCGTGCGGAACGTGCGCGGTGTGCCACAGGATTGAGTCAGGGGCTTATGATGTCAGGTCGCCTTATGCCTGCGGGCTTTATAAGACGGCTTATGCCAGGCAGCAGAAGGAAAAGAAGGAATAGAGGAAGTAAATCCCACTCTTCAAAAGGGTGGGATTTCATGATATCCTATCACAAAAAAACAGGAGAAAGACGTGCATGACTTTCATCAGCTCGCCGCCGAGCTGGAACACGCCCCCGCGCACAAGATCATCTTGAGCGCGCCCGAAAAGGACGCCCCCTACCGCAAGATCACCGTCATGCGCGCGGGGGACATCTACCGCGCCGAAAAGCTGACGGTAACGCAGGCGTTCCACGAAAACATTGATGAAAACACGTTGGCCGCGTGGCTAACCGCACAGTTCGCCGCGTTTGACCGGCTGGACGCGTGGACCGGCGACACCGCCATTTCCGCGCGCAAAACGAAGAAGGGCGCGCTGCTGATCTCCCGCCGCAAGGAAAGCGCGCCTGTGCCCACCCAAACGGGGCACAACAGGGATAAGGCCTACCTGATACAGGAAGGCACGGTCGTGCCGCCGCTGGTGGACATGGGCGCGATGACGAAGGACGGCCGGATCGCGGCATCGATGCAGCACAAGTTCCGCCAGATCAACCGCTACCTGGAGATCATTGATGACGCGGTGCGCGCGTATGGCGACAGGCCGCTGCACATCGTGGATTTCGGGTGCGGCAAATCCTACCTGACATTCATAGTGTATTACTACTTTACGGTGCTGCGCGGCATCCCCGTGACGATGGCGGGCGTGGATCTGAAAAAAGATGTGATCGATTTCTGCAACCAGGTAGCCGCAAAGTATGGGTATAGCGGCCTTTCGTTCATTTGCGGGGATATCGCCAAGTACGCGGCCGAAAAGCCGGTGGATATGGTGATTTCGCTGCACGCCTGCGATACCGCGACCGACCATGTGCTGGCGAATGCCGTGCGCTGGGGGGCTGGGATCATCCTGTCCGCGCCGTGCTGCCACCATGAGCTGGCGGGGCAAATCAGCATGGACGCGCTGCCGGCGCTGTCCCGCTACGGCATCCTGACGGAGCGCTTTGCCGCGATGCTGACCGACGGCATCCGCGCCGACCTTTTGACCGCGCACGGCTACCGCACGCAGGTGATGGAGTTCGTGGAGCTGTCGCACACGCCGAAAAACCTGCTGATCCGCGCGGTGAAGGCGAACCTGCCGTGGGATACAAGGGATGCGGCGCGCGCCCGCGTGGACAGCGCGATAGCCGCATTCGGCGTGTGCCCCACGCTGTGCGGGCTGCTTGCGGAGGAACGCCCCTGATGCAGCCGCCGGGAAAGTTTATCCTGTTTTTGCGGACTATAAGCAAATTTTTCCTTTACATATTGTGCAATCTGTGCTATTATTTAACTGCAAAGTGTGCACATTCCCCGCTTTAGAAGGAGGCGCTGCAATGTGAAAGCAATGGTCTGCATCCTGTGCGCGTGTGCGCTGGCAATCGCTTTGGTTGCCCTTGGTCCCATGCCAGAATCGCAACCCGCCCAATTGAGCCTTGACGGGTTCCAAAACGAACAGGGCGGGTACGCCGTGCTGAGCGCGCCCTGGGGAGCCTCCCCAGCCGATGTGGAAGCGCTTTTCGGGCTTGATTTCGATCAGGCGGGCAAGATGGAGAACGGGCGGGGTTCAGTCGTTTTTATCGTGGATGGCTTGGTTTCAATTGGCGGCTTCCCGCCCGTCACCCACTTTGAGTTTACAGATGACCGGTTCGTCGGCATAAGCTACCAGTTTGATTTGAACACGGACGAAGCGTTTCCTCTTTATGAAAAAATCGCGGAGGAACTGACGGAAATTTACGGCGGGCCGGATGCGCAAAGAAGCAACGATATCATGCAGTCGCAGCTGTGGTTTCACTTGGATGCCGCGCGGCGGACGACGCTACAGGTGAATATCCTTACGGCGGGCAACCCTGCTCAGGTGCGCCTGTACATCGGCACACACGATATGACGGAATAGGCAATGAAAAAGAGGCTGTCGCGCCGGCGATTGCCCGCGTGACGGCCTCTTTGGATTGGGCGGTATTGCCTTTACTTATAGCCAACATGAAAGCTGCCGCTGTGTTCGTTTCCGGTAAACTGTATCACATATTCCCCATCTTGAACCGCTTCTATTTCAAATGCGGATGTCGCAAGCGCTTTGCCGCTATAGACGCTTGTTCCGTCCTTGGCGGTGATATCCAGATCCAGCGTGCCCGCGTCTGTCACAATATCCACGGTGATGGTGTGCTCTTCGCCGCCCTTCAGCGTCATTTCATGCTTTTTATTGCCTTGAAACTTGCTATACCGTATGGTCCAGAAATCATTGCCGTATACTTCAACTGAACCCACAAAAACATAATTGCTGACCGTGCAGCCGGTAACAAGTGCAAGAACGGCAAGCATCACCGTGGCTGCAAGAATATGTTTTTTCATCCTTTATACCCCCGCGAACCCTAGCACCGCCCCCACCACCGCCGAAAACCCGATCGCGGCCACAGGGTGCAGCTTCCATTTCTTCATCGCGAAGAAGAGAACGACCGCCAGGATGATGCTTTTCCATTGGAACAGGTCCAGCAGGGAGCCGGTCGTTTCATACAGCGCCGTGTTGATGAAAGTAATTTTCAGCACGCTGTACGCGGCCGCGATGATCAGGCCCAGGGATGCCGCGCGCAGGCCGTAAAACGCGGCCTCCACAGCCCAGTGCTTGCTGAAAGTTTGCAGCACGCGCGCCACCAGCAGCACCACGATGATCGCGGGCAGGATGATGGCAAGCGTTGCGATGATGCCGCCCAGCACGCCGCCCGAGGTAAAGCCGACGTAGGTGGCCATGTTGATGCCGATGGGGCCGGGCGTGGATTCTGAAATGGCGATCATATCGGCCAGCTGTTCCAGCGTGTACCAGCCGGTTTTGTCGCTCAGCGCCTGCAGGAAAGGCAGCGTGGCCAGGCCGCCGCCGACGGAAAACAGACCGATCTTGGCAAATTCATAAAAAAGCTGCAGGTAGATCATGCTTTCCTCGCTTTCCCGCTGCGCAGGATGACCCCGGCAAGGCCCGCGCTGACGACAAACCAAATCGGCGATACCTTTGTGAAGATGGACAGCAAACACACAACAGCTGTGATGACAACCGTGATGATATCAACAAGCGCGCCCTTGCGCAGCTTTAAAATCGCGTTGAGCACCAGCACAAACACGCACGCGCGTATGCCCGCAAACGCGTTTTGTACAATGGCCAGGTGCGAAAAATTGCTGATAAACGCCGCGATGATCAAAATGATGGCAAGCGAGGGAAACACCACGCCAAGCGCCGCCGCGATGCCGCCCAGCGGCCCCTTTGTTTTGTTGCCAATGAACAGCGCGGTGTTGACCGCGATGACGCCGGGCAGGCACTGACCTACCGCGAAATAGTCCATAACCTCCGCTTCGGTTGCCCAGCCGCGCTTTTCCACAACCTCGCGCTGCAGCATCGGCAGCATCGCGTACCCGCCGCCGAAGGTAAGGCCGCCAATCCGGTTGAAAGTCAGAAACAGATCCAGGTAAGCATTCATTTTTCCATTACATCCTTTCTTGCGCCCGTCCATCATAACGCCAGAAAAGCGGCTTGTCAATTGCCGCAAATCTGGTACAATGCAATCAGCACGCAACGTACACTGTGAACAAAAACACACATGAAGGAGACCCCGTATGCATTTTGATCCCCTGTCCCTTCCTTATTCATCCATACGGTACCCCGTGTACGCCAGCCGCGGCATGGTCGCCGCGTCATCCCCACAGGCTTCGGCGGCGGGGATGTATGCGTTTCAGCACGGCGGCAATGCGGTGGATGCGGCGGTGGCAACCGCATCCGCGCTGACCGTGGTGGAGCCGACCGCCAACGGCATCGGCAGCGATGCGTTTGCGCTGGTATGGATCGCGCGCGAAAAAAAGCTGTACGGCCTCAACGCCAGCGGATGGGCCGCGCGGGATATTTCGATCGATAAGGTGCTTGAAAAGCATCCCGGCGCGGCGAAAATGCCCGTGCTCGGCTGGACGCCCACGATGGTGCCCGGTGCGCCCAAGGCATGGGCGGCGCTGGCACAGCGATTTGGCCGCCTGCCGATGGCGACCTCCATGGAGGCGGCCATTTCCTACGCGCAGGATGGCTACCCAGCCTCCCCCATGCTGGCCAAGATGTGGCAGTCGGCGCTGAACCGCTACAAACGGGACTGCACCGCCCCCGAATTTGCCGAGTGGTTTGAAACATTTGCCAAGGACGGCGCCGCGCCGGAAGCGGGCGATACCGTACGGTTGCCGAACCACGCGCGCACGCTTTCGCTGATTGCTGAGTCCAATTCGGATGCGTTCTATAAGGGCGAGCTGACGGACCGCATTGTGGAGGACAGCCGCGCTTTCGGCGGGTTCTTCCATAAGGATGATTTTGCCGAGTATGATGTATCGTGGGTGGAGCCGATCTCCGTGAACTACCGCGGGTATGATGTGTGCGAGATTCCGCCCAACGGGCAGGGCATCGTGGCGCTGATGGCGCTGAACATCCTGAAAGAATTTGACCCGCTCAGCCGGTCATCCGACTACGCTTTCCATACGCACTGGGAGGCGATGAAGATCGCCTTCGCGGACGGGCTTGCCCACATCACCGACCCCGCCGAGATGCGCGTTCCGTACCTTGACCTGATCGACCCCGCATACGGCGAAATGCGCGCCCGCGAAATCGGCGGCAAGGCAAAGGTCTACACGGCCAGCCTGCCCCCCAAGAGCGGCACCGTGTATTTCTGCACCGCCGACGGCGAGGGCAACATGGTTTCCTATATTCAAAGCAACTACATGGGGTTTGGCTCGGGCGTTGTGGTGCGCGGCACCGGCATCAGCCTGCAAAACCGCGGGGCGGATTTCTCGCTGGATGAAAGCGCTGTCAACTGCCTGGCCCCGCGCAAGAAATCCTACCACACCATCATTCCCGGTTTCCTTTTGAAGGATGGAGAGGCCGTCGGCCCCTTCGGCGTGATGGGCGGATATATGCAGCCGCAGGGCCATGTGCAGGTGGTGACCAACCTGATCGATTACGGCATGGACCCCCAGCTGGCGCTGGACGCCCCCCGCTGGCAATGGATGCGCGACAACCGCTTCCTGGTGGAAAACTCCTTCCCCACCGAGATCGCCAGGCAGCTTGCCCAGCGCGGGCACAGCGTGGAGATTTCCCTGGACAGCGGCACCTTCGGGCGCGGGCAGATCATTTTGCGCGCAGAGAACGGGACGCTTATTGGGGGGACGGAGGGGAGAACCGATAGCAATATCGCATGTTATTAGGGCGGTACAAGGGGGACACGTCCCCCTTGTAAGAACCCCCTCACGCCCTTCCGGGCGTGCAAGTAATGTTTTCCTACAGCAAAGCTGTAGGAAAACTCCCCGCCCGACCGGCAAAGCCGGTCGATACGATTGAGGTCGAGGGGCTTCGGCCCCTCGAGCACCCCGGGCTGGGCGGTTGCCCGAAATTCATGGAATTTCGGGTTCACCGCCGTAACGGGGTGGACGCTGCGGCTGGGGTGTTTTTTTCTTTATTTAGAAAACACCCCTCCCCGCGCTCGCAAGCGCAAGAAAGGGATTCTTAAGGGCCTTAGGCCCTTAAGCGGGGTCAGGGGCAGCGCCCCAGCGTCTCCCCCCCAGCGTTCTCCCCTACCGCACCTCCAGCAGCCTATACCACCCGTCCACCTCGGGCACGAGCATGGCCAGCTTGACCCCGGCCTGGTGGGTTTCGGGGTTCAGGATGCCTGCGTACAGTTCGTAATCGCCCTTGGGTAGGTCTGCTTTGGCGATGGTCATGCGCACGGTGCGCTTTTCGCCGGGCAACACGGTTTTGATATCCAGCGGGATGGGGATGACGCGGCTGTAGCCTTCACCCACAACCATCAGGGCGGGCTGCCAGTCGAAATAAAACGGGGCGATGCCGTCGTTTTCCCACTCAAGGGTGATGATCAGCGGCAGCAGGGGGGCTTTTATCGCGCTGGCGGCGGATACGCGCAGGCGATAGCCTATGGTTTTCATCAGGGTATCCAGGTTTTGCTCCTGCTCAGCGGTGCCGGTGAAGTTGACGAAGCTGTTCGGGCCTATCCAGCTGGTATGGGATCTTTCAAACAGGGACAGCGTTTGCCCCAGCAGGGTATCCAGCAGCGCTTCCTGGTCCATCACAGAGGACAGCTCTCCGCCGATCGCAGCGGTTTTCCACGCGTCCGGCATGGGAACAAGCGCACCTTGCTCATCCTCATAATTGCCGCCCGCCTGTATCCAGTCAAGCCACATCTCCGTGCCCTCCGGGTGTGCACCGGAATCGTTGTATAGGCCAAAGTTTTCCGCTTTCGCGATGGCAAACGGCCTTCTCATCAGGATTTGCGCCGCCGGAAACGCGGCCAGGTACGGGACGACATACCGGTCCCGTACGGTTTCGGTCAGCCCGCTGGGCAGGCCGGGGTATACGTGCCACTCGCCCCAGTGACCCAGGGAGCCCAACTGCACAAACGCGATCAGCAGATCGCTTCCATAGCGCGCGCCAAGCGCCTCAATGGCTTTGGCGTGCGCTTCTATTAAAATGGGGTTGGCGTAGTTCGGCGCGTAGCCCTTGCCGTAGTCCAGATCATAGTTCGCGCCGTCGGCGGTCAAATCATACAGCCAATCGGGGATATCGCGGTGGGGCACACTGTCCGGCATATCCAGAATAAAGCGCAGGATGACATGCTTGCCCTCCGCGCGCCAGCGGTCAAACTGGAAGGTCTCTTCTATCGCGTCAAAATCAAACACGCCCTGCTCCGGCTCCAGCATGGACCAGCGGATATCCGCGTACACCAGCGTAAACGGCTGCGCATGCGGCCACGGGTCGGCCGCCCAGGCGGCGTGGCCCATGTACGGATTGGTCAGCACGATGTCCGAAGGCTGATATTCCGCACGGATGACCATGGTCCCGCGCACGGCGAAAAAAAGGCCCGCCGCCACGGCGACGAGCACGATCCATCTCATCGTTTTGCGATGCCTCCCCATAGCGACAGCCTTTCCCGCGCCCTTTGAAGCAGTTTGCCGTAGAGCGCCTGGTCATCGGCGGAAAACCGGTCCGTTTTCAGTTCCTGAACGGGCAGCCAGGCAACGGCGGTGTTCTCGCCGGGGCGTACGGTCAGCGGGTCCTTTTCATCGGCCACAAACAGATAGGTGGTGTTCAGGTGCAGATGCGCGCTGACGTATTTGCCGCGCCGCGTGTGCCCGAACACGACCAGGATATCCGTGGCGGCGATTTCCTCAGTGATGGGCCGAATGTGCGCTGCGCCGGTTTCCTCCATGGCCTCGCGAAGCGCAACGGCAAGCAGGTCGGCATCGCCGTCGGCGTGGCCGCCCGTCCAGGCCCAGCAGCCGCGGATGTTGTGGTGCGCCATCAGCATCATGGTGGCATCCGGGTTTACGATGAATGCCGAACTGGTGAAGTGGGCGATCTCGTTCGCGCGGGTCAGCACGGTATCAGGGTAAGTTTCAGCATAGGAAAGCATGATGCGTTTGTCGCTTGCCTCTTGTTCCGTCGGCGGGCTGTAAGCGCGGATGTTTTTAAGCGCGCTGTCAAGCGTCACGGCACGATCTCCACCCAGTAGCCGTCCGGGTCCTCGATGAAATAGATGCCCATGGCCGTGTTTTCGTAGCAGATGCAGCCCATCTCCAGGTGTTTTGCGTGCGCGGCGTTAAAATCCCCGGCGCGGAACGCCAGGTGGATTTCGTTTTCGCCCAGGTCGTACGGCTGCGGGTGGTTTTTAAGCCACGTCAGCTCCAGCCGGTGCGGGGTGTCACCATCCGACAGGAACGCCAGGATGAAGCTGCCGTCGGATGATTCCTTGCGGCGGGATACGGTCAGGCCCAGCGCCTCTTCGTAGAATGCGATGCTTTTGTCAAGATCGCGAACGTTGATGTTGTTGTGCGCGAATGTAAACCGCATGGGTTGCACTTCCTTTCAAGGGTATCGGTGGGATGTGCAAATTATACCATGAATGGAAGAGGTTGGGAAGGCAATGGGATTTTTTAGGCAGAAAGCGTAGTTTTTCTTGACTGCCTGATTTTTCCAAGGGTATTGCAGTAAAATATCGGCTAAACATTTCACGGGGCTGGATCATTGTATCCAGCCCCGTTTGTGTTCCGTTTGTGGTCACGGGTTTATACTGTGATATGACCCATACGTGCAGGTGATAAATGCGCACAGTGTCTGCCAGGAAAAGCATCCACACTGAGGGAAAATGGCCTTCCAGCGCATTTGAGGAGGTGAAAATGGCTGCAAAAACTTTTTTTGTCTGCTTTTGGCCTGCATCCAATCACACGCGCCACACCTAAAACAAAATAATTTTTTCGTAGGAGGTTTTTTCTGATGTAAAGGAAATGGCTGGCTCGCGCGCTGGAACTGGTCCCGTGCCTGTTGCCGGCCCCGGGGACGGCAGGTGCCGTCAAATGGGATGATATTGCAGTACATGTCGGGGCCAAACCGTAGGGCGCGACGCCTGTGATCAATATCCCTGTTGAACAGAGTTTAATGAAAAGAAATTTTTTGGAAAAAGAGAAGGAGATGTAATTATGAAGAAGACAGGTTTATCCAGGTTGGTTGCGGGGATGCTGGCTGTGCTGCTTGTTGTTGGGTGCGCGGGGAGCGCGCTGGCGGCGAAAGAGCCTGACGATTTGGCGATTACCCAGGCAATGGTGACGGGTCTTGCAGATACTGATGCCCTTTTGGCTTTTGTTAAGGGAATAATAGACAAAGGCTACGAAGGAGAACACTACAACGGAATCTATATTTCAGGTCTTCTTATCGGATTTACAGAGGATGAATGGAAAGCCGCAGTTGAAGAAGCCAGCAACGCAATACTTGGTAGCGGCGCTTTCGTACTTAATATCGAAGGAGACGCGATCTTTGAGCCGCGCGGCGACTCCGGCAACGACAACCCCGGTGACGACAACCCCGGCGACGAAAACCCCGAAGAAACCCCCACCGCCCCCGCCAAGCCCGCCCCAATAGTCGTCACCACCCCCACCATCCCCTTCATCGTCACCATCCCGGCCGGCACCCCGTACTATGACGCGAACGGCACCCAGCTCGGTACATTCGCCGCGCCGACCGCACTCAACGTTGGCTACTATGTGCAGGCTGGCGGCAGGAACCTTGCTTTCGTCGGCAACGGCCGGTTTGTGAACGCTTCCGTGTTCCTGTCCGTTTTCACCAACGGCAGCACCAATCCTGCGGCGGGCTATCAGCCGTAATAGATACAGGCTATCGTTTATATAAAAGAAAAGGAGAGATAGTTTTATGAGGAAAACTGGTTTTTCTAAGGTGGCTGCTACGCTGCTGGTTGCTATGCTTATGCTTGGGTGTGCGTTGGGAGCACTGGCGGCAAATTCGGATGAGGTACTCTTTGGCCCAGAGGATTTCGTCGGAAAGACTACCGCACAAGATCTTTACAAGGTAGTTCTAGGTAAGCTTGTAGAAGAAAACAAACTAGGTGGCGTTGCTGTTTTTTCGGGAGATTTTTCTGAACTTGGCGAAGAGCTATTCAACGGGTTGCGTAATGCTTTGAAAGGTAACAGTATACGCTTTAACGATGTTGATGTGACATTCGGTGATGAAACCCCCGAAGAAACCCCCGAAGAAACCCCCGAAGAAACCCCCACCACCCCCGCCGCCCCCGCCCCGATAGTCGTCACCACCCCCACCATCCCCTTCATCGTCACCATCCCGGCCGGCACCCCGTACTATGACGCGAACGGCACCCAGCTCGGTACATTCGCCGCGCCGACCGCACTCAACGTTGGCTACTATGTGCAGGCTGGCGCCAGAAACCTCGCGTTCGTCGGCAACGGCCGGTTTGTGAACGCCGCCGTGTTCCTGTCCGTTTTC
>JAVBPC010000061.1:0-18227 GCA_031549905.1 Eubacteriales bacterium
AACAACGGCCGCCTGTTCGCTGCCACCGACATCATTGATCTGTATGTGTTCCGAAGTCTGTTTACGTCAGGCGGCATGGCAAGGGCCGCGGCTTCCGGCTTCTACCAGTCAGTCATGTGCTTTATCACCATACTGATCGCCAATTTTGCCGTCCGCAAATACGACAAAGACTACGCGCTGTTTTGACGGAGAGTGTTTGATATGCTGAAGGATGTAAAAGCGCCGCACCGCAAAAAGATGTCGCTGGACAGGGTCGTATTCAATTCGATCGGGTACCCGCTGATTGCTCTGTTTGCCATCTTTTGCCTTTTCCCGTTCTGGCTGGTCGTTTCAGGCTCCTTCACCAGCCAGGAGGAAATCCTCCGGCATGGTTTCGCGCTGTGGCCTAAGGAATTTTCCCTGGAAGGGTATCGTCTTTCCCTGCAAAACCCCATAGCCATCGTTCGGTCCTACGGCGTCAACATCCTCGTTACCGCAGTGGGCACTGTGACCAGCGTATTTCTTTGCACCATGACCGGCTATGTGCTGACCCGCAAGGACTTCCCGTGGAGAAACTTCTTTTCTTTGTTTTTCTTTGTCACCACCCTTTTTTCCGGTGGTCTTGCGCCGTATTACATTCTGATGGTCAATACCTTGGGGCTCAAAAACAACCTGCTGGCGTTAATCCTCCCCGCGCTGATTTCGGTATGGCATATTCTGTTGGTCAAGGGGTTTATGAGCAGCGTTCCCGCGGAGATCACGGAGTCGGCAAAAATAGATGGCGCAGGGGACTTCCGTATCTTTGTGCAGCTGATTCTGCCGATCTCCACACCGGTTGTCGCTACAATTAGCCTTTTTACCGCGATTGGTTTCTGGAATGACTGGTTCCGCGCACTGCTCTTTATAGACAATAGGAAACTATACCCGCTGCAATACCTGCTGCATCAGTTAATCGTAAGCACCCAGGCGCTGCGGGCAATGATGGAAGAGACCGGCGAAGTGTTGCCCATTCTGCCCGTTGAGTCCATGCGGATGTCGATGACCATTATCGTTACCGGCCCAATCATCTTCCTGTATCCCTTCCTGCAAAGGTTCTTTATCAAAGGACTGACGGTTGGGTCCGTCAAAGGCTGAACCGCGGCGGGGTGTTCCCGGCGCGCGATCACAATAACCATTTATCAAGGAGGAGAGAACCCGTGAAAAAACTACTCGCAATGATCCTGAGTTCGGCCCTCATCCTCGCGCTCCTGGCAGCCAGTGCGTTGCCCGCCCTTGCCGCTGAACTCGACACCTCTGAGCCTGTCGTCCTGCACTTCCTGATGCTCGGAAATAACGAGCAGGCCGATAAGGACCGGGTGTGGGAAGAGATCAGCAAGCTAGCCCAAGAGGATATCAACGCCACGATTGTCACCGATGTTCTGAGCATGGCCGACCATGCGACCCGCTACCCGCTGATCCTGGCCAGCGGCGAGAACTACGATATCATTTACACCTCTTCCTGGGCACACTATTTCACAGAAGCCCCCAAGGGCGCTTTCTATGAGATTACCTGGGATATGGTCGAGAAGTACATGCCGCAGACCTTTGCGAACCAGCCGGAAGAATACATGGATCACAACCGGCTTGGTGACGGCAAGGTTTATCTGGTTCCGCAGAACTTCACCAACCTGACCGTCAACGCGTACGCGATTTCGATCCGTGAGGATATCCGCAAGGAACTGGGCGTTCCCGAAGTGACAGACGTGGATTCCCTGGAAGTCTTCCTGGATGCCGTTGCCACAGGTAAGCCGGGCGTATATCCGTATGCCGCCACGGCGGACAACCAGACGCTCAAGAGCGTTCTGTTCAACAACAAGGATAACATCATCGCCCTGAACGGAAACCCGATGGAAATGTTCTTCGCTTTCCGCTATACGCTGGATATGTCGCTGGCCGACGCCGTAGCCGGTGTTGAGTATGTCGGCGATATGCCTGAGTATAAGGAATGGGCCACCCGCATGAAGGAATGGGCCGACAAGGGCTACTGGTCCCGCAGCGCCATCGCTGACACGGTCCAGGTCCGCGATTCCTACGAAAACGGCCAGTCCGCCCTGTTCGTTCAGAACACCGGTACGCTGGGCGTTGCCAACATCGCCATGCGGGGCAAGGGCCTTGAGCCTCTGATGATCGACATCTACCCCGATGCCTACCGCTTCCTTGGTCTGTCAAACGCCGGTCTGGCCGTTCCTTCCAATTCGAAGAATCTGGAACGCGCGCTGATGTTCATGGACCTGCTGAAGAACGACCGTCGCTACTACGAACTGTATCGCTTTGGCATCGAAGGCGAGCACTGGATCGACCTTGGCAACCAGATGTGGGAGCCCGGCCCGCAGCAGTCCCGCTACACTTACGGCGACGGTTCCTGGGGCTTCCAGAGCGTCATGTATGAGCGTGACCGCGTTGGCAACGATCCCCAGTCGCTGGAGATCTGGAGGCGTTGGCGCGCTGAGAACGAGCAGACCAACCCCTTGGTTGCCTTCAACTTCGACATTACCCCCGTTCAGAATGAGATCGCTGCATTGACCAACGTTCGCGCTGAGCACATGTACCTCATCGATCTGGGCTTGGTAGACGATGTTGATGCCGCCATTGCATCCATGAACGCCGCTGCCAAAGCAGCCGGAATTGACAAGGTCATCGAAGAGCTCAACAGACAGCTGGCCGCGTATGTGGCTTCCAAGAACTGACAGTTAGCAGGGTAAAAGCTCAGATGTAAAGTCAAAAGCAGGGGAGTGCACTCCGCACTCCTCTGTTTTTTCGGCCCCGGTACGGGTTCAAAGATATTGCGCGAATACTTGGAGGTGCTATTGTGGCGAAGCCTGTAACCCAGGAAGAGATGCGGCGCGTATATGACGAAATGCAAACGCCGGTAAAGCTTGGTTTCGTGCTGCATGAGGAGGGCGTGAACATCGACTGTGCCACGGTGTTCCGGGCTGAAAGCGGCTGGCGGATGATCTTTTCGCGGCAGGACCCGCGGGATATGCCCGAAAAGCAGGGGTACGAGACGTGGATGGCGCGCTCGGATGACCTAATCCGCTGGACGGTTATGGGGAAGCTGCTCAGCCAGACCTATACGGGTTGGGACGGGTATCAGGCGGATGGCGGCATGCTGCTCATTGACCCCGCATGGGGTGGAAGCCTGAAGCCGGAAAAGTACCAAGACCGCTACTGGATGAGCTACATTGGCGGCGGGCTGCCAGGATATGAGCCTGATCCGCTGCACATTGGCATGGCCAGCTACGATACCATTGAAGAAGCGGGGGAGTGGGATCGTTTTTCAGAGCCGGTTCTGCGCCAGGATGACCCCGATGCCCGCGTATTCGAGCGCAAAACGCTGTACAAGAGCTGCGTCATCCGCGATCCTCAGCGGCGGACAGGCTTTGACTTTGTCATGTATTATAACGCCAAGCGGGCACCGTTTAGCATCGAGTGCATCGGCATGGCGGGTTCAGATGACATGCGCACCTGGAAACGCTTTGGCGCGTGTGAAATTATGGACAGCGGCCGAAGCGATGGCGCCTGGAGCATCGCGGGAGATCCTCAGATTATCCGGTTTGGGGATCTATGGGTCATGCATTTCTTCGTCGCCTACAGCGAAGAGGGTCAAGCTACCGCGATCGATACTTTTGCCTGTTCCCGGGACCTTGTTACCTGGACACGGTGGGGTGGCGAGCCGTTGATCAGGCCGTCGGCTTCTTTTGACCGGAAGTTTGCGCACAAGCCGTTTGTGCTGAAGCATGACGGCATCGTATATCACTATTATTGCGCGTGCGGCGATCAGGGGCGCGGGCTGGCGCTTGCCGTATCAAAACAGCCATAAGAGCCTGAACAGATTCCAAAGCAGTTGGCATATAGGGGGCATTGCGATGGAGATTTACAGAGAACCGGCCCGCGACCTTCCTGTGCGGAGGTTTGATGTCGTTATTGCGGGCGGCGGAACGGGTGGCGTGATCGCAGCAATCGCGGCGGCGCGAATGGGTGCGAGGACGGCCCTGATTGAGGCCAAGGGCTACACTGGCGGCCTGGTGGCTGAGGGCGGCACAGCCCTGCATAGCTTTTACAACCTCTATTCTCACTTTAACGTGCCAAAAAAGCAGGTTGTCGGCGGCATACCTTGGGAGATTGCCGGGCGAATGCAGGAGAAGGACGGTGCGACCGGGCAGGCCGAGATGCGCGATGGCCGCAATTACGATGCAGTGAACTTGTCGGTGGATGTTGAAGTTTACAAGCGTGAAAGCCTTGAGATGCTGGAAGAGGCGGGCGTCCATCTTTTCCTGAATACATTTGCGGCTGGCGCGGTTAAGGAAGAGGACCGGGTTCTTGGCGTGATCTGCGAGAGCCATGCGGGGCGCGAGGTCTTTATGGCCGATGCGTTCATCGACGCGACGGGGTATGGCGACCTTTGCGCCCACGCCGGCGCGGCCTTTACCCTGTTCAATGACCACGATGTGGCCAACAGCATTGGCGTTGGCGGCGTTGATGTTGATGCCTATTATGCGTTTTTTGAGCAAAAGGGCGCTATGGTGCAATCTGCCCGCGGTATACGGAGTGGAAAACCGGACCGTTGGGTGCGCGTAATGCCTGATTTTGCGTGTATGCCCGAGGCGTTCCGCGTAGAAGCGTCACGGATCGGGATGTCCAGCGTGATCACCGCGACGCGGGATGACCATTTCATGTTCCTGAAGCTCAATGTCCGCGCAAGTGCATCTCCCGTTGACCGCGACGCGGCAACGAACGCTGAAATTGAGCTGAGAAAAAGGCAGGCCCGCGCCATCGAGCTGCTGCGCGAGTATATTCCCGGCTGCGAAAAAGCGTTCATCGCGCGCTCAAGCCCATCCCTGTGCATCCGGCGCGGACGCACCATCGAGTGTGATTACGATTTGACGATCGACGATGTGCTTGGAACACGCCGCTTCAATGATGAGATCTTGATTTTCGGATTCCATGACAGCGCGCCGCGCCTGCACATTCAAAATGGCGGCTGGTACGGGATGCCCTATCGCGCGATTTGCGTGAGGCGCCTTGAGAATCTGTATGCAATTGGCATGCTGATCACGAGCAACCGGGATGCGCACATGTCCACCCGCAATACGGTTTGTTGCATGGCACAGGGACAGGCCGCCGGCATCGCGGCGGCGCTGTGCGCGAAGCGCGGAGAAGCCGCGCGCGAACTGCCGTACCCCGTGCTGCGGGAGGCATTGCTTTCGCAGGGTGTTATTCTGGAATAGCCTTGCGGGCGCGGAGGCTCCGTATCCCTATCATCAACGCATCCCAACCCGGAGGGGATGCGTTGATGAGACATACTTCACCAATACAGTTCAGGCGATTTGAGCACACCCTGGGGCCACAGTTGGTACTCGTAGCTCCAGTTGGCGCCATCCGTGCGCCATGAGCCGGGCCCCCAGTTCATTGTTTGCTTATCCACAATATGCAGCTGCCCGAATGTGTTGATGCGGCAGCCGTAGAAAATGACATCGATCTTGTGGGAGCCGGGCTGCATATCGGTCACTGACAGTTCATACGGCGAAAAGGCAATGATGCCGCTGTCTTCGTTATTCATGCGAACTTTGAGCAGATGCCCCCTGTAGTGGGTGGCCGAAAGCCGGAAAGCCCCGGTCTCTATCCGCGCATCAAGGTGGTAGGTCAGATTGCCACCGTAGAATGGAAGACCCTGCCGCGTAATATCACCGAAGCATAGCGTCCTGACGGGCGCTGTTACCTTTGCGTGGCAGCCGAAGACCTGCACGCCAAAGTCGCCGAGAAGGAGGCAATTCTCAACATTGACGCTCTGACCGTACGGCATGGTGATTTCCAACGTGTTTTCGCCCTCGCAGAGGCTGCCCAGCGCCACAGTCCGTATGCTTTTGTCAACATACCACCCATCCGGTGCGGAGGCGGGGCGGCCGTTTAGCCTTACCTCGCTGATATCGGCATTTTCCAGCGCCAGCTTTACATCATCCACAGGCAAATCACTGTGAAACACATAGCGCAGGCGCAGCTTATGCGGTGTGCTGATATCACGCTCAACCCAGGGCTGCGCGTGCGCGCCGGTGCGCTGTGCCCAGCCCAGGCGCGTCCTGAGCGCCTTATCCAGCCGCAGTATCTCTTCGGCGGGGCTGAACGGCGCATCATCCAGCGCATATTCCGGCCTGTCCAGCACGAGGACATTCGGTTCATGCAGGGTTACCGGCACGGGGGAGAGAAACCGTTTTGTATGCGCATACTCAGCCCGGGATGGCGCTGCTTCGACAGCGGCGACATTCGCTTCATTGCATGCATCCAGGCGCAGAAGAAGGCTGTCGTGCTCGTACAGGGATCGTTCAAGGACTGTCCAGCCACCTTCAAAGCGCGAATAGATCCGGACAAAATTCCCGGTAAAAGTATCGCACAGCGTTACGTCATATCGTCCCCGGATGCGGATATGGAGCTTTGCCTCTTTTGGCAAATCCTTGATGACGGGGTTGTCGGCCTGCGCGATAAACAGCCAACGGCAATCCTTTTCTTCGCGCAGTTGGTAAAATAGGCTATCTGAGGGGGCGCCGGAGGCCAGCCGGATATCCAGATCCCGCAAAGGCTGCAGCGCGGAAAGAAGGGCATGGCGCTCAAAGGCCGTTTGTGTGCAGCGGGAGGCCAGCATGGCAGGCCGGTCGCTCGTCACCGCATCGACACAGGTAGGCACGCGGCCGGCGAAAATGACCAGGCCGCCGCAACGGACGAAGGCCTCCAATCTGTCAAGCGTGGTGGAACGGATGGTTTCCATATTGGGTACGACGATGGCGTCATAGCGCATATGGCCTACCGGCAGACCTTCGGCGCCGATGTCCCCGATTTGGCACTGCTGCGGCAAGTTGGATTCACAGAGGAAATCAAAGTCGCACAGCCCGCGCAGCAGCCACTCGGTCAGGTTTTGAAAGTTGTCATCCATCTGACGCCGCGCGTCCTGTGTACCCTCGCGGTTGCCCCAGCGCAGCCAGAAGCTCTCGATGGGGTGGACAACGCCAATTCTGACCACGGGCTTGCCGCGCGTCATGGCTGTGTTCACCCTGGCAAAGTGATCCTCGAGGTAGGGGTACTCAGCATACCAAGGCGCTTGATAATTATAGGAAGCGGGATAGTCGCGCTTGGCTTCGCCGCCCATTGATACGAATGAAAGGTGGGGCACGCGCACCGTGACGCCAAGCGCTGCCTGCCAGTCGCCCTGAAGCTTTCCGCCACGGAAATCAAAGTCCCAGTTGGTTACGCCGTACAGTTCGCTGAGCATGCCGGGGCGCCCATATTGATGCACGGCCGACTGCGCCTGCTTTGCGGTGGTGTACTCGCGGTGGTCGCTGAGGATATCAATGCCCGGTATCCCAAACGCGCGATAGGAGCGCATGGCCTCGCCCACGGCACGGGTTTGGCTGTCCAGCGTTGGCTCCCACATCATATGACCGGTGAGCAGGATGCCGTTGTCCTCGCACCATGCGCCGCATTTGTCGGCAAACGCACCTGCAAAGCGCGCGGACACATGATCATGATACCGGTAGCGCAGCTGCGACGGCCGCCCGCCGGGACGCTCCCACAGCAGTTCGGGCAAACCATCCAGCAGGTCCGTGCCGTCATAGGCATCGCGGAAGGTATCGCACAGGTCTTTTGTCCAGGGCAGGGTGGCATCCTTTTCTTCATGGGCAAAGTTCAGCGCGCCCACATGGGAATGCTGCGGCTCGTCGGTGAAGATGGCGGGAATGATGCCGCCGAAATCTTTCTTGAATTCCCGCGCGTACTGCTCATGCGTGGCTTTGATGAACTGGTCAATCGCCTTAGGAGAAAGGGTATCCACATAGGATTGGTTGTTATACCAGGGCATGGTTTTCGAGGTCTCGGCATATGCGTAAAGCAGAAAGCCGCGCGGTGTTTCGCCCGTTTCAATGCGGCGATATGACTTTAGGCTCCCATCTGCGTTAAGCTCGATATCGAATACGGCCAGCAGCTTTCCGTTTTCGGCGCGGCCCAGGGTGGTTTTGGTGATGGGATGCGCAAGGGGCGGCGCATCACCGCCGTACGGTACGCGGGTTAGCAGCAGATGCATCAGGCGATGTTCCGGGTTTTGCGTAACCTGGCCGCCGGCCGCACCGGAAGGCCAGCGGTCTTCATCGTAAAGCCATGCCAGCATGTCTTCACTCCGCGCTTTTTCGATGCACGCACGCACCATATCCATGTACTCGCGGGAGAGATACGGCGTCACCAGGCCTGTGCGCACATGCATATGAAAGCCGCCGAAACCAAGCTTTTTCAGCTGCTCTATCTGCCAGACAAGCTCTTCCTTATCAAGCTTGCTGTTCCATGACCAGAACGGGGCGGCCCGGTACTCGCGGGGCGGATTCTGAAACACTTCTTCGGTAAAAGGCTTTTCACGGCTTGGGTACAGCATGAGGGCCTCCTTTATGCGTTACAGATCAACGGTCACCGGCTGGCCTGCGGGCAGCGGAAGGCTTTGGCCCGCCGCTTTCAGCGTACCGCCGTCTTTGCTGGCGGTGACGGTGAGCTTACCATCCGCCAGCCTTACCGTTACCCGGTCGCTTATCCCAAGCGGCGCGGTACCCTCGTAGTTCCTGGAAAACGGCAGGTGCGGCTGGATGGTGAATGTTGCGTATCCGGGAGATGTGGGACAGACGCCCATCAAATATCGGCCAATAATGTAGATCGGGCTGGCCGACCAGGCGTGGCACAGGCTTTTTCGGTAGGGATCGCCGTACATCGCGAAATGATCGTTGCCGCTCAGATGGGGCTTGTATTCCTCCCAGAATGATGTGGCGCCCAGATCGAGCATATCGCCCCAGTAGGCGCGCATCTCTTCCATCACATAGTCAATGTCGCCGATTCGGCACAGGGCTTCCAGCTCATAAAACTTGAAATAGGGCGTGGTGACCGGTGGGACGGCGTCGTTCTTGATGACGTTTTGAATGATACGGCGTGCCTTTTCAGCGGATGCATAGTCAAACAGCAGCGCGAAGATGTTCGCGTGGCGCGTAACACTGCGCTTGCCGGATTCGAAGCTGTCGATGTACGCGCCCTTCTCATCGTCCCAGAAGAAGCGGTCGATCTTGTCCAGCGTATCTTTGCTTGCCGCGTCATAGTGTGAGCCGTTCCTGCCAAGAAGCGCGCATACCCGCGCCATCGAGGCCAGTGCTTTGGCATACAGCATCTGAAGCGCGCAGACCGCGCCCGTCTTGTCGATATCGGCCCAGTCAATGAACAGCCAATCTTTTTGCTTCGCCACAAGGAATGCGTTGCCATCGATGCGCGCCATGCAAAAATCCATCAGCGTTTTCATGCGCGGAAAAACATCGCCCACAAAATCCAGATCGCCCACCGTATCATAAAAACGTTCGATGGATATGATCCAATACAGAGAATAGTCGATGATGGTGTTCAGGTGTTCGATCACGGGGTCCTTGCCACGAAGCGCCAGGATCGTGCGCTTGGTGATCTCAGGATCAAAGAACAGATAGTCGTTGATAAAATAGCTCTGGTATGCATCGCCAGACCACACCCACCGGTCGCGCATGATGCCATCCAGAAAGAATTCGCGGCTGTTCAAATGGAACGTATAGGCAGACACATCCCAGATCTCGCCAAGGCGCTTATCGCTGCAATGAAAGCTTGCGCGGTAGGGCAGCGGCAGATATTCATATTTGGCAACAAGGCCGCTGTGCATGCCCTTGATGAACAGATAGCGGAACGCCCGGGCCGGGCGTGTGAGAGGCGCCCCGGTGCCTGTCAGGTCTTCGCGGATGACGGTATTGTGAAGATCGAGCGCCTCAATTTCACTTTCGCCGTAAGATAGGTGCGCTCTCTCGCCCTGTGGGATCGTTAGTGTAACCTGCGCGAACGTCTGCTTGCCAAAGTCATACAGAACGCCGCCGGCGGTTTGCTTATGCTCTTTGTACGCAATCGGTTCATATGCGAACGGGAAGACGCCGGGGTCGCTGTCCATATGCTCATATGCGGGCGTGCAGCCCACGGGCACCGCCGTCATGTCGTAATTGTCGATGGTCCAGCTGTCGTCGGTTTGCACGGAGGGGCTGTCGATAAAGATTGAAGGCAGGCCGGACAGCGCCATCAGATGCACCGAAAGCGCGTATTTTCCCGCGGGTGCCATAAACGGCGCGTTGACCGGGTGCATCGTTTCCACAACCTGACCGGCAGTGTCGCTCATGATGTCGTTGCGCACAGTGGCGCTTCCGATGGGGTCTAGCTTGATGTACCCCATGCCCTTGGCGTGCACCGTGACGGTTTCCGGTTTCAACAGCGTTACATTTTTGTAGAACCGTACGTTGCGGTAACAGTCATCCAGATGCCATATCGGCGGATAACAGGTGACGGAGTATTCCTGCCTGCGCGTGTGCAAAAGCAGGTTGTGGTGAACTTCATAGTCCCCGGGATACCAAATCCATTTTGCCATTGAAGCATCTCCGTTTGCAATGCATTTTGGTGCGGGTGTATGGATGGCTGTTTACAGCTCCAGCACGGCAGGCGCTTTGCAGGAACATTCGGCCGTCACGCGAACGGGTCCTTCCCCGAATGACTGCACCACAGCGGTGAGCCGCCCCTTGTACAGGCGGCGGGTGGGGCCGCAGTAGTCCTCATCGCTGACGGGATCGGGAGAACCCAACGCCAACAGCCGCCCGCCGGCAACCGAAACCGTGACGATGGCAGATTCTGTGGCGGCCACATGGCCGGCGCCATCCACAGCGTCAATTGTGATGTACGCAATGTTGCCCCCGCCGGTAAGTTTCGGTATGTCGCTGATCATGCGCAGGCGGTCGGCTGGCTGTGCGGTTACCAGTTCGCTTTCACAGACCGCTATCCCATCTCTGTAGCCTATTGCCTTCAGGCATCCGGGCCGGTACGCGCAAGCAAACTCCGCCTTGCACTTTTCGGTGCTTTTCCGCCCCAGGGACTTATCGTTTAGCAGCAGTTCGATCTCGTCACAGGAAGAATAAACCTCCACGCCGGCGGTTTTCCCTTCGCTGCCGGGATAGTCCCAGAACAGTTCGACATCCGGCCAACCCCAGCGGGATATCTCGCAAGGCCGTCCGTATTTCTCCGGCGGCATCACGGCGATACAGGGGGCCTTGTCTATCCCCCAAACGGCGTCGCGGTAATATGACTGCGGGCGCTTGCCGCCGCAGATATCAATATCGCCGCAATGGGCGATGTGCCAGGGCCATTTGCCCAGGAAGCCCGTTTCCCCGTCGCGCCAGACATGGCCTATTCCGGCTTCGCCAAGGTAATCAATGCTGGTCCACAAAAAGTCCCCTATGACGTAGTCATGGGCATTCACGGACTGCCAGATGTCATAGGTCTCCAACGGAAAGGATTCCGTACCGCAGATGAGCCGGTCCGGGAATTTCTCCCCATCCGGCGCATATCGGCTGCGCAGATAATTGTATCCCACAAGATCCAGGCAATCCGTGAAAGGACTTGTACGCGCGGCCCATAGGTCGTATTGCGGGTCCTCTTTTAGCAGGTTTAATTCCAGGTTTGTCAGTTCGGTAAGCTGGCTCACCTGGTTGAGACAGTTTGTGACCGGGCGGGATGCATCCAGGGCCTTCACGCGCTCAGCCAGCGTCCGGGCCAGGGAATAACCATCCAGCCGTCCGTCGCGCTCCGGAATCTCATTGCCGGTAGACCAGAAAATAACGGAAGGATGCCGCCGGTCCCGCAGCACCATGGCATCCAGATCATTTTGCCAATCGGCTGCAAAGTAGTTATGATAGTCGTAGGGGTTCTTGCCATCCTGCCATACGTCGAACGCTTCATCCATGACATACATCCCCAGGCGGTCGCATGCCCGAAGGAAAGAAGGTGCGGGCGGGTTGTGCGCGCAGCGAATGGCGTTGTAGCCGGAAGCCTTCATCAGTTCAACCTTGCGTTCCTCTGCGCGGTCAAAGGAGGCGGCGCCCAATAGGCCGTTATCGTGGTGAACGCAGCCGCCGCGCAATTTTACATTTTCACCATTGATGCGCAACCCCTTTTTCCGGTTCAGCACGATGGTGCGCACACCGAAGGGAATGGCGGCATCATCGATGGCCTTACCTGCGCGCATCAGCTCACAGCGCAGGGTGTAAAGGTACGGCGATACCGCGCTCCAGAGCATTGGATTTGATAATGCCAGATCGTGCAGCGTTTCGCCGGCAGCACGGACGGGTTCCCGCCCTTCATAGACGGTTTTTCCGCCAGCATCGCAGAGCGTGAACTTCAACTCCGTGCCGTCACGGCGGCCTGCGACATTGGTTCTGATGCGCAGATTAGCGTGATCTGCCAAGGAGAGGGTTTCGACCGTCAGTCCCCAGGGATGGATGACGCAGTCCGAAGGGGAGGCGTGCAGCCATACAGGGCGGTAGATGCCCGCGCCGGTGTACCAGCGGGCATCCGGCCGCGCATTTGCGTATACGTTGACTTTCAAGCGGTTTGGCTGGCCATGCATGGCAATATCTGATATATCCACCAGAAAGCCAGTATAGCCATAGTGATGCGTGTGGATCAGATGCCCGTTGAGGCGCACCTCCGCGTTGCAGTAGACGCCCTCAAACTCGAGGATCGCCATGCCCTCGCCCGGCAGTTCCAGCAGGCGCTCATAGCTAAGATCGGCCCCTAAAAAGAACCCTCCGGATGCTTCAGATGCGGCATCCGCGCGCCGCGGCTTGGTGATTGACCAGTCGTGCGGCAGGTTCACCACGCTGGAGCCGGACTCCCCGAGGTATCCTCGATACGAGAAATTCCAAGCATCGTTCAGATTCTGTATGATCATAGGCGATCCTCCATTTGTCCTTCGTGCCGGGCAGATACACTGACAGGAGAGCGGCGCTGCCGTTTTCAATATTTTTACTAAATGTTGATAACGGCATGCAGGTTGAGTCTACCACAGGGGTAAGGCAAAGTAAAGCATGGTTGATAAGAGGATGTATCCCATTTCACAGAGAATTTCTGTCGGTTGGCGGGCAAGTTGTCACCCGATCTACGTCGCACGGGAACGCATGGGTTTGTATAAGCTACGCAAAAAGCCCTTCTTTCCCGCAGACCCATGAGGCCGGGACAAAGAAGGGCTTCTTCGCGTGGATATGATTACGGCGCCGGTGTGATGCTTCCCAGAATCATCTGGCTTTTTGCGCCCGTCGCGCTGGGCACATTGCCGGGCCTGCCGTTCATCGTCTCATGGCCGAGCAGCGCAAAGGCGACCGCTTCCTTCGAATCCGAATCCCAACCCAGGTCTTCCTGGATCATGATTTTGCACTCGGGAAGAAGCATGGCCAGATCCCTGCGCATGGTCTTGTTATGGCTGCCGCCGCCGGAGAGGATTACCTCCTCCGCAGGGCAGCGAGGGAAGACGTACTTGCGATAGTTGACGGCGATCGACTCGGCGGTGTAGCGCGTGGCGGTGGCCAGCCAGTCCTCGGGGGCAATGCCCGGGTGGGCGGCAAGCGCCGCCTCGACGAACTGCGCGCCGTACAGCTCACGGCCCGTGGCTTTGGGGGGCTCGGCTGTTACATAGGGGATATCCATCCACTCCTTGAGCAGCGCTTCGTTCACTTTGCCGGTTGCGGCGATTTTGCCCTCGTCGTCAAACTCCAGGTCATAGAAGTGCTTTGCCAGCGCGTTGATGATCATGTTGGCGGGGCCGGTGTCAAAGGCGAACACCTGATCAAGCGTGCAATTGGCGGGAAGGCCGGTCACATTGCCGATGCCGCCCAGGTTTTGCAGCGCGCGCGGTTTGTCCGAGCGGTAGAGAAGATATTCGGCATAGGGGACCATCGGCGCACCGCGTCCACCGGCAGCCATGTCCATCGCGCGGAAGCTTGAGACGACCGGGATGCCCGTCTCATAAGCGATGATGGCGGGTTCGCCGATTTGCAGGGTGGATGCGACCCAGCCGTTTTCATCCACCGGAATGTGGTACACGGTCTGCCCGTGCGAGCCGATGCACTCCACCTCTTTGGCCGAAACGCCCGCCAGGGCCAGCACAGCCTTCGCCGCCTCAGCGAACCAGTAGCCGATTTCAACATTGACGCTGCAGGTCAGGCCGATGTTTGATTTGTCCAGTGAGCAGCAGTCCAGAATGCGCTGGCGCAGCTTCTCCGGCATCGGCAACGTGGTGAAGGCCACAGGTTTGACGGTCTTTCCTTCGATGTGCACAAGCGCGGCGTCACAGCCGTCCAGGGAGGTGCCGCTAATGAGTCCGATCGCGTAAGGCATGGTCGTGTTTCTCCTTTATTCTCCGTAATGATAACAGGCAACTTGATGTTTTTCCGCAACCTGTTCCGTCTCAGGCATCTTTTCCTTGCAGATGGATGTAGCGCGCGGGCAGCGCGGATGGAACGGGCAGCCGGACGGCGGGTTCGCGGGACTTGGCACATCCCCTTCCAGTACGATGTGCTTCTTCTTGTTCAGCGGGTCGTGGGAGGGCGCGGCGGACAGAAGCGCCTGTGTGTAAGGGTGCAGCGGATGCGCATAGATCGACTGCGTGTCGCCCATTTCCATGATCGACCCCAAATACATCACGCCGATGCTGTTGCTGATGTGCCGCACCACATCCAGGTTGTGCGAAATGAAGATCAGCGACAGCTTCATCTCTTCCTTTAGCTGCATCAGCAGGTTTAAAATCTGCGCCTGGATTGATACATCAAGCGCCGATACCGGTTCGTCCGCAACCACGAAGCGCGGGCGGCTGATCAGCGCGCGGGCGATGGAGATGCGCTGTTTCTGACCGCCGGAGAACTGGTGCGGGTAGCGGTCGAGCTGATCAGGCGTCAGGCCCACCAGCTTCATCATCTCATCCACCTTTTCGCGCGTTTCCGCGTCGGAAAGGGTAAAGTGCGTTTTCAGCGGCTCAGACAGGAGGCTGCGCACGTTCATGCGCGGGTTGAGCGAGCTGTAGGGGTTCTGGAAGATGAAATGCATATCACGGCGGCGCTTTCGCATTTCCTCGGTGGAGAGCGTGGCGATGTTGACGCCGTCAAACAGCACCTCCCCGGCCGTTGGCTCGATCAGCCGAAGGACACTCGTGCCTGTGGTGCTTTTGCCGCAGCCGCTTTCACCGACCAGCGCAAACACCTCCTGGCTCTGGATGTCAAAGCTGATATCCTCGACCGCGTGCACATGGCCCACCGTACGGCGCATTACGCCGCGCTTGATGGGGAAATACGTCTTTAGATGCCTTACGGAAAGAAGCGCTTCGCTCATGCTTCCACCTCCTGGGAATGCCGAAAACAGCGGCAGAAATGGCCCGGCGCGATCTCGACGAGCGCCGCCATCTCCCCGCGGCACCGGTCCTCGCAGTATGCGCACCGGTCGGCAAAACGGCAGCCTTTTTGCCACATGCCACCTGGGGGCACGATGCCGGGGATGGTATACAGCGTCTTTTCCGCGCCGCCCAGCGATGTCACCGCGCGCAGGAGCCCCTGCGTGTACGGGTGCGCCGTCTGGTGGAACAGCTCCACGACCGGGGCCTTTTCCACCACCTGGCCGGCGTAGAACACAGCGACCTCCTCACACGTCTCGGCAATGACGCCCAGGTCGTGCGTGATCATGATGATCGATGTGTCGCGCGACTCTTTCAGCTCGTTCATCAGGTCCAGGATTTGCGCCTGGATCGTCACGTCAAGCGCTGTGGTGGGCTCATCCGCGATCAGAAGGCGTGGGTTGTTGATCAACGCGATGGCGATCATGACGCGCTGCAACTGCCCGCCGGAGAGCTGGTGCGGGTAGCACGAAAGCGTCTGCTCCGGGCGCGGGATGTTCACCTTGCGCAGCATCTCCAGGCATTTTTCGGTCATTTCCTTTTGCGAAAGCCCGCTGTGGTGGAACTCCAATGCCTCGCGCATTTGAAACTCGATGGTGAAGATGGGGTCCAGCGCGGTCATCGGCTCCTGAAAAATCATCGATATTTCCTTGCCGCGCAGCCGGCGCATCGCATCGGTGGGCATGCTGAGCAACTCCACATCGCCGGTGAGACTGGCAAACATCGCCGTTCCCTGGCTTGCGCGGAGCGGGTAGGGAAGCAGTTGCATCAGCGCGCTGGCCGTGACACTCTTGCCGCAGCCGCTTTCACCCACAATGCCGAAACTCTGCTTTTTTTTAATGGTCAGGTCGACCGTATCGACCAGCTTGATGATGTTCTTGCCGCGCGGCGTTTCTATCTGAAGGCCGCGAAGTTCAACCAAGGTTTCCATTTCGCGTCCTCCTTTACAGCTTGAGCTTTGGGTCGAGCACATCGCGCAGGCTGTCGCCCAGGATGTTGAACGACAGAATCGTGATGATGATGAACAGCGCGGGAAAAATGACCAGCCACGGGGCGATCTCCATGTATTTGCGGGCATCCGACAGCATAGACCCCCAGGAGGGATCGGGCGGCTGGATGCCAAGGCCCAGGAAGCTCATCGACGCCTCGGTCAGAATCGCACCGGAGAGCGCCAATGTCGCCTGCACGGTGAACGGCGCCATGACGTTGGGCGTTATGTGGCGGAAGAGGATCTCCATCGGCCTAAGTCCGATGGACCGCGCGTTCTTGATGTAGTCCATCGATTTAACGGTCTTCACCGACGCGCGCACGGTGCGGGTGAATACCGGGATGTTGACAATGCCGATGGCGATCATCGTATTGACGATGCTTTTGCCTAGCGCTGAAACGATGAACAGCGCAAGCAGGATGGATGGGAAGGCGAAGATGATATCCATCACCATCATGATGATGCTTTCCGCCTTGCCCTCGAAGAATCCGGCAATCATGCCCAGCAGATAGCCAAACCCGGCGGCAATGCCCACCGATACGATGCCGACCACGAGCGATACGCGCGCGCCGTATAGGATGCGGCTGAACACATCGCGGCCGAAGTTATCCGTACCAAAGAGGAACTGCCCGCTGGGCGCGGCCAGCTTCATTTTCGGATGCATCTGCGCCACGCCGTAAGGGGCGATCAGCGGCGCGAGCACGGCCATCAGCACGATCAGCAGCACGCCGATCATGCCTGCACGGCCCAGACCATCCTGCCAAAGGAGTTGAAGGACGCTTTCATTGCCGGGGAGCGCCCGCTGCCTTGCCTGTGCTTTCACGATGCGCTCTCCTTTAATCGTACTGAATGCGCGGGTCAACATATGTATACAGGATGTCGACCAGCAGGTTGATGATGACATACACAAACGCGATGAACAGCACGCAGCCCTGTACCACGGGAAAATCCCGCTGGCTGATGCCGGTCAACGTGTATTGGCCAAGGCCCGGAATCGAAAAAATCTGCTCGATGACGACCGTGCCGCCAAGCAGCGAACCCATCTGCATGCCCACCAGGGTGATGATCGGGATGCAGCCGTTCTTCAGCGCGTGGCGGAAGATGGTGATCCTCTCCGACGCACCCTTGGCCCTGACGGCCTTGATAAAGTCCTGCCTGAGCACTTCCAGGATAGAGGAGCGCGTCATGCGCATCACCGAACCTGACATCACAGACCCCAGTACAAAGGCAGGAAGCACCATGATCTCCAGATTCTGACCCATGTTTTGAAACAGGGATACATATTTCACCGGCGTAAAATAGCCGAACACTTTCGATAGGAATAGGATCAGCAGCGTTGCGGAAGCAAAGTTCGGCACCGAAACGCCGAGCAGCGCGAACACGCGCACCGCCTTGTCCGCAGGCTTATTGCGCTTGAGCGCCGACAAAATGCCCAGCGGAATCGCGATGATCCAAGAGAAAACGCAGCCTAAAACGGCCAGTTCCGCGGTGATCGCAAAACGCCGCATGATCTCCGGGAAAACAGGAATGCCCGTGCGGAACGACTCACCAAAGTCGCCCGTAAGCGCCTTGCCGATCCAGCTAAAATACTGCGCAACCACAGGCTTATCCAGGCCCAGCTTAGCCTCCCAAATCGCGCGCATTTCCGGCGTTGATTCAATGCCTAAAATACCGGATACCACACTGCCGGGAACCATATGCATAATGAAAAAAACGCACAGGCTGATGCCGATAAGCACGGGAATAAGCATCAAAAGCCTGCGAACGATATAATCGCGCATGATTACGCTCCTTTTGCGAGAAAGGATAGAGGGGGACGAGGGAACGGGGGGGGGGGGGGGGGGGGGGGGGGCGACCACCCGGCCGCGGCAGAAAAAAGCAGAAAAAAGGACTGGAAGAGTAAGAGAAAAAAAAAAAAAAAAAAGAAAATCAACTAAA
>JAVBPC010000111.1:0-7122 GCA_031549905.1 Eubacteriales bacterium
GTGAGCGTCCCGCATCCCACCCCCGGCGGTCGCAACCGAAATTCCCCGAATTTCGGCAGACCGCACCCCAGCCGCAGCGACCCCACCCCGGCTACGGCGGTGCACCTGAAATTCCCTGACTTTCAGGCAACCGCCCAGCCCGGGGTGCTCGAGGGGGTCTCAACCCCCTCGACTTCAATCGTATCGACCGGCTTTGCCGGTCGGGCGGGGAGTTTTCCGTAGGAAAACATTCCTTTCACGGCCGCAAGGCCGTGAGGGGGTTTCTAAAAGGGGGACGTGTCCCCCTTTTACATCCGACACTAGGAGGATATTATCTTGCCCCAGAGGAAACACAAGCTGATCATCGTCGAATCCCCGGCAAAGGCCCGCACCATCTCGAAATTCCTGGGCAGCGGCTACAAGGTTGAGGCATCCAACGGCCATGTGCGCGATCTGCCCAAATCGCAGACCGGCGTCGATGTCGCAAACGATTTCGAGCCGAAATACATCACCATCCGCGGGCGCGGAGAGGTGCTGGATAAGCTGCGCCGCGAGGCCAAGAACGCATCCCAAGTCCTGCTCGCCACCGACCCTGACCGCGAGGGCGAGGCGATCTCCTGGCACCTGGCGCATGTGCTGAATGTGGACCCGGATTCGCCGTGCCGCGTGGAATTCCATGAAATCACATCAAAAGCCGTCAAGGACGCGCTGAAAGACCCGCGCCCCATCGATATGAAGCGCGTCAGCGCCCAGCAGGCCCGCCGCGTGCTGGATCGGCTTGTCGGCTATTCGATCAGCCCCTTGCTGTGGGCGAAGATCAAAAAGGGCCTGTCCGCAGGGCGCGTGCAGTCAGTTGCCACCCGCATGATCGTGGACAGGGATGAAGAAATCGATCAGTTCATCCCGGAAGAATACTGGGATATTGAGGCGAAAATGCTGTCCGCGGGCCGCGCTTTTTCCGCGCGCCCGGTGGATGCGGACGGCAAAAAGCTGGATGTCAAGGGCGCGCAGCAGGCCGATGAAACCGTCGCTGCGCTGAAAGGCCAAACGTTTACCGTCCAGCAGGATAAGCGCGCCGAAAAGCGCCGCAACCCTTCGCCCCCGTTCACCACGCCGAACATGCAGCAGGATGCCGCGCGCAAGCTGCACTTCACCACCGCAAAAACCATGCAGATCGCGCAGCAGCTGTACGAGGGCGTCGACCTGTCCGGCGAAACGGTGGGTCTGATCACTTACATCCGTACCGACAGCGTGCGCATCTCCGATGAGGCGATCGCGGCCGTGCGCGAATACATCCCGGAGCGCTACGGCTTAAAGTTCCTGCCCGATACGCCCAACACCTACAAGGGCAGAAAGCACGCGCAGGATGCGCACGAAGCCATCCGCCCGACAGATGTGCGCCGCCGCCCCGAAGATGTCAAGGGCGAGCTGACGCGTGACCAATTCGGCCTGTACCGCCTGGTGTACCTGCGCTTCATCGCCAGCCAGATGACCCCCGCCGTGTATGATACGGAAACGGCCATCCTGGAGGCGGGCGATGTGCGCCTGCGCTTCTACGGCGAAAGCAAGAAGTTCGCAGGGTTCACATCCGTGTACGAAGAAGGCACGGATGACCCCATCGAAAACAACGAAACCACGCTGCCGCTGCTTGCCGTCAGCGATACGGCCACCGTATCCGGCATCGAATCGCAGCAGCACTTCACCCAGCCGCCGCCGTACTTCACGGAGGCCACGCTGGTCAAGGCCATGGAAGAAAAGGGCATCGGCCGCCCCAGCACCTACGCGCCGACGATTTCGACGATCATCGCGCGCGGGTACGTCAGCCGCGAACAGCGCAAGCTCTACCCCACGCTGCTGGGCCAGCTGGTGACGCAGATGATGTGCGAAAACTTTGCCGACATCGTTGATGAGCAGTTCACCGCCGACATGGAAGACAAGCTGGACCGCATCGAAGAGGACAACCTGCCCTGGAAGCAGATCATCCGCGATTTCTACGGCCCGTTTGACGAGACGCTGAAAAAGGCCGAAGCGACGATCGAAAAGGTCAAGGTCGCAGATGAAGTATCCGATGAGGTATGCGAGCTGTGCGGCGCGCCGCTGGTGTACAAGATGGGCCGCTACGGCAAATTCCTGGCGTGCAGCCGCTTCCCGGATTGCCGCGGCACCAAGGCCATCCAGGTGGAGCTGGATGTGCCGTGCCCCAAGTGCGGCAGTGCGCTGCTTGAAAAGACCAGCCGACGCGGGCGCAAATTCTTCGGCTGCAAGAAGTACCCCGAGTGCGATTTCGTATCGTGGGATATGCCGGTGAATGAGAAATGCCCCGTCTGCGGCGGGTTCATGACGCTGAAAGAGACCCGCAAGGGCGGCAGGTGGTACCTTTGCGCAAACGAGGGGTGTCGGCATAAAATGGAGGCGCCGGAGGCCCCGGAGGAGATAGACGAGTGACGCGCGGTGCGGTGACAGGCGCAGGCCTGGCCCCGGCGCACACTTCGGCTGCACAGGGTTACGAAAGCGTTCAAAAGCCCCGGGAAGAAGAAAAATTGCCGCGCTGCACGGTGATCGGCGCGGGCCTGGCGGGCGCGGAAGCCGCCTGGCAGCTGGCCCAGGCGGGCATCCCGGTTACACTGATTGAAATGAAACCGGGCAAAAAAACGCCCGCCCACAAGGCCGACGGGTTCGCCGAGCTGGTCTGCTCCAATTCTTTGCGGAGCGACAGGCTGACGAACGCCGTCGGTTTGCTCAAGGAAGAGATGCGGCGTTTCGGCTCGCTGATCATGCGGGCGGCGGATGCGGCGCGGGTGCCCGCGGGCGGCGCGCTGGCCGTGGACCGCGATGCCTTTTCTGGGTTTGTGACAGGGTTTTTAAAAGAACATCCGCTTGTTGATGTTATTTCTCAAGAGCAAACCGCTCTGCCCGATCCCCCCGCGATCATCGCCACGGGGCCGCTCACCTCGGAGGCGCTGGCGGGCGCGATCCAGGCGCTGCACCCCACGCTGTCGTTTTACGATGCGGCCGCGCCCATCGTCACGCTGGAATCGATCGATCAGGATCGGGTTTTCCGCCAGTCGCGCTACGGCCGCGGTGATGATTACCTCAACTGCCCGCTGACGGCGGAAGAATACGACGCGTTCTACGACGCGCTGGTCGCCGCCCCCACCGCGCCCATCCATGGCTTTGAGGAAAAGCATGTGTTTGAGGGCTGCATGCCGGTGGAAAGCCTGGCCCGGCGCGGGAAAATGTCGCTTGCGTTCGGGCCGATGAAGCCCGTGGGCCTTTCCGACCCGCGCACCGGCCGCCGCCCGTTTGCCGTGGTGCAGCTGCGCCAGGATGACGCCGCCGGCAGCCTGTACAACCTGGTCGGCTTTCAGACGCGCCTGACGTTCCCCGCGCAAAAGCAGGTGTTCGGCCTGATTCCCGGCCTTGAAAACGCCGCGTTCGCGCGCTACGGCGTGATGCACAGGAACACATTCCTGCGCGCGCCGGGCATCCTGGGCCCCGATTTTCAGGTGATAGGCCGCGAAGGCCTGTACTTTGCCGGGCAAATCACCGGCGTGGAAGGGTATGTCGAGTCGGCGGCCTCCGGGCTGATAGCCGGGCTGGCGCTTTCGCGGCGGCTGCGCGGGCTGGAACCGGTTGCCTTCCCCGGCACGACCGCGCTGGGCGCGCTGTCCCGCCACGTTTCCACTGAGCGCAAGGACTACCAGCCCATGAACGTATCCTTCGGCCTGATGGACCCGCTGGATGTGAAAATCCGCGACAAAGCAAAACGCTATGAAACGGTGTCGCGAAAGGCGCTGGAGACGATTGAGGGGATCAAGAAAGAACTGTAGAAACACGCCAGGGGCTTTGCCCCTGGACCCCACTTAAGGGCCTAAGGCCCTTAAGAATCCCTGCATAGGGGTTATTAATTTAAAAACACCAACCCGCCGTGAGGCGAAAACGAAGGGGTTCTTAGGGGATATATCCCCTAAGTGGGGGTCCAGGGGGCAAAGCCCCCTGGCGTTCCCCCGTTCCCCCCCAACACAGAAAGGACTTGCAAGCCATGCTGAAAGGGACAACTATCTGCGGCGTTCGCCGGAACGGGCAGGCCGCTATTGCCGGGGACGGGCAGGTTACGATGGGCGAGACGACGATTTTCAAGGGCAGCGCGGTGAAGGTGCGCAGGATATGCGACGGGCGGTGCGTGCTTGGGTTTGCTGGCACGGTCGCGGACGCGTTCGCGCTGTCGGAGAAATTCGAGGACAAGATGCAGCAGTACGGGTACAACCTGATGCGCGCCGCGGTGGAGCTGGCGCAGGAATGGCGCAGCGACAAGGCGCTACGCAAGCTGGAAGCGATGATGATTGTCGCGGACAAGGACGACATGCTGATCGTATCGGGCACGGGCGAGGTCATCACGCCGGATGACGGCGTGTGCGCGATCGGCAGCGGCGGAAACTACGCGCTGGCAGCGGCGCGGGCGATGGTTCGGCACACGGAGATGACCGCGCACGATATCGCCGAAGAGGCGCTGAAGGTGGCGGCGTCCATCTGCGTATACACGAACGAGCACATTACCGTTCTGGATGTATAAGCTAAACGCACGCTACAGGAAGCATTTTCCCGGACTCGGCACAGGCAGGACCGCTGAACATACGCGCGCCGTTTCGATTATAAGAAATAAGCAAACGGGCGCATCATTCATTTCTATATCATAATAAATTGACCCGCTACAAGGAGGTACAACATGCCGCAACTAACCCCCCGGGAGATCACCCGGGAACTGGACAGATACATCGTTGGCCAGAATGAGGCCAAGCGCGCCGTGGCCATCGCCCTGCGCAACCGCTACCGCCGCGCGCAGCTTGACCCCGAAATGCGCGAAGAGGTGGCACCGAAAAATATCCTGATGGTTGGCCCCACGGGCGTGGGCAAAACCGAGATCGCGCGCCGGCTGGCAAAGCTGGTGGAGGCGCCCTTCGTCAAGGTGGAAGCCACGAAATTCACCGAAGTTGGCTATGTTGGCCGCGATGTGGAGTCGATTGTCCGCGATTTGGTCGAGGCCGCCATCCGCATGGTGAAGGATGAATACGCCGAAAAAGTCAAGGCGCGCGCGACCGTGCTGGCCGAGGACAGGCTGGTTTCGCTGATCGTCAGCCCGCAAAAGCAGAAGGCGAACCCCATCGATGTGCTGCTGGGCAACAAGCCCCGCGAGCCGCAGCAGCCTCCCGAAGAGATGGAGCGCCTGCGCGGAAAGCGCGAAGAGGTGCGCGAACAGCTGATGCGCGGCGAACTGGAAAGTTATGAAATAGAAGTAGAAGTGGAAGACACGCCGCCGCCGGTGGAGATCAACGGGGCCAGCGTCAGCATCGGCGATATGATGGGCGGCATGATGCCCAAGAAGACAAAAATGCGCCGCGTGAAGGTTTCTGAGGCGCGCAAAATACTTCTTATGGAAGAAGAGGGCAAACTGATCGACATGGACGCCGTGACGCAGGAGGCGCTGACCCGCGCTGAACAGGACGGCATCGTGTTCATCGATGAAATCGACAAGATCGCGGGGCGCTCCAGCGGGCACGGCCCGGATGTCAGCCGCGAGGGCGTGCAGCGCGACATACTACCCATTGTGGAAGGTTCGACCATCAACACAAAATATGGGCCTGTGCGCACGGATTTCATGCTGTTCATCGCGGCGGGCGCTTTCCATGTGGCGAAGATCACCGACCTGATCCCGGAACTGCAGGGCCGCTTCCCGGTGCGCGTGACGCTGGGGTCTTTGTCGCAGGCGGATTTTCGCCTGATCCTGACGCAGCCGGAAAACGCGCTGACCCGGCAGTACACGGCGCTGCTGGCGGTGGACCATGTGACGCTGCGCTTTGAAGATTCCGCGCTGGATGTGCTGGCCGAGGCCGCGTACCTTGCCAACGAAAACGGCGAAGACATCGGCGCGCGCCGCCTGGTGACGATCTTCGAAAAATTGCTGGAAGATATTTCATTTAATGCTGATGGAAGCATGCCGACGTTTGACCTGAACATCAACGGCGAGTATGTGCGCCAGCGGCTGGGCGCGGAGGCGACCCGCAGAGACCTGAAGCAGTACATCCTATGAAAAACAGCCGCGCCGTCGCGTACGCGCAAATTTCCTTCGTCAGCATCATGTGGGGGCTGTCGTTTATCGCCTCCAAATTCGCGATGCAGCAAGGGTTTGGCGAGTTTACGCTGGCGTTCGTCCGCTATGCGATGGTGTGCCTGATCATGCCGCCGCTGCTGTTCCGGCGGGACCACGGGGTGAAGCTGCCCGCAAAGCGTGATTTTATTCCTATCTTGCTATCCGGCACGGCGGGCATCACGCTATACTTCGTGTGCGAGTACATGGGCGTGATGCGCACCACCGTGGCCAACGCATCATTGGTGCTGGCGGCCATCCCGGTGCTGGCGATACTGTACGGCGCGCTGCGCGGGCGGAAGTACCGCGCAGCCTGCTGGGCAGGGGTTGCGGTATCCATCGCGGGTGTGTTTCTGGTGGTGTACTTCGGCGCGCGCACAGAGGGCGGCGGCGTCAACACCACGGTGCTGCTGGGGAACCTGCTGCTGCTGGGCGCGTGCGTGTGCTGGGTCGTTTACATCGAAATTAGCAATAAATTGCTGCGCACATACGACAGCATGACGCTGACCGTGTGGCAGGGCATCGCGGGCCTTGTGACGCTGCTGCCGCTGGCCCTATACGAAGGCGCCGCCGGGAAATGGCGGCCCGTACCCATCGGCGGGTGGCTGGCCGTTGCTTTCCTGGCCGTGATCTGCTCCGCGCTTTGCTTCTTCTGGTATGCGCAGGCCATCCGCGCGCTATCCACCTTGCAGGTCGCCGTGTTCATCAACTTAAACCCCATCGTGGCCGTCGCCGGGGGCGCGCTGTTCCTGCACGAGGGGTTTGACATCCGGCAGATGATCGGCGGCGTGCTGATCGTGACAAGCATTTTGCTGGTGAACGCAGGGTCGAGGAGGGAGTAATGGGGGGAGGGGGGGACGGGGGGGGGGGGGGGGGGGGGCGGGGCGAGGGGGGGAATAACCAGAAAAAACAAGAAAGTGTGAGGTAAGGGGGGGGGGGGGGGGAGATAATGAAATAAAAAAAAAAACAAAAAATAAAAATAATAATGAAAATTAATG
>JAVBPC010000015.1:0-27140 GCA_031549905.1 Eubacteriales bacterium
GCACCCTTTACGCTTGCCAACGAACCAATACAGTTCATCTAGCTCAAATGCTTCCTTCTTCGTTTCTGGACTTATCCACACCGGATAGCCCCTTTCTTTCGGCCTCCTTGGCCCATCTGTACGCATTTGACTTGTTCATCCTCAGGGCTTTGCCAACCCCGCGTCCTGTGTTCCCCAGTAGCAATAAGCGTAGCGCCTCTTTTCTCTCGCTCTCTGTATATGCTTGCTTCTTGGGATTGGGGGTATACTCCCGCTTGCATACCGTGCACCGATATCGTCTGCTTCCAGGCTTCGTTTTCCCTATGCTGTGCTGTTTCTCCGTTGCCCCACATTTCGGGCACTTCCTTGTTTCTTTTTCCATGCCTGTATTATATCATGTCACGGTTCTTTTGGACACTCCCACTGGAGAGAAGACGCTGATAAGCGGAATAACCTGATGGCTGTGGTATGGGCAGAAACTGCATTTTTGAGTGTATCTCCCGCTGCAAAATCAATAGATATCGCGGAAGGTATTCTGATAAAACCCCTTCCGATTCATGCATGGCGAAAGCCCTTCTCCCCTACAATCACAGGCTTCGGGAATCTCCCCTTTTACGGGCATGCCCTCATTCGTTCTGCTTCGCCTATTTCAAAGTACCTCAAAAAAGCCGCCCGCTTCATGATTTCTATGATTCATCCCGCGGGCAGACGCTCTCACGGATCACCAGTTCCGGGTACAAGCGTATTTGCTTGGCAGGCCTTCCGGCGTTCTCCTTTTTTTCCAGCAACAAATGAACGCCCTCTACGCCCAACTGATAAGGGTGTACATCAACAGTTGTCAGCGGAGGGATGGTGTATTGCGTAGGATACGAACCGTCGTGCGCTACGATGGACATCTGCTGTGGAACACAAATCCCCGCCTCGTGCAGCGCCTTCATCGCGCCCAACGCGATAGGGTCGTTGGCGCAAAACAGCGCAGAGGGCAGCGCTTCCCCCTCTTCAATCCAATGCTTCATCAATGAATATCCCCGCTCCACGCGATCGGTTCCATGGTCGCTTTCCCGTATCCAGGCCGGGTTGAGAAAGCCGCGCGATTGCATCATTTCAACGAACACCTGGCGCCTGGAACCAAAAGCGGTGGTGCCGGGCGCTTCCTCCACGCCCAGATAGCCGATCCGCTGGTGACCGTTGGCAAAAAGATGCTCCAGCGCCAGACGAATAGAATCCTGGTTGCTGTGCGTTACATGATCAATCCGGTCGCGGAGGAACGCCAAGATGCCGATGGCGGTCGTCGGCACATCGGGAAAATAGTGCACCAAGCGCTCATACTGCGCCTGCGCGTAGTTGCCGACAAGAAGAATGCCTTGCACCGGCTCCCTCCAGGCCTCCAAGTGCTCAATCATGCAGAAACTGCACCTTATGCGCGCTTTGGCGCACGCATCCTCAATGCCGGAACGCACGGAAAAATAGTAGGAGGAATCAATCTGATTGCGGAACGTTTGCTGCTTGTGTACAACCAAAATGGGTGCGGCAGCCTGCACCTTATCCCGTTTGGGCGGCTTCTTGGCATATCCGACCTGCTCCGCTGCCATCAGGATACGGGCGCGCGTTTCCGGCGCAATGGCGAGGGTTTCATCATTGCGCAGCGCTCTGGATATTGTAGCCGAAGATAGGCCCAGCATCGCCGCAATTTCTTTGATGGTCGCCATATACATCCTCCATCTTCCGGCTTCATACCGTTAGTATAACCAAAAAATAGTAAAGAAGCAAATGGATTTACGAAATAATGGCAGTTTATTCCTTTTATCTGTGCGTGACCATATGTAATTTGAGTAAAATTATCATAAAAGTTAGTAAATATCGTTGACATGGAACTAAAAATCTGTTATTCTCATGCCAACGCACTGAGCCAACTAAAGGAGGAAAAAAGGATGAAAATGGTTACCCGTATGCTGGCGCTCGCGCTGCTCTCCGTGCTGCTGCTCGGCTCCGTCGCCATGGCGGAAAGCGCGCCTCAATTGGTGGTGTATTCCCCGCAGGCGGATGCTGACCGCGGCCCGTGGATGGTGGAGCGCGCCAAGCAGGATCTCGGCATTGACGTACAGTTCCTTGCGGCAACCGGCGGCGAGCTTTCTGAGCGCCTGCGCGCCGAAAAGAGCAACCCACAGGCTGATGTGGTGCTGGGTCTGGTACAGACGGCCATGTATCAGCTGAAAGATGAAGGCATCCTCACTCCGTATGTTCCGGCCTGGACCGAAGGCCTTCCCGAAGTGTACAAGGAGGAAGAGGGTTACTTCCACAGCTTCTGGCAGACGCCCATCGTCCTTGGCTACAACAGCGACTTCTTCACCGAGGAAACCGCGCCCAAGAGTTGGCTGGATCTGGCCAAGCCGGAGTACAAGGAAATGTACAGCATCGGCGGCACCGGTTCACAAACCGTTCGCGTGTACCTGATCGGCATGCTGTGGAACTACATCGATCCCGCAACCGGCGATGTGAGCGACGAGGGCTGGGATTTCCTGACCGAATTTTATGCGAATGCGCGCACCCTGCCCACCGGCAGCGACTCGTGGGCGCTGATGAAGGATGGCACGCTGCCGCTGGTGCTGAGCTGGTTCGGCGGTGTTAAATCCAAGTGCGAACTGAACGAAATCCCCGTTGAATATGTGAAGCCCGAAGGCGGCACACCGGTCGTCGCGGAAGCGATTGGCATGGTGGCCGGCACCAAACGGGAAGACCTTGCCAAGCAATTCATCGAATGGTGGGGCTCCGCCGAGGTGATGAGCGCCTATGCCGCCGAGTTTGGCCAGGCCCCTGCGCATCCCGATGCCATCGCGCTGTGCCCTGACAGCGTAAAGGAAGACGCGCTGATGTTTGTGGCGCAGGATATCAACTGGGAGGTCGCCTCTCAGAAGATGGATGAATGGCTGCAGAGGATCGAACTGGATATCATGCCCTAATACTAAGCCGGGCGGCAGATCTTTCACCGGTTCGCCGGCGGGGTCTGCCGCTCTTTTTATGAAGCGATAGGCGGAACGCACGTTAGGAGGACCATCGATGATTGAACTTGACAACCTTTCGATAAAATACGAGGATTTTACCGCCGTTCGCAACCTAACCTTGAGCATCCGCGAGGGCGAATTCTTTACCTTTCTGGGCCCTTCGGGATGTGGCAAGACGACGACACTGCGCGCGGTTGCCGGGTTTGAAAAGCCTGCCGGGGGGCGCATTCTCGCGTTTGGAAAGGATCTGTCGCGCCTGCTGCCGGAGGAGCGGGACATAGGCTTCATCTTCCAGAGTTACGCGCTGTTCCCCAGCATGAATGTTTATGAGAATATCGCCTTCGGCCTCAAGGCGCATAAGGTTCCCAAGAGCCAAATCGACGGGCGGGTACGGGATATTGCCCAGAAGACAAACATCGCAGAGCAACTGCAAAAGAAGATCTCCGATCTGTCAGGCGGACAGCAGCAGCGCATCGCGATCGCCCGCGCGCTTGTCATGCACCCGAAGATTCTGCTGATGGATGAGCCGCTTTCCAACCTGGACGCCAAGCTGCGCATCAGCACGCGCGAAGAGATCAAGCGGCTGCAAAAGGATGTGGGCATCACCACGATCTACGTCACCCACGACCAGGAAGAGGCGCTGGCCATATCGGATAGGGTCGCCGTATTTCATGAAGGGCGCGTGGAACAGATCGGCACGCCGGAAGATATCTACGAGCACCCGGTATCCGGCTTTGTCGCCAGGTTTATCGGGGATATTAACACGCTATCCGGCGTGGCCGCGGAGGCGGCACAGCGCGGCGGCATAACCCTTTCCGGCGAAACCAAAGCATACCTTCGCCCCCATAAGCTGACGGTTCTGCCTGAAGGGGCGCAGTCCGCAGCCGATAACGCAATCCGGCTTCCGGGAACCGTTGTCGCCTTTGAATACTTGGGGGCATCGACCAAAATTACCGTGCAGCTTGCGGATGGTTCCCAGATGTCCTCGCTGCAGTTCGGCGCGGGAAACCATCGGTTTGGACTGGGCGATCCCGTCCTGATATCCTTCCGCGCGGAAGATGTGCACTCTCTTTCGGAGGGAAGCGTATGAGCCGGAAGAAGTTTCTGGTATCCGCAGGGTATGCGGTGCTGTTCGCGGCAATTGCCTGGTTCCTGGTGGCGTTCATCATCGTGCCGGTGATCAGCGTTGTGCGCGAGGTGTTCTTCTCCGGCGGCACGTTCTCGCTGGCAACCGTGGAGCGCCTGATCGGCTCCCGGCGCGTTGTCAACGCGCTGAAAACCACGTTCTCCGTCGCGTTCTGGACGATTATTACCGTCTCCATCGTAGGCATTTTCCAGATCATGGTGACGGAATATTTTGATATCAAGGGCGCGAAGTTTCTCTCGCTGGTGTTTATGACGCCGCTGGTGTACGGAGGCATTTCACTGGTAACCGGGTATAATTACGTTTACTCAGCGTCCGGCTTCATCACCAAATGGCTGGTCAGCGTGTTTCCGACGCTGAATCCGTACTGGTTTACGGACTTCACGGGTGTGCTGTTCGTGCATACGTTTTCGATGACGACGTATCACATTTTGTTCGTCAAAACCGCGTTCAAGCGGATTGACTATTCCACCATCGAGGCCAGCAAGAGCATGGGCGCAAGCAACCTCTCCACCTTTTTCAGGGTCGCGCTGCCGGTGATCAAGCCGTCAATCTTCTCAGCAACGATCCTTCTGGCACTCAGCGCGCTGAACTCGTTCGCCGCGCCATCCATGCTGGGCAGCAAAAACTTTTATATGATCAACAGCATGATCCTCAACCTGAACGGCCTGAAAGCGTATGACCTGTCGGCGCTGCTTTCATCCATCCTGGCCGTTACCTGCATCGTGCTGCTGGGTGTGATGCGCTGGTTTGAAAAGAAGAACACCTACACATCGGTATCCAAAGTGCAAACCAAGATGCGCAAGATCAAGGTCCGCAACCCGGTTCTCAACGGGCTGCTGCACTTCCTGGCGTACGCGATGGCACTGATCTATGTGCTGCCGATCGTCGGCATCGTCATTTTTTCGCTGGGCGATCTGCAAAGCATCACGATGGGCACCTTGCCCACGCGCCTATCGCTGGATAACTATATTCGCGTGTTTACCACGTCGGTCGCGTTCCGGCCGTTCCTCAACAGCGTGCGGCTTAGCCTGCTGGCGGTTGTGATCATTCTGTTTATCTGCATCGCCTCCGCGCTGGCCATCCGAAAGCGCCCCGGCAAGGTCACGACAATTCTGGAATACACCCTGCTGATCCCCTGGGTGCTGCCCGCAACGATGCTGGTGGTCGGCATGATTACCACCTATGCCACGCCCAATCCGCTGGTATTCGGCGCGGTATTGCTCGGCGGATTCTGGCTGCTGCCGATCGCGTATACCGTTTGCCGCATCCCATCCGCAATGCGCCTGATCCGCGCATCGCTGTATTCCATCAACGATTCCCATGAAGAAGCGGCCCGCTCGCTCGGAGGCGGAGCGCTGTACACCTTTAGGCGTGTGGTGCTGCCCACCATCCTGCCCACCGCCGTGTCGGTCGGCGCGATTACGTTCAACGGCCTGCTTTCGGAATACACCATCAGCGCGCTGCTATACAACGTCAACAACATGCCGCTGGGCATCATGCTGAGGCACCCCACCTGGAGCGCCGACCCCAACGGAGAGGCAAACGCGCTGGTCTACATTGTGGTGCTGATGATCGTATCGGCCATCACGCTGGCGCTGACGCAGAAGTACCGCAACAACGAATAGGAGATGCACCATGGAACGCTTTGGCTTTAACATCAACCTGAAAAACTCGCCGGAAGACATTTTGACGCTGGGCGAAACGATGCTGGGCACCGGTCTGTATCACGCGATCGAGGTCACCCATTACGAGAATATGGAAGATACGGACACATTTGCCTACAACCAGGCTATCCGCCAGATCGTTACGGCGTACCGCCCCCAGGTGCTGACGCACATCTCAGGCTTCAACCTGAGCGAAGAGTGCACAACCCTTCGCGCCGCGATCCTGCAGGAGGTGGACAATTGCTGCCAGTACACGGCGCGCCTTGGCGGCAAGGAGATCGTCATTCACACAGGGTTGCACTCCAGCGGGCTGCATGTGCCAATCGTTGGCCCGGATGGCAGCCGCGGCACGCGGGAGGATGCCCACGCGCGCTGCTGGGATTTATCCGTACGGTTGATGCGCCGCGCCTGCGATATTGCGGCGGAATACGGCATTACGCTGTATACCGAGAACCTGAACATGAACTTGCTGACGCAGGATTGTGAAACCTTAGGCCGTTTCATCGACGCGGTAGGCCGCGCTAACCTGGCCATCGTGTTTGATGTGGGCCACTGCCACCACACCGGGCACGAGGTTGTGCCGGATGTGATTGCGGCAGGCACCCGCCTAAAACATCTCCATCTGCACGACAACCACGGCAAAACGGACGAACACCTGCCACTGGGCGAAGGGACGATCGATTATGCGGCCTTTGCCCGGGCGCTTCGCACGGTAGGCTACACCGGCCTGTACATGATGGAACTGTACCGCTGCACACCGGAGAACCTGCGCCGGTGCCGGGATCTGTTGCTGCAATATTGACGACTTGGAGGAACCTATGAAGCTGATCGCCGACCTGCACTGCCATACCCTTGCCTCCCGCCATGCATACAGCACCCTGCGCGAAAATATGGAAGCGGCGAAAAGGAATGACCTCATTGCGCTGGCGATCACCGACCATGGAATCGGCCATCCGGACAGCCCTCCGTTAAGCTATTTTGAGAATCTGTTATCCCTGCCGGAGCGTGCGGAGGGCATTCGCCTGCTTCGGGGGGTTGAGGCCAACGTGATGGATTTTGCAGGGACGCTGGATATGCCCGGAGAACTGCTGCGGAGCATGGATATCGTTGTGGCATCGTTCCATTCCGATTGCGTCACGCCGGGTTCTGTCGCGGACCACACCGCAGCTTACCGCGCCATCGCGGAGAACCCGGACGTGGATATTATCGGGCATTCCGGCACGGAGGTGTTCCGTTACGACTACGAGCAGGTCATTCCATTGTTCGGGCGGTACGGTAAGGTTGTTGAGATCAATGCCCATACCTTCATCTGCAGGAAAGATTCGGTTGAGAATTGCAAGCGGATTGCCGGGCTCTGCAAGCGCCACGGCGTGCGTGTCGCGGTCAATTCTGATGCGCATTCCGAGTTTGAGGTGGCTGCGTGCGGCCGCGCGGTAGAGATGCTGGCCGGCATAGGATTCCCGCCGGAACTGGTGGTGAATGCGGACGCTCAAACGCTTTGCGAGTATCTGCGCGAAGTGAAGAAAAAGAAGAAGGGTTGGTGCTGTTGCGCGTCGCCGGCGTAAAAAGGATTGGGCCGCAAGCAAAGCTATGCGGCCCAATCCTTTTACCTTATGTACGAAGGCCCTCTCCCCTACCGCGCCTCCGCCTGCACCATCATGTCCTTGACCTTCATCAGGCGGGTCAGCGCCCCGCGCTCGTTCTCCTCCAGCTTCATCGTGATGTAGCGGATACTATCCTCCGTCTGCGGGATCATGACGTATTCCAGCGCATTCACGCGGCGGCGGGTCTTTTCGATTTCATCCGCCAACAGGTTGCAGGTGCTCTCAATCTCGGCCAGTTCAACCAGACGAGGCAACACCTCCGCCATGGTTGCTATCGCGCCGTCCAGCTGCGCGGATGTCTCCGCGAAGCCGTACGCCTGCTGCACATCGGTCAGGGAATCTTCCTGTACGCGGATCACGGGCACCTTTACGCTCATCACGTTCTTTTCCCCAAGCGAAAGCCTCGCCTGCCGCGCCGGATACAGCACCGCCGCCTCCAGCGCTTCCGGATCCATCACCGCGCGGGCGAACGCAAACTCGCGAAGCGCCAGCGTCAGCTCCCGCTCTACCTCTCGGCGGAGCTGTTGGTTCCGGCGGATCAAGGCGATGAACTGGCGCACCATCTCATCGCGCTTGTCCTTCAGCAGCTTATGGCCGCGCTTGGCGGTTACGAGGCGCCTTTTCAGCCGCGTAAGCTCCATGCGCGTGGGGTTGACTTGCGCCTGCGCCATTATGCCTCGTCCCCTTCGGCCATGTATTTGTCGACCATCTGGTCGCGGATGCGCTTGAGCTCATTGCGCGGCAGCATACCCAGCAGCTTCCAGCCCAGGTTTAGCGTATCCTCGATGGTGCGGTTCGTTTCGTACCCCTGGGAAACGTATTCCTTCTCGAACGCATCGGCAAAGGCAGCGTACTGCTTATCCACATCGGTCAGCGCAGCGTCGCCCAGGATGACCGCCAGCTCTTTCGCGTCCTTGCCGCGCGAATACGCGGAGAACAGCTGGTTCATCGTCGGCGCGTGGTCCTCGCGCGTTTTGCCCTCGCCAATGCCCTTGTCCTTCAAACGGGACAGGGATGGCAGCACGTCAATCGGCGGCATCAGGCCCTTGCGGTGCAGCTCGCGGCTTAAGATGATCTGCCCTTCCGTGATGTAGCCGGTAAGGTCAGGGATGGGGTGCGTCTTGTCATCTTCCGGCATCGATAGGATCGGAATTTGCGTGATCGATCCGGCCTTGCCCTTGATGCGGCCCGCGCGCTCATACATCGTCGCAAGGTCGGTGTACAGGTAGCCGGGATAGCCGCGGCGGCCGGGCACTTCCTTGCGGGCGGCGGAAACTTCGCGCAGCGCGTCCGCATAGTTGGTGATGTCGGTCAGGATGACCAGAACGTGCATGTCGCACTCATACGCCAAGTATTCGGCGGCCGTCAGCGCCATGCGCGGGGTGGAGATGCGCTCTACCGCCGGGTCGTTCGCCAGGTTCATGAACAGCACCGCGCGGTCGATGGCGCCGGTCTTGCGGAAGTCGGAGATGAAGAAGTCAGCCTCTTCAAACGTGATGCCGACGGCGGCAAACACAACGGCGAACTTCGTATCCGTGCCAAGCACCCGCGCCTGACGCGCGATCTGCGTAGCCAGCTGCGCATGCGGAAGGCCCGAACCGGAGAACACTGGCAGCTTCTGCCCGCGCACCAGCGTGTTCAGGCCGTCGATGGCGCTAACGCCGGTCTGGATGAACTCGGACGGATAATCGCGTGCGGCGGGGTTAATCGGCGCGCCGTTGATGTCCAGCCGCTTTTCAGGGATGATCGTCGGCCCGCCGTCAATGGGGCGGCCCATGCCGTCGAACACGCGGCCCAGCATATCGCGGGATACGGACAGCTCAATGCTGCGGCCCAGGAAGCGCGCCTTTGAGGTGTTGATCTGCAGGCCGTGCGAGCTTTCAAACAGCTGCACCATCGCCTTGTCGCCGAAAACTTCCAGCACCTTGCCGCTGCGCTTTTCCCCGGAAGCCTGCTCAATTTCAACCAGTTCGTCGTACTTAACGCCCTCTACGCCTTCCACCAGCATCAGCGGGCCTACGACCTCTTTGATGGTACGGTATTCTTTGAGCATCTTACAGCCCTCCCTCGTCAATCAGCGCGGCCACCTGAGCATTCAGCTCGGCCTCGATTGCGTCAAACGTCTGGATTTCTTCTTCCGGCACGAATTTCATCCTAGCAATCCGGTCGCGCACGGGCAGGTTGATCACTTGCGACAGGTTCGCCCCCGCATCCAGCGCCTGCCGGCCCTTGTCGCCGAACAGCAGCACCAGGCGCAGCATTCTGTACTGTTTGTTAAGCGACGTGTATGTATCCACATCGTCAAACGCGTACTGCTGCAAATAGTCTTCGCGGATGGAGCGCGCCACTTCCATCGTCAGCCGGTCCTTCCAGGATAGCGCGTCAATGCCGACCAAGCGGACGATTTCGTCCAGTTCCGCCTCTTCCGCCAGGATGCGCATGCCGCTTTGGCGCAGTTCCATCCAGTCGGGCGCGGCGTTCTGGTCAAACCAGTCGCGCAGGCGGTCCACATACAGGGAATAGCTCTGCAGCCAGTCGATCGCCGGAAAATGGCGCTTGTACGCCAGCGGCGCGGAAAGGCCCCAGAACACCTTGACAATGCGCAGCGTCGCCTGGGAAACAGGCTCCGAAATGTCGCCGCCGGGAGGTGAAACCGCGCCGATGGCCGTGATCGAACCCATGCGGCCTTCGCCGCCAAGGCATACCACGCGGCCCGCGCGCTCATAGAATTCCGCCACGCGGGAGGACAGGTACGCGGGGTAGCCTTCCTCGCCCGGCATTTCTTCCAGGCGGCCGGACATTTCGCGCAGCGCCTCCGCCCAGCGGCTGGTGGAGTCTGCCAGGATGGCGACCTTGTATCCCATATCGCGGAAATACTCGGCGATGGTGATGCCGGTATAAATGGATGCTTCGCGCGCCGCAACCGGCATGTCGGATGTGTTCGCGATCAGCACCGTGCGCTTCATCAGCGATTCGCCGGTGCGCGGGTCGTGCAGCTCCGGGAACTCCATCAGCACGTCGGTCATCTCGTTGCCGCGCTCACCGCAGCCAACGTACACGATGATATCCGCATCCGCCCACTTGGAGATCTGGTGCTGCGTCACCGTTTTGCCGCTGCCGAAGGGGCCGGGAATCGCGGCCACGCCGCCGGATGCGATCGGGAAGAACGTATCGATGACGCGCTGCCCGGTGATCATCGGGACATCCGGCGCCAGCTTTTCCTTAAACGGACGGCCGCGCCGCACGGGCCACTTCTGTATCATCGTCAGCTGATGCGCTTTGCCGTCCGCGCCCTGAATTTCGCAGACAACCTCTTCAATCGTCGCCTGAACCGGCGCGATCTTCGTCACCGTGCCGCCCATGCCCTGGGGCACCATGATCCGGTGCTCCACAACGGCGCTTTCCTGCACCACGCCCACGAAATCGCCGGGAATGACCGCATCGCCGACCTTCACGCGCGGCTCAAACGCCCACTTGCGCGTGCGGCTAAGTGACGGCACCTCGACACCGCGGGTCACGCGCTCGCCGATCTTGTCGTAGATGGCGGTCAGCGGGCGCTGAATGCCGTCAAAGATGGATTCGATAAGGCCGGGCCCCAGTTCTACCGACAGCGGCGCGCCGGTTGAAAACACCGGTTCGCCCGGGCCGATGCCGGATGTCTCTTCATAAACCTGTATGGATGCCTTGTCGCCGCGCAGCTCGATGATCTCTCCGACCAGGCGGGATTCGCTCACGCGCACCACGTCGTACATGCGTGCATCGGCCATGTTTTCCGCAACGATCAAGGGGCCTGCAACCTTGATGATGTTTCCCTGTTGCATGTCGTCAGTCCCCCTCTTTATCAAATAGGATATCGGCGCCGATGGCCTTTTCCACGTTGGCCTTCACGCGCTGCATGCCAAACCCGTCCGACCCCTGGCTGCCAGGAATGGGGATCAGCACAGGCCGGGCGGATGTCTTGTACCTCTCCAGCGTCTCCGGCGCAAGGCGCGCCGCGCGCTCCGTCATGAAGATCACAGGCACGCCTTCTTCCGCCAGGTGAAACACCGCCTGCTGGATCGTCTCCGGCGTTTCCGCCGGGATGACTTTCATGCCCATCGCTTTGAAGGCCAGCACCACGTCGCGCTCACCGACGACGCCCATTACGTCAATCGCCATACAGCACACGCAACCTTTCCCGTATCGCTTCCTGCGGGAAGCCGTTTTTCTTTCCCGTCAGGATCAGGCGCACCGCGGCAGCTTCCCTTTCAGCGCCCAGGATGTGCCCGACGACTGGTTCCAGCGTTAGGCAGTCATGCTGCCGCTTGGAAAACTCGGAAATCAGATGGTCCTCCATCGCCTTTTCCAGCGCGGGCAGCTTTGCCGCGTCCTGCACCGCCGCCTGGGCAGCCAGTTTTACTTTGCCGCCATACGGGGCCAGCAGCTTCACCAACAGTTCGGGCTTTTCGTATGCGCGCAGCCAATCGGCCGCCTTGATGGTACCGCCGGGCAGCAGCAACTCTTCAAAAAACGCCGCATCCTTCCCCATCTTCAGCACGCGCAGCAGCATGATCGCGCCCAGCATATCCGCCCTGGCCGCAAAATAGCCGCGAATCGCGGGGCTCTTTACACGGCGCAGCTTTTGCTGGATCAAGGTGTAGACGGCCTTGTCAATCGTACAGTCGATAGCAAACGCGTCGTCGTGCACGGCCAGCGTCTTTTCAAGCCCTTCCAACGGGATGCGCAGCGCGTCCGGCAACTTCTTGTACTGGCGCTCAGCCACCTGATGGGCAAGCTCTTCCACTGGATAGATGCCGCACTGCGACAGAAACTGCGCAGGCTGATCCAGGCAGCGCGCCTTTAGCAATGTTTTTAAGTTCAGCGCATCGTAGCGCAGCATAAAGCAATCCGTGGCGTCCGCATTTGGGCTGATCTTCCTGACCAGCGCGCAGGCGGAAAGCACGCGCTCCGCCGCGATCGCCTCCACATCGCCGCCTTCCGCGCCGGTGAACCCTATCTCTGACAGGGTACGGAGGGCCTCATCGTAGGTGGCGGCGTTCAGCAGCCGCTCGATGCGCCCGGCATCCAGCGCGTCACGCTCCAAGGTATGGATGCGCGCAACGGCATACAGTACGCTATCTTGGGGCATGGGTTGCCCTCCTTCTTTGGGCGCGGAATAAAGGATTCCGCGTCATGAAAACAGTAGCGCCGCAACCTCGGCTTCCAGATCCATCCGGTTTGCCGAAAGCGCCGCCTGATAAGAACAATTGATTTCCATGCCGCCCCGAACCAACAGGAAGCCGCCGCCCAGGCTCTTCGCTTCCCTGGCAAGTGTCAGCTTCCCGGGTTTCCCGGCCTTCACAAGGGCATCATTCGCCTGCTGGATGAATGCCGCGTCGCACCATGCGGATGCCGCATCCGGCACCACCGTTTCATCCCCCTGCGCCGCCGAAAGCAGCGACATAAGGCCAAACTGAAGCGCCTGCTCCCTGGGCATCTGCTGCATCATCGAAAGGGCGCTTTCAAACGCCTCATCCAGCACCTGGCGCTTGGCGGCCAACAGGGCCTTCCTGGCATCCAGGCGCGCCATGCGCTGAAGGCGGTCATCCAACTGAAGCGCATCGCGCCGCGCCACATCCAGGCATTTGGTGCGCTCCAGGCCGATTTTCTCTTCCGATGCCTTGCGCACCTGGTCGGCCTTCGCCTGCGCATCCCGAAGCAGCTGCGCGCGCGCGGCCTCCCCATCCTGTTCAATTCGTGTCAGAATGGCCTGTGCGTTCATGCTGATTTCTCCTTCATGGGTACTTCAAGGTTAATGCTGAAAAAGGGGGAGTGCTCCCCCTTCCCCTTAAATCTGAACGAAGAACACCATCAGGAAGGAAGCCAGCAGCGCCAGAACCGCATACGTTTCCACCATGACGGCCATCAGGATGCCCTTGCCGCTCTGATCCGGGCGGACGCCGACCATGTTGATCGCGGAGGCGGCAACCTGGCCCTGCCAGATGGCGGAAAGGAAACCGACGATCGCGATGGGCAGGCAGCCAACCAGCAGCAGCATACCCTGCGTCGTCGTCAGCGCCACCATGCCGCCCAGGAAGTTCGTTTTGATCAGCACGATAAAGGCAATCAGGAAGCCATAAATACCCTGCGTACCGGGCAGCAGCTGCAGCACCAGACACTTACCGAACACATCGGGGTTTTCCGTAACAACGCCCGCTGAAGCCTGACCCGCGATGCCCACGCCCCGCGCCGAGCCGATACCCGCAATAAGTGCCGCCATTGCCGCGCCAATAAGCGCCAGAACCTGTCCCAATTCCATGGTGATTCCTCCTACAAGTGTGATGATGTAAGGGTTCTATTGTAGTTCAACGCCGTCTTCACCCGGAAGCTGAACGGCGACATAACGGGGAGAAACGGACAGCGGCACAAAAGGAACACCGCCATCATCATAGAATTTGCCGAAGAACTCGATGTACTGCAAGCGGCACGCGTGCACATACGCGCCCAGCACGTTGATCGCCGCGTTGAACACGTGACCCACGATCAGCACCGCCACGCCCGCCACCGCGCCGAAGATGCCCTTGGGCAGGATCATCATCGCCAGCGTGTTAAACACCATGCCGATAACGCCGGTCGCAAGGCCCATGCCGAACAGGCGCATGTAGCTGAGAATATCCGACAGCCACGATGTGATGCCGTACAGCGCGCCAAAGCCCGATGTGAACTTGCCAAGCAGCGTGGGTTTCGCGCGGCCCGCCGTGCAAAGGATGCCTACCGCGCCCACGATTGCCATGATCTTGCCAACGCCAGACAGCGCGGGCATCAGCAGAAACCCAATGCCAAACAGCAGCATCAGCCACAGCCCCTGATCCATCAGCGCATCCAGCGGCTTGCCCGCCTTGAAGTTTCTGTACGCCGCCACGCCAAGTCCCGTCAGCAGGTGCACGCAGCCAAGGCCCATGCACAGCATCATCATCTCCAGCGGCTGTTCCAGCGGGTTGATCAGGATGGGCTTAACGCTTGCCCCAAACCACGTATCAAACATCGCGCCCCAGAACACCGTGGCCACACCGCCGATCGCCACCACCCACATGATCTTGCGCAGGCCCGTTTTGGGCTTGAGGAAATGGATGAGCAGCGGAATTGCGATGGCCATGATCAGGCCGTAACCCGCATCCGACACCATCATGCCGAAGAAGCATGCGAAAAACGGCGCCATGATGAACGTGGGGTCAAGCCCTCTTGGGTCTGGCAGTGAATAGTTGGTGATGACTGCTTCAAACGGCGCGACAAACCGGTGGTTGCGCATAACCGTGGGCGGCTTTTCATCATCGGCAGCATCCCGGAAGCCTATTTCCAGCGTGGATACCTGCGCGCGCAGGCGCTTTTCCAGCCTGTCCATCGCGCCGGTTGGCACCCAGCCTTCCAGCATGAATGCGCTTTCCGTTTGCGCAAAGCGCATCGCGGCGGTCTGCCGGTCACGCTCGCACGCGGTCAGTTCATATAGGATTTTAAGACTTGGCTCCGCGCTTGCAAGCGCTGCCAGATCATTCTTCAGCGCATCCCGCGCTTTGCTAAGCTTTTCCTTTTCCGCCTCCAGCGCCCGGATCTGCTTTTCAGGCGTCCCTTCCCCCATGAAGGATTGCGCGGCAAAGTCCGAACCCTTAAGCGCTTCCTGCACCTGGGCCTGCGCAGCGTTGTGCGCGATGATCCAGATGAATACGCTGTCCCGCACTTCCCCGACAATCTGAATTGTCGCGGGCAGCCCTTGCAGCGTTTCCTGCAGCGCGTCTATCGCCCTGCGGCTGACCGTGCCTACGAAGTGAACGGTTTCGCGCGTGTCATGCAGGCGCTCCACCGGCACATCCAGCGTGCGCCACGAGGTTAGCTGCTCTATCTCGGCATCGATGCGCGCTTCCTGGCCGCGCAGTTCGCCGCCATGCCGCTCAATCGCCTCGATTTCCTCCACCACGCCCATTAGCTCGGCTTCCGCGGCTTCCACGCGCGCGGTTTCTTCGCGGGTGATCTCCGCCATGCTCATGGAGGCCAGCATGCCCGCCTTGGGCACGAATCGGCCCAACTGCCCCATCGCCCAGCGGATGCGGGACAGCTTCTCTTCCGCCCGCTCAAGCCCCTGCCGGTCGCTCGCCTGGTATGCCTCGGTGTCTTCGCCACGCAGCTCTTCGACCTGCACGCAGCCGGCCTTTTGCAGGATGGCAAGCACCTTCTCCCGATCCGAACGCATGGCCAGAAGGGTCATGCGCTTCATCTCAACGAGAGCCATCTGTCACAACCCTTTCAAAGATCAGTCGGGCAGCTTCCGGCAGGCGCTGCTGTGCCGCCTTTGTCACCTTTTCCGCCTCCAGCACCTCGGCTTTTTCAAGCTCGACAATCTGTTTTTTGGCGGTTGCGCGGGCATCCTCCTGCACGCGCTGGGATAGCGCCCGGTGCTCCAGCTGGGCGTTGCGTTCATCAGCCAGGCAGGCTTCTTCCACCGCCTTGATGATGTCGCGCGCCTCGCGCTGCGCCTGCGCGTACCGGTCGGCCGCCTTGTGCTCCGCCTGTTCAATTTGCTTCAGAATTTCAACTGACATGATGCGCCGCCTCCCCGTTTACTTGGTGCCGAACAGCCGGTCGCCCGCGTCTCCAAGGCCGGGCACGATATAACCATGTTCATTGAGGTGCGTGTCCAGCGCCGCGACATAAATATCCACATCGGGATGATCCTGCTGGATGCGGTGCACGCCTTCCGGCGCAGCAACCAGGCATACCAGCTTGATGTTCATGCAGCCGCGCTTTTTCAGGAACCCCAGCGCCTCGCTGGCAGTGCCGCCGGTGGCAAGCATGGGGTCCAGCACGATCAGCTCGCGCTCCTGCGCATCGGTGGGCAGCTTGCAGTAATACTCAACGGGCTGCAGCGTTTCCGGGTCGCGGTACAGGCCGATATGGCCCACGCGCGCCGCGGGAATGAGGTTAAGGATGCCATCCACCATGCCAAGGCCCGCGCGCAGTATGGGAACAACGCCCACCTTGCGGCCCGCCAGCACCTGGGTTTTCATTTTGCAAATGGGGGTTTCAATTTCGATTTCCTTAAGGGTAAAGTTGCGTGTTACTTCGTATGCCATAAGCATCGCGATTTCTTCCAGCAGTTCCCTAAATTCCTTTGAACCCGTGTTTTTATCCCGCATCAGCGAAAGCTTGTGCTGAATCAGCGGATGATTGAGGATGTTAAGCCTTCCCATCACTTTCCGCCTCCCCGTAAAATTTCCGTTCTTATCTATTATACAGAAGCGCCGCGCACAAGGCAAGTCTTTTTCGACTTTTACATGCAGGGTTTGCATCATTTGCCGTCGAATGCTTTTTGAAGGAAAATATGATATTCATATATCAAAGAAGGGTTTTGACGAATGAAGATAAACCGGCTGCTGGAGATCACACAGCTGCTGCTGCGCCGGGGCAATGTTACCGCAAAAGAGCTGGCCGAGCGCTTCCAGGTATCCACAAGAACCATTTACCGGGATGTCGAAGTGCTGTCCACCTCCGGCATTCCTGTGTACGCTACGCCCGGCACGCACGGGGGCATCGCGCTGCTGGAGAGCTTTGCGCTGGAGAGGGCCATGCTGTCTGAGGAAGAGCGCGAAAGCGTGCTGCTGGCGCTGCAGGCGCTGCAAACCGCGCGCTTCCCCATGACGGGCAATGCGCTGGATAAGCTGTCCGCCCTGTTTCAGCAGCAGCGCGCGCCCGCGGTGCAGGTCGACTTTTCCACCTGGGGCGGCGAAAAGGTTGAACATGAAAGGATGCTGATCATCCTTAAAGCGATCTTCGGGAAACACACTTTGGCGATCCGCTACGCATCAACCAAAGGTGAGGATATCGAGCGCGTGGTCGAACCTTTCCAGTTGCTGTACCGCGGCAACGCCTGGTATCTGCTGGCGTACTGCCGTATGCGCGAAGAGTACCGCACATTCCGCATTTCGCGCATGCGCATCCTGGATACCCCGGGTGAGGCATTCACGCGCGACCCGCCGCCCCGCGAACTTAGCGAAACGCGCCTGATCAGCGACAGCAACCGGCCCGTGGTGCTGCGCTTTCAAACGCAGATACTGCACCGCGTATTGGATGAATACGAGGACGTGCAGCCGCTATCTGACGGCAGAGGCTGCCACTTGCTAACGCTGTTCCTGCCAAGGGAAGATTGGGTATCCGAATACATCCTGGGATTTGGGCCGTATGCGGAGGTTCTCTCCCCGCCGGATCTGCGCAAAACCGTGTATGAAAAAGCCGTGCAAATCACAAAACTATATTCTGATTGTTGACATGCACCTGTCATATTGGGCGTGGTATACTCACGCCATCAACTGAAGGGAGTAACAACATGGAACAAGTATTCTGCCAGAGCTGCGCGATGCCGATGGAAAAAGCCGAGGATTTCGGAACCGAGAAAAACGGCGCGAAGAACCACGATTACTGCCAGTACTGCTACAAGGACGGCGCCTTCACCAGCGAAAGCACGATGGAAGAGATGATCGAAGGCTGCGTGCCGTTCATCAAGGATCAGTTTGGCGGTGAGGAAGCCGCGCGCGCCATGATGAAAGAGATGTTCCCCAAGCTGAAGCGGTGGAACAAGGCGTAACGGCATAATGGGCGCAAATCGAGCCAAGTCAGCGATGACAAGGCTCGATTTGCATGTTACAATGGGCACTGTGCATGGGAGGAAAATACATGATTGAGCTTGATTACGGCGAACTGTACGGCGAAATAGAAAAACTGCTGCTGGATGCGCAGTCGGTCGTGCTTGCGACCTGCGCGGAAAGCAAGGTCACCGCGCGCACGATGTGCACCGTTAATGACGGCCTGACGATTCTGTTTTCCACCAGCCGAAACAGTGAAAAGGCCGATCAGATCAAACGGAACCCAAATGTAGCCTTTGTCGCTGGCAACATGAAAATTGAAGCGACCGCCGAGTGGTTCGGCCACCCGCGCGGCCACACCTTCTTCCGGGAAGCGTATCCGAAAAAGTTCCCGCACCTTGGCGCGGCCTACCCTGAAACGCCGGATGATCTGCTGATCATCGCGCGGCCAAGCAAAATCGCGCTGTTTAAGTATCTGGGCAAAGCATGCGAAGATGTGCTGCTGCCGGGGGAAAAACGGGCCTACCGCATCAAACTTACCTAAGAAACGGGGTGCAGGGGTATGACCTTTTCCAGTGTGGAACAGAGAATGGCGCACACATATCTGGATACTTTTCCGGCGTTTGTGCCGGACGAGGCCGGTTTTGATCCGGCGGAACAGCGGCGCTTTTATGGCCTGATCAAGGGCTTGTACCAGCTGGCCTTTGATGAACCGCTGCTCTTTGTGCCGGCGCAGCACGCGGATGACGCTTACCCCAACCGTTTCAACAAAACACCCTACGGGAAGCCGGAACTGCTGACCCTGATGAAGAAATTCACCAAGGAAGTAGATGCGCTGCTGGCGCTGATGTTCCAGATGGGGCAAGGTGTTGCTAGCGTGAAGCTAAACAAGCGGCAGACGGCCATCCTGGAGCGGCTGGGTATCCGCGGCACGGAAAGCCTCCCTGCCGCATGGGTCTGGATGGCAACGCGCGAGGGCGCAAGCCTGCTGGCGTTCTCGCGTTGCTTTTTCAAGGCCGGGCATCCGTATATGCGCAATGTGTATGCCCGCCTGCTTGGCGATGAAGCCGCATTCCGCAAGCTGGAGGGCTGGATGATCCAGCGCGGCTATGCCTATTTCGAGTGTTTGGATATTACCGCCAGCGACGACAAGGCATCCATGACGTACGCAAACCCCGCCTGGAGCGCCGAAACGCCGCGCGGTGGGTTCGAATACAAAATCAGGCACACGGGCATCTCAGCCCGTTACGATGTGGCGGTGCAAACCCCGCAGGTGTTCGGCCTGTGCATTCCCGGCGGGCTGAAACCATACCTGGATGCCTTTGACCGCATGGATGGGCAGCTTCAGCAGTTTATCGCCAGCTGTACAAAGCGGTGCGACGGGTGCCGCTACTGCGTGCAAACAGACAAGACGGGCACGCGCCCGCTTGCCGCCATCCCCATAAACCACGAGGGTGAAATGCTCCGCCTTTGCCCATACTTCCCCGGCTGCTGGTTCTGCTGGACAAAGATCGATGACGCGCTTGCGGACACCCTGATCGCAATGCTGACATTTATGGACGCCATGGTGCCCGTCAAGAAAAAATAGTCTGCCAACAGTACCGAGGGACGTGCGATCGCGCGTCCCTTTGTTTTTTGTTATGGAACAGCCTTACACCGGAATCGGCGTAAGCGACGGACGCGCATTGGGCCGCGCTTCCACGCGATAGAAGCCTATCAGGTTGGCAGGCCTTGTGCGGCGGTACATATCCAGCACCCGGTCCAGTTCGTTCAGTTCAAATCGCACCGAAAGCCCGCAACCAAGCGCGACCTCTCGGGGCGTGGAAACAATTTGGGCGCGAAGGCCCGCCCTCTTCAGCGCCGATTCAAAAGCGAATACATGCTGGCGGGACCTGAAAGACGCAATACCATACGGCATGAAATCATCCTCCCTACTCATACAGTGTATTGCGGATTTTGCTGCGGGTGACAAGTGACCCACCAAGCTAGAAATCTGCGGAAGGTTGCCAAGGATTTTTTTGTCCGGCTAGGAGCGGGAGGAAGATGTAGCCGGCAGCTACGCTAAGCACCTGGCCGCAGGCCAGGTCGAGGGCATGCAAATCATCGATTTGCTGTCCGAAGCCCGGCAACAGGCTTTGGCTGTTGCCGGGGCGCATCGACCGACGGCGACAACGCCGGGCGGAAAAAGACTGGCAAGCTTTTCGGATGTCTGGCTTGGTGGGTCACATATGCCCGAGGGGGAGGCTGCCGATGATTTATTTGGATAACGCCGCCACAACATTCCCGAAACCGCCGGCGGTGGCCCGGACGGTATCGGGAATCAGGGAAAAATTATGCGCCAACCCGGGCCGCAGCGGACACCGCATGTCGCTGGCCGCCGGGCGCATTGTGGCGAACTGCCGGGAGGCGCTGGCGACGCTGCTGAATGTGCCCGATCCGGCGCAGGTGATCTTCTGTTTCAATTGCACGGATGCGCTGAATATGGCGATCCGGGGACTGCTGCGCCCCGGCGACCATGTGATCGCTACGGCGCTGGATCACAACGCCTCGCTGCGCCCGCTATCCGGATTGCAGGAGCGCGGCATCATCTCCCTGACGGTGTTATCCCCCGAAAAGGGTGCCCACGCCGTCACGGCGCGACAGGTTGCCGATAGCTTCTATGAAAACACGCGGCTGGTGGTGTGTGCGCACGGCTCCAACGTAACCGGTGCGGTACAGCCCGCGGCGGAAATCGGCGCGCTGTGCAAAGCCCGCAGGGTTCCTTTCCTGCTGGATGCGGCGCAGACGCTGGGTATACTGCCCGTTTGCCCGGATACGCTGGGGGCTGATCTGATCGCGTTCCCGGGGCACAAGGGGCTCTACGGCCCCACGGGCACCGGCGGGCTTTGGATTCGCGAAGGGCTGACGCTGTCCCCGTACCGGGAGGGCGGCACCGGGTCGCGCTCGGAAAGCGTGCTGCAACCCTCCGATCTGCCCGACCGGTACGAGAGCGGCACACTGAACCTGGTGGGCATCGCGGGGCTGCTGCAGGGCGTGCGCTTTGTCACGCAATACCGCAAAGAGATTGCCGCACACGAGGCCGAAATGGCAAACTACCTGCGGGATGGACTGCGCTGCCTCAGGGGCATGACGCTGTACGGCCCGGAAGACCCGATGCTCGGCGTTGTTTCTTATAATCTGCGCGGAAAACGGTCCGGCGAGGTGGCCGATGTGCTCAGCCGGCACAACATTGGTGTGCGCTCCGGGCTGCACTGCGCGCCGTTGGCGCATGAGTGGCTGGGCACGCTGGAAACGGGCACCGTGCGCGCCAGCCCGGGGTTTTTCAATACAAAAAGCGACTTGGACCGGCTGATTTGGGTAACCGAAAAGGCGGCAAGATAAGGCTGGTGTTCCAGTTGGGTTATAGCTTGGTCAAATGGGGTGCCGTTTTAGGGGAACAGGCGGCATCCTTGTTTTTCACATCATTATTTGGGGGCAGCATGGCAATAACCGGTCCATCATCCGATACATAGATCTCCTCTGTAGCTTGCTGTGCCTGTTGCAGCATTTCAATTGCTTCCGTTACCACCCGAAACAACACTTTGTACATCTCAGCGTAGTCCGCCATATGCACACCTCTTTTTTCTAATGTTGAATAGTGTTAAACACTGACTTCCACATTTTACAGTAGAATGCAGTAATTGTAAACACTATTCAACGCATCGAGGTGATTTTATGTTCAAAATCAAAGCGCCGGATGGCACAAACAACCTCTGCGGTAAAAACCTTGCCAGGCTGCGCGCAGAGTATAACCCGCCACTGTCTCAGCGAAAGCTTGCCAAAATGTTGCAAGTGCGCGGTTACGATGTTGACAATCATTTCATCCGCCGCGTGGAACTGGGCGAACGTTTTGTAACCGACATCGAACTGGTGATGCTATCCGATGCGCTGGGCGTAAGCCTTGCGGCGCTGATTGCGCCCAACTAACACACGAAAGCCCCTCCCCGCGCATGACCGCACAGGGAGGGGCTTTGCTCATGCCTGATTCGCTTACTTCTTGCCCATTTCCTCCAGCAGCAGCTCAATGGCCGCCTGCCTCTGGTTGTCCTTTTCCGGAACCAGCGCGAAGTTGTCATCCTTGGCATCCTCAGCGATCTCCACAACCACATCCGGCTCAATGCCGATCTCGTGGATGCAGTCGCCGTTGGGGCTGAGCCAGTAATCGGTCGTCAGCTCAAGGCCCGCGCCGTCATCGGGGAAGGTGTACACCGTCTGCATGATACCCTTGCCGAATGAGGTAACGCCCACAATCTTCGCCACGCCATGGTCCCTCAGCGCCAGGGCCAGAATCTCAGAGGCGCTTGCGGAATATTCGTTCATCAGGATGACGACAGGGATATCCCATTTGCCATCGTTTGCGTAATAGGAAAGCTGACGGCCGTATTTGTCCTTCGCGGTGACGACAACCGCCTCATCCAGGAACACATCCGCGATATCGGAGGCCAGATTCACCAGCCCGCCGGGGTTATCGCGCAGGTCAATGATCAGGCCCTTCACGCCCTGCTGCATGAACTCTTCCTGCGCCTTGAGGAACTGGCTGGTCAGCGAGCCTTCAAAATAATGAATCCGCACATAGCCGATGTCGTTATCCAGCACCTCATAGCTGATCGTTTCCGTGGTGATGACAGCGCGGACGCAGGTAACCTCAAACACTTCGGTATCGCGCAGTATCGTCAGCGTAACCTCGCCGCCCACCTCGCCGCGCATCATCGAAACAGCCTTGTTCAAGTCGTAGGCAGTCATGTCTTCCCCGTTGACCTGGATGATCTTATCGCCCGGCATCAGGCCCGCCTGCTGCGCGGGGCTGCCGTAAAACACGCGGCGGATGGTGATCAGCTGGTCCGTCGGGCTGCCGAACACTTCAAAGCCGATGCCGCCGTACTCGCCGGTAAAGCTCTCGGTCTGCTCTTCCATTTGCACCGGGGTAAAGTAATACGAATACGGATCCTCCAACCCGCCAAGCATGCCTTTGGCCGCGGAATCCAACAAGTCCGCCTCGTCATATTCAAACAGGAAAGACCTGCTGACCATCTGCCTGATTTCTTCCAGGCGGCGGTATTTCTGGAGCAGCGCATACTCCTCTTCCGTCACAGTGACCGTACGCTCCGCCGCTATCGCGCAGCCGGAGAGCAGCAAACAGCAAAGAAGCAGCGCCAAAATCCGTTTCGTATGTCTCATATGTTGCAATTCCTTTCGTTTATACGAATAAAAAATATCCGCAAATCCCTGTTTCATCATAAAGGATTCGCGGATAAAATGCAACGGAAAAAGAAAACATTTACAGGGTGTTCACAGGCAACGGGTATCCTTTACCGCACCGCCGTGGGCTTATCCCCGCCGCATTTGCCAAGCAGCAGCAGCATGCGGAATGTGATCGCGTCCTCAAACCGGCGAAGATCCAGCCCCGTCTGCCGCTGAATCTTATCCAGGCGGTACACCAGGGTATTGCGGTGGATATACAGCTGCCGCGCGGTGTCGGAAAGGTTCAAATCTTTTTCGAAGAACATTTCGATGGTGTGCAGCATTTCATCATTGAACAGCCGCTGCGTTTTGCGGTTGAACAGCATGTTGTGGTAGCGCGCGCCAAGCTCCCGGTTGATCTCGGAAAGGAAGCGCTCCAGCACCAGGCGGGTGAACGAATAGAGGTTTTTATCGGGATGATACGCGCGGCCGATCTCCAGCGCGCGCCACGCGGCGCGGTACGACTGCCCCATCTCCGCCAGTGTCGCTTTCATTTCGCCAATCGCGATGCTGGGCTGCTCGCCCGTTTCAGACATGATCGTCTGCTCCATCGCCTCGGCCAGCTGCGAAAGCTCCTCGTATCCATCCATGTTATCCATGGATTTGACCAGCACCAGAACGTGCCGGTCCATCTCCACCAAGATGTCGTCCTCTCCCAGCGGGATCAATTCGCGCATCGCGGCGCTGGTACCGTGGAACAGGATCGCGCAGCGGTTCATCGTCATCGGGATGCCGTATTCCTGCGTCAGCGCTTCCAGTTCCGGCCCGGACAGCTCTTCGCGCAGCGCGGAACGGACCACATCCAGCTTGTCGCTGGCGGGCGGCTCCATGCACATTGAATGTGCCAGCGCGGCCACAAGCTTCGCGCAGTCGGCGGCGGATTGGGTATCCCCTTCCACCCGCACATACTGGATGCCGGGGATCGCCAGGCGCATCCAGGTATCGCCGTCAATCACGGCCCAATCGTCGTGCTCATCCATCGCGGGAAGGGACACGCTCCGCCCGATCACGGCATTCCCCTCGCCATCCAGCAGGCTCACCCGCAAAGAAAGGTTCTCTATCGTCTTGCCCAGCAGTTCGACCATACGCTTATCCGGCATAGTATCCTCCACCTTGTTCTGTCTAAAACGGTTGTTTTCGGTCACTTTTGCTATACTGCCCGGAAATTTACCATTATATGCTTATTATGCTGGATTGAGAGCATTTTGTCAAGAAATGCGGGGCTTTCAAAGCAAACAAAAAAGAGGCCGCCTTATTGGGCAGCCCTGCGTCAAAAATCCACTACCGCGGCGACAAACCCGGGTAGTAAAACAGCTCTTCCTCCATTTCCGGCGGCAAGCTTTCCACCTCCGCGCCGGACTCATAAACCAGCACGCAATCATCCGGCATGCCGTAGTACACCGATACCATGCCTTGCTCCCCATGACTTTCCAGCGTGATATAGTCCGAAAGCACCGCCTCGCCCGTCGGTATCGAAATCCTGGGGCCGTATACCTCTATGTAACATTCTCCGCCCTTTACCATAGTCCGCGTGGAAAACCCGTTCGCCCGTGTCGGCCCGCGCCCGTCCGGATACCGCAGGCGCAGCGCCAAATTCCCATCCGAAAGCCGCCAAAGCTCCGCAACCTCCACCCGCGCCACAGGGATCGGCACGGCATTGATCCTAAACAGCTGCTGGTATCCTGTCACAAGCACCCCTACTGCCAACACCGCAGCGCAAACATACAGCAGAAGCTTGGACCGCTGCCACCTGAGCAGTATGGCGCGCACTGCCTGACTTGCGGTGATTTCATCAGGCGTGGCAGGTGTGGCCGCGCGCATTTCCAGGCGCATGCCATCCCGCACACCTTGGCATGCTTCGCAGCTTGTCAGGTGGTCTTCCACCAAACCGGTGCTTTCCGCGCTGCAAACGCCATCCAAATAAAGCGGCAACAGATCCTGAATCACTTCGCATTTCATGACCCTTCCTCCTTCATTGCGTTCGTCAATTTCTGCTTGGCGCGGTAATATGTCACACGCGCCCAGCTCTCCGTTTTGCCAAACAGCTTGGCAATATCCAGGAAGGGCAGCTCGCCAAACAGCCTCAGGGAAAACACCTCTTTATAGGGTTCTTCCAGCGCGTGCAGCAAACGGTGTATCTGAAATGCCTGCTCCCGATTCGCCAACGACACTTCCAGAGAAAGGCCGCCCTCGGTCGCATCCTGTTCAGCGTGCCGCGTCAAATGCCTACGGTGCCGGTAGACCTCATGTTTGGCAATCTGGCAAAGCCACACGGAAAGGCCGCACTCCCCACGAAACGTATCAATCTTGAGGAAAGCGCGATAAAAAGTCTCTTGCGCAATTTCATCAGCCATCGCAGCATTTTGGCACAGCGACAGCGCATACCGGTACACTATCGGATAATGCCGCGAAAAGACCTCGTCAAACTCCTTCACCTTTCACCCCTCCCCTAATAAGAGTCTCAATATGCGTTTTCGTTACAGGGCAGCGGCCATAAAAAATGGGTATCCACGCAGTGGCGTGAATACCCATTTGCTTTCAAACGGAGGTTGCCTTATGAGCAGCCTCCATTCCTATTGATTAGCGGTTCAGCAGAGAAGCTTCGGTCTCCTTGTCGAAGAAGTGCAGGTGATCGACATCCAGCGCCAGCTTGATCTTGTCGCCGCCGCGCGATGTGGTGCGGGGATCAACGCGGGCGATGATGTTGTCTTCCTTGCCGGAGGTCTTAACGTACAGGTACGTCTCGGAACCAAGCATTTCGACAACTTCGATGTCAACGCTGATGGTGGCCTTCGGGTTGGCGTCGATGTCTTCCTTCGAGTCGGAGAGGTTCTCCGGGCGGATACCCATGACGACTTCCGTGCCGATGATGCCTTCATCCGTGAACTTGGCAACCTTGCTGTTGGGGATAAGGATCTTGTTGTTGCCAAAATCAGCATACACGCCGTCCGCTTCGCGCTTCAGGGTGACGTTGAAGAAGTTCATCTGCGGGCTGCCGATGAAGCCGGCGACGAACAGGTTCGTCGGATAGTCGTACAGGTTCTGCGGGGTATCAACCTGCTGCACAAAGCCATCCTTCATGACGACGATGCGCGTACCCATCGTGAGCGCCTCGGTCTGGTCATGGGTAACGTAGATGAACGTGGTCTGCAGCTTCTGATGCAGCTTGGTAATTTCGGTACGCATCGCAACGCGCAGCTTGGCGTCCAGGTTGGACAGCGGTTCGTCCATCAGGAAGACCTTGGGCTCGCGGACGATCGCGCGGCCAAGAGCAACGCGCTGGCGCTGACCGCCGGACAGAGCCTTGGGCTTGCGGTTGAGCAGATGTTCGATATCCAGGATTTTGGCCGCTTCATGCACGCGCTTGTCGATCTCCGCCTTGGGGGTCTTGCGCAGCTTCAGGCCAAACGCCATGTTGTCATACACGGTCATGTGGGGATAGAGGGCGTAGTTCTGGAACACCATGGCGATGTCGCGGTCCTTGGGGGCAACGTCGTTCACAAGCTTGTCCGAAATGTAGAGTTCGCCGTCGGAAATCTCTTCAAGGCCCGCAACCATACGGAGCGTGGTAGACTTACCGCAGCCGGACGGACCGACCAGAACGATAAATTCCTTGTCCTGGATATCCAGCGTGAAATCGCTGACTGCCGTTACGTTCCCGGGGTAAATCTTGTAGATGTGCTTCAAAGTTACACTTGCCATGTGAACACACTCCTCAACCAATTTAGTTCGGCCGTTGCGTAGGACGGGCTCGATCCTTCTCTCGCCCTTTGGATACTGACATTATAGTATCAAATCTTCCGCGGGGCAATTGCTGGGATTCACAAAGATTACAAGGGCCGTTTGTGTGGTTT
>JAVBPC010000037.1:0-34151 GCA_031549905.1 Eubacteriales bacterium
CGATGGGAACAAACCCGCGAAACGGCTTGCCTTCATACACAAGGGATACATATGCCCAATCGTTATACCGGAAGAGCGCATAGGCTTCCGTCTGTGCGGGAATGGGATTCATGGCATTGGTAGGGTTCTCCGGCTCGTCGGTGATGAAGGTGATTCTGTTGCTCACAGCGTGAAGCCAGGCGTACGGCATGATTTCGCTGGGTGCACCAAGATCCTTCCCTGAAGCTGCTATGTACCCATACCGGTACCGTCCGCTGTCATCTGCTCCGACTTGATAGCGGACGAGAGACCACAGCCCTTCGGCATCCGTGTTGTCACCCCACCAATGGACGCCGAACAGCTCAAACTCAGAACCCAATGATATGCTCGCGCGCTCATTTGCGCTCCGATGAAAATACAAACCAGGCCCGGTATAGACCGGCGCGCCGACAGACGATCCCCAAATCCGCATTTTTTTGCCCTTTGGAAACGGGAACATGATCAGCGCGTCTTCTAAAGAATCCGCCGAAAGCACTGGGTCCGACGCTCCGGCAGGCTTGCTGTCGGACAGCAGAATCCGGCCGTAGTCGTTTAGGTATTGCCACAGCTCATCATAACGGATGGAAAAGCGGTATGCGCCTCCGGCTACCGGCGCAATGTCTTCCCAGTTGAAGATGATGTCCAGCCCTTCTTCCGTAAAAAATCCGTCCCATTTTTCCCAGCGAAGGATCGAATCGAACTCGGCATATTCGTATTTCGATAGACCCAGAGCTTTGAGGATTAACACTTGATCGGCTACATTGTGACGCAAGAAATCCGTAAACGCATGTTCATCCTTGACCAGTTCCATAAGCGCAACCTGCTTTTTGTTTATCATGTCAAAGTTCAGTGGTATTAAAACGCTATAGTCCCAGTGCGCCTGCCCCTGATAAATGCGCTCATTGAGGAGTAAACCTGTCATCGCGCCATGAGCGTAACCGAGCTCAAAGTCAACGTCAGCAAAGTATCCCTCATACGCATGTTCGGGAATGCCTTGCCGCCCGTAAGCCGGGTGTATCCAATGCCGGGAGTTCAATGCCGTATCAAAAAGGAAAGGATCGCGAGTGAAAATCTGTAGTGAATCCCATATGGAGAAATTAACGAAATGGTCGGTTAGCGTAACTGTTTCATCATAGCCCAAGTAGGACTCGGTATGGATTATTTCGCGATACCAAGGAACTTCGATGTGGTATTGAACAAGCACAATATCCGTAGGGGTATGCGTAGCTGTATACTCCCTCTGAGATATTGCTTGCACATAATCGACATGGTCTGTTCGTCTTATTTCAATAGCGTATTCTGCGCCGGAGACTGTCAGCTCGTCAATCAATTCAGGGAAGTCAAGGTAATGTACATTATTGTCCTGCCCCTTCCATACTCCGGTTTCTACAGCCGGGTATTTCCACATTTCTTTGGGATACCGGTATATGCTTTCCCAGGCCCATCCGTCATCATACCCAGTATATTCCGCAAATGCCATCGTGGGGAAGAGAACCGTTATTACAGTGAACAGGATAAAACCTCTCTGTAGAGTAGTCTTCATACAACCGCTCCCTTTCTTGTGATACTCAGGCATACTCCGGGCAAATTCCATCGATATGCAGCAGCATTGCTTTTTGGTGTTACACGTCAGTACCGTTGTGTTTTGTTGATTGGGATGCTCACTGTTCAGCCTACTCAAGCACGGTAAAGAAAGTGGTCCCTCTGAGTCTCTCGTCATTATACAAGTAGACAGTGTATTTCCCGGCAACCAACTTACCCTCAGCTCTAAACCAGTTCAGTAATGATATTAGGGAAAATCTCCAGTTTACAGATGTCCAGTCGCCGGGGATAGTCAAATCATTATACCTACGAATATCAGTTAGCCCATGAGGAGAGATCACCATTACTTCTGTTTTTCCAAGCATTTTGTCTTGACTTGTTTTCGAAAAAGTGTGCTCAATAAATGCAGCAATTTCCCTGTTCTCATCCAGATTTCTCTCGAGCGCTTCTTTATAAATCTGATTCACAACTGAATAGTTATTGTTTCTAATATCCTCCATGCTCTGACCAACAACTACGTTAAACGAAGTGCATCGATATCCAAAATCAGAGTAATCCTTTGCTTGCGCAAGGGTGAACTGCTTTGTATACTTATCAAAATAACTATCCATAAACTTGTCGCTTTCACAAGTTATTTCCAGCCTGTATGTATATCCCGGTGCCAAACGCCCGTATGTAAACTCATCTACACGGCTCATTGTCCTCGCTTCGTATATTAGATAGTTTCTTCCGCCGTTGATACTATATAGCTTTAGTTCGCAAAGCCTGTTGTTTGGATTGCTAAATGATATTGTGAATCCGTGTTCCACTCCATCATACATAAGTTTTTCAAATGACTTTATCTCAATCTCTGTTAGTTCGGGGGTTCCGGCTTTAGTCAAAACAATCGTATCACCGCTGCTGTATGTAAAAATCATCTTGTTTTTTCGAAACGACAAACCCAGAACATCGATCCCTCCATATGTTTCAATAACAACCTGGTTGCCGTTTACCCTATATCTTCCGTTCGTAAAATGATACGAGGAGTCCGAACCCAATGTTCCGTTTTCATAGAAGGCAACTGTGTACTTTTCCCCGTAGCTTCCCTCGGAAATCCAAGCTCCAACAATTCTGTTTTTCGGACTGAACTGTGTGCTAACAAGCAAGCCTACTACTAAAACCAAAATTAGCCCAATGCAAAGAAGCCATAACTTCCGCCGTTTTTTCTTTACTTGCGGCGGGGCTTCATTTTGCATAGGAGTATTTGCCTTCGCCGTTAACGATGGCTCATTAAGTGGTTGAATGTCATGAAGTAAAGATTCATCGGTCTGCTCATCCAAGGATTTCCCACACTTGGAGCATAAAAGACAATCATCATCGTAAAGGCAGCCACAAAAAAAGCACTTTTTCATATTGATTTCTCCACCCTTTGGTAAGCGTCAAACACCCTGTCTAGCGGTCATTGAGTGGTATCCAATACGCTTCATTTCACCACAGAGTTCTCATCATCTGCATGTGCAAAAGTTTGTCAGCATAGGTGAAATAAGCAGTTTTCATGAGCCATTGTGCTTTGCCACCTGCCATGATCGTAAAATATGCGCATATTATAGCTTTGTTGTAAAGAACTGTCAACCTTTTGCCATTTACTTTCGACATGATCAAATCCACAGCGAAGAGTGCACGCCGGAATATTTTGAACCCCAAATTATACATGTGAACATGTCTGAGTGGGTGATTGTCGTGCAAAGTCAGATCGAGACGCGCTTTTCTTTTGATGGACGCGTGGATATGGGGAATGTTTTCCGTTTGTTGCAGGAAAAAACGCTCCATAGCGGCGTTTTATTCGGGCTTACTTTGTTCCGTTTTTCGCTCGGCTTCTTCTTTGAGATACAGCGCTTCCACAACTTCCGTCATGAGCACCTTATGCTGTGGAGAAAGCGCCGATATTTTCTTGACCAGCATGGCAGCGGGATAATCGTTTTTCATCCCATCGGAACCAAACATCTCACCCACACCATAACGCAACCATTCAATGTTGACGTTATAGCGTATATGCAGATACTCAAAAAATGAATCGTCAGGATTTTGATTCTTGCCGTCCAGGATGCCATGGACATAGTTATGGCTGCGGCCAAGTTCATCGGATAACCGACCCGCATTCGTTTTCACGGCGGCAAGCACCGCGCGCACTCGTTCTTGTAGCATGAACATCCTCCCCACGAAAGTAATATAACATTCCCTCTAAGTATTGACAATTCCCTCTCAAAAGATTTATTCTATAAATATAGTGCAGACGAATTATAGTTGATATTTGAGGTGATTCCTATGAGCCGAATTTTGGACCCTGGCCTATCAAGGAAGAACCTAGAGAAAAAGCTTGCTTCTCTCTCGCATGAGAGCAAAAGCATGGCAATCGTGTTGCTTAAACGAATTGAAAAGCTGGAAGCATTACAGCGTGATGCCGAGTATACCATCAGAGATATACGCGGTATCCTGCTGGACATGATCGCCTCAACAAACCGCATAGAGCCTCAGACCGTGGAAACACGGCGTAGCATTGCCATGCTGACCCGCCTACTGGATGGATTGAGCACAGCAGTACCGGAACGTAAAAGCACCCCCAGGCGCTCCTGGTTCCCCAAGCTCGCGATTATTGTGCTATCTATTATAGCCATCCTGGCGATTAGCTTGTTTAGCCTTGCTGCTGATGTGCGCAACGCGGCCTATCACTTCATTACCGGCAAGGTATCTGTGGCATATGAATCCACGGGCAGCACCTCTCTGTCGCTGGCGGGGCTGCACGCGCCGACCGTGTTACCAGAAGGCTATGCACTAGTAGGCAGCAACATATCCAGGCGCGGCGGCACGGTGGGTATTGCCATATTGACCTACCAGCGGCCGGACGGCAATACGATCCGCTATTACTACTACGGCGAAGGCGAAGCTGCGGCGCTGGACAATGAGCATGCCGACGTGACCCGTGTTGACCTGGACGGCTATACCGCGATGATAAGCGAAGGCGAAGATGGGCTGCGCACGCTATCAGGTAGGGTAGCGCATACGGATACGGCGGCGTACCGCCTGGAGGGGTACGCGCTGCTGGAGGATTTGGAGATTATGGCGCAGTCGATCGCTTTGCATGCGCCATGAAATATGGGTAAAGGTGGCTTTACAAATGAAAAAACGGTTATTGGCGTTCCTGCTGGTCCTGATGATCCTACCCATCGCAACCCCCACCACGCGAGCGGAGGAAGCAAACACAACAATGGGCGTGATGTTCTCGAAAATCCACACGTTGAGTGCGGCGGTTGCGCCTACCTCGGGCGGGTGGATGTCCCTGTCCGCGTCGATCAGCACGCAGGCAGGCACCACGACCAGCGTTTCATTGCAAATTACGCTGTACCGCCTGGACGGAACGTGGGTCTATGTGGATAGCTGGAGCGCCAGCGGCGGAGATTATGCGGATTGGCTGGCTAGCTACAAAGGGGAAGTCGGCAAGTTCTATTACCTGAAAGTAGTGGGCACGGCGACGGGCGGCGGATCAACGGAAACCGAATCCGTGCAAACCAGCGAAAAGCTATGCCGTTGAAACCGCCACAAAGGGTGCGCGCGTTGGAAACGCTGCATGAAATCCCCTTGCCGGATGGAACTGTGTTCCGGCTGCTGGAAAGGAAGCTTTTCGGCAGCCGGGAGCTGTATGCTTGCATCCCCTATGGCCGGGGCAATACAGCGGAATGCGTCTGTTCCGCGATGGACGGGCAGCTTCACTGGATGACGTTCGTGAAGGGGCGCGGGTGGGCCAGCGTGCGGGCATTGACAGAGGACGAGACGCGGGTGGTGCGGGATGTGAAGTTGCCGCCCATAACCGAATAACAGGCATAAAGGAAGTTGCGACATGTTGCAAAGAACCTGCTGCGTGACAGGGCATCGAAATATCCCAAAGGACAAGCTGTTTGAGGTGAGCGCACGCCTGGAGCAAGCGGTGCTGGACGCTATTGGGGACGGCTTTGTGCACTTCATCAGGGGGTTTGCGGTCGGCGCATACTTGCTTTTTGCGGAGATTGTGGTAAGGCGGAGGCTGTTACACCCGGAAATCCGGCTGGAAGCGGCGCTCCCCTATCAAGGGCGCGTAAAATGCCTATCCGAGCAGTTTCATGCGCTGCTGGTGCAATGCGACGTGATCAGCGTGCACAGCGAAGTCTATACACCGGAATGTTTTTTCACCCGAAACCGGTTCATGGTGGATATGTCCACGCGGGTGATTGCCGTGTATGACGGGCGCGAGGGCGGCGGGACGTACTACACGGTAAACTATGCACATGCGCGGGAGCGGGATGTTGTGATGATCGACGTTTGAATAAAGTCCCCCAAACAGGGAGCGAAAAAAGGCGCGTTCTGATAAGGTGAAAGCCAGATCAGGACGCGCTTTTGTATGCTTTGGTGCGTGAATATGGGGGTGTTTGGGTGGAACTCATTCCATACGATTTGCGGTTGGATGTGGGCAGGATGGGCAGCCAGGCATCCGTTTCGGTGAAGCGCGGCGACCGGCGCGTTCGGATGCTGCGCGTGCGGCTGTTCAGCGGAGCGAACCCGGTGCCGCTGGCGGAGGGGACGCTGGGCGTGCTGCGCGGGGTGAAGCCCGACGGGACGATCCTGTTCAACGACTGCGCGACGCGCGGCAACGTGATCGAACAGGTGATGACGGAGCAAATGCTGGCGGCTGCGGGGCTGCTGGAATGTGAATTGACGGTATACGGCAAGGACGGCGAGGTGCTGACCACGCCCCGCTTTGACGTGTACATCGAAGATGTGTTGTACCCGGATGGGCTGGTGGAATCGACGGACGAGTACACAGGGCTGACGGAGGCGATGCGGCGGCTGGCGGCGCTGGAGGCGGAAGTCGGAGAGAACGAAGACGAACGGGCGGCGCTGTATGAGCAGCTAAAAGAGGATTACGAAACCGGAGCGTTCATCGGGCCGGAGGGCGAGGCGGCGACGCTGACCATCGATGAGGCGGTGGCGGCGGAAACAGATGCCGAGGCGGCGTTTGTGGAACTGCCGGGCAGCACGATACAGGCGCGGCGATACAGGGCGGTGTTGCCCAGGGGCAAAACGGGCGCGGCAGGAGCCAAGGGCGACCAGGGGCCACAGGGCGAAAAAGGCGACCGGGGCGCGCAGGGGTTGCAGGGCAGTCAAGGACCGAGGGGCGATACAGGCAACACGGGCGCGCAAGGCATCCAGGGAGCGAAGGGCGACACAGGTTCGCAGGGAATCAAAGGCGACACCGGCGCACAAGGCGAGAAAGGCAATACCGGCAGCATTGGCCCGCAAGGGCTTAAAGGGGAAACCGGGCCGCAGGGAACCAAGGGCGACCGGGGCGAAAAGGGCGACACCGGCAAACCCGGACCGACCGGCGCGAGCGGGCAGAGCTTTACGATATTGGCCCGGTATGAAACGCTGGAGGCCCTTATGGAAATGCACCTCACCGGCGAGCAGGGCGACGCCTATGCGGTGGGGACGGCGGAAACCAATGTAATCTACGTTTGGGATGTGGACCTGGACAACTGGAACGCATTGGGACCGCTGCAAGGGCCGGAAGGGCCGACCGGGCCGCAGGGTGCCCCAGGCTCGAAGGGTGACACCGGCGCAACAGGCGGCCAGGGCATCCAGGGGCCGAAGGGTGACGCGGGAGCACAAGGCATCCAAGGGGAAAAGGGTGAAACCGGGCCGCAAGGCAAGAAAGGCGACACGGGCGGCGCTGGCCCACAGGGTATTCAGGGGCAGAAAGGCGATACCGGCGCAGCGGGCGCGAAGGGTGCAACAGGAGCACAGGGACCGTACTTCACCCCCACCGTGAGTGCGGCGGGCGAAATAAGCTGGACGAACAACGGCAGCCTGACAAACCCGGAGGCGGTCAACATCCGGGGACCGCAGGGCGTACAGGGTGCGAAGGGCGATACCGGCGCGCAGGGTGTACAGGGGCCAAAGGGCGACAAGGGCGATGCGGGGCCGGAGGGTGCGCCGGGAGAAACCGGCCCGACTGGCGCGCAAGGGCCGCAGGGCGAGCAAGGGCCTGCCATGCGGGTGGAAACGCATGCGCTGACGCTGACGGCCACGGGATGGGACGCAGGCGGCAGTCAGGCGCTTGTGTGTGCGGCGATAGCACGGGCAGACCAGCCGGGTGATTTATCCATTGCCCAAACAGCAACGGCGGATCAGTTCACGGCGTGGTGCGCCGCGATGCCGCAAGTGACGGGCCAAGCCATAGGGAGCTTGACGGTGACGCTGCGCGGAGCCATCCCGGCAACCGACATGCCGGTGATGCTGGAGGTGCGGGGATGAGCGTGCGGGCAGCGGGTATTTTTTGCAGCAGGGAAGGCTTCCCCGGCGGGTGGCAGCAGGAAGTAAGGCTTCCCGCCATGGAGGCGATAGAAAAGCAAGCTGCGGTAGAGCATATGCGCAATGTTGAGATAGCTTCCGATACGGTGACGCCCTCCGATTTGCCGGTGGGCACCGCAAAATGCTGCGCATTTTCGAGGGACAACGATTATCTGGCCGTTGCGCACGACGGGTCGCCATACATCACGATCTATAAACGAAACGGGGATGTGTTTACGAAACTGGCAAACCCCACTTCACTGCCAGGCTATAACGCAACCTGCTGCGCTTTTTCGCCGGACGGGTTATATCTGGCGGTGGGATGGGCCGGAACAGGATATTTTTTAGTCTATAAGCGAAGCGGGGATGTGTTCATAAAACTTGCAACCCCCACGCTTTATAACAGCCCAGTGTGGTGCGCGTTTTCACCGGACGGGGTACATTTGGCCGTCGCGCATTTTGGGACTCCCTATATCAGCATCTTCAAACGAAGCGGCGATGCCTTTACGAAGCTTTCAAATCCGGCGTCGCTGCCGACCTCTGTCGGGCGGTATTGCACGTTTTCGCCGGACGGAGCGCATCTTGCTGTTGTACATGAAAGTACCCCGTACATCTGCATCTACAAGCGCAGTGGGGACACATTCACAAAACTGCCAAATCCATCGGCCCTACCGACAGAGTTTAGCCACCGCTGCGCCTTTTCACCGGATGGGGCCTACCTTGCCGTGGGGTATAGCGCTTCGCCATACATTATCATCTATAAGCGAAACGGGGATGCCTACACGAAGCTAAACGCTGCTTCTGTGCTGCCGTCCAGCACCGTAACATCCTGCGTCGCCTGGGCAAACGGAGCGTTTTGGGTTCTGACACATTACGGGTCCCCGTTCCTTTCTGTTTACAAAAGAATCGGGGATGCGTTTGCAAAGGTGGAAGCGCCAGCCGCGCTGCCCGGTGTCGGACAACATTGCGCATTTTCACCGGATCAACGGTATTTGGCCGTTGCCCACGAGCAGGCCCCTTTTCTGCGGATATTCCGAAATCAAGAAATGGACGGGGTTCGGAACATCACGAGCGCAGGCTATAAAGAGATTGAAACGGGCGGATTGCGTGGCATTGGTATGGCCTTGGAAAGCGCCGAAGCTGGGCAGGCGGTAAAAGTCAACCTATTTCCGCCATTTGGCGATGTGTGGGGTGCAGTATGAGCATAAAGGTCATCGGACAGCACGGCAGCGGCACAAAACTACCGACTGCCTGGACGCGGGAAGTGGTGTTACCCGCGCTGGAATGGGTTGCCAAATACGCTGCGGTGGAATACAGGAAGGGCATCAGTGCCATTGGCACAAGTGCTGTTACGCTCGCTGAACCGCCAACCAGCGCTGTACGGGATACCGCGTTTTCTCCTGACAGCACATACATGGCCGCCGCGCTGATGAGTGCTCCGTATATCGCAATCTACAAGCGAAACGGGGATACATTCAGCAAGTTGGCAAACCCGGCGGCACTGCCGGTTGGCGAAACAAGGAACTGCGCGTTTTCACCGGACGGCGTGTATTTGGCGGTAACGCATCATAGCTCCCCCTATTTTACGATCTACGAACGAAGCGGAGATACGTTTACAAAGCTGGCAGATCCCGCGTCGCTTCCGGCGGGGACAGCGAATGCCTGCGCGTTTTCACCGGACGGCCTGCATTTGGCGGTGGTGGGCAGTGGAACGAATTACATTGCCGTCTACAAAAGAAGCGGGGACACATTTACAAAGTTGTCTACCTCGATGTCAAGTCCGGGTGGCGGTGCTAATGGGTGTGTATTCTCGCCCAATGGCGAGTATTTGGCGATAACGGGCAACAATTCTCCTTATATCGCGATGTACAAGCGAAGCGGGGATACGTTCACAAAACTGGCGGACCCCGAACAAGCTCCACCAAGTTCAGCCTCTCGCTGCGCGTTTTCACCGGACAGCTTGTATTTGGCTATAGTGCATATTGGCAGTCCGTTCGTTGCGATTTACAAGCGGGATGGGGATATATTTGAAAAGCTGGTGAACGCAGTGATCATTCCAGGTTCCGGTATGTGGCTTGCGAGCAGTTGCAAGTTTTCGCCATGTGGCGCGTTTTTCGTCGTGACATATGCCAATACGCCCTATATCGCGATGTATAAACGGAACGGGGACGTGTTTACAAAGCTGGCTGATCCGGCAGCGCCCCTATCAGGCAGTGGTGGTGGCTGCACGTTTTCGCCGGACGGTACGCTGTTGGTCGTGTCAACCGGAGGCTCTACGACACCTCTGCTGATCCGCCGCAATCAAACAATGGACGGGGTGTTCAACTTATCCCCAAAGGGCTATGAAGAACTTGGCATAGGCATTCTGCAAGGTATCGGCATGGCGCTGGGGAGCGCGTCAGCGGGACAGATGGTGCCGGTCAATATGTTTCCGCCGATCAACGATGTGTGGGGAGGGTGACGCTGGCATGGGGAGCATTGAACTGTACCAGGGCAACGCGCTGCGGGTGATGCGGGCGCTGCCGGGCGAACTGTTTGACGCAGTGATCACCGACCCGCCGTATTCGAGCGGTGGGCGCACGATGGGCGAGCGGCAGAAATCGCCGTGTGAAAAGTACACAGCGGCGAAGCGGCGTGCGCCTTTTGATGCGTTTGCCGGGGAATCAATGGACCAGCGGGCGTGGACATCGTTCATGGTGGAGGCGCTGGAGGTGGCGCGGAGCGTGTGCGCGCCGGGGGCTGTCTGCGCGGTGTTCGTGGATTGGCGGCAGTATCCGGCAGCATCGGACGCTTTGCAGCGCGCGGGCTGGACATGGCGGGGCGCGGTGGTATGGGACAAGCTGAACGCAAGGCCCCAGCCGGGGCGGTTCAGGCAGCAGGCGGAGTTTTTGCTGTGGGGCAGCAATGGGCGATTGCCTATTGACCGGCCTTGTCCGTATCTACCGGGCGTGTATGCGCAGAGCAACGTGGCGGGCACGCAGCGGATACACATGACGCAGAAGCCGGTGGAGCTGATGCGATCAGTTGTCAAGATATGCTTGACAGGTGGGCGCATCCTGGACCCGTTTGCCGGGAGCGGGAGCACGCTGGAGGCTGCCCGGCTGGAGGGGTACGACGCGGTGGGAATTGAGATTGACGGGGAGATCGCCAGGAAAGCGGCAGAGCGGCTGGACGTGGAGATTCAAACAGTGGAGGTGAACGCGGGATGAAACCAACGGGTGATGCGGTAGCACGGGCGGCGGTGGCGCTGTTGGGAAAGACCAGGATTCCGTATGTGATGGGCGGCGATACCTTGGCGGGGATGGATTGCCAGGGGTTGATCGAGTATTGCGTGCGGCAGGCGGGCGGGAAAATGAGCTATGCGGGCAGCAATGACATGTACCGCAATGCGTGCGAATGGGTGGGGACGCTTGCGGAGGCGAGAGCACGGGACGCGCTGGTGACTGGGGTCGTGCTGTTTATTGTGGAGCGGGACGGCGGGGAACCGGCGAAATACAAGGTGGATGGGCTGGGCAATGCTTCGCATGCGGGGCTTTACGCCAATATGGGTGCGGAGGTCGTGCATGCTTCATATTCGCGGGGATGCGTGGCGGCGAGCACTTTGCAAAATGGATGGACGCATGTGGGGCTGCTGAAAGCCGTGGCGTATGACCAGGGTGATGCCGGTGACAGCGAGGATTCCGGGGATGGTGCCGGTGGCGATACTGGCGGTGAGGATGGCGAGGGCGGCGGGCTGACTGGGTTTGCTCTGACACACGCCGACACCGGCAGCACGGTGAACATGCGCAAGACGCCGGGCGGGCAGTTCATGCTTCGGATTCCGATCGGGACGCGGGTGCCGGTGCTGGACAGGCAGCGGGAATGCACCTTAACAATGTACGATGGATTTACCGGCTGGATCAAGGATGAATTTCTGTGGTTTGAGCATGCGGGGAACGGTGAGGATGACGGTGGCGGTATGGGCGACGGCCCAGGCGAGGGTGAAACGCCTGCGCACGATTGCGTGGAAATACCCCGTGTGGAACTGGAGCGGGTGGCTGCGATGCTTGGCGCGTGGTTGAAGGGGTGAACGGCATGATGGTCGATTTGAAGGAGATTGGCGTTGTGCTGGCGTTGCTGGTGCCGTTGGCTGGGCTGCTGGGGTGGCTCTTTCGGCTTTCTTACCGTTTTAAGCAACTGGAAGAGCATGACCAGGAAGCAATGGAAGTGCGGGGGTTGTTGTTGGAAGGCGTTGCCGCCGCACTGGACGGGTTGGTGCAGTTGGGTGCCAATGGCAACGCGAAGGAAGCGGATAAAAAACTGAAGGGGTATCTTTACAAGAAGTGAGAGAAATGGGGGCGTACACATGGAGACGATCCGGGAGAGGCTGCGGTCTAAAGTGGTATGGGCAGCGGTTGCGGCGCAGGTGATGGCGATGCTGCTGACACTGGGGGTGGTGGATACGGGGCTTAGTGAAACGATTGAAGCGATTGTGGCGGGAGTGCTGCAATTGCTGACGGTTTTCGGGGTGCTCAATAATCCGGCGGATCGGGCGCACTTTTAGGGAGGGGCAATGTCGGTAGCTCAATTTACCGACAGGTGGTTGGAAAAAGCTAGGCGGGGCCTCAAAAACGGGACTTTTGTCTACCGACATTTTTACCGACATATGCAGCGGTAAACCTGTTTTTTGGGGTATATTAGCGGTTTTTCAGTTGGTTTTACATAAGGATATTTGGAGGGCATGAAAAGGGGAAACCCCTTGAAAACACTGGGTTTTCAAGGGGTTTCTGGTGGCGCGCCCGGCGAGATTCGAACTCACGACCTTTTGATTCGTAGTCAAACACTCTATCCAGCTGAGCTACGGGCGCTTAAGCCTTTCACATTATATCCACGTTCAGGTAAAAAGTCAAGCGCAAAGTTTGGACTTTCTTTTACCCCTGCAATGAAAAGCAGACTTCCAAGGGATTCCAACCCCAATGCAAGCGTAGTGTCGAAAAAGGAAGATACCAAGACAAAATCCAAAAAGACATCCATTTGCATTGCACAGGAAACCAAAAGGTGTGTATTGAGGGCATAGCACTAGATATTATCCCGCAGGGCTTACATCCTACAGTTTACGCGTTGTTCCGCTGCCTATGCAATCTGCTTTTGCACGCAGCAACTGCACCACCCTTCCAAAAAATTTATTGACAGGATCCGCTTTTTATTTTATACTAGAACGACCTAAGTCTTTTCCCTTTTGAAGAACCGCAGCGCAGTGGCGCAGCAGGCCAAAGCATGAAAGATGCCTGCTTTCAAAAGGAAATCTTAGGCATTTCCGCCTTTTGCGGAAATTAAGGGTGTGGCTTATGAAAAGCACTCCTCCCCATGCGCTGAATACCCACCGGAGACACAAAAAATACCACATGAAAGATGTGCTGACAGCAATGCTTTTTTTGTTGCCGGCATTTGCTGTTTTTGGGGTATTCAAGTATTACCCGCTGGTCGATAATCTGCTGATCAGCTTTACCTCATGGGATTTTTTCGGGGCAAAGCGCTATGTCGGCATTGATAACTACAGCAAACTGCTGGACAGTTCCATCTTCTGGAAAGTGCTGGGCAACACTTTCCACTATACGATCTGGTCCACGCTGCTTTCGCTGGGCATCGGTTTGGTGCTTGCTCTGCTGCTGGCAAAGCACAACCGGCTGGTCGGGCGCATGCTGAAAACCATGTTTTTCATCCCCAACATCACCACCGCATCCGCTGTGGCCATTCTATGGATATGGATTTTTAACCCCAGCAACGGCCTGATGGAGATCATCTACTCCCTATTCGGCGCAAAAAGCCCGGATTGGCTGCTTGATGCGCGGTATGCGCGCTGGGCGATCATCACGCTGGGCGTGTGGCGGTCCATGGGGTACTGTATGATGATCTTCACCTCCAGCATGGCGCAGATCAACACGGAAATATACGAGGCCGCGCGCATAGACGGCGCCGGCGAGTTCAGGCAGGCGGTGAACATCACCATACCATTGCTTGTGCCCACCATCCTATTCCTTGGCACCACCACCTTCATCACCGCGATGCAGGTATTCGATGTTGTGCAGGTCATGACCAGCGGCAACAACGGCACCAGCGTCATCAACCTGTTTATCTATCAGGAAGCTTTCGTCAAGAGCAGGGCCGGCCGCGCGGCTGCCGCCTCCATCATTCTGTTTGTGATCATGCTGGTCTGCACGGCAGTGCGCAGCAAGGTTGCCGATGGGAAGGAGGGCAACTATGCGTAAGCTATCGCCCCTCCAGATAGCGCTTAACACGGTCAAGGTTTTATTCCTGGTCCTGATGTCACTGTCCGTCATTCTGCCCTTTGCGTGGATGATACTGACCAGCCTGATGCCCAATACGCGCGCATTGCTGATCCGCCCGTTCAAGCTGCCGTGGCCGCCGAACTTTTCCAACTACGCCACGGCCTGGAAGATGCAGCCCTTCGGGCTTTACACGTTCAACAGCGTGTTTATCTCCTCGGCGGTTTCGGTTGCCTCCGTGTTTACGGCGGTGCTGGCCGGGTATGCATTTGCGTACCTGAAGTTCCCTTTCCGCCGCACGCTGTTCATGCTGGTGCTGGCGGTGCTGATGATGCCTTCCCAAGTGTCCATCATCTCGCTGTATGTAACCATCTCCAACTTCGGGTGGCTGGATAAGTACTGGGCGCTCATCATACCCTTTGTCGCCGATGCCTATGGCATCTACCTGATCCGGCACAACTTCGAATCCTTACCGATGGATTTTGTGGAATCGGCAAAGATGGAGGGTGCCGGGCATCTTCGCATCCTGTTCAATATTCTGGTACACCTTGCCAAACCTTCTATCATCGCGTACGCAATCATGTCGTTCAAATGGCGTTGGAACGACTATTTCTGGGTGCTCATGATGACATCCAGCACGCGCGTGCGCACACTTCCCGTTGGCCTTGTCATGATGAAGGTGGAAGACGGCAGCAACAACTGGCATTTGATCATGGCGGCGACGCTGTTGGTCATCCTGCCCATCGTTATCATCTATTTGGTGATTCAAAAAGCGCTTTCCCAAAATCAACTAGCAGGCGGCATCAAGGGCTGACCCGTTCTATAGGTAGCGGGAAAAGACCTTGTGCCGACCTCTCCCCCACTGCTCATAACCGCTGATGGCGGATTATGATACGCGGCTTTTTGCCGCATCATCACGAAGGAGGGTTCCCCATGTCAAAGCGTATCCTTGGTATCCTGATGGCCCTCGTGCTGCTTCTGACACTGGCCGGCAGCGCCATGGCCGCACCCACCCAGATCGAAGTCTGGAGTCCCCTCACCGGCGCGAAGGCGTCCACCTTTGACGCGCTGGTCGCCGCGTTCAACGAAAGCCAGGCGGATGTGCAGGTTACCGTCGTCCATCAGGGTGGCTATGATGTCGTGCGCCAGAAGATGGCCGCGGCCTTCAACGCCAACAACATGCCGCAGATGGTGCTGGCCGACTACATCGATGTGCCGCTGTATGTGCAGCGGAGCATGCTCTTGCCCATGGAAAACGTGCTGCCCGAAGACGTGCTTAAGGATTATTTCCCCGGCATGCTCGTTGACCTGACCGTGGATGGCACGGTGTACGCCGTTCCTTACAACCGCACCACGCAGGGCTTCATCGTCAACCGCGACCTGCTTAAAGAAGCCGGAATCGACCGCATTCCCGCCACCTGGGATGAGTTCTATGAGGATGCCGTGAAGTTCAAGGAGGCCATGGGCGAAGGCTACTATTACAGCTACGCCTACTTCAACCAGTACATCTTTGAAGCCATCGCGTACTCCTTCGGCGCCACCATCGCCACGCCTGACGGCGAAGCGATGATGACCGAAGACAAGATGGTCGACCTGTTCACCTTCTTCCGGGGCATGTACGAAGAGGGCCTGCTGGCCATGGTGCCCACAACTTCCGGCGGGTTTGCCGATCAGCACTCCACCTACCTGGAGGGCAAGGTTGCCACCGTGTTCCAGTCCTCCTCCTTCATCCCCTCCGCAAACTCGCTGCTGGAGTGCGACTGGTCATTTGAGTATGTGCCCGCGGGCGACGGCGGACACGCCGTGACCATCGGCGGCACAAACCTGGCCGTTACCACCGTAGCGAACGAAGCCGAGCAGGCCGCCTGCAAGGCCTTCATCGAGTACGTTTCCAGCCTGGAAAACTGTGCCAAGGTTTTCGTCGAAACCGCGAACCTGCCCGTGCGCCAGAGCGTGCTGGAGCTGGATTCCGTCAAGGCGTACATGGCCGAAAACGAGTTCACCGCCAACCTGCTGGGCCAGCTTGCGTATGCCAAGAACGCCTCCGCCGTTACCAAGAACGTCGGCAGCGTGTTCAGCCTGGTCAGCGACATGGTTGTCCGCCTGATCTACAACGGCGAAGACATCCAGGGCACGCTGGAAGAGTACAACGAAACCTTCCAGGATGAGTTTGACGAGAAGAAGCTCAACGAGTCCTTCATTTTCTAAGCGAAACCCTTTAAACGTTAACGCGGATGGGGCGGCCGGCGGTGCCTCTGCCCCATCCCCTCACCAACCGATAAGGAGTTTACATATGCCCCTCGCGCTTGTGAACACGCGGGTGTTTCTGATGAACAACCGCACGGACCAAAGCCAATCGAAGCGGTATTACCGGTACGCGTTTTCCGTGCCGGAAGCTTGCGGAAAGCTGACCCTTACCCTTACTATCACCACGGAAAAGAGCACACAGGTACCGCTCATCCTATTTGATGCGCTTGGACAGGTGCGCCTGATGCGCGCCGCAAACGCGACCACTGGAAAAGCCATCACCAGCTATACGATCACCCCGGCCGGCGCGGACAAGGGATGCATACCTGGCCCGCTGCCCGCCGGGGAGTGGAAGCTGATCCTATACAAACGCCGGATGTTTGAAGACATCGACGCGGCGCTTACCATCACGGGTGAGCTGGCGAAAGATTGCCCGGCCGATTCGCAAACGGAAAACCCTTACATCGCCGCGCTGCGGGAGCGGCCGTTTTCCGCTGCGTGCCCCGATGCGCGCGCCGGCTGGTACTGCGGGGAACTGCACACCCATTCCGATGAAAGCACCGGGTACACCACCCTTGCGGAGGTTGTGGACACGGCGCGCGCGATGCGTATCGATTTTCTTGCGCTTACCGACCACTTTACCGCCGCGCACTGGCTGCGCCTGCAGGAGGCGGGAGACGGCCAGCGCCCGCTGCTGCTGCAAAGCATGGAGGTATCCTCCGACCGCGGGCACGCGAACGTGCACGGGCTTACCTCATGGATCAACCCAATGGTCGATGACAGCGAGGAACTTGCTGCGTTCCTGGGGCTTGAAAAGCGCCCGACAATGGAAGCCATCGCAGACGAGGTACACCGCATGGGCGGGGTTTTCTGCATAAACCACTCCCTCAGCGGCATCATGGGGTGGCGCTGGCGGGATTTCCCTATGGAAAAGGCGGACCTGTACGAGGTCTATTGCACGCCGGAGATGCAAACCGCCATGCTCTACACCACCCACTGGGATATGCTGCTGACCCACGGATACCGCCTAACCGGCGTCGGTTCCTCCGATTCGCACCATCCCACGGAGGATGGCCCCTGGAAGCTCGGCCATGTGCTGACTTGGGTGCAGGCGGACTCGCTGTCGCAAAAGGATATCCTGGCCGCGCTGCGCAAGGGGCACGCCTATGTGGGCATCGGCGGCGCGCGCATGGCGATGTTTGCGGAGTGCGCGGGCCAAACGGCGCAGATGGGTGATGCGCTTATTCTGGACGCAGGCAGCAGCGCCGCGATTACGATCGACCTGCCGGATCACCCCCGCGGAAACCTGTTTATCTATGCGGATGGGATGCTGCTGGATGCCGTCTATTACGATGCGCACGGCTCGGATACCCACCGGTTCACCCTGCCGGAAACATGGATTGCGGAGAGTGGCAGCTCATACGTGCGCATGGAATTCCATGAAATGAAAGAAGCGCCCAGCTTTTATGGCATCGCCTTTCGCGACCATCTGAGCGTGCGCCTGATTTCCAACCCCATTTGGCTTATGCGAAAGGAGAACACGCCATGCTGAAAGGAATTACCGTTTTTTGCGGTTCCGCAAGCACCTGCCCCGAAAAGTACAACCGGATGGCCAGCGAGGTGGGCGCCGTCATCGCGCGCCAGGGAAGGCGCCTGATCTACGGCGGCGGCTCGCGCGGACTGATGGGCCTTGTGGCGCAAAGCGCAATGGCGGAGGGCGGCTATGTGATCGGCGTGAACACAAAGCGGTTTGCCGCCAGCACATACATCCTGGATGTCCATGAGCAGCTGCAAACCGAAACCATGCAGGAGCGCAAAGTGGAGCTGATCGCGCTTGGCGATGCATCCATTGCGCTGCCGGGCGGCATCGGCACGCTGGATGAACTGACGGAAATCTTTTCGCTGGCACAGCTGGGCATTGTCAGCAAGCCCTTTGGCATCCTAAATTTCGATCACTTCTTTGATGGCTTCCTGATCCAGCTGCAAAGGGCGTTTGAGGATAATTTCCTTAAAGAAAAGGACATGGCGCGCGTGTTGGTCGCGGAGGATATCGGAACACTGCTGCAAAAACTGGATGCCTGCGACCAGGCAGCAGAGGAGGCGCTGGCATGATTGACTTTTCAAGCGGGCGCAAATACATCATTGGGCTGGTGCACCTTTTGCCGCTGCCGGGCACCCCATTTTACAAGGCGGATAGCCTGGATGACAACATACAGAAAGCGGTTTCGGACGCGTGCGCGCTGGCGCGCGGCGGGGCGGATGGCTGCCTGATACAGACCGTAGACCGCGTGTACAGCAACCAGGATGATACCGACTACGCCCGTGTCGCGGCGATCACGCTGATTGTGCGGGCGGTCAGGCAGGCAGTTCCCGAAGGTTTCCTTGTCGGCGTTCAGCTGATGTGGAACTGCATCACCCCATCGCTTGCGGTGGCCAAGGTGTGCGGCGCGGATTTTGTCCGCTGCACCGCGCTGGTGGGCACAAGCGACTCCCCCTACGGCACCGTGGAGGCAAACCCCCTGAAGGTGCAGGCATACCGCCGCCAGCTGGATGCGCAGGATATCACGCTCATCGCGGAGATTCAGGGCTACCACTTCCAGGGCGACTTGGATGATCCAATCAAGGCGCTTTGCAGCCGCGCGTACTTCGCCAAGTACGCCGGGGCGGACGCGGTAGAAATCGTGGACAAGGATGAGGCGAAGAATAACCAGATGGCAAAGGCGATCAAGGGTATGAATATTCCCGTGGTGCTTGGCGGCGGAACCAACGCGGAGAACGTTACCCGCCGCATGGCGGATGCCGATATGGCCCTGGTGGGCAGCTGCTTTGAAAAGAAGGGCTGGGGCGGCGCCGTGGATGAGGATGCCGTACGGGCGTATATAGAAAGCTTTCGCACGGCGAAAAAGAAAGGATGATTGCGTGAACCGCTTGTCTCCCTCGCTGATAGGTCAGCAGCTTGACACCCTAGAGGAACTCTACGGGCAGGAATTGCCGGATATCCTGCGCAAAGGCATGAAAATCCCGCTTCCTTCGGGCATCCGCCGGGTATACGCCCTGGGAAACGGCGACAGCTACCATGCGGCGGTTTCCGCGGCGCAGTGCTTCGCGGAATGGACCGATATCGAATACATCCCCATGCCGGCATACACCTTCCTGACGAAACACCTGCCCAGGCTGAGGCCACAGGACGCGTGGAAAACGCTGGTGGTGTGCATCTCGGCCTCCGGTTCATCCAAAATGGCGGTTTCGATTTTTCAGGGCGTGCGGGAGGCCGGGGTGGGCCTTACGCTTTCCATCGCGGGCCGCCCCGGTTGCGCAATGGATGCGGCGGCCGAATGGGCGCTTTCCACCGCCATCTCTGAAAAGGGCCGCTCCCCTGGAATCCGCACATTTGCGGCCTCCCTGTGCGGCCTGCTCGCGCTGGCCGGGCGGCTGGGCGGCCGCAGTACGCGGCCCGTTACCGCGGCGCGGCATCTGGAAGATGTCGCCAGCCAACTCCCCCGCCTGGTGCTGCAATCGCGCGAACTTGCCGCAGCGGCTTCCAAGTGGGATTGGCCGCTGGGCATGATCCTGGGCTGCGACGGCCTGCTGGGGTGCGCGCAGTTTATCGCGGCGAAGTTTGCCGAGGGCTGCGGCGTATTCGCGGGCGCGCATGAACTGGAAGAGTGGTGCCATGTTGAAAGCATGACGTACCCCCTAAACGCGCCGGTAGTGATCCTTGTGGGCGCGCCGGAAACGCGTGCGCAGGCCATCAAAGCCGCTGGGGTAGCCCGCCGGGCAGGCAGGCCTGTTTTTATCATTGCAAGCAAACCGGATGACGACCTGACCGCTGCGTCGGACCTGTTTCTTGCGCTGGATATCGACTGCCCGGATGCCGTATCCGCGCTGTTCGGCTATATTCCAGGCGCAGCGCTGGCACAGGCCCTGGCGGAAAAGCATGGCCGGGCAATGTTTTTAAGCGATCAGCCAATCAATCTGTTCGGATAAGGGGGCCCTATGAACTTTCTCGAAAACCTGACCGGATTCCCTGCCATTTTTGTGGCGCTGACAGCCGCATTCATGTGGGGCACATGGTTTATTTCCCTAAAACACCTTAAGGATTACCCAATTGAAGCCTTTTACATGGTGATGTTCACGTTCGCGCTGGTGTTTGTATGGGGCGTGGCGCTGCTCATGGAGGGCGGGGAAATCTTCGCGAATATTGCGCTGATCTGGCAGCAAAACGCCGCCAAGATCCTGATCACGCTTGCGGGCGGCATGCTCTACGCCGCCGGGATTTGGATTTCCCTAAAGGTCATGGAAAAGGTCGGTCTGGCGCTGTCGCAGCCGATTTTGCAATCCATCACGCTGGTTGCGGGCGTCGCGGTGACCGTGATGCTGGGCGGACGCCCTGAAACGCTGACGAACCTCAAAATCGCCCTGACCGTGGTATTTTTGCTTGGCGCGGTGTTTTTCGTGTATTTCGCAGATGCCCGCCGCGCGGCCGGGCAGGCGCGCAAGGGCGAAAAGCCGTCCGTTCCGCTGAAATCGGTCGTCGGGTACATGGCGCTGTCCGCCATCCTGATTGTCAGCTATGATGTTGCCATGGCCTACGGTCTGGAAACCATCACGCAGCCGGTGGGGATGAAGGTGCTGCCTTTCATGTGCATGCTGTGCACTGGCGCCTTCCTGGGCGTGCTGGCGACGTGCGGAACGGTCCTTACCCGCCGGAAGCAGTGGCACCGCATATGGCAAACGCCGTTTTCCATCCACAAATGGTCGCTGTTTTCGGGATTTTGTCACTATGGCGGCAACATCATTCATTCATTTGCCACACGCGGCCTCAGCGCGGCGGTAAGCTTCCCGCTGGGGCTTACCAGTGGGCTGTGGACGCAGCTTTGGGGCCTGAAGTATGGCGAGTTCAAAGGCGCGCCGGTCAGCGCGTATGTATTCCAGTTTCTAAGCTTTGCCTGCTATGTGGCGGGCGCGTACTGCATTTCAATGTAACGCAAACCGGAAGGAATGGGCGCTATGAGCAGGGAAATCTTATTCTACAACGAATGGGAGCCTTACGGCGAACTGTGCAACTACTATGCGCGCGATATGGTCATCGATGGGATCACCTGGGCTTCCGTGGAGCACTATTACCAAGCGCAAAAGACGTTGAACGCGGCCTTCGCGCAGAAAATCCACGACGCGGCCACCTGCGCCGATGCCAAGGCGCTGGGCAACAGCCCAGACTTGGACCGCCGCGCAGACTGGGACACCTGGAAGGTACTGGCGATGCGCAGGGCGCTGTTCGCCAAGTTCACGCAGCATGCCGACCTGCGCGCGCTGCTGCTGGGCACGGATGACGCTATCCTGCACGAGAACTCTATGGTAGACTACTACTGGGGGCTTGGCGAAACGCGCACGGGTCTGTCCATGCTGGGCAAACTGCTGATGGCGCTTCGCGAAGAGCTGCGCTATTTTGAGCAGACGAGGTAAAACGGAGGAAAGACAATGCGGGAAAGTGAAATCAGGGACCGCCGCCGGGTTATGGACGCCGCGCTGGGGCGGATCGCGTGTGACCTGACGATAGCGGGCGTACAGATTGTCAATGTGCTCACAGGGGAAATCTACGCTGCGGAGGTTGACATTATCGATGGCGTCATCGCACGCGTCCGCGAAGAAGGCGAGACAGCGGCACTGCCGTCCGCGCAAACCTACGATGGCGGCGGGCGCTACCTGCTGCCGGGGTTCATCGACACGCACATGCATGTGGAAAGCACGATGATGCTGCCCAGGCACATGGCGCGCGCGATCGTGCCGTGGGGCACCACAACGGTCTGCACGGACCCGCATGAAATCGCGAACGTGCTGGGCGAGGAAGGCGTCGCCTTCATGCTGGAGGACGCGAAAAGGGCCGCCTTGCGCCAGTATATCCTGGCCCCTTCCTGCGTGCCCGCCGTGCCCGCGCTGGAAAGTGCCGGGGCATCGCTGGATAGCACGGCCGTTGGGCGCATTTTGGATATGCCGGGCGTGGTCGGCATTGCGGAAGTGATGGATTACATGGGCGTGGTAAACGGCACAGAGCGCATGACCGCCATCGTGGAGGAAGGGCGAAAGCGCGGCATGTTCCTGCAGGGGCACGCGCCGATGGCGGCAGGCGGCGTGCTGGCGGCCTACCGGATCGGCGGGCCCGCATCGGATCACGAGAGCGGAACTGCCGGCGAGGTGCGCGAAAAGCTGCGCTGCGGCATGCGGGTCAACCTGCGCGCCAGCTCCATCGTGGATGGGCTGGATACCTTGACGCGCGGCCTTGAAGGGCTGCGGTGGCTGGATCTGGTTTCCATTTGCACCGATGATGTGCACGCCAAGGATTTGCTGAACAAGGGGCATGTGGGCGCGATTGTGCAGCGCCTGATCGCGGGCGGAATGGACCCGCTGATCGCGGTAAAGCTGTGCACCCTCAACGCCGCGCTGGAGTACGGCTTTGACGACCTGGGCGCGATTGCCCCCGGCTACATGGCGGATATGCAGTTGGTGGATCAAATCGATGGCGGCAGGCCCTATGCAGTGTTCATCCGCGGGCAGTTGGCCGCTATGGAGGGCCGCTATGTCGCGCAGGATGACTCCGCCGCCGCGGATGTGCGCCCCACGAACACAATGCATGTCACAGCAGTGAACACGCCGGATGCTTTCCGGCTGCCCGCAGGCATTCAGGAAGGCGCTGTGGAAGTGCTGGTGCTTGCGCGAACAGGGATCGGGCTGTGCCGCGGCGGAGAATGGGTGACGCTTCCCGTGCAGGATGGGTATGTTTCCCTGGATGACCGCCCGGATCTGCAATTTGTCGCGTCGGTCAACCGGTATGGGCTGAACCGGAAAACCATCGCCGTTACGCGTGATTTTGCGCTGACTGAAGGCGCTATTGCGACCACGGTATCCCATGACTGCCACAACCTGACGGTGGTCTACCGCGATGCGGAGAGCGCGTTTGCATGCCTTTCAGCGCTGCGGCAGACCGGCGGCGGCATTTGCGCCGCAAAGAATGGGCGCTGCTTTGATGTGCTGCCCCTGCCTGTAGCCGGCCTGATGAGCACGGAACCTTGCGAAACGCTGGCCCCCGCTATCGATCGGATAGAAAAAAGCATGCAATCCCTGTGCGCAAAGCCCGTCTCCCTGCTGGATATTGCCGTCTATTCTCTGCCGGTGATTCCCGGGCTGGTGGTGACGGATCTGGGCGTGGTGGATACCATTCCGATGCGGATACTTGCGCCCGTTCGGCCCGTATCCCTCAAGGATGCGTAATGCGGATTTTCAATCTTGATGCCCAATCTTCTCCGCAAGCTCATTCAAGTACACCCATCGGTTCATCTTCCCGGCAAGAGCGGCTTCAAGCCGCTCTTTTTCCGCAAGCACGGTAAGCAGCTTTTCATAGTCGCTGGCATGCCGCTGGATGTCTACCTCCGCTTGCCGCAGGGCTTCTTCCTGCGCGGCAATGTCAGCGTCGATGGTGGAAAACTCGCGCTGCTCCGCAAAGGTAAACTTCAGCTTTGGCGGTTTTGAAGACGAACGGGAAGACTCGGCAGGCTTGGCTTTTCCATCCTTGGCTTTGTCCGGTTTGGCAAAGGATAGCGCCTCCGTATCGCCGGCTTCGGGTTCGCGCTTTTCCAGATAATCCGAATAACTGCCGGCATATTGGCGTATGTCGCCGCCATCCCGGAACTCAAAGACCGTATCCACCACCTTGTCCAGGAAATACCGATCGTGCGATATGGCGACAACAGCGCCAGCAAAGCCCTCCAAGTAGTCCTCCAACACGGTCAGCGTATCGGTATCCAGATCATTGGTCGGCTCATCCAGCAGCAATATGTTGGGCGCGCCGATCAGAATGCGCAGCAAGAACAGGCGCCGCTTCTCGCCGCCGGAAAGCTTGCTGACGGGCGTCCACTGCACGCCGGAAGGAAACAGAAACCGCTCCAACATCTTGGCGGCGGAAACGGTGCCCTCGTTCGTGGCAATCTCGCCCGCTTCTTCTTTAATGTAGTCGATCACGCGCATGTCATCCGGCGGCGTATCCCACATCTGTGAAAGATAGCCAATCTTCACCGTTTCGCCACGCTCAACGCTGCCCGAATCCGGCGCAATCGCACCGACAATCATCTTGATCAATGTGGATTTGCCGCAGCCGTTTCTGCCGATGATCCCAATGCGTGCATCGCGAAGCAGCACATGCGAAAAGTTCTTTACGATGCAGCGCTCACCAAAGGACTTGCTGATACGGTCGATCTCGATGGTCTTTTTGCCCAGCCGGGAGGATACGGAATCCATCGCGAACGTCTCGGCCGGGGCGATTGTGCCGTCTTGCAGCGCACCAAAGCGCTCGATGCGGGCCTTGCTCTTTGTGCCCCGCGCCCGCGCGCCCCGCTGCATCCATTCCAGTTCGCGCCTGTACAGGCTGCGATTCTTGCGCTGGGTGGCAAGTTCCATTTCTTCGCGCTGCGCTTTCAGCGCTACGAACTGCGAGTAGTTGCCGTCATAGGCGTACAGCGCGCCCCCATCGATTTCCACGATGCGGCCGGTTACGCGCTCCAGAAAATACCGGTCATGCGTGACCATGACAATCGCGCCCCGGTAGCGCTTCAGGTATGCCTCCAGCCATTGCACCATATGGCTGTCAAGGTGGTTGGTAGGCTCATCCAGGAGAAGCAGCTCGCACGGGCTCATCAAAGCCTGCGCAATCGCAACGCGCTTTTTCTCGCCCTCGGACATCGTGCCGGTGTCCATGTCGAAATCAAAAAAGCCCAGCTTTGTCAAGATGGTTTTGGCTTCGTGAACGGATTCGTCCTGCGCCCCCTTATCTGTGCGCGAAAGCACAATGGAAAGCAAAGACTTGCCTCTGTCAAACATGGGATTCTGCCGCAAATAGGCAATGCGCGCGCCGGATGCTTTGCTGACCGTCCCTTTGTCCGGCGTGGTTTGCCCGGCGAGCAAATCAAGCAGCGTCGTTTTGCCTGTACCGTTCTTGCCGATGATGCCAACTTTATCGGTATCATTCAAATAAAGCGTCACATCCTGGAGAAGCGGCTTTTCGGAAAAGCTTTTGCTGATTTTCTCAGCGGATAATAGAATCAAACTGCACCTCTGGGCGGCCTGCTCTTTGCGCCCGTGTACTGCACAATCTTTTCGCACACCTTCTGTATGTCGATCGGCTTGCCAAGGTGGTCATCCATGCCCGCGTCAAGGCTATGCTGTATATCCTCCTGGAACACATTCGCCGTCATCGCCACAATCGGGATGGTTTTTGCGCGGGGGATACCCAGCGCGCGTATGGAGCGCGTAGCCTCAAGCCCATCCATCACCGGCATCTGAATATCCATGAAGATGATATCATACCTGTCGGGCGCCCCCGAAAACGCCTGCAGCGCCTCGCTGCCATTGCTAACGCTGTCAATCTGAATGCCGGTATCCTTAAGAAGTTCCTCAAAGATCAGCCGGTTAATCTCAATATCCTCCACCAGCAGGATCGTCAGGCCGGAAAACGCGCCGGGCTGCACCTCGACCGTCTTCTGGGCCGCAGACGCCTGCCCTCCGCGCTCTTCATCCGTTTGCTGCGTCTCTTCGGCGTACGGCAGGCAAATTTCAAGGATAAACTCCGATCCTTCACCGGGCGTGGACACCACCCGGATATTTCCCCCCATCTTCTCTGCCAGGTTTTTGGAAATGGAAAGACCCAGCCCCGTTCCGCCGTAACGGCGCGTGATGCTGTTGTCCGCCTGCTCAAAAGATTGAAAAATGCGCTCCACCTGTTCCGAACGGATGCCGATACCGGTATCTTTGACGGAAACGCGGATGGCGGCCTTCCCCTCCCGCGCCTCAAGTTGATCCGCCTCAAGGCGTATGTTCCCGCCCTCGGGCGTGAACTTCACGGCATTGGAGAGCAGATTGGTGATGATCTGCGCAATGCGCATTCTGTCGCCGATATAGCGGCCATGGAGGGTCTCCCCTATCCTGGTGGTGAAGTGAAGGTCCTTCTTCTCAGCCTGCTCGCGGACCAAGCCCTCGACGGTGCCCAACATCTCCCGGAAATCAAAGGGCGCCTGCTCCAGCTCAATCTTGCCGGATTCAATCTTGGAGATATCCAGGATATCGTTGATAATGCCCAGCAGCTGTGCGGAAGCCGCGCGAATGTTGGAAAGGCATTCCCGTGGCTTCTGCGCATCGCCTGCCGACAGTCCGATCTCGGTCATGCCAATGATGGCATTCATCGGGGTGCGGATTTCGTGGCTCATGTTGGCTAGGAACTCGCTCTTCGCCCTGCTGGCCGCCTCTGCCTTTGTCTTCGCTTCCATCAACCGCTTTGCCTGCTGATCCCTCTGGAGCACCACCGAATAGGTGGCCGCGAACATCAGACCGAGCTGAATCTCGCTGTCAAGCCAGTGGTGGGGCCGCAAAAAGGCAATGGACAGGATGCCGCTGAAGTTCGCGCCGACATACAGCGGTACCAGCAGTGTGGATGCCGGGGATTCGCCGTCCGTCTTGCCGGCTTGGATGAGATAAGGCTTGCCCTTCCGGCGGAACGCGTCATCCGTTTCGTCCGCTGGTTGTATTGTGCCCTGCCCGCGCGCATCCGGCCATGCGTAGCACAGCATAAACGGCGTGCCGGTATCGCCGGCATGATGGATCCGCACCGCGTCACAGCCCAGGAACGCCGCAATATCCCGGATGGATTCTTCCACACGCCCCTCCAGGCCGTCAATGCTGATGAACCTGCCCGCAATCAGCGACGTGAGGGATTGCTGCCGCAACTGCCGCTCGATGGAGGTCTCATATTCACGCCGTTCAAAATAGGAAGCAAATACGCTGGTGAGCAGTATGGACAGTTGGATATCGCTGTCAGTCCACGCATCCTGCCGGTGGTGTACGAACTCGACAACGCCCCACAGGATGCCGTCGATCTTGATCGGCACGGCAAGGCAGGCGCTGTGCGCATCCCCATAAGTTGCGAAACGGTTGTTTTCGGACAGAAGCGCATCGTGCAAAAAAGTTCCGGGGGCAAAATCCCTATCTTTGGCGCAGGCTGGAGACGACGTATCCCGGCGCCATTCATACTTCAGCGAAAGGCGATCGGCGTACGCGTTCTTCTCCCAAAACACCATGGCGTCGCACCCCAGAAACGCGCCCGCCATATCCATGGAGCGCCTCTCCGAAGCGTCATCATGGCGCAGGTTGATGAAAATATGGGATATTTCCGCCAGGCTCCTGTTTTTCTGCTCCAGTTCATCCAGCAGGCGCTGGTTATGCCATACGCCTTCCTTGAGCGCGTCAATGATATAAATGGAAAGAATGCCCATGGCAAACATCGTTACAATCAGCGCAACAATCTGATCCACCAACTTGGCAGGCGCGCCCGCATGCGGAATAATCCACTGCGGAAAGAAAAATTCCACAAAACACAGTGCAATCATCAGCAGCGCGTTCAGGGCAATCAATATGGAACGCGTCTTTTTTTCGAAAGCCACTGAGAATATAAAGACGCATATCAGCGAAAACATCAATGCCGTGCCGTCATACCCGGCCGTCTGCGTGAAGAGAAACGGGATATAAATGAAGCCAACCAGGGCGACAAGCGGCCTAAAAAGGCGCAGCTGCAAAGGGCGCGGGGCAAACATAAAAGCGATCATCAGCGCAATGAAAGCCCACTGAAACACAACGCCCCACACGCCTTTGCTCAGCAGCGTATTGGTAGCAGCGGATAAAACCGAGGCAAACAACGCCACCATGAAAAAAATCATGGATATGCGATATTCCATTGGATTCGATTCATCAAAAAAACGTGTTTTCATCCCTGCAAGTATCCGCTTCTTCTGTTTGTTCTCCATATTGGCGCCCTCCATTGCCATTGAGTATGGCGCTATATAACCACCTCTAGTCATTATAGCATAAGAGGGCGGAGAGGGCACTTAGAACTTTTCATTTGCTTTGGCATATGGGGAAGTTACGGGCCTATTGTTACTCTGTAAAAATACCAGATTCCCTATTGACAAATCCAGATGTCTGCTGTATGCTGGCGTAATTTATAAAACTAAATACAAAAACCGCGAAACTCATAGCTTCTTATGAGCCTTAATATCTATTACTTTTTTGCCCAAACCGACCCATGAAGGGAGGGGACATTACCGTGGAATGAAGATGTTTTGTGACCCAAGTTGAATAGCCCGAAACTTTTCCTTGACAAAATCGAGTCCACGCAGTATGGTATTCTGGTTTTTATCAAAAACCAACAACAGAAAAACCCATACTCAGCTATGGGTCTGGTTTAGTGTAACTTTTTTCAAAAACCGCCCTCACCGAAAGGAGAACCCGCTGTGAAAGAGAGATACGCGTTGGCTGCGGACTGGGTGCGGCGTGCCGGGTATCGCCTTCGGGAGACGCTTTCAACCGAAACCGTCATCATCCCGGACAGCAAGACCTCCCATCAGGATATCGTGACCGCGTACGATCTGGCCGTGGAAGCGGAGATCACCGAACAAATACTGCAATCCTTTCCCAGCGATGCCATCGTCGGAGAGGAAACCTTTTCCGGGCAGGCCGTGCGCGCGAATGGCGTTTGGTATCTGGACCCCATCGACGGCACAACGAACTTTGTCAACCAGCGGCTGGATTTCGCGATTTCCCTGGCCTACTACGAGGGGGGCCATGGCGTATTCGGTGTGGTGCTGGATGTGGCTGCGGACAGGATGTACCACGCCTACACCGGCAGGGGCGCGTATCTGGAAAACAAGCCGATTCATGGGTGCGCACGGCTACGCGTTCAGGATATGCTACTCACCTCCCCCATGGTTCTTGAAACCCTTGCCCGGGAGCATGCCTACAGCGCCCCGCTTGCCGCGCTGGCGCAGGATGTCCGGGCGGTGCGGTCAATGGGCTGCGTGGCGCTGGAGATTTGCGCACTGGCGGCAGGGCGTTTCGACCTGTTTGCCACGGTGCGCTCCTGCCCCTGGGATCACAACGCCGCCAGGGTTATCCTTGCGGAGGCGGGCGGCGATCTGCGGGCGCTGAGCGGTGTGCCGCCCCACCCGGACTGGGCGGGGGGCATCATCGCCGCCGCAAATGCGGAGGCTCTGCAGCGGGTGTTTGCTGACTATTTTGACCGGAAAGAGTTGAACTGAGAAATGGAACTGTTTGTGGCGTTCGACCTGGATCAGGCGGCAAAAGCGTTTCTGGGCCGGGCGGCTACGCAGATGCCGGCATGGCAGGACTGCGGAGGCTGGCGGTTTGAAGCAATTGAAAAATACCACGTCACCCTACTGTACCTGGGGAAAAACCGCGACGCGGCGCCTATCATCGAAGCTTTGAATCGGGTGGCGCTCCCCCGCTTTACCCTGACACTGGGCGGCGTCGGCACATTTGACAGCCCGGACTGGGGCGTGGCATGGGCAGGCATCTCGGGGCAAATGGCGCAGCTGCATCAGCTCAAGGAAGCCGTGGATCAGGCGATGGAAGGCGCGGGCATTCCGGTACCCAAACGGCCCTATATCCCCCATGTGACGCTTGCTTTCACGCCGCCAAAGGTGCTGCCGGATTTGGAAAAGGGCTTCATGTGGCCCGACGAACCCTTTCCGCCCATTCCGGTGGATGCCTTCGGGCTGTACGCCGTTGCGGACAAAGCAGACGGGCAACATTTCAAACTGCTTCATACCTTTCCCCTGATGCCCTGACCGGACGCCGCGTGAAAGGAGGAACTACCGTGACACAAGATAGCGCCATTTACCTGCTTTGCATCAACGATTTTCACGCAGAAATACAGGAATCCTCCTTCGCGCCGGGGGCCGCAAAGCTAGCGGGAGCGATTGAAGCGTTTCGCGCGGAACATCCCGGCGCCGTCGTGCTCTTTGGCGGCGATAATTACAAGGGCGACCCAATCTCTGAATGTACGGACGGCGCGCCTGTATCGTTTCTGATGCGCCGCCTGGAAGCCCGAGCCTCGGTGCTGGGCAACCACGACTTTGATTGCGGTGTGGAGCAAATCCGCGCTTGGCGGGATGCGGCGGGATGCCCATTTCTGGCAGCAAACCTGATTGAATCGGCTGCCGGGGATATCCCTGATTTTGCACTCCCCTATGTCATTGTTACAGCTAACGAACGGAAAATCGCCATCCTTGGCATCGCGCTGGCCGAACCCATGGCCACTGCCGACCGCCCTTCGGATGTTCAGGGGTTAGTTATCGCTGATCCGGTGGAAACGGCCCGAACCTGGGTTGCCCGGCTGCACTCCGGCCAGGAAGCATGCGGGCAGCCAGACGCCATCATTGCCCTGACCCATTTGGGCCTGCGCTATGCGCCGGACGGAGAAACGCCGATCGGACCGGAAGTCATCCGCCTTTGCGAGGAAGTAAGCGATCTAGATGGCGTGCTCACCGCGCATTTTCACCAGTTCATGGCGCTTACTATCGCCGGGGTGCCGGTGGTGCAGGGCGGCGGCCAAGGGCGGGGCTTTGCCTGGCTCAAACTGGACTTTGACGGTGCGGGATTAACGAACGTCACGCCAGGCTTTGAAAAGCTAACCCCTGCCCAAGGGACGCTTCCGGAAGACCCAGCGGTCTTGGCGGAAGTAGCGCGCTGCAAAGCCCAGGCCATGCAAACCCTGGGCCGCGTTGTGGCACATCTGGATCATGAGATCATCCACCGTTCCGCCGAAACCGCCGAACTGGACCTGGAAGGCTCCCCGCTGTCCGCGCTGGCGATACAGGTGATGTTGGACCTGACCGGCTGCCAGACCGCGCTGCTGTACGCCGGCCGCATGGGCAGAAGCCTTCCCGCTGGAGACCTGACGCTCTATCAGCTCTACCAAACCCTTTTCTTTGAAAATGGGATCGTGACGATGGAACTGCCCGGCGCGCAGATCCGCCAAAACATCGAAACCGGCATTCGCACGCTGGCCCGGGAGAGCGCGTCTCCGCTGGCTGTCGGGGGCCTGCTTGTCACGGCTGACTACGCAAAGCCCCACGGAAGCCGCATAGAAAGCATCACGCTGGCCGATGGATCGCCTCTTCTGCCCGATCAGCTGTACACCGTCGCGATTGACAACTACCTTGCCGAAAGCGTCATGGGGTTTGACTTTACGAAGGGCGTAGGTATCGTTTACACAAACCAAACCGTTCGCCAGGGCATCATTGAGGCCGTGACAAAAGCCGGCCGCATCGAGCACACCTTTGATAAAACCATGCGGGTGAAAAACAAACCGGCACGATAAGGAGGGGACGGCCATGCGGGTGGAACTGTCACACGTTACCAAGGAGTTTCGCAGCAAGCACAAGAGCGTCATAGCGGTGAATGACCTGAATGTCACCATTGCATCCGGCAAACTGGTGGGGTTCCTCGGCCCTTCCGGCTGCGGCAAAACGACCTCACTGTTCATGATCGCGGGGATTCATCCGCTTACCGGCGGCAAAATCCTATTTGACGGGCGGGATGTTTCTGCGCTGGCCCCCGAAAAACGCGGCGTGGGCATGGTGTTTCAGAACTACGCGCTCTACCCGCACCTGACCATCCGGGATAACATCGCGTTCCCCCTGGTCAACGCCAAGGAGATCAAAAAGCGGCTGAAGGCTGAAATCGAAACCATGGATGCGGCCGCGCGGCCCCGCTTTAAGGAATATGTAGCCAGCCTGGTGGAAGAGGTTGCCCGCCTGGTCGAGATCACCCCGTACCTTGACCGGAAACCCGCGGAGCTTTCCGGTGGGCAGCAGCAGCGGGTCGCCATCGCGCGGGCGCTGGTGAAGAAGCCGTCGATCTTGCTGCTGGATGAGCCGCTGTCAAATCTGGATGCCCGCCTGCGCCTGCAAACGCGTGAGGAGATCAAGCGCATCCAGCAGCGCACCGGCATCACCACCATTTTCGTCACGCACGATCAGGAAGAATCCCTGACCATCTGCGATGAAATCGTCGTGATGAAGGATGGCGTACTGCAGCAGCAGGGCGCACCGCAGCATGTGTACGATCACCCAGAAAACCGCTTTGTCGCAGAGTTTCTCGGCATCCCGCCGATCAACCTGCTGGATGGGGGCATCACGGGCGGCATGCTGTGGGTGGCGGGCATACCGTGGCGCGCCCTTCCGGGGGCGCTTCCGGAGGGTGCGGTCAAGATCGGCCTTCGCGCGGAAAACCTGCGCGTAACGGATCAGGAAGCGGATGCCTTCCCGGTGCGGCTGGAATCCGTGACAAAGCTTGGCGGCGCAACAACGATGGATGTCCGCCTTTCGGACGGACAGCCCCTTCGGCTATTTGAAGATACGGTGCGCTCTTTTTCGCTTGGCGAAACGCTCCGCCTCCGGGCGCTCCCCGGCACGGCCCTCGTCTTTGATGCGGAAGGGAGGAAGCTGTGTCAATGGTGAAAGCGAAGACGGCTCAAATTAGAAAGGAGCGGCGCGGCCTGGACTGGAGCCCGATGGCCTGGCTGTATCTGCTGCCTGCCTTTGCGCTGATGGTGGCGTTCACCTTTTTCCCAATGGTCAACACGCTGGTCACGTCGTTCAAGCTTGACTACCGCTTCCTGACCGGGGAATTCGCCCGCTTCAGCGCACAGCACTATATTGATATTCTCAAAGACCCCGTGTTCCAACGCGCGTGCCTGAACACGATGTTCATCGCGTTCGTCTGCGTGCCCTGCTCGATGCTCAGCGCGCTGCTGGTGTCGCTCGCTCTACATTCCATCAAGCGGTTGCGCACGTTCCTGGCGACGCTGTACTACCTGCCACAGGTCACCAACGTCATTGCGGCGGGCATGGTGTTCGCAATTTTGTTTAACACCAACTTCGGGCTGATCAACCGGGTGCTCGGGTGGTTTGGCGTGCAGCCCGTTGCCTGGATCAGCGGCATCGGTATCGCGGGGTCGAAGGCGCTGTACAACCAGAGCTATGCCCGGTGTCTCTTCGTGCTGTTCGTGTACTCCATGTGGCAGGGCCTGTCGCTGAAGGTGATTCTGTTCTTGGGCGGCCTGCAGAACATCAACCCGCAGTACTACCAGGCGGCGCAGGTGGATGGCACCGGCCGGCTCAATGTGCTGCGGAAAATCACGCTGCCGCTTCTGTCGCCAACGACTGTATATGTGTTCATCACATCCGTCACAACGGCCTTTAAGGCGTATACCAACGTCGTTTCCCTGTTCGGCGGCAGCTACGGGCCGCGCGGAGACAATTCCAAAATGATGATCACCATTGTCGGCTACCTGATGGATTCGCTGGGCGACTACCTGACGCCCGGCGCGGTCAGCATGGCGGGGGCCGCAGCCGTGATCCTGATGGTGATGGTGATGCTGCTGACGGCGGCGCAGCTAAAGCTTACGGCAAAGCGGGTGCATTATAAATGAAAAGAAAGCAAAGGGCCGCACTGGCGGCAAACATGCTCTTTTTGCTGATTACGGCCGTGCTGGTGCTGATCCCTTTCTACTGGATGATCGCCACGGCGCTCAAAACGGAAATGGAAGTTCTGCGCACGCCGCCAACGATGATCCCCACGACCCTAGCATTTGGCAACTTCATCAGCGCGACCCAGGTGGCGCCGTTCATGCGGTATTTCATCAACACGCTGCTGGTTTCCCTGATTGTGGTGGTCATCAGCACGGTCATCAGCGTGCTGGCCGCGTTTGCCTTCGCGCGCCTGTCGTTTCCTTTCAAGAAAACCCTGTTCTTCCTTGTGCTGGCGACGATGATGATCCCGCAGGAGATGCTGATCATCACCAACTTTATCACCATCGCA
>JAVBPC010000011.1:0-87161 GCA_031549905.1 Eubacteriales bacterium
GGAATGGATTTGCGAGAGATTTTGCTGTCTCGCTAAGCCGAGGGAACAAGGCGTAGCAGCGCTACGCCGCGTGGACGAGGCAACGCGAGGCGGCAAAAGATCCGCAAAGACGTTCCGAATGTTTCCGCAAAATGCTCTAAGGCCCCTTGGAACCCCTGCTTCGCCTCACGGCGGGTTGGGGTTTTCATTTGGAAAGGGATAGTTGGGTGTAACCGCTTATTGGGCGCGCGTCAGATGGCGCGCGAGCAATAGGCGGTTTTTTACGGGGTACCCCTGCGCTTGACGTTGTGTACTATACACGCTATAATCAAAATAAACCATACGCAATTGGGGAATGTGAACATGATGCGACGGCGGCGAACAGGCAAAAGCCTATACGGCAAGTTTTTGTTGCATTTTTCGATACTGGCCGCCCTGATCCTTTTGGCTTCTATTGTTTGTATTTTATACTTTATGCTAAGCTCAGCCGATGAAGAGGTGCGCTACTCGAACCAGGCGTTCCTGCGCCGCGCGGTGGACAGCGTTGACACGCAGCTGGAACTGATCAACAACTATGCCCTGCGCATCGCGGCCGATGGCAACCTGTTCAGCGCCAAGCTCCTTTCCGATCCGATAAACCTGGCAACCCTTTCCAACTACAAGCGCTACATTTACCCCCTGGATATCCTGGACCAGACCATTTTATACACCGCGGAGGATGCGCAGGAGTATGTCTACGCTTCCGGCGGCATCTACAGAAAGCAGTATTTCGATGCCTGCTTTGCCGGCTACGCGCTGACGCTTGCCCGCATGGATGCGTACTCCGTGGGCCTGCGCAGCACGCGCTGGTTTTATATTGAAGAAACGCACCGTCTGGTCTATGCGCACCCCCTTGCATACCGTGAAGGGCAGTCCACCCGAACGGTGTTCTTCATCATCAGCGCGGATGTGCTTTTCCACACTGTCAGCGAAGGGTTCGATATGGATAACGCCGTCATCGACCTGTTATTTGATGACTTCACGCTTCGCATGGATGCGGCGCAAATGGCGCTCATCGCGCAGGATGCCGAAAGCCCCCTCGGGCGCTACTATGAGGAATGGTCCGGCCAGTCGCCGATACGGCTGCGGGTGTATGTGGATGGCGGTATCGTCTTTGCGCGCGGTCAGGCCAAATGGCTGCTGGGCATTGGCTTTCTGTGTTTGGCGGCGGTCGTGCTGGTGTGGTGGCTGTCCAAGCGCACATACAGGCCCATCGGCACATTGGTCCGGCAGCTTACGCACATGGAATCCCTTCAGGAAGAAAGCGATGTACAGCGATACACGGACCTGAACACCATTAGGGCGGGCTATCAAAGGATGATCACGGAAAGGCAGCGCCTGATCGCGAAGCTGGACAGGCAATCGGACCTCATCTATTCGAACATCCTGCTATCGCTGCTGCACGGCAGAACGGACGGCATGGAGGAAGAATCGCTTCGCGAGGCCCTGCACCTTAATTTGCAGCATGATCAGTACCGCCTTGTGTATGTGATGCTGGACCATGCCAACTCCTTGGAGGCGCAAAGGGGCAGAATGGTCACCGATCTGCTGGAAGAGGCAACCTGGAATGCGTTCTACGGCCTTGCGGGCGACGGTCGCCTTTCCGTGGCCATGAGCGCCTTCCTGGGCGGCCGTTTTGCCACCATGCTGCTTGCCTCAAGGAAAGAGATGGATGCACCCGAACTGCGCAAGCGCTTGCTGGCGGCCGGGGCGCAAATAACCCAGGCCTCCGGCCAGTCCGTCACCCTTGTGCTGGGGGCGCGGTTTGGGTCTTTATCCGATATTGAGGAGATGTACGGACAGGTGCGCAGGTGCGCCCAGTGGCGCATTCTTACCGGCTGGAACGCGCTGATCGAGCAGGAGAGGCCGCCCGCGCCGCCGGAAGAGGACCGCACGCGCCGTGTGCACACCGATGACCTGCTGGCGCTTTGTCAAATGCCCGATGAACAGGGCGCAACGGCGGCGCTGCGCCGCTATTTTGCGCAGCACTGCACCCAGCCGGATGAAGCCGTTTTCCGCGGCGTGTTTTACCGGCTGGTCAGCTGCCTGCAGCCGCTTGCGGAGCGCTACGGCGAAGAGATAGCGGTCATTGAGCCTGAAACGGTGACGGAGGCAGAGCAGTATATCGGCGGCCTGATCCGCGCAATTGCCGAAGGCGTGCAGATGGATAACAGCAGCCAGCGCACACACCTGTGCGAGCGCGCGGAAGCATACCTGCAGGAACACCATGCCGATGCGCAGCTGACCCCGGAATCGCTGGCGGAGGCGATGGGCGTATCGCCCAGCTATCTGCAGCGAACGTTTAAGCACCGCTTTGGCGTTACCATCTCCGTGATGCTGGACAGCATCCGCATGGATCAGGTCAAGCGCATGCTGCGGGAAAGCCAGCTTCCGCTCAAGGAGATCATTGAGCGCGCAGGGTATATCGACTCCAGCAACTTCATCCGCAAGTTCAAACGGCTTGAGGGGGAAACCCCCATCGGGTACCGGAAGCGCCTGCACCAAAATGGTTAATGGACGCCCAAAATAGTCAATATCCGCGCTTGTCCCAAATTGAATACTCTGCGGCCAGCCCTACGATTGTTAAAAGACGGCTGGCTTTTTATACTTTTCGTACAAGAACGTCGCAGCCATGTGACGAAAAGGAGAGGACGACATGAAAAGAACCCTGGCGTTGCTCATGGCGGTTATCCTGATGCTTGCGGCCGGCACCGCACTGGCAGACTTCCCGCTCACAAATGAAAAGATTACCTTGACCTGCTTTTCGCAAAGCACGGACCGCACCAGCCCGGACCTGAGCCAGATGATCTTCTGGGACTACTATGAAGGCATGACCAACGTGCACATTGCCGTGTCTTCCGTGGATTCCACGATCTACAAAGAGAAGCTGAACCTGCTTTTTGCTGGCAATGATATCCCCGATATCATTTTTGCCGGCAATGTGGATGCCACCTTCATCCAGCAAAACGCAGAAGCCGGCATGCTGCTGCCGCTCAACGACCTGATCGGGCAGTACGCGCCCAACCTGACGGCCATCTTTGAAGAGCGGCCCGACTGGCGGCTGGACAGCACGCTGCCCGACGGCAACATCTATGTGATGCCCAATATCTCCATGCCCTTCCGCACGAACACGCTGCAGGTCATCAATGAGAAATGGCTGGAAGCGCTGGCCCTTTCAAAACCCACCACGGTAGAGGAACTTTACGATGTGCTGGTGGCGTTCCGCGATTTGGACCCCAACGGCAACGGCCTTGCAGATGAAATTCCGCTGATTGTTCCGTCTCCCGCAAACCTTTACAACACCATGGCATGGTTCGGATTGCTCAACGGCACCAACTTCTGCTACGAAGATGACGGCGGAAGCGTCGTTTTCACGCCCTATACGGAGGCGTTCAAGGATTGGCTGAAGTTCCTGAACAAGCTGTACGCGGAGGGCCTGCTGGATGTTGACACATTTGTGCAGACCAGCACGCAGGTCATCGCCAAGGGCTCCGGCGAAGACCAGCGCGTGGGCATGTCCGTGGTCAACGGCGTTACCAACTGCGTCAGCTCCGAGTACGCGTACGATTACGGCGTGCAGCCGGTCATTGCCGCCGCTGACGGGCAGAAGATATGGCCCGGGCGCGTGCAGTGCCAGGCGCAAACCCGCTGCTTTATCATCACCACAGCCTGCAAAAACCCCGAGATTGCCGTGCAGTGGTGCGATTATTTCTTTACCCAGGAGGGCGGGGAGCTGATCTGGATGGGCATCGAGGACCACACCTATGCCCGCGTGGATGATACCTACGAGTGGCTGGAGCCATATTCCGCCGAAGGCACATCGCACCTGCAGCGCCTGGAGGCGACGGCCGCCACCACCTCGATTATGCCGGATCTGTGGCTTTCCGCAGACCCGATGACCAACCTTTCCGGTCAGACCAACCTGTACCGCACGCAGTTCCAGGAAAGCGGCGACCTGAAAGTGGCCTTCCCGATGGTGTACTACAGCGAAGATGTCAGCGCGGAACTGGGCGCGTACGCGGCGGATGTAAACAGCTATGTCAAGGAGATGATCGCGGCGTTTGTCACCGGCACTTCCGACATTGACAAGCAGTGGGATACATTTAAAAGCACGCTGCGCAGCATGCAGGCCGACCGAATGATCGAGCTGATGCAGGCCGCGGTGGATGCCCGCAACGCCAACGAATAAAGCAGCGGTTTCCCATGGATTCACAGGGCGGCGGAACCCTGCCGCCCTCCAAAGGAGAGGATGACCATGCGGCATGCCTCTGCGCCGCTTCACCGGCGTTTGGCGCGGGAAATGCGCAAAAGTTACCAGCTGTACTTAATCTTTCTGCCCGCGCTGCTCTATGTGCTGGTGTATGAATACTATCCCATGTACGGCGTACAGATCGCCTTTCGCAATTATGTTCCCGCCCGGGGGATCTGGGACAGCAAGTGGGTCGGCTTTTCGCACTTTACCCGCTTTTTTAACAGCTACTATTTCACCATTACCCTCAAAAACACCCTCACGCTGAGCCTGCTCAACCTGGCGCTGGGCTTTCCGCTGCCAATTTTGCTGGCAATCCTGATCACGGAACTGAACAGCCGCCCCTTCCGCAAAAGCCTGCAGCTGATTTCCTATGCGCCGCACTTCATTTCCTCGGTGGCGGTGGTGGGCATCATTCAGGTGATGTTTGCATCCCAGGGGCTGGTCAACGGTGTGCTGGGCCGGCTTGGGCTCGGTTCCGTGCAATACCTCAGCAGCCCAAAGGCGTTCGTGTGGCTCTATGTGCTGTCGGGGGTATGGCAAAACGCCGGGTGGAACAGCGTCATCTACTTTTCCACGCTGGCAGGCGTGGACCCGCAGATGTACGAAGCCGCCTACATCGACGGCGCGAACAAGGTGCAGCGAATCTGGTACATTGACCTGCCGTCCATTTTGCCCACGATGATCATCCTGCTGATTCTGCGCTCAGGCCAGATCATGAGCGTAGGGTATGAAAAGGTTTATCTGATGCAAAACGCGCTGAACGCAAGCACATCTGAAATCATCTCGACCTATGTTTACAAGATGGGGCTGCAAAAGGCGCAGTACAGCTTTTCATCCGCGGTGGGCCTGTTTAACTCGGCCATCAACCTAGTGCTGTTGCTGTCGGTGAATATGATTTCCCGGCGGGTCAACCAGACCAGCCTGTGGTGAGGTGTGGTATGAAAGAAAAATCCGTTCAACTTTCATGGCGTACCAGATCGGATATCATATTCGACCGCGTAAACTTCGCGGTCTGCGCGCTGCTGCTGCTGGTGTTTCTGTATCCCATCTGGTATGTGATCATCGCCTCTTTCAGCAAGCCTACGGATATCTGGGCGGGCAATGTGGTGTTCTGGCCCAAAGGGTTTCAGCTCAGCGGGTACAAGAGCGTATTCGCCAACAATGAACTGCTTCGCGGCTATCTGAACAGCATCCTGTATACGGCGGTGGGCATGGTGATAAGCCTTGTGCTGACCGTGTCGGCAGCCTTCCCGCTGGCCCAGCCCGACTTTGCCGCGCGCAGCTTTTTCATGAAGGTGTTTTCCTTTACCATGTTTTTTTCGGGCGGCATGATCCCCACCTATCTGCTGGTGCGCGATCTGCACCTTCTGAACACATTCTGGGCGGTGCCGCTGACCGGCGCCATCAGCATGACCAACGTGATCATCACGCGCACATTCTTCATGAACAGCATTCCCTCTGAGCTACGCGAAGCCTCCATGCTTGACGGCACATCGCATTTCCAGTATCTGCGCCTTGTGGTGCTGCCGCTGTCTTCGGCCATCCTGGCCGTGATGTGCCTGTATTACGGCGTGGGGCGCTGGAACGGCTATTTCAGCGCGATGATCTATCTGATGGACAGGAAGCTCTTCCCCCTGCAGCTGTTCCTGCGGGAGATTCTGAACTCCGCCAACGCGGCGCTTGCCTCGGTTGAAGACGACGCGGTGAACATGGCGAAAGCCATGGAGCGCGTGGAGTCGGTCAAGTACTGCGTGATCGTTGTGGCGGCCGTTCCGGCGCTCATCGCGTATCCATTCGTGCAAAAATACTTTGTAAAGGGCGTCATGATCGGCTCTTTGAAAGGGTGAAAGCAATGCAAACACTTTTGTTTTTTGATGATACCTGGCTGACCGCCCGGGAGGGGCTTTCGCGGCATCTTGGAAAACCGCGCCTGATCCCGCAAAGCGTTTTTTCCGACCCGGAAGGCATCATCGGCATGGGGCTTGTGTCCGTGCACCGGGATGAGGCGAGCGGCCGCTACCTGATGTACTACCCCGTGTTTTTCCATTGCGGTGAAGAGGGTTATGTGCGCCACAACAAGGTGCAGCAAAGCGCGGACGGCATCACCTGGGAGGATATGGATACCCGCCCCTTTGTGGATATTCCGGGCAGGCGCAGCGTTTCGCAGATGCTGGATCAAAAGCTGGCAAACGAGGTTGCCGCCGTGTATCAGGACCCCGAAGCCGGGCCAGACGCGCGCTACAAGGCCTTCGCGCTGCGCTATGATCACGCAACGCAGAAGCTGACAAACGAGCTATGGTGCGCACCGGACGGGCTTGCGTGGCGCAAGATGGATGGCGTGATCTGGCACAAGGTGGGGGCGGAACCGGGCGCGCATGTGCTGTACAACCCCGTGCGCAAATGCCACACGCTGATCGTGCGGCCGGACTGGGGAGAAAGGCGCGTGGCCGTATCGGAAACGACGGACTTTGCACAGTACAGCGCGCCGCTTCTGACGATGCAGGCCGACGCGCTGGATGATCCCCTGACTGAAATATACGGCATGCCCACATTCTGGTATGAGGGGTACTTTGTGGCCTTCCCGTGGCTGTTCCATGTCAGCTATGATGAACCCCATTTCAAGTTCTGGCGCGGCAAGATGCACGCGCAGCTTGCCTACAGCCTCAACGGCGTCGCCTTCCAGCGGAGCCTGCGTGAGCCGCTGTTTGACAACGGCGAGCCGGGCGATATCGGCTACGGCTGCATTCTGCCAAACAGCATGATCACAATGCCCGATGGCAGCCTGCGCGTATACGCTTTCAACAGAACAATTGAACACGGCCCCTGGCGCAGGCAGAATGTCAGCACGATTGCCGCCTATGCGCTGCGCAGGGATGGCTTCGTATACCTGGAATCCTGCCACGGCCCCGCAACCCTGCGCACGCGCGCCATGTACTATGAGGGCGGCCCCATTGAGATCAACGCGGCGGCGACCTTCGGCATCACCTGCGCGCTGTATGCGCCGCAGGGCGCCGCGCCCATCGAGGGATTCAGCCATGAGGACTGCGCGCCGTTTGTGGGCGATGACACGGCCTGGACGCCCAGCTGGAAGGACCGCTCGGTGGAGTTGCTCGCGGGCAAAGTGTTCTACTTGGAACTGCGCATCGAAACCGGAAGGGTGTACGCCATCCGCGGCAATTTCCGCCTGATGAGCAACGCTGCCGCCAAGCGGTTTGAAAAAACGGGCATCCTGCCGCAGCGCATCGGTCTATAGGTCTATAAAAAAGGAGGCATCGCAATGTCACTGCTTCGCGAAAAGCTGGAACGGGGGGAATATGCCGTCGGCACCCATGTGTCCATGAATGAACCGATCATCACGGAGATGCTGGGCAACCTGGGGTTTGACTATATCTGGATTGATACCGAGCACACAACCATCAGCCTGGATGCGCTGCAAAACCATTTGATTGCCGCGCGCGCGGCAAACGTGCCCTCCGTGGTGCGCATCGCCTGGAATGACCCCGTGCGCGCAAAGCCCGTGCTCGAGATGGGGCCGGACGGCATCGTTTTCCCGCAGCTTCGCAGCTATGATGAGGCGCTTCTTGCCGTGCAAAGCTGCCTGTACCCGCCGGAGGGAATACGCGGCGTAGGCCCCGGCCGCGCGGTCAACTTCGGCACGGAGTCGTTTCGATCCTATCTTGCGCGCGCAAACCGCGAGACCCTGATCATCCTGCAGATTGAGCATGTGGATATGCTGCGCGAACTGCCGGAAATCGTGAAAATCCCCCGCGCGGATGTGTTCCTGATTGGGCCGATGGATTTTGCGGGCTCGATGGGTATGCTGCACGATACGGGCAACCCTTTGGTGCAGCAAAAAATTGATGAGGCCATTGCCATTGTGCAGGCCGCGGGCAAGACCGTGGGGCTTTCCATTGGCGATATTTCCGCGAAGCAAATGGAAAGCTGGAAGGCGCGCGGCGTGCAGATGATATCCGTCGGCAAGGATGCCACGCACATCGTTCGCGGCGGGCAGGCCGTGCTGGAGAAGCTGCGCGCGGTGTTTGCAGGCAATCAGCAAGTGCAGCCCTAAACTGCCACCAAAACCAACACAATCACGCTTTTTGCGCAGCGCCCGGCAGCAACTGCCGCGAAAGCTCACTCAAAAAGTGCTCCATCGTGGGCCGGTTGATCTCATAATATATGCGGTTGCCCTGCTTGCGCACCAGCACCACGCCGATGCTTGTAAGGGCGCTCATGTGATGGGATATCGTCGCGCCCGACAGGTTCATGCGTTCGGCAAGCTGCGCGCTGTACAGGCTTTCCGTCCTCAGTGTCATCAGGATATTCCACTTGGTAGGATCTGCCAATGCCTTTGCAAAGCGCAGCAAGCGTTTGCTGTTGTATTGATTTCCTTCCACAAAGCGCACGGTGTCAAGCACCCCTACGCCCAGGATCACGGCAACGCGCGGCAGATCATCCTGCCCAAACATGTGCATCGCATTCGGGCGCGCAAGGCTGGGGTAAATATCATACGCATGGGAATCATCCAGGCTGATGTTCAGCACATCGCTTAAAAACGCGATGCCGCGCCCAGAGAGCTGCCCCTGCACATAGCCCATTTTTTCATCAATGATCTTCTGCACCTGAGGAAGCTGCCGCCTTATCAGCGGCGTGACCGCATCCACCTGTTCGCGCATAAAGCGGTCGTATACATCAAAGCGGTGGTAGAGCTTGAGCAGATCGTACCGAACCTCCGGCGAAAAATCAGACCCGTCCAGCCAGGCAAAAAAGCTTTCCTCCGTTATGGTTGGCGAATCGTCTTCATTCGCCTGTGCCGTCAGGTTGGCGATGGAAGCGCGCTTATGAATCGGCAGCTTTTCATCCCTGAACTGATAATGCCAAAACGCATGGGCGCAGGGCTCGCAGGTGTCGTGTGCGCCCAGCAGAAACGCCGCCTCATCCCCCGTGCAGGCGTGCTCGGCGCAAACGGCCTCTTCAAAGCCCGCGCACGCTTCATACACTTGCTCCAGCTTGCTGTCCCGCGCATCCGTGGCGTCGCTGTGAAACATCTCTGTCAGCACGCTGCGCACGGTAGACCCGTTTTGCGCGTTGATCAGCAGCGCCATCGATTCAAAGTAATACTCCGGTTCAAAGAACACCCGATTCTCCATCTGCTTCCTCCCGGCCCGTGTGCAGGCGCACATACGCGCCCGGCTGCCCGATCAATTCACCGTGCGTGCCCACCTGCGCCAAGCGCCCTTCCTCAAACACCGCAATCAGGTCCGCGCCCCTGGCCTGCTCCAGGTTGTGTGTGACCATCAGAATCGTATGGCTTTCCCGCAGGGATTCAATTGTATCGAGCACCAGGCTTTCGGATTCCGCGTCAAGCGCGCTGGTCACCTCATCAAACACAAGCACCGGCGCGCGGCGCACCAGCGCCCGGGCAATGGCGATGCGCTGCTTTTGCCCACCGGACAGGTGTGATCCCTGCTCGCCGCACGGCGTGTCATATCCTTCCGGCAGCGTGCGGATGAACGCGTCCGCTCCGGCTTCCTTTGCCGCGCTTTCGATCTGCTCCCTCGTGGCGCCGGCAAGGCCCAGCCCGATATTTTCGGCGATGGTCATGTCAAACAGCTTGCAGGTTTGATCCACATAGGCGAACTTCTGCCGCCAGGCCCGGGGGCCCGCCTGTCTATGGCGTATATTCCCCAAGCAGACCGGCAAATCCTCCCGCTCGTAAAGGCCAATAATGGCCCGAAGAAGCGTAGATTTACCGCTGCCGGAGTGCCCGACAAGCGCTACCATCTGGTTCGGCGCTGCCGTAAGGGAAACGCCCTGCAATGCATCGGCCTGCGCAGACGCATACCGGAAAGTCAGGTTATCAACACGCAGCGTATAATCCCCATCCCAGTCCTGCCAGCCCGCGCCGCTGTCTTCCGGCGCGTCCGCCGCTTCCATCAGCGGAAGCAGGCGTTTGGTGGCCGCGATAGGCCCCTGCAAGGCCGCCCACGCGCCGCCAATCCCGGAAAGGCCCTGCACAATGGCCGCCCCCAGGCTTGGCACAAGCATGAGCTGCGCGAACGGGAGCTGCCCGGTTGCAACCAGAAAGCCGCCCACGCCGAACACCGCAACCAGCGACAGCCACCCCTGCAGGGTGGTAAACAGCGCCTGCCAGGTGGCAATCCAGGATTCCTTTACGCTCAGCGCCAGCAGCTTGACATTGTCCCGCGCAAACGCCTGCTCCATGCGCCGCTCCATGCCAAACGCGCGGATGCTGGCCCCGCCCGACAGGATGCCGGACACCGTACGCACGGAACCGGCGTTTGCCGCAAGCTGTTGTTCCCCAACCCTGGCCAATGGGCCGGCAAAGCGACACTGCGGGATCAGCGACAGAACGCCCACCGCAACCGATACCAACCCCAGCCGCCAATCCACCCCGAAGATAATGGCGGCCGAAAACACGATGGACATCAGGCAGCCGATGAACCTGCACATGGCGTTTTCATACATGCCTGTCGCCAGATCCGCCTCGGTGTTGATGGCGGCGATGCCTTCGCCGGAATGGCTGCCCATCCGCCCTTCAACGCTGGCGCGCACAAAGCTGCGGAACAGCTTTGCCTTCAAATCCCGCGTGGCCTTTTCTTTGTTCATGACAAACAGATAGACGCCAATCGCCAGGATGGCGAAATACCCGGCCGTGAGCGCCGCATACCGCAGCGCTGCCTGAAGCACATCCGCCGTGCTGCCGGACAGCATGGCCGCAGTAATCTGACTGAACAGAAGCGAAGTGAGGGACGCCATCAAAAAGCCTTGCCCGCTGTAGAGCAGCACGCCAAACAGATAAGGGGTCCAGTAGGGTTTCATGAACGAAAACAGCTTTCCAAGCGCGTGCCTGGCATTTTCCTTAGCTTGCATGCTGCTCCTCCTTCTGCTGCTTGCTGTAAAGGGCCGCAAAGGCCCCGTTTGCGCGAAGCAGCTCATCGAACCGGCCCTGTTCCGCCACCTTGCCATCCACCAGCACATAGATGCGGTCGCATTCGCGCGTGGCCTCCAGCCGGTGCGTCACCAGCAGCACGGAGCGCTCGCTCGCGGCCTGAAATACCGCGTGCAGGATGGCCTTTTCCGTAATGGGGTCCAATGCCGCCGTCGCCTCATCCAGCAGAAGGATCGGCGCATTTTTGTAAAAGGCGCGGGCAATCGCAATGCGCTGGCGCTGGCCGCCGGAGAGGTTTTCGCCGCCTTCGGCGAGCACAGCGTCAAAGCCGCCGGGCAGCGACTGCACAAAATCCAGAATCCCGGCATCACGCGCAGCGTTCGTCAGGCGTTTCTCGTCCACCGTTTCCTGTTCCGCCTGGCAGGCAATGTTGTCGCGGATGGACCCGGGCAGCAAAAAGCTATCCTGCGGCACATAGGCAAGCAGAGCGCGCATCTGCGCCTTATGCTGCGCATCCTGCGCACAGCCGAACAGACGGATTTGTCCCTCCTGCGCATCGTATAGCGCCAGCAGCAACTTTAAAACGGTGCTTTTGCCGGAGCCGCTCGGCCCAACGACCGCAACCTTTTCTCCCGGCGACACCGAAAGGCTGATGCCGCTAAGCACCCTGGTATCTTGGGTGTAGCAGAAGCTTACACCGTCCAGCTCAACTGCCGGCGCGCTCGGCAAAGGCGTTGCCGCGTGCGCGGGACTCTCCGCCGGCTGCGCCTCATCCGAAAGGGCCTCCTCCAGCCTGTTCAGGCTGGCCTGGCTGGAGCGCATGTTGCCAAGCTGCTGGGATAGCATGGTCAGCCATTCATTGGCCGTGCCCGCGATGGAGGTGTAGACCAGAAACACGCCTACGGTCATGGTCCCGCTTGCCACTGCTAGCGCACAGGCCACACAGACAAACAAAATCGGCAGCATTGTGCCCAATATGCCGCTGATAATCAGGCCGTTGAACACGCGCATCCTCTTCTTCATTGCGGCAAAATATTGCGCGTAGCTGCTCTGATAGCGCGCTTCCATTGCCCGTTCCAGACCGTAGGCCACGATGGTAGAGGTGTTTTGCAGGCTATCGTTCACAACCGCGTTGTACTGCGCGCGCTTCATAGATGCCGTCTGCGCATGCACCATCACCGGCTTTGAAATCACCGTTTGCATCCACACAAGCGGCGGGAACATGGCGAAAAAGATCAGCGTGTACAGCGGCTGCAGGCGCACCATGAACACCGCGGAGACTGCCAGCGTGGCAAGCCCGGACAGCAGATCAAACACCTCGGCGGCCATCAGCGCGGCGGCCTTTGCCAAGTCGCCGCTGAACAGCGAGAGCATCGCGCCCGTGTTCTTTTGCGCAAGCGCTGAAAATGATATGGTAAGGAAGTGACCGGCGAATCCTTTGCGCAGCTTGTAGCCGACTTGGCCGAAGAACCGCTTGCTCAAATGGGCGGACAGGGCAGAAAACAGGGCCTTTGCCCCGGTCAGCGCAGCCATGACCCAAAGAAAACCTGTGATCTGCTCCGATTCCAGCGATACTGCCGCCTGGCTGATGGAGCCGGTGGTCTGCGTGATGAACACATCAAAGATTGACGCCGCGGCCGATAGCGTAACAAACAGCACGGCAAAGGGAAGATAGTTCAACCTGTTTTTTCGCGCCATGCGCAAGATGGACCTCAAGCAGATCACTCCTTTGTTGAACATCGAATGACTTCAACTGTTTAGTAGACATAAATCTAACATAATCTTTGCTCTGCGTCAACCTATATGTTCGATTAACATCTAATAAATAGGCCTCAGCAGACTCAAAATAAAAGAACGCGCAGGGCAAATGCTCCTACGCGCTGTGTTTTTTCCATCCACCGAACGTACAAATCAGCGATTACCTACGCATCCCGCAGCAGCTTAACATAGTATTCGCGGCTGCGCGGCCCATCAAACTCAAGAAAATAGATGCCTTGGGAACCGCCCAGCAGCAGCTCGCCCCCCTCGATGATAAAGGACAGGCTCACCCCGATCAATGATGATTTTACATGGCCCGACGCATCCTGCGGCGTATCATGCTGATGTTTGAAATCAATCCGCGTGGGGATCAGGCGGCTGACCTCATCCTGAATATCCTCAAACCCATTTGGGTCCCAGAAAGATGTCACCGTCAAAGCCGCCGTTGTGTGCGGCACGTATACGACGCATAACCCGCTCTGAATGCCGCTTTGCTTGACGCAATCCTTGACCGTATCCGTCAGTGTCACGACATCGCGGTGTTTTGTTTCGATTTTGAAATTGGCTAGCATGTTCAAAACTCCTTTGGCGTAATTTTTATCCCTTCACAGACCCGGCGGTAATGCCCTTGGCAATCTGTTTCTGAAAAATGAGAAAGATAAACAGCGAGGGGATCAGCACGATTGCGGCGCCTGCCATCGTTGCGCCGTAAGCCGCGTCCTCGGCGAAGTTCAGCATCGTGATGCCGACCTGCACGGTGCGCATTTCATTGCGGTTTGTAACAAGAAGGGGCCACAGATAGATGTTCCATGTGCTGACAAATGATGAAATAAACACGGTGGCGACAGCAGGTTTCGATACCGGCAGCAAAATGCGCCAGTAAAACCGCCAGCTTCCGCAGCCGTCAATCTCAGATGCCTCTTTCAGCTCCTTTGAGACTGTCAAAAAGTTTTGCCGCATCAGGAAAATGTTCATTGCGGATACAAAATACAGCAGCATGATGCCCAAGTAGTTATCCACCAGGCCAAGCTTTGCGATTGTAAAGTAGTTGGTAATCACCGTCGCGTCCGGCGGAATCAGCATGGTGCCCAGCACCATGAAAAACAGAAGTTTCTTGCCCCTGAACTCAAAAAACGCGAACGCAAACCCAGCCATCGATGCCGTAAACACGCGCACTGCGCTGCATACCAGTGAAATGCTTACGGAGTTCAGGATAAAACGCGGAATCAAGCTTTTCTGCCAGGCAGTGGCAAAATTCTCCGTGTACCACGAAGATGGGAACAGCTGCGGCGGGTAGGAAATGATCTCGCGCTCCCGCATGAACGCACAGAGCACGCAGTAAATCACAGGCGAGATAATAACCAGCCCCAGCAAGATGCAAAACACCTGCATCAGCGCGTCATTCATGCGCTTCCGTCTGCCCCACATCACGAATAATGCACCCCCCTCTTTTCAAAGCGGAAGCTGAGCAAAATCAGCAGAAACGCTATGGCGAATCCGACAACCGCGGATGCGTAGGCCGTTCCATAGTTATAAAGATAGAACGCCTTGCGGTACATGTAAAAGATGATGGTGGATGTCGAGTTGCTGGGCCCGCCGCTGGTCAGGATGATCATCGGCGATGAGATCATCATCGCGCTGGCAAGGTTGGTGCACAGCAGAAAGAATACCGTCGGAGACGTCATGGGCAGATAGATGCTGATGAGCTTGCGGAACCTTCCGGCGCCTTCAATTTCGGCGCATTCAAGGATTTCATCGGGCACCGCGCGCACCGCCGATAGCAGGAACAGAAAGCTCATGCCCAGGTTCAGCCAAACGCCAATGATCATCAGGCCCGCCAAGGCATAGTGCTTGTCCGTAAACCAGCGGATCGACAGCCCAAACAGGTAGTTGACCACGCCGATGTTTGGATTGAGCAACAGCCGGAAGATCAGGCACGCCACCGACATGGATACCGCCATGGGCAGGGAAAACAGGATTTCGTATACCGGCGAAAGCTTACGCTTGGCGTTTGCGAACATGGCCAGCGCATAGCCGATGACAATCGTAACCGGCACAACCACAAACGTATAGCGAAAGGAATTGCCAATGGAAGTGATAAACGCCTTATCCTTGAAAATCGTAAAGTAATTCTCCAGGCCAATGAAGCTGACGCGAATGCCCGTTGCATTGACACGGAAAAGGCTGGTAATCAGCGTATTGATAAACGGATAATATGTAAACAGCAAAATAAGGCTCATCGCGGGAAGCAAATACAGGTAGGGTTCAGCCTTCTTCCCCAGCCGTTTTGCTGTCACAATGCCGCTTTGATTGCCCGCCGCAGGCCGCCCCGCATGGTTCATCGCTATTCCCCCTTGCTCTGCACGTTCAGGCAGAAAGCATTGATCGCCTCCGCCACACCGTCGCCGCAGCTGCCTGAAACAACATGGCGCGCGGCAGCCTTTACGGCATCCAACGCGTTGCCTACGGCCACGCCGCACCCGACCAGGCTCAGCATCTCTACATCGTTTACATAGTCTCCCAGCGCCATCACTTTCTCAAGCGGAATGTCCATCCACGCGGCCAGGGCGTACACGCCGGATGCCTTGGTGATGCCCGGGGGGCCCAGTTCAATCGCGCGGTTTGAAAAGCGGGTGATCGCATACAGATCCCTGTACGGTTCGATATCCTCGGAAAGCCTGGCAAGGTTCTCGGACCTTTCCTGGTCAAAGATCATCACCTTGACATACCGGTCGGAAGCAAGGGAGGCGCTGTCCAGATCGATTTGCCGGGTGAGCCTCTCCCCCAGGCTGCGCTGCTTTTCCACATACGGCGTCACGCGCACCGGCATCTCCTCATAGGCATCCGAAACGGTTACGGTCATGCCGTACTGATCCGCGCGGCGAAGCAAATGAAGCACCGGCGCGATGGAAAAGGTATGCGCCTGAACGCATGTCTTCCCCTGAAACAGGCAGGCGCCGTTGCAGGTCACATAGGGCGCGACAATAGCCAGCTTTTCCACAAAGGGGTATGTCAGGGCAAAAGAGCGGCCCGTGGCCAGCGTAAAGGGAATCTGTTTCTCTCTGAGCCTGCGGGCGGCATCCAGCAAAGACTGCGCTAGCCTTTCATCCCCGTCCACCAGCGTGCCGTCTATATCGCTAACGATCATCCGAATGTCCATGTACCCTGTCCTTCCCTTCGATGCATTGATACACCTTTTCCAGCAATTCCCCCGAAAAAGGAAGGCAGCCGGAACGGAGAGAATGCCCGTCCGCCCCGGCTGCCCCTGCCGCCGCATTTCCCTCATTGCGGCCCTGCACTCGCTTTATTCGATGGGGTTGGCGAGGTTGTACTCATCCAGCGCGGCGTTGCAGCGCTCCGCCATCTCGGCGACCGCTTCATCTACCGTCAGTTCACCTTCGGCGAAAGCCAGTCCAACCTCTTTGAACGCTGCGGCAAATGCCTGCTGTGTCGGCGCCAGGTGTTCCTGCACCTTGGGGTTGGAGGCCATCAGGCAGTCATACGCAGCAAGGAAATAGGGATTCTCTTCAAGGAAGGCGACCATTTCCGGCAGGTCAAACGTTTCAGAGTTGACGGGGATGGTGCCCACCCTGGTCGCGAACACAAACTGCACCTCGGGGGATACCCAATGCTTGATGAACGCCCAGCACTTATCCATGGTTTCCGCGCTGCCCTTATCCATGATGTAGATGGAAGAGCCGCCCGGGGCCACGCCGCCGGTATCGCCCGCATCCACCTTGGGCAGCGCGCCAATGCCAAACTCCCAGCCGTTTTCGGCAAAGGACTTGCTCACCGCGCCAAGCGAGCTATTGCTGGTAATGATCATCGCGGATAGCCCGGCGATGAACTCATCGCGGTTCTGGCTTCCCTCTTCAACATACTGCACCGCGCCGGTATCCAGCACTTTCTTCCATTCGGTCAGCAGCTTTGCCATCGTCCCGTCTTCATCGAAGGTGACGCGGGTCATTCTGCCTGTCCGGCCGGCTTCTTCATTGCCAACGAAGGAATACTCACCCTGGCCGCCGATCCAGTGGTTGATATAGTTGTTGGTGATGCCCAGGGAAATCGCGTACTGGGTTACGGTGTTCCCGCTCTTCGTGAGCAGCGCGGGCGCGATTTCAGCGATTTCAGCGATGGTTGTGGGGGGCGTTTCAGGATCAAGGCCGGCCGCTGCAAATGCCGTCTTGTTCCAATAGAACATCAGCGTGGACGCGTGGAACGGCATGCTGTAAAGCACATCGCCATAGGTGTAGGTGTACAGCAGCTGCGGCAGAATCGCATCCAGGCTGAACGAATCATCCGCCGCCACGAACGTCTCCATCGGAACCACATACGGTACGGTGCTCATGTACTCGACATCGCCCGCGAACACCTGCACCATATCCGGCATGTTTTTCGTATCATTGGCCAGGATCAGCGTTTTGAGCTTGCTGATCAAATCGTTGCCCTGATAGATGGGGGTAATTTTCACGCCAAGCGAGGCGCCTTCCCCGTCGTTGTATGCCGCGATCAGTTCCTCCAGCACCTGACCCGCGGTGCCGCTGCGGTTGTGCCAAAGCGTCAGTTCCTGTGCATCCGCCGACGCGAACTGCATGAGCCCCATGGAAAGCAGCATGCAAAGCGTCAATACCAAAGCCAGCGCCTTTTTCATCCCTTTATCCTCCCGCGTGTTTTTGTTGTCTATATAATAAGACATGTATACATGTCTGTCAATAGCTTTCCAGTTTCTTATGCAATTTATAGGGTCAGCAGATACTCTCCAACCGCAATGCTGTGGCGCAGCGCCTGCGGCAGCAGCGCATCGGGATAGCGCGCGGCATAGTTGTGGATTTCGTATGTCAAATCTCCATCATACCCGCATCCGCGCAGCGCGCCCATCACCGCCACCCAATCGGTAACACCGTCAAAGGGCAGGATATGGTTGACGGATGCGCTTCGGTAATCCGATACATGAAGCGCCTTCAGCCGTGTGCCGATGCTTCCGATCACCTTTTCGATGTCATAGCCCATGATCATCGCGTGCTCTTCATCCAAACAGACGCCCACATTCGCCGCGCCAAAGCTTTCCACCAATGCCATCAATTCGCCGGTCCGCGTGGTATACCGCCGCCTGGGCGCAATATCCAAATCCCACAGGTTTTCAAACGCAATGCCAACCCCGCAGGATGCCGCCAATGCAACAATTTTGCCGTAATAGTCAATATTTTTCCACAGCGACCGGTCATAATCTTCAGGATCGGTGCCCGCATGCACAACCAACCAGGGGATTCCCAGCATGCCGCAGGCCCGGACACAGCGCCGCATGCGCTCATCGCGCGCCGCCCGGTCTTGGATTTCGGCGTCGCATACATTATAGAACGTGCTATGCGCCTGATTGAGTGCAACGCCGGCGGATTCAGCCCTGCGCCTGACGGTGCGGACCCATGCCTCCCACGCGTCGCCCACAAACGGTTCCGCAAAGGCCACCGCATCACAAAAGTTGATATCGAGCACGCGGTAGCCAGCCGCGGCGCACAGCTCAACCGCATCGGGAACCGTTGTTTTCCTGCCTCCGGGCCGATTTACCACGATGTTCGTTGAGGTAGCCAGCCGCATGCGCAGGCCTCCCTTTTGGTGACTTATATTCTTGCCAGAAGCGCTTTTACATCCCATTCCACCTGAGCCCAGCCTGACAGGTGATCGCCCACCTCAACGTCCTGCTCAGGCCGTCCGTGCCAATCGCTGCCACCGGTGATGAGCAGCCCTCTTTCGCGCGCCATCCGGTCAAAGCATTGGGCCTGTTCCGCCGTGTGGCTTTCATGGTACGCCTCCACGCCATCCAAGTCGGCCGCATGCCATGCGTCTAGCCGCCGGGAAAACGCCTCTTGCGAAAGCCGCATTTTCCCAGGATGCGCCACCACCGCGACCGCCCCCGAAGCGTGCAGCGCGCGAATGGCCTCTTTTACGGAAGGCCGTTTTCTCCGCACATACGCGCAGCCGCTTTTGCCAATGTAGCGCGCAAACGCTTCCTCTGTGGTTGCGCAATATCCGGCGCGTACCATCGCATAGGCAAGGTTGCCGCGCCCCATGCTTTCAGCCGCGCCAAGATCCTCCGCCCGCACCGGCATATGCATGGCGCTGAGTCTTTCCAATATGGCAAGCACCTGTTCCCGCCGGGCTTCCCGCATGGCGCGCATAAAATCCCCAAGCACGCCGCTGTCAAGCGATATGCCGTACCCCAGCAGGTGCACCTCTTCTTCCGGCGGGCCCACGGCAAGCTCCACGGCAGGCAGTACCCTGACCCCGCAGGCGTCGCCTTCGGCCACGGCTTCGGCTACGCCGGACAGCGTGTCATGGTCTGTGATGGCGATGATATCAAGCCCCATTTGGGCTGCGTGCCGGACGGCGCATGATGGGGATACCCTGCCATCGGACGCCGTGGTATGCAGGTGCAGGTCCGCGCGCGGCGGCGCAGTCCATCCCGTTTGAAGCCGCTCTGCTGCCAGCGCCCGCATTGCGCCATCCAAACGGGCGGGCGGGCCGGGCTGCGCAATGCAGACTTCGGCGGAAAGGTTTCCCCGCCGGCCGATCTGAACAGCGCTTTCCCCCTTGCATAACCCCACCATCATGCCGGCTGTAGAAGCGTTGCCGCCGCCGGTTACATCAGCCGCCAAGGCATCCGGCACGCTGGGTACCATCGATACACGGCCATCCGCAATCACCAGCACCCCCCGCGCGCCGTCGCGCAGACACACCAGCGGAAGCCCCCATCCGGCCAACATACGCGCCGCTACGCCCAGCGAGCGGGTACCCAGCATGGCGGTCGCTTCGGTGCGGTTCAAAGACAGCGCATCCACCCGCCTGGCAATGCGCCGCACAGCCTCCAGCCGCTCCGGCACGGCCGCATCCGCGTTAAGCTCCCACATCAGCCGGAACCGGTGCTTTTCCTTTAGTGCAATCAGCTCTTCCCAGAAAATCGGGTCATCATCGCGGAATGCGTAGACCCCTTCCGCCTCCGCCAGCCACGGCGCAAGGTCTGCGGGCTGCGCCAGCATCCGCCGGTAATGCGCGCTGCCATGCCGCGCGGTTTCCGTGCGTTCTCCGTCCGCCGCATATACGATATCGTTGACCGGCGTGTGCGCATCCCGTATCATCAGCCCCTTTGCGGCAAGGTTATTTTTCTCAAACCAATCCCCGAAATGCGCCTGCCAGTCCTCGCCGACGCCCGTCAGCAGCAGCGCGTCATCCGCCCACAGCTTTACGCCGCACAGCGCGTATAGCCCTGCGCCGCCGGGGCATGCATACGGTGTTCTCTCGCCTGGCCTGTGAATCACATCCACCACCGCGGTGGATATCACAATGTATCGCATCCCGCCTCCAATGCGCGAACAATAAAGTTATTGGCCGTCATGGTTCCGGTATCCACACAGAAACCGGCCCCGCCGCAGCTGTACTCGCCATCTTGCGCCTCCAGCACCGCTGCGCCGCCAAGCACGGCGCGCAGCCTGTCGCCCTGAACGCTGAGCGTGATATGAACCCCGGCGCTCTCCGCATACGCAAACGGTACGCTGGCAAGCGTGCGAACCGTTCCATCCTTGCGGCATACCAGTACGGCCGTATTCCACCCGGACAGCATCAGCGCATAGTACCGCCTGTGCCCGTTGCTGCGCGCCACCACGCCTCCCTGCCGGTGCAGGCTAAAATGCAGCGTAGTCTCAACCTGATAATCCTGCCAGTCCTGTGTGCCGATGGTGGCAAGCCCATCCGCTTCAGCATGCGAAACACAGTATGTATGCCGGAAATCCGCCGCAAACTGCTTTGCGGAGGCAGTCCAGGCGCGCAGCCAATACGGCGCCGTGTTCCAAATGGAATCCATCAGCATCCCGCGCTGCGCAAAGCACCGCGGCGCGCCGCGCCAGTCAACGCTGCAAAGATGGATGCGCAAAGGTTTGCCATCCTGCGTTTTGATGTGATAGCCCAGCCGCAGAATGGGCATACCGCCAAGGTCCGGAATCGTCCAGGCAATCACCTGGCGCGCCCCATCTACCTGTATGGGTTCCCCATCATAGCGGCAAATCCTGTTTTCCCGGTCATAATGCAGAACATAGGGCGTTACGCTGATGCTTTCATTCGGGGAAGCCGCGAACGCCGCCGTTACGGTCTGCGTCTCATACAGCGACGGCGACGCGAGCGTCGTATACCTGTCATCCAGCGCCGGGAATGTCTCCACGGAAACGCAGCATTCCCCCGACGCGTCCTGAATGCGCAAAGCCCTTTCCCCGTCCTGAACCATCACGTTTTCAACGGTTGCCGTTGCGCCGCCTTCATGGGGGCAGGCCATGAACCCTTGCACGGCCCCAGGCAGTTCGAATGCGTACCGCGCCACATCGGCGGGCGGGGCCCCACGGTATATCTTTGCGGAAACCTGACAAATGCGCCGCGTCTGGCGCACCGCATCGTTGACTACGGAACCGCCGTCAGCCGTCACCACATACATCCGGTCGGCCACCGGCGCGCGCAATTTCTCATTGATTGCCGAAAGGCCCAGCCGCACGCCGTTTAAGCAGCCGACGTTTCCCGCGTTGCAGTCGGTATCCCACCCGGCGGAAGCAGCCAGCGAAACCGACCGGTGAAAATCATCCCCGCCCAGCAGCAGCATTGCCAGCACCGCGGCATGGTTCAGGGCAATGTGGCATGCGCCCGGATAGCGGTCGTTTTCATACCGCTCACTCAACGCGTCCCGCACGCGCCTAAAATCCTGTTCCTGAGCGCAAAGCGCGCGCACATCCGCAACCAGGGCATGCAGCTCAGGGTTTTTCACATAAGAAAGCGCGCTGTCCATCAGCACGTTCAGGTCCTTTTCCGAAAACGCCATCGCTACCATTGCCGCAAGGTAGCACGCCGCATCCACCGCCAGCCCATCATGGCTTACGCTTGCCGATTTGCGCACCAAGTCCACCGCGCGGGCAGGGTCATTCGGGCACGCCATCGCAAGGGCTTCAATGAATATCTGCGCGCCGATCTGATTGGCCAGCGTCGTGCCGTTCAGCGCCGCAGACCCGCTTTGCGGGGCCGGGATGCCGCGCTTCAGGTTGATGTACGCCGTATGTTCCGTCGAACGGCCAAAGCCGCCCCACCAAAGGATGCTCTTATCCTCAACCACATAGTTCAGCCATGTGTTGCCAAAATCCCCGGCGGATACCGAAGCCGGATCATCCGCATTTTCAAGCGCGCGAAAGAACCCGAATGTCCCGGAGATGTCGTCATCCGCAACGATCAGCGGTACGCCGCACTGCGTATGTACATAGTCCGTGATCATATCGAATGATTCGCGGATCTTCCCATAAGGCCATCCCTCGACAGGGCGACCCAGGTATACCCCAATCAGCTTCCCCAGCACGCCCGCATACACACTTTCGCGATACATCATAAAAGCATCCCTCTCATTTCCGCTGGCTACGGCAGTATGACGGTTTCGCTGTTTGCCACCGCGGCCCCGCCTTTGCTGAATGACCATCGCCCTTCGCATCCACGCCCGGGCGCCTCGCCACGCAGCAGCATCATTTCGCCCTGCCACAGGCATAGCGGCACAAACTGCGCAAGCGGCTGGAAAAACCAGCTTTCGGTTGCCGGAGAGCGAAGCACGGGAAACGCCGTGTCGTATGCCTTGGGCATATCGCACAGCAGCACGGAGGGGCGGCCCAATATCTTCAGGTAGTTCAGCACTTCCTGTGCGCGGCTATGCGCGGCGGACGCGGCGGAGGCGACCAAAACGGTGCCGATATGCTCCGCGCGGCGCAGGAAGAAATTCAGGTGCAGGAATTCTTCCGTGTTGATATGCATTGCATACTGCCCGGTAGCTTCCATGACCTTGGCATGCCCAAACCATGCCGCAGCATAATCAGGCCCCGAGCCGATAAAGTCAAACGCCTCCAGCCCTTTCCATGCCGCCGCCAGTTCAGCCGCCCCCGCGTCCATTTCGGGAAGCAGCGCCTCCAGCCGGTCCGCCGTTTCCAGCAGCTCACGCCGGTATGCGGTTGCCTGATCCATCGTGTAGCGCCCGCGCACCTCACCGATGCGGACGGCAAGCAGCATCAGCACAAGCAGTGATACCAGGTATGAACGCGTGCCCGGCGCGCTTTCAAAGGAAGGAATCGCAAGCGGCAGCACACGGGATGACGCTCCGGCAAGCGGGGATGCGCCGTTCCCGGTAATCCCCAGCGCAAACGCCCCCCGCGCTTTGGCACGCGCAACGGCCTCCGCCACCCGCGCCCCGGCGCCTGAGTTGCTGACAGCGATCACCAAGGGATTCCCTGGCGCAAAGCCCAGCTGGCTGCTGTCATAATGCCGGGATAGCTCTATCGCGCTGACCACTGTTGTGGGTACCCCAGCGAGGACCTCAAACGCGTATTTGGTGGCAAGCCCCGCCGCGTAGGAGTCGCCGCAGCCGGTCAGCACAATCCGCTGCACGGAAAAAATCTCCGGCGTGGAAAGTACCGACCGGGTCTTTTGCTCCAAATCTTCATATTGCGCGCGAAGAAGCGAGGGCAGGCTGAGCGCTTGTCTTCGAAGAACATTGTCTGTCATTGCGGATTCTCCGTTCCTTGTCTATCGTTGTGCGGCATCACCTTGTGTTGCCTTCCGAAAAGAATGTTGACATTCGATCTCTAACTTGTATAATAGTATGTACAAGCATATAAGTCAAGGGGTGGAATCAATGGCTCGGCGCAAAATCATTTTGGATTGTGATCCCGGAATGGATGATTCTATGGCCATCGTCATGGCGGTGAAATCGCCGGCGCTTGATGTGCTGGCCATCACCGCCGTTTCGGGAAACTACCCGGTAGAAACCACATGCCTGAACGCGCGCAAAATGCTAAAGCTGCTGGACCGGACGGATATACCGGTTGCGCGGGGCATGGCGCAGCCGCTGGTACGCAGCGCGCCCAGCGATCCGTTCACCCACGGTGCGGACGGCCAGGCGGAAGCGAACCTGCCAATGCCATCGCAGGATGCGCACCCCTTGCACGCATCCGATCTGATCATCGACACGGTTCGGAAGTATCCGGGAGAAGTTTCGCTGATCATGACCGGCCCGATGAGCAACCTTGCCCTTGCGCTGCGCAAGGCGCCCGATATCGCCCCATTGATTTCGCAGATCATTGCCATTTCCGGCGCCTTTGGCCTGAATGACGCCGCATTCACCAACGCCACCGGCGACACGCCGCAAAGCGAGTGGAACGTTTATGTCGATCCGGAGGCCGCGGATATCGTTTACCGTTCCGGCATCCCTCTGGTCGCGCTTGGGCTCGATGTGGCAACACATTTTGATGTGGATTTCTCGGCTCAGGATATTGCCCTGTTTTCAGCCAGCCAGCGCCCGGAAGCGGCCTTTTTGGCAAACGCGATTCGCTTTGTGCATGCCCGTGGGTTTGACGCGTACTGCACCGTGATCGACTGCATGGCCGTCGGGTATGCGATTGATTCTTCGCTGGTGGAAACGATGCCCGCGCACGTTGGCATCGAAACCAAGGATGGCCTGACGCTTGGCATGACGGTGATTGACCGCCGCCACCACCACGTTTGGACGCACCTGCCCGCCATTTCGGTTGGCAAGCGCTGCGATCACGGCCGTTTCCTGGCGTTGCTCAAATCGCTTGTGCTAGCGTAGCGCGACACCGCAACAGCATATAAAAGGAGAGTACCCCCATGTACAATACGGCGCTGTTTGAAAAAGAAAGCCTTTACATCGCGGGCCCCGAGTGCTTTTACCCCAACGGATACGCGCTCTGGAACGCCATGCGCAAAAAGGCCGAATACTACGGCTTCCGCGTTACGATGCCCAATGACAACAAGCTTGACCTGGATCACGAGGATCTGCGGCTAAACGCCGATACCATTTTCGCAGGCTGCAAGCGCGCGATGGCCGAAACGACGGTCCTCATCGCGGATCTCTCCCTTTTTAGAAGCACGGAAGCGGATGGCGGCACGCTTTTTGAGATGGGCATGGCCTACGCGAAAGGGTGCCCCGTATACGGGTTCACACGCGATAAGCGTTCCATGGCCTGCCGCAATCCATACGCGCGCCTGCAACATGGGCGCATTTACGCGCAGGATGGGCAGCTGATGCCGTACGCGGATCTGCCCTTTTCCCCGGCGGTGTGCGCCGTTGCCAAAATCATCGAGGGGGATTTTGACGCCTGCCTTCAAGCGGTTATGACAGACCTTATTGAGGCGGAAAAAGCGCGTGCCCGCGGCGCGCTCCCCACACCCGCATCCACCGATGTGCCGCACCCGGGCAAGCGGCCGGTGCTGTATCTGTCCGGCCCGGAACGCTATGCCGAGGATGCGTATGCGCAGTATCGGCAGAATGCGGTTCTTTGCGAAGCGTTTGGCTTTGAAACGCTGACGCCGGCAGAAGCGCTTGCGGGCGATGGCGCTGACCCGTATTTCCGCGCTGTGCGCACCTTTGCGCAGTGGGAAACGCAAATCCGCGCCTGTGATGCGGTCATCGCTGATCTCAATGATTTTCACGGCCTGGAACCTTTGAACGATACGGCAATCGAATGCGGCATGGCGTATCAGCTTGGAAAGCGCCTGATCGGGTACATGGGCGACACCCGGCGCATGCGTGACAGGATTCCCAATATCGATCACGGGGGGTACGCGCTGGATCAGTGCGGATGCATTGTGGAGAACTTCAACTATCCGATCAACCTGATGTTTGCATCTTCCATGCCCATCGTGCAGGGTGGGCTTACCGAGGCGCTTGAGGCGTTATCCTTTGACAACGGCGGGCAAGTCGGCTACAATGAATAAATCCCAGATTCTATCGTATCGAAGGGGCTGCAGCATGGATCATCCAACCACCCCGTTTGTGGATAAAAAATCGCCAATCCCCGCATACCACCAGATCGCCCAGGATATGATCGACCGGATTATGCAGGGGGAATGGGATATTGGGGAAAAGATGCCCCCTGAGGCCGCCCTCGCAGCGGAATACAACGTAAGCCGCGTCACGCTCCGTCAATCCATGGCGCACCTGGAGGCGCGGGGAATTATCCAGCGGTACCAGGGAAAAGGGGCGTACGTTTCCTCTTCCCCCAAGCCCTTTGTGGAGGATCTCAACTTTCCATCACTGGATGCGCACAAAACGACCCGAAATGACACACGCCTGATTGCCCTGACGCAGCTTGAAGGGCCTGCACGATATGCAAGCCGCTGCCTTGGCGTTTCTCAAGAGGTGCCTCTTGTTTTTCTTCAGCGCCTTTTTCTGCGCAAAGGCACCATTTTAGGTTTGAACAATGTTTGGTTTCCCGCCGCGCTTGTGCCGGATTTGGTTGAAAAAGGGTTGCTGGAAGACAGCATCTCCAAAACGCTGCGCGTTCGTTATCAGCATGCCATTCAGCGGATTGAAAACACGGTGGAGGCGGCGCACCTCTCTGTTCGGGATGCCCAGCTTCTGAACGCCTCGCCGGATGTGCCTGTACTAAAGATACTGTCCGTCCATTACCTGGCAAGCGGACAGGCCGTGGAATTTTCCAGCACGACATGGCTCGGTGATCTTTCCCGCTTTCAGTTTATTGTTGAAGCGGATAGGGACAAGTAGGCGCCAGTGAGAGACATCTATGTTTCTTGCGGGGATTGCACCTTAAAAAAACACCTGTTACCTGTGTAAATCCGCTGCATCCCGTGCTGCCGCGCACTCTCCCCGCACGCTGCAAAGCATTTCCAGCCCATGCCAAAGCGCAGGCAGCACCGCCTCCAGATTTTCTTTCGCCGCCTTGGGGCTGCCCGGAAGGTTGATGATCAGCGTGCCCCCGCGAATGCCCGCCGCCATGCGGGAGAGCATCGCCCGGTTCGTCACCTTGAGGCTTGCATAGCGCATCGCCTCCGGGATGCCCGGCACAAGCCTGTCGCACACCGCCACCGTCGCCTCCGGCGTCACATCCCTGGGCGCGAAGCCTGTGCCGCCTGTGGTGATGACCAGCGGGATATTTTGTTCGTCGGAAAGCGCGATCAGCACTTTTCCGATTTCGGCGCGTTCATCCGGCACAATGCCCGTATAGACCACCTGATACCCTGCATCCCGAAGCATCCCAGCTACCAGCGGCCCTGCGGTATCCTCCCGTTCACCTGAAAAACCCTTGTCACTTACCGTAAGCACAGCGGCCTGAAACATAGCTTTTTCCCTCCCTGCAATCATTTGAGCAGCAGCACGTTTTCCGGCGCGATGTGCACCGTCAGCGTGTCCTTCGCGCCAAGCGCGCGCCACTTTGCCTTATCCATCTCCACACGAAGCAGCGAAGCGCCTTTTCTGGGACGCAGCATCGCAATCGTGGAAAAAACATCGTCAATAACCTTCACAACATCGCATTCGATAGCGTTTGGGCCGTCCCCCGGCATCACATGATGCGCGCGGATGCCCACATAGCAAACATCCTCCGGGACTGCTGCGGCGCATGCAAGCGTTGTGCCCCAGTCCACCGCCTCTACCAAGTTTCCACTCACTTTGCGCGCAGAAGCGTAATTTTTCAGACCCGAAAGCAGCGCGGACGCCAGCGTACCCGGGCTTTCAAACAGCGCCTTTACGGGCACAGCAGCCTCGCTCTTTCCCTCGTCGATCACGCAGACCGTGTTGCATAGGCGGTACACCTCATCCCGGCTGTGGGAAACAAACAGTGTGGTCTTGTCATACCGCGCAAGGGTTTCGGACAGCTCCATTTCCACTTGCCAGCGCAGATAGCTGTCCAGCGCGGAGAACGGCTCATCCAGCATCAGGATCTCCGGCTCGCTGGCAAGAATCCGCGCCAGCGCAACGCGCTGCTGCTGCCCGCCGGAAAGCTGGCCGGGATACTTCTTTTCCGTCCCTTCCAGGTAAAATGCCTTGAGGTATTGCGCAAGTTTCTTTGGTTTATCGCCCCGTGACTGAACGCCGGTCACAATGTTTTGCGCCACTGTCATGTGAGGAAACAGCGCGTAGTTTTGAAACAGATACCCGACCCTGCGCTTTTGGGGCAGCAGATTGATGCGCGCTTTCGCGTCAAAAAGCACCCGGCCGTCCAGCACGATCCTGCCGGTATCCGGCGTCTCAATCCCGGCGATGCACTTGAGGGTCATGCTCTTGCCGCAGCCGGAAGCCCCGAGCAGCGCCAGAATCTCTTTTCCACCTTCAAACTGCACATCGAGCTGAAACGCGCCCAGCTTTTTTTGAATATCAACGATTAGCGGCATGGCGCGCTTCTCCTTTCCGTCCCCGTCCCCACCGCAGAAAGGCAGGGCTGGAAAACAGGTTGGTCAACAGCAGCGTTGCAAAGGAGATGATCAGGATCACCACCACCCATTGATACGCCTTTTCGCGGTTGTTGCCGGCAACGGCGGAGTAGATCGCCAGCGCCATCGTCTGCGTCTTGCCCGGAATGTTGCCCGCCAGCATCGTTGTCGCGCCAAACTCGCCCAGCGCCCTGGCAAAGGAAAGCACAGCGCCCGCAGCGATGCCGGGCCAGCAGTTCGGCAGCACAATCCGCCAGAAGATCGTCGCTTCGCGCATGCCGAGCGTGCGCCCGGCATAGATCAGGTTTGAATCGATCTGCTCAAACGCGCCGCGCGCCGTTCGGTACATCAGCGGAAAGGAAACCACCGCCGCCGCGATAACCGCTCCGTACCACGTGAATACGACCGATAGATTGACCTTCGCCAGGAATTGGCCCAGCAGCCCATTTTTCCCGAATAGCAGCAGCAGAAAGAAACCCACCACCGTAGGCGGCAGCACCATCGGCAGGGTCAAAATGCCGTCGATAACGCCCTTCAGGTGGCGCAGCTTCATGACTTTCCAGGCAGCAAAAATGCCGATAAAAAAGGTAAACGCAGTGGCGGCGAGCGCCACCTTCATCGAAATGATGAGCGGTGAATAGTCCATATAGCGATAGCGCTCCTTAGGAAATCCGGCAAGAAGGGGCCACCCGTTCAGGCGGGCAGCCCCAAAATCATTACTTCACCATCACAAACCCGGCGGCCTCAAACGCTGCCACGGATTCTTCCGATGTGAGGTAATCAAGGAACGCCTGCGCTTCTTCCTGCTGCTGGCTGGCCTTAACAACCGCTGCCGGATAGATGACCGGCGTGCACGATCCTTCGGGCGCTTCGCAGATCACCTTCACGCCTTCGGTGGAAGCGGCGTCCGTCGCGTAGACGATTCCGCAGTCCACATCGCCGGATTCCACCCACGCCAGCACAGCGCGAACGTTTTCACCCAGGTTTGCTTTCGCCTTTACCGCATCCCACAGGCCCAGGTTTTCATAGATTATCTGCGTATACTGGCCCACCGGCACCGATTCGCCGCCGATGGCAACCATCTTGACCAGATCTTCCGCAACATCCTCGAATTTTTCAAGCGCAATGTCGCTCGCTGCCGGAACGATCAGCACGACCTTGTTTTCCAGCAGGTCTACGCGCGATTCGGCCACGATCAGTTCTTTTTCTTCCAGCGCGTTCATCTGCTTTTGCGCCGCGGAAACAAACACATCGGACGGCGCGCCTTCTTCAATCTGGGTTTGTAGGGTTCCGGAAGAATCAAAGGTAAAATAGACGGTAACATGCGGGTTGGCCGTCATGTAGGCGTTGCCGATCTCGGTCATAACATCCGTCAGGCTCGCGGCGGCGGAAATGTACAGTTCAACGGGCTTCTTTTCCGTTTCGGCAACCGCGGAAGTCAGCATGCCGGCAAAAAGCACCAGGCAAAGCAATGCGATAAGTCCCTTTTTCATTTTTCTTTCTTCTCCTTTTCAATCATGGAAGGCGCCTTCGTTTCCAAATGGCACCCGCGCCCGCATACGCACGCGGGCTGGCCTTGGGGCCGTAGGGTGTTTCCCCGTAGGCATCCAGGGCTCGGATCAGGGCTGGCCGTCAGGGTCGGCACCACCTCCTTGGCGTTTGTGCGTTGGTGTTGGCTTAGGTTCTGCCAAAATAGCAAATGGGGTAGGTGCAGGTTTCACACGCCATGCAAAACCCACCCTCTCCAAAGGCAGCAATATCCTGCGGCTGTATCGCAAGGCCCGCGAAAATGCGGGGCAAGAAAACATCCAGGCTTGTGACCGGGCTATGAAGCGACGCGCCGGGCACGCCGACAAGCGCAGTTTTTTCAAGGTAGGCAACCGTCAGCATGTTGCCCGGCTGCATCGGCACGCCCTGGGTGATGAGCCGCGCGCCCGTCCGCCGGATCGCAGTCGGCGTCAAATCGTCCGGGTCCACGGACATACCACCGGTGAGCAAGATCAGTTCGGCCCCCTCGGCAAGGAAGCCGTCAATCGCGGCCGAGATCCTGGAAAGATCATCCGGGCACTTGACCACGCCAAGGATTTCCGCGCCGTAGGCCGGAAGCTTTTTGCGCATGACCGGCTCAAACCTATCCTGAATCCTGCCGTAATACACCTCGCTGCCGGTAATGATGACACCTGTTTTCAGCGGCAAAAATGGCCGGACGGAAAGAACAGGGCCGCTTTCCTTGGCAATCCGCACGGCAGTCTCAACGTTTTCCCGCTTGGTAACCAGCGGCACGATGCGCGCACCCGCCAGCTTGTCCCCTGCCCGGACCGCCGGAGAGCGGGGGCGGGTGGCGACGGTGTAATCCTCCCCGCTGGTGATCGCACGCAGCGCCTGCCGGTTCACGAGGAACAACCCGTCCCGCGCGGCAGTAAACTGGAATTTGCCTTCTGACGGGCCAGTATAGCGAATGGAAGCGTCGCACAGCGACTCGGCCAGCGCGCGCGCCGCGTCGTCTTCGTGCACCTCATCCGCCGCCGGGTCCCAAACAAACACCTGGTATTTGCCCATGTTCAGAAGCTCAGGAATGTCCGTTTCGGCAATCACATGGCCGCGCTTAAACTTGACGCCCTTGAAGCCGCCTTCCAGGATGGCGGTCAAGTCATGGCACAGCGTCTGGCCGATGGCTTCCTCAACCGGAATCTTTCGCATGGCCTTACGCCTCCTCTATGGTGACCGCGTCCCCTGCTTTGATCGTGCCTTCTTCCAGCACGATGACAAAGATGCCCTCGCGCGGCATCACGCAGTCGCCGGTGATGGAGCGGATTTCACAGCCCAGGTGGCATTCCTTGCCGATCTGCGTAACTTCCAGCAGCGTTTCGCCCACGCGCAGCCGTGTGCCGATGGGCAGCGTATACAGTTCCAGCCCCCGCGTGGTGATGTTTTCGGCAAACACGCCCGGATTCAATGGAACTTCGGGCAGGCGCACGCGCATCTTGTCGATGCTTTCATCCGCCAATAGACTGATCTGGCGGTGCCAGTTGTCGGCGTGGGCGTCCCCGATGATCCCATGCTCCTTCTTGACCTGAACCTGTGCGACGGGCGTTTTCACCGTGCCCTTTTTCTCGCTGATGTTGACGGAAATGACCTCTGCCATGTAACTATTCCTCCTTGCGGTATTCTCCGCTTTTTCCTCCGGATTTGGAAACCAGGTAAACCGATTCGATGACAATATCCTTTTGCGCCGCCTTGCACAGGTCGTACACCGTCAGCGCCGCAACGGACACTGCGGTCAATGCCTCCATTTCGACGCCGGTTTCGCCGGTGCAGGTCACGGTCGCCTCAATTTCGATCATGTTTTCTATACCGTCCAGGTGAAAATCGATGCTGACCCCTGTGATGGCGATCGGGTGGCACATGGGGATCAGTTCCGATGTTCGCTTGGCGGCCATGATGCCCGCCACCTGCGCCACCGCCAGCACGTCGCCCTTTTTCAGCTTTCCATCTACGGCCAGCGCATAGGTTTCGGGGTTCAGGCGCACGCGGCCCCTTGCCACGGCTTTTCGATGCGTCTTTGCCTTTTCGGTCACGTCCACCATCTTGGCGCGGCCGTGCTCATCAAAGTGGGTAAGTTTACTCATGTCAGCCTCCGATCTGGTTCATATCCCGGTGCGTATCGCTGGGGGAGGATGAGGTCAAATGATGCCGCACAGGCTTATTTTCCACCTCTGCTGCGATGGTATCCCGAAGCGCGTCTCCGGTAAGCCCTTTGAGAGATACTTCCCGGTCCGAATGCAGGCAGGCTTTCAGCCGCCCGTCCGCGGTCACGCGGATGCGGTTGCAGGCGGGGCAAAAGTGGTCGCTCAGCGGACGGATCAGCCCCACCGTCCCCGCCGCGCCGGGCAGGCGGTATACCTGCGCCACGCCTTCCTGCCGGAAGGGAACAAGATCCGGAACCGCCCGCAGCACGGCATCCGCATCCACAAAGGCGCTTTGATCCCATGCCGCGCACGCGCCCAGCGGCATCAGCTCAATGAACCGCACCTGAATGGCCTTATCCTGGGTGAGCGCCACAAAATCGGGAATCTCATCAATGTTCATCCCGCCGAGCAGCACGGTGTTGATCTTCGTGCCCGTGAACCCCGCTTCTTCTGCCGCCCGGATGCCGCGCAGGGTGTCTTCCAGCGAGCCTATGCGGGTGATCTTCTGGAACCGGTCCGGCTTCAACGTATCCAGGCTCAGGTTCAGTCTCGTCGCACCCGCAGCCTTTAGCGGCGCGGCAAGATCGGCAAGCCCAACGCCGTTCGTCGTCAGGCATAGCTCTTTAATGCCCGGAACGCTGGCGATGCGGCGGATAATTTCCACAATGCCCCGGCGCACCAGCGGTTCCCCGCCGGTAATGCGCACCTTTGTTACCCCCAGCGATACGGCGGCGCGGATGATCTCTTCCATTTCCTCAGCGGAAAGCATCTCATCATGTTTGCGCTTCGCAACCCCTGTTTCCGGCATGCAGTACACGCAGCGGAAGTTGCAAAGGTCGGTCACGGACAGGCGCAGGTAGTTGATCTCCCGGTTGAAAGCATCCAACATTTCGCTTCACCTACCCGATCCGGTACGCGGAAATGACCGCGCCCTCCGGCAGCGGCGGCGAACCGGCGGGGATTTCTCCCAGCAGGTCGCACCCAACCAGCGAGGATACCACCGCATTCCCTTGGCGCTCTTTCCTGTCGAAGCACACGGCGCCGGCTTCCACCATCAAACGCCCGGGGATTAGCCGCCGCTGTCCACTTTTTTTCGGAAAAGGCTGGCCAAGCCTTGTTTGAATTTTCTCCGGCCATACCGATTCGCGCCCTCCGCACCGGCGGATGAACGGAAGCGCAACCATGTGCAGCCCGATGACCGCCGCAGCCGGGTTGCCGGACAGGCCGATGATCATCTTCCCATCTTTAACTGCCGCCAGCATCGCGGAGCCGGGTTTCATTTTTACTTTCCAGAAAAGGGTTGTTGCTCCGATGTTCTCGGCAGCGGCGCGCACCACATCATAATCGCCCACGGACACGCCGCCGGTCGTCAGCACAATATCCGCTGTTTCAAGCGCATCAAGGATCGCCTGGCCCACGGCTTCCACCGTATCCCGCGCCTGGCGGTATGCCTGCACGCGCACGCCATCGCTCTGCAAATAAGCGCGAAGGGTATAGTAGCTGCTGTTTCTGATCTTAGCGGGCGCAAGCGGTTCCTTCGCGTCAAGCAGTTCATCCCCGGTGCTGACAATGGCAACCGTCGGCGCGCGGAACACCGGAACTTCCGCCACGCCCAGGCCTGCCAAAAGGCCAACATGCGGGGGCGTCAACACCTCGCCCCTGCGGCCAATTCTATCGCCAAGGGCGACGTCTTCGCCCGCAGGCACGATGTCTGTGTCAGGCCGCACGGGCGCAAACAAGGAAACGGTGCTTTCATCAAACATCGTGTCTTCGTATTTGATCGTGGCGTTTGCTCCATCCGGGATGGGGCCGCCGGTCAGGATTTTTGCCGCCTGCCCTGGGCCAACCGCACGGGTCGGCGCGCTGCCGGCCCGAATTTCTTCCGTGATGCGAAGCACCGCCGGGCGCTCTCTTGAGGCGCTCTGCGTGTCCTCTCCACGGAATGCGTAGCCGTCATATGGGGAACGGGCAAACGGCGGCATCATCTCCCGTGCCACAATATCTTCTGAAAGCACACGCCTGGCCGCTTGCTCAACAGATACCGTTTCATGTTCGGGCTTCGTTGCATGTTCCAGCAAGATATCCACAGCTTCTTCTATGGTCAAGTTCTCTCTATAGCGCGATTCCTGCATTTCGAGTCGTCCGTCCTTTCATTCGGCTAAATAAAAAAACGGCCTGTTTTCCGCCAAAACAAGCCGCTTTGTCTTTTGAACAAGCGATGCTTACCCTTCCTTTTCATGCGGAAGGCGGGGCCGTTTCCAGCCTCCACCCTTTGAGGGAAATCCCTCAGGCGACCATGCCTTGGGCTAATGCCTGTAGGTCATGCCGCTCGGAATGTATGCTATGCAATTGTTATACATTCTACAGTTTTCGCCGGATGATGTCAAGATTTCATGCAACTTTCGCTTGTCTTTCACGCCGCTTTCCTATCCGCGCACTATACTGGCATCATCACCGGAGGGTACATAAAAAAAAATAACCCGGTGCAAGAAAGGAAAATGTGATTAAGAGCAGATACGGAAAACCCATTATGATTGTGGCATTGGCGCTGTCAATGCTGTTTACAACAGTAGCCCTGGCGGATGTGACCACATCGGCAACAGTGAAGGGAGAAACATTAAGTCTTGGCTGTGGTTTTGGCGTGGATGAGAGCGCGATGACCGCCGAGCAGCAAACCACGCGGGTGGATGCGGTGAGCCAGTATTACGCGGCAGAAGATGATGTGCTTGCGGGGTTAGCAGAGGCGGGCACCGCAGCGCAGGCGGATGTGGATGCGTACAAACTGGGACGCGATGCACGATGGCTGCTAACGCAGATGGACAAGGCGGGATGGACTGACGAGCAGACCAAGGCATATGCGGAGGCGGCGGCATTAAGCGGCGATGCGCGGGATACGGCAGCTGACGCGCTGGTTACATCCGGGCAACTCACCAGCGAGCAAGGTGCCGCGTTGAAGGTATCCGGCACGAACACGAGCCGGTCAATCAACCTAAGCGACACTTCTGCGGTGGAAACCGCAACGAATGACCTGGAAGCGCTGCGCCAAACCTTGAAGCAAACGCTTACGGATGCAGGCATCACGGTTGTTGAAACCGGATCGGGCGGGAACGCAAACCGGACGGATGGCGATGACAGCCGCCGCCAGAATACAGGCGGGAAGTCACTTTAACAAACCGTATCGATTAACAGGCATGTAAAAACCCACCAGGACGTAGGATAACGAAGGATTACACAAGCTGGCGCCGTTTTTCCAATGGCGCCAGTCTTGTTTTATCTGATTACGCCCATAGCAGCGCAGTTGCATCATCACGGCGACGGCCCCTCATTACCACTAAACATATCGCCTGACCTTTTTCATATACTGAACATACTCATCCTGAAACTGCGCGACACACCACCTTTCTTCCGCAAGGATGACCCAGTGTGCCGACACCTGGAAAATCACCAGCGTGATCAATAGAATCGGGGATCTTGTTAGCAGGACACAACCCAAGAAGAAAACAAAGTAGGCCACGTACATGGGGTTTCGCGAAATTCTGTACAACCCCGTCATGTTGATGCCGCTTTTTTTCGGCTTTGCGAAGTTCACAATCGCCACTGCGCACAGAACAATCCCCAAAGGGTAAATCAATAACCCGGCGTGTCCCCAGGGTGGGGTAAGGTCTATCTTAAGAAAGCACATATAAATCAGAAGCACAACAGTGGATAACTGATATACCCAGTATGCGATTCTCTCTTTTTCTCGCATCGGGGCAAATAAAGCCGCGCGCCTGAATGCCTCTTCACTTAACAGGCGGAGCAATCCAAACCGCACCAAGAAAAAAGGCACCATCAGCAGAAAGCCATACATAACTGCACCTGCTTTCATCAATAGGCATTGTCTGCTATGAGCCTATCACATGCGCCATTGGGTGTAAAGCCCCGATGGCAGTGTTTGCGGCATTGCCGTAGGGCCCGAGATAACCGGAGCCAGCAATGAATATCCGATCTATAATATTGTACAGCGCACCCACAAGCAGCGAGATGATACAGGGGATTGGGAATTTGCGCATGAGCTTTGACAGACCCTCAGTTTCAAGAAACCGGTTCGCGGTTGACTGTTCCAAGCTGATCTGCCTCCGTTGTTTTCTGCACAAAAAAACGCGCAAGTCCGTTTGGACCTACGCGCTCTTTGCTACTCAACATCTGGACTTACAGCACATTGGTTCATGCATTTGCCAACCAAAGATTTGGCAACGGCACGTCCGTTTTTTACCCATTCATCCAGGAAGCCTTGAACTGGCTGATTACGCCATCATCGTTTGTAGCCTGGGTCAGGCTGCCCGCCTGTGCCTGGATGCAGATGTATACCAGGTCTTCGTCGCCCGCCTTGATGGCCCTTTCCCCTTGGGGCGCAACACGAATGACGCTCCCCTCCCGGATAGCAAACTCATCGCCGTCCACCATGAACGTGCCGCTGCCGCTAACGACAATATACACTTCCTCATTCAACTTGTGCGTGTGAACGAACGGTAAAAACTTTCCGGCAGGCGCGTAATTAAACGAAATCTCACTGCCCGTAAGGCCTGCTTCCTGCCCTGCCATAACCCGTCCCTTTGCGCTCAAATCCCCTTTGAACGTGCCAACATTCATCAAACCATAGTTCTTCCCCATTTGAAAATCCTCCTTGATTGTCCATTCGATGTAACTCGAATGCCTACATTATAGCACACTCTGATGCAATGTCAATACCTACAACTTGAGTTTCTACAAAAATATGATATACTTAGTTTAGAGGTGAGCAAATGCGCATCAGCATCAAGTGTTCGTCGGCGGTTCATGTTCTGCTTATGATAGCCATGCTGCCGGGCACATGCAAAATCACGAGTGAACTGCTGGCTTCCAGCGTGGGAAGCAACCCGGTAGAAATACGCAAGCTGCTAAGCGATATGAAAAGGGCGGGCATGATTCACGTTGCCCGCGGCCTTGGCGGCGCTACACTTATGAAGGAGCCAAAGGACATCACCCTTTTGGATATCTACGACGCAGTTGACCCCAAATCCCTTGATGACCTGATTGGTGTGCACAGTCACCCGGCCATGCAATGTCCCTTTGGCAAAAACATAAGTGACCTGCTTGCCGAACCCTACGCGGAGATCGGCGAGGTGGTGCGGCTCAAAATGGCCTCGATCACCTTGGAGCAGCTATGCCACCGGCTGAAGGAGATGGAACCGGGCATTACGGAAAGTTGAGCCAGTGCCAAATCATTTTTCATTGGCGGTAACTTGCGCTGTAAGGGGTACAGTGAAGGGTACAAGCCCAAAAACGGCATGAAAAAAGTCTTGAAAACTTTGATTTTCAAGGCTTTTTTGATGTATAAACCGTAATGGATTCATACAATTAAACGATACGCCCTTTCGCTTTCTTTCAAGGAGGATTTAGGTGCATTGTTAAACGCACTATTCCTACCACAATAAGTTTTCTGCGCTATCCACTCCCCTTAATCAGGATACCATTTGCACGAACACATTGTGCCCAAATTAACGCGCATTACATACTCATCTTCTTTGGCGTAATCATCTACTAACCGCCGGGAAAACATGGGGTTAGGTCTGGCCCCAACCTTCTTCAGAAGCTCGGCGACTGGAAAAAATGTATGCTTGTATGCTCCTGACTTTTGTAAATGAGCAAACCCCAAGGCTTCTGATGTATCACAAATCAGGAGAAAACCCGTCGATGTTTTGAATCTCTCGGCACAGAACAAACGGCCGGTAAAGCTCGCAATCTTTCCATCATTTCTGCGTGAGCAGGAACGAAAGAGCAACGGTCTCCCAGGTGGCATGTAATTCTTAAGAACAGCATCCCAAATATCATAGAATCCCTTTGTCTTCTCCTCGGGGCCTGTCAGAATCCAATTGCCAATAAATGCTGACGCTTCCTTAGTGATTGGTGCATCATTAACCATAACATCAACCAGGTTTTTTGCAATCTCGTTTTTCTGTGTATTGGTCCACCGATATGCCATATTCCACCCACATCTATATTGATATTGATCTTATTTCTATTCAAAAGGTAGCACCGATTCACGGACTGCTCCATTTGAGAATTGATTGAATCGATGCGGGTCGGGCTCTTAAAAAGGCTACGCTGAATCTGGCCCGAGTAATCGCAACATATAATTTCTCTTTGGTGGCCTCAATTTTAGCAATGTCGCCGCACCCAAGAAACTTTTCGATAGGGCCTGTGGGTATAATGACGACATGATTATATGTTTGCCCTTTAACGACACCGAAATTTCTCATGGGCAATCCCATCGCTTTTTTTGCTGCGGCTATATTGTAACCCAAGATTTGCGGTGTGTACAATTCACAGTATCTATGCAAATCAGCCGGGTCTAATGTATAAAGTCCAATATGACTATGCTCACCTTTGTTAAGCGATGTTGTTTGGGGAAGCGTGGGAAAAAGAGAATCTGAAAAGTCACAGATACTCTGAATACACCGATATGAACGATTAAGCAGCTTAACTTCCCCATACCCTTTTGCCTGCAAATGAGTAAACCATGAATATATGTCGTCAGAGAATTTTTTGTTTTTCATGGATTGCGATGTACTATAGGTCCTTTGCCTAACATCGCCGACCATAATGACTTTAATCTTTGATTTCAGGAGCAACCCAATGAAATCCAGATCCCAACCAGAAATATCTTGTGCCTCGTCTAAAATAAAAACGTCAATGAGTTGCTCAAGGCGTTGAACAACCAAACCACCGGACTGCACATTACACCGATAGGCAAAGTCGGACATTTTGTCGCTATAAATGTGCGTTTTATCAGAAAGATAAAAGGGTCGGATATCATCTCTGCGTTTGAATTTCGCCGAGATAAAGGGAACAAAATGGAGATTTTCAATCCGCTCATCGGAATACAAAAAGTTTTGATACGGCCGGACACATTCTGCCAGCAAGAAAGAAAACCAACTCATTATTGTGACGTTTTGCGGCTGAACGCCATTAATGGCGCTAATTGTTTTTTGGAGAAGCGTCGTGTTTTCATGGGTATATGTTGTCAACAAGATTTTTTTCGTAGGATTATTTACGGCATAATCCGAAACCATTGTAGTTTTTCCGGCGCCTGCAGACGCCAAATAGAACTCATTATCGTATGGCATCGAGAATATACTCGGGAATCGTCACTCCCGATCCTTTCTCAAATAGTACAAGAGCGCAATCGGCTTTATGCTTAGACATATAGTCTACCATTTCTGCTTCCGTAGCACAGGTTTTCCCTAGCAACGTATTGAGTGCTGGCAATCCGTTCGCCCTCACCATTTGAGGTTCTAACGTGGGATAATCATTATCTTTTGCAATACAAATGAGGATGTTCTCGTGTCCCGCGTAGTCAGCATACCGCGTCACAGCCGCCTCATAGTCACCGTCATTATCCGTAACCACAGAAATGTTTTTTTTGAGTTTGGCGGCAATCTCCATGAAACGCTTGAATGCAAGGCCGCCCACAGTAATTATGTCAATCCCATCATCTAAGGGTAATTTGCTATGAAGCTGAAGGTAAGCCTTTTGAACAATTAGTTCATCTGAACGCCCTTCGACCAAAATAGAACGCTCCGCAATGATCATACGAAGGGTATCATAGCCAGGCAGCTTCTGAAAGAAGTCTTTTGTTCCTGCGTCTACACAATTCATTGTGGCCGCGTGTTCGCCATTCAAAAAGATTACTTTATTGACACCTATCTTGTTCATCAAAAAAGTGCTATGCGTTGTTATAATAAGCTGTTTCTCGCAGCATGCTTTTATAAGGCTATGAACTAGCTTGTTCAGATTTGTGTAAGAAAGATTTGTTTCCGGCTCCTCTATCATCACTAGTTGAGACTTTTCCATTTTTGTTTGCAACGCAAGCTTTGTCTTTATTGAGCCCTGTTCGCCTTTTCCAATATGCCTAAAAGGGATATCATCGATATACAAAGTCAAGTTGGAATCCCAATTGCTGCGTGCAGACACATCTATGGATACCGATAAGCCTCTATCCGTAACTTCATCTTTATTAGCTGAAATGCGATCGTTTATCTTCTTCATGCTTTCTTGACTTGCAAATGTTTCTTTTTGCTTGCGGTAAAGAAGAGACAACAAAGCACTTTCAGATTTTTCCAGAGTATCTTCAATGATTTTCGCAATGTACTTGTCGGAGCCACTTTGCAGCGTCTGATCAGATCGATCAAGAAGCATGACCTTCGACGGTAATTGTGAGAACTTAAAAGTGTTGTGAGCAAAAGATAGCCAAATACATGAGTAATACTCTATTGGCACAGTGCGCACTTCTGCTGGATCGTTTATATACTCTTTGTATTCCTGCGAAAAGTCGTTATCAAAGGCAACCCGCAAAAACATTCCTGCACAGTCACGGCGCTCGGAATTATTGCTACCCTTATACTGAGCCAGCTCGCCTTCGACATCTTCCTTGAGGAAAATCTCAATAAAAATTTCGGGTAATGGTGCTGCAGGGTTTGTTTGCAGCTCCTCAACATACTGTTTGACCGCTCCCATGCTAAATAAATATGGGGACAACTCATATTGAATGTGCCTGCCAGACAACTGCGCTGTCATCCCCAAATTGATCGCTTCCAGAAGTGTCGATTTCCCAGCCTCATTATTCCCAACAATAATATTCAAGTCATGATTAAACACCATCGTGAAATCACGAAAATTTTGTAGTTTTTGATTTTTATCTTTTCAATTCCCAACGCTCTACACTCCTCATGCACTTATGTGACTTGTTAATAATTTATATTTACATATTTGATATTATATCATATATTCTCTTGATGCTCACGTTGGCAATCAAAAAGATAGTGTTTGCGAAACCACCCTTTGATTGCCAGACGTATCCGCACCTCTTCTATTTGCCGCCGTGATAAAGAGTTTCTGTTTTAATATTTTTTTCACGGGCATTGGCACTCGTTTACACTCACTTATCGTTTCGATAACCAAATCACGAATTGATATATTCCTTGCTATCTGTTTTTGCAACCCTTTGACATCTATTTCACACTTTGCCGCCTTAATTAAAGCCGACATAAAGCGCGGAAATGAGTCTATGTAGCCCTGTCGAATGCCGTGTTCAATTTCTATAGCCATGTAATTCTTAAAAGAAACGCCACTCCTTGAATCCACTTGAGATTGTAAAACAATCAGTTCACTCTCGCTATTGTAAGACCAAGAGGGAAGCCTGTTTTCAAGCTCTATTATACACTGACAAAACGCTTTATCGCTATAAAACCAGGTTTCATTGTTCGTTCCCCGAACCTCCTTCATATCGGGGTATCTGTCCAGATCAAAAAATCGAGAGTACCCTGGCGCAAATATCGTACAATACTTACCTGATGAATAATGCAAAAAATTGAACTGTCTAATAATTGCGTCCCCGTCGCTGTCACCTGGCTTAACAAGCAGTATACAGACAACTCTTTTTTCATTGATGAGTTTTTGCTGTTGATCCAATTCCTCTAATGTCATAGCTGGGTACATAATTGATCACCCTATCTGCTTTTGTTGTCCCGAAGAAGCTGTTTCCAACATTATACAGTCCCCTTGCCATGCAAGCAACCCTGATCAAAAAACAGCATTTACCCCAAGCCTGATAGCTCGAAATAGATGACTGCTAATTTTTATACTTCCAGCAGTATCCGCCCGCATGTTTTTGTATACCTTTAGCTGCATCTCTTATACTCTTGGTACTGATACCTACTTTTATAGCAGCAGAAGAAACCGTTTCAAATTCTTCAATCACGGTCCCGTCATCTGTCATTTGGATAATCGCGCGACCTTGTATCGGTTTGGGCACAAAACTCTTAACCTCGGCTTCTTTTACTTTTTGTGCCATAGCTTGAGCTTTTTCCTGCACCTTACGCGCCGTTTCCTGCTGAATATATAATAACTTGATCGCCTTATTCCTTCGCGCCTCCATTACTCCGCCATCAGAAGGTGGCATACGCTCGATAGCTTCTTCCAGAATTTCAATTTCGTTATCGTAATCCTTTATTTGTCGATATGCTTTGGCATATGACTCATACAAGGCCGGTGCCTCATAACCATTGTAGCGTGCTTGATCAAATAAACTAATCGCCTCACTAATCCTTCCTTCCTTTCGTACTCCCTCACCACGCTCCCAAAATGGATAACCCGCGTCGAAGCCGCGCTCCCATTGCCCCAGATTTCGAACTTTACTTAAGGGTACACGACTATGCTTCGCATTGATAATAACATCATCGCTAGTGATGACCGGCTCATCGCGCACACCTGCCAGAGTAAAATCATACTCACGATGCTCAGCATCAAACAACAAGTTTTCCACATCTGTGTGAGATAGCGCCATTAAACTGCTAACAACCTTTTCAGCTTCGCGTTTGGCATAACCACTCATGCCGATATAGCTCTGCATTGAATTATAGCAATCAGAATAGGTTTCAAAAATATGCCGCGATAGCGGCTCCAAATCAGAAGGCTTAATAAAATATAGGCGACAGTTTGTGGTGCCACCTTCGCTGGCCGTGCATGCTTCTTTGGGAATTTTTGTAGTCTCGGCAGCTCTATGGTTGACAACAATATACTTTCCCTTCTTGGAAAACTTAAATTTTAGATATGTATATAGGCATGTAGCATCGACGTAGTTACTGCTGTTCTTACGGTATCTAAGCCAACGCGTATCCCCATTATTCGCCTCAATTATCCTTTGGATATAAGCGCAGACCTCAAGTTCTTCTTGCGTTTGCCTTTCATGTTCGACTTGCTTCCGTTCCACCTCAATAACTACTGCGGCCGCATCCAAAATGCCACACAAGATCTTCCCGCAGTTTTCTGCATCAGAAGATGCTCTGTGTGCCGTATCATTGGTTAAGCCGAAGAAATCCTCTAACGTACCCTGCTTATAGTTTTCAAGACCTCTCACATATTTTCTCGAAAGGCTTAGGGTATCAAGAAATCGAATCTCTGCATCGAAACCGAGCCTTGAAAGAGTATTGCATAGAAAATCAAAGTCAAATCTTGCATTATGCGCGCACATTATCGTTTTTCCGGCCAAAGCGTCACCTAAGAACTCTATAAGCTGTGAATATGCATCCTGCTCAACTGGAGCCCCTTTTATCATCTCGTTTGTAATATGATTGACCGCAGACGCAGATGCAGGAATGCTAACCATGGGATTAACAAGTGTAGAAAAGAAACCCTTCGGTTTCCCATCGACAAATAGAACCGCACCAATTTCGATTATTCTATCTGTAAGTGGATTCAGGCCTGTTGTCTCCACATCAAAAGCGATAAATCTATCGCGAATCTGCTCTGCAACGTTTCCTTCCATTTCGACTTTCTCTGCCACCGCTTTTCCACGAGGTACAATACTTGGTGCCATCGGCTTCTTTTTACTCATCTGATTAACAAAAACACGCTGTTCCTCAGCAACGGAATGCTCCTCTAAAACTCGTTTTTTGTGTTTGAAGAAATCAATTAACCCCATAATAGCCGCCTCCTCATTTGTATTTCTGTCTTCACGTTTTGCATCAAAACGAAAGTATCCTTATGCATCACAGTTTATCGGAAGCAGTCACCTCGTCATCGACAAGAACATAACCCCCGTGATAATACTTGTTAATATCAAGTCCAAGGGCTTCAATAACCCTACAGGCAATAAGAAACGAGGATGAAGAAAGATTCCGTTCCCCAGATTCAAAGCGTTGATACTGTCGAAGTTGTATTTTCGCTCGATCCGCCACCTGTTGTTGTGTTAAACCGAGTTTCTCTCTATAATCCCGCAGAATCCATTTTTCTTCTACCCGCATGACTTGCATTGCCATGAATGCCCACCTCGCATTCCATATTTTCTCTATTCTACGACCAATCGGACGCAGAGTCAATGACTTTTTGCGACCGATTGGTCGTTATACAAGCCGTGTGAGAATTATGGAGACATAGAAAAACGGGCCTTGCTTCCGAAGCCCGTACCGTTATCCCGACTACTAGATTCCTACTTCCACCGTCTCCCCGTTCTTGAAAGCAATCGTCACCCTGTCCTTCGCGTGCACCATCACCTGCTGCACCGTGGCGTACTACAGTTCCTCATCAAATGCCTGAATCAACTCATCCCGCCGCTCCAACAGCCTGAGAAACTCTGCGATCTTCTTCCGTTTTGCCGACCGCGTAGCCTTATCGGTTTGCAGCGTGGCGATGCGCGCGCTGATCTCCTCATACCGTGCAAACAGCCCGCCGTAGTTCTGCTGGAACACCGCCTGGTCCTGCGCCGAGCGGGCATTCTCCTCAACACACTCGCGGACCTGCTGGCTCGCCGTCTCGGCCTCCGCGCCCAGCGCGGCCAACTCCTCATCCAGCGCGGAGGTATCGCCCAGTGCTTTCACGACCTGCCGGTAGGCCGCGAGCACAGAATCTTTGTTCGTCAGCATCTGGCTAAACGCCTTCACGAATGCCTGCTCAAGCTGTACATCCGTCAAGTGCGGCGTAGCACACCGGGCCTGGCCCTTGGTATACTTGCGGTTGCACTGCCACACCACGCGGCGGTAGGCATCGTTGGAGTGCCAAACTTTGCTGCCGTATGCGCCGCCACATTCCCCGCATATAACCTTGCCAGAGAAGCAATGCGCGCTACTGTTTTGCCGACCCGCAGCTTTTCTGGCCGCGATCTCGCCCTGCACGATCTCGAACACTTCCGGCGGGATGATGGCCGGATGACTGTCGGTGATGTAATACTGCTGCACCTCGCCCTCGTTGACCTTAGTTTTCTTGGTGAGGAAGTCCACGGTGAAGGACTTTTGCAGCATGGCGTCGCCGCGGTACTTTTCGTTGGTCAGGATGCTCTCCACGGTATTGGGACGCCAGTTTTGCTTGCCGCCAGGAGTCGGAATGCCCTCCGCCGTCAGCCGCTTGGCGATCCAAGAGGGTGACTTCCCTTCGAGAAAGTGCCGGTAAATGCGCCGGACGATGGCGGCCTCCTCCTCAACGATCTCCGGCAGGCCGTTCACACCCTTGCGATAACCTAAAAACTGCTTATACGGTAAGGAAATTTTGCCATCCGCAAAGGACTTCCGTTTGCCCCAGGTGACGTTCTCGGAGATAGAACGGCTCTCCTCCTGGGCCAGCGAGCTCATCAGGGTGATCAGCAGCTCGCCCTTAGCGTCCAGGGTGTCGATGTTCTCCTTCTCGAACCAGATGCCCACGCCTTTTTCCTTGAGCTGGCGGATGGTCACCAGGCTGTCCACGGTGTTGCGGGCAAAGCGGCTGACCGATTTGGTGATGATCATGTCGATCTTCCCGGCCAGCGCGTCGGCCACCATCTCGTTGAAACCGTCGCGCTTTTTGGTGTTGGTGGCCGAAATCCCCTCGTCGGTGTAGACCTTCACCAGCTCCCATTGGTCGTTTTCCTGCACCAGGCGCGTGTAATGGTCAACCTGCGCCTCGTAACTGTTGAGCTGCTCATCGTTATCGGTGGAAACGCGCGCGTAGGGAGCGACACGCTTCTTCGCATTGGGAGCCTGCGCTCGCGGTGCGTACCGACTGCGGGTGGCGGGGATCACGCGCATGGGCTTCCCGGTGGCGGTGGTGGTTTGGGCGGCTGTGTTCATGGCTGATTCCCTCCATTTCTACGCGCAAGCTCCTTCTCGCGGGCACGCTGCTTGGCTTCCTCGCTCCAAGCGCGAGACTTGTCGCGCCATTCTTTTTCGACGGCACGGCCATCCCTAAAAAGAAAAACCAGCCGGTTCGCGGCTGGCACATGGACTTCCTGAATCATTTTCGTAAACATCGCATCATCGAAGGTGTCCAATCCGAGGGTCTCGGCGGCGGTGGCCAGCAGGATGTCCTCGGGGATTTGCTTGGAGGAGCAGTGCGCCTTGCCCCACTGGTTGAAGGTGGAGCAAATCCACGCAGGCTTCTCGTAAGGCGACCCGGCGTTCACGATCTTTCGGCGGTAGTGCTTGCCGCACTGGTCGCAGATCATGATGCTGGTGAATGGGTACTCCCGCTGCTCAAACGGCGGCGGCGCGAACGCCTCTGTCCGACGATCCAGTTCAGCCTGTACCCTATCGAAGGTCTCGCGGTCGATGATCGCCTCATGGTTGTTGGGTATCTCGTACATGGGCAGTTCGCCAGTGTTCTTGACTAGCTTTTTATCAATGTGGTTGTTACTGTACGACTTTTGCAGTACAAGATCACCGCAATATTTCTCGTTGCGCAGGATGCCGATCACGTTGCTCTCGCTAATGGTCTTCCCGAAACGCCCGCGCACGCCCTGTTCGGCCAGTTTCTTCATGATGGCGTTTTTGCCCATGCCGGCGAGATAATCCGAGAAGATGCCGCGGACGATTTCGGCCTCCTTCGGCTCGACGTGCAGTTCGCCGTTCACCAGTCGGTATCCCAGCATTTTCAGGTTGTTGGGGATGCCGCGCTGGAACTTGCGGCGCATCCGCCACTTGCAGTTCTCCGAAACACTATAGCTCTCCTCCTGGGCAAAGGATGCTAGGATCGAAAGCATGAACTCGCCGTTGGCGCTAAGGGTTTTGAGGTTTTCCTTCTCAAACCAGACCTCAATGCCCAGGGCTTTCAGCTCCCGCACGGTTTCCAGCAGGGTGACGGTGTTGCGGGCGAACCGCGTGACGGACTTCGTGATCACCAGGTCGATCTTACCCGCGCGGCAGTCGGCCAGCAGCCGCTGGAAGCCGTCGCGGTTTTCCTTCGTGCCGGTCAGCGCCTCGTCCGAGTAAATGCCGGCGAATTGCCAGCCCGCGCGCTTTTGAATGAAATCACTGTAGTAACTGACCTGAGCGGCCAGCGACTGGAGCATGGCGTCCTTGCCCGACGACACACGGGCGTAGGCGGCGACGCGGAGCAGTTTGATGGGCGCGGGTGCAGGGCGCGGTACTTTCGATACAATCCGTTGATGCATGGTGTTCCTCCTTCCTTTTTGTATCGACATGTTACCGTACACCCGCGCTTATATGAAGTCCATTTAGAGAGATAAACCGGCGGTTATGGGGAGAAATTCTTTGGCAAAACTTGTGCTGAGTACCCGGTAATCCGCCTCGTCAATGATGCCGCCGGCAAGCATCTCGCGGGCCAGTGCCATCGCCGCCTGATAGCTCACCTCCCGGTCAAACTGCGCTTTCGTCCACATGGGCACCTCCATAACGAGCCGAAATGTAGCATGGGTGCGAGCAATAGCGCCGGTTCTGCACAGGGTAGCTATCAAAAAGGACACCACAGCACGCACAGGCCCGCTGCACAACCACCCTGTGATTGAGCTGCGCCCGGTGTACGTTCCACCAGGCAGAGCGGCAGGCATCCGAACAGAACCGTTTCTCCCGTTTGGTGCGCGGATCGAGCGCCTGGCCACAATGGGCGCAGCAGTTGGGGGCAGGCGCAGGGTTATCATTCATTTTTGGTTGTATGCCTTGTCGACGGCAGTAGGATTTTACCGTGTTGACGGACATGCCGAGCCGTGCGGCGATCTCCGAAAAGGCATTTCCGTTTTCGCGCAGGGCTTTGAGCCGTATGCGCTGTTCCTTTGTCATCGTGCTCACCTCGATATGAAAATGCGGCCCACAGGCAACCCCGTGAGCCGCGTGATGAGAATATCAGCGGCGAAGCGCAACCCGTGTGTCCGGCCCGACGATGCCATCCACCTTGATACGGGCGACCTCCTGGAACCCCTTCACCGCCGCGACGGTCATGGGACCGTACAGCCCATCCACCTTACCGGGAGAATGACCAAGCTGTGCGAGCCGCGTCTGCAGGTTGGTCACGTCCGCGCCGGATTGCAGCTTGCGGTCAGGCTTGTATTGCAAAAGGCGCGTGCCATAGTCCGGCGACGCGCCTTGATCGGATCGGTTCGCTGAGTCTTGGGACTGCATCATTTCGGGACCTGCCGTTTCTGGCGGTGGCGCCACCGTTTGCCCGGTTTGGCTATCATCATGGCCGTTCGCCTCCACATACTCGATGTATGGACAACGGTAATAATGCGTCCATTTTCGATCGCACACGCGGGTTTTGACCACACCGTAGTCAAAACCGCGAGCCTCAATGGCCCAGCCAACGCCGATGTACACGCCCACATGCCCCGGCGAGTAGAGCAGCAGGCCGGGCAGCTCCGGCAGCCCGGCAATCGGCCCCTTGACCTTGGCGGCGCTCCACATGCCGTTGGCGCCTTTGTCCGGGCGGCCATCCAGGCCATAGACCTGCTTGCCATCGTCGCGAGTCCAGTAATACCCCTTGATGAGCCCCACACAGTCGCATACCACCGCGCCCTTGGCGATGTCCACCTTGTACCGGGCGGTGCGGCTGGCTTTGTAGGAATCCGGGTACTGCTTGGTTTTGCTGGCCAGCAGGGAGGCGGTGGCGGGGTAGCAGCACGTTCCCCACCAGTAGGGCTGGCCCAGCATCTTCTGTGCCCACGCTACCAAGCCAATATTCGTCTTACGCGTCGCCATCTTCATCCTCCTCATTCATTTTGTCGTTCTGGTCGCGCATCTTTGCCAGCGCCTTGGAGAGGAAGGAGGGCAGCTTGACGCCCATCTCGCCGACGTTTTCCAAAACGGAGATGCCATCGTTGGCGATGAAGAAGAAGGCCGTCGCCGTGCGGAACACGCCGGCGGCGTTGCCGGTGATGCGATCCAGCTGCGCAGCCAGGATCACGACAAGGAAGATCGAGCCCTTCTTGAAGAGCCCCTCAAAGCCGATGCTGGACTTGAGCGTCTTGGTTTTGAAGGCGGCGGCCACGCCGGTGATGTAGTCGAGGGTCACAAAGATCAGTAGAATTTCCAGCGCGGCATCCCAGCCGCCGAGCAGGGTGGTGACGATGCCCGCGCCAATCGCGGTCAGAGTGGTCCAAAAGGTGTCCTTCATAGGGTTGTCCTCCTTGATGATTTTGAGTATATGAAAACACCGCCCCTCATGGAGCGGTGATGCCGGGGACGGCGTTATAGCGTGCGGATGACCTGCCGCAACTGGTTCATGACCACTATGGTAGGTTTGTTGACGGGGATGTCGATCCAAACCGGAGGCGTGATGCGGTTCACAGCGGAGGCGGTATCCCAGCTGTTGACGTAGACGCTCACCTCATCCATGGCCGTCCGCAGTTCCAGTATGTGTGCCTTCCAATTGGCCAGCCTGGTAACGCCGGCAGCGACGCTTTCCGACCACGCGGACGCGGGCAACCCGTAGTACGCACGGACATTGGCCACCTGGGCGCGCAGTTCGTTGATATGCGCCGCCTTGATAGCGGTCACCCCGGCGAGCAACGTAGTGTCCGTGTAGGAGGGTTCTGCATAATTGAAGCTGCAACTGGCAGCGGTGGAGGACGCACCCAGGACATCGGTCGCGGTGGCGGATACCGTCTGGCTCCCCGCTGCCGTCAGCGCAGCGATTCTGCGCAGCACAATCTTCCGACCCGCCGCCAGATTTCCCGTACTGCTTGCGGCATAGCCGGCAGCCGTCAAAGTCTGCATGTGACCGTCGGCATCGGTGCCCAGGGTGACCAGCACGCGAGGACTGGAGTTGTAGATAGTCCTGCCCGAACCAGGGGCGGAGATGGTCGGTGCGGGCGGTGGCGTATTGGTCTTGACCGTGGCATATACGGCGCTCATGCCGCTGTTGGATCGTGTGCCTTTGGTTATCACCTTGTAGTAATAGCCCGCACCTGCCGTGGTGTTGGCGTTTACCGTACAGGAGCCGCTGCCCGTCGCAGACGAAACCGAGGTCAGCAGGGTGTATGTCCCGGAAGCCGTCGTGGCCCGGTAAACGTCATAGCCCGCAATGTCGTTGTAGCTGCCCGCAGCCGCGTCGCTCCAGGAGAGCGTCACAGCCGCGCCCGCATTGGCGGCGGGCTGGCTCACAGATACCGAGGCCGGCGCGGTAGGATGCCCATAGGTGAAGAGCAGCCGGGTAACGGATGCCGCGCTGTTGGAGTATTGCCCCTTGGTAATGATGTGGTACGAGGCGGAGGAACCAGGAGATGCTTCGGCAGTGATGTACCAGTTGGCGCTGGCGTCGGTGGAGGTGTTGATAGCCAGCAGCACGCCGTTGCGGTAAAGCAGGTGGCCCGTGATCGGATTGTTTGTGCCCGGCTTGCCGCCACTCCATGCCAGAACGATAAACTGCTGTCCAGCGCTGCCATAACCGTTGGCTGCCTGCCCGGCAATCGTCACGGTGGTCGGCGCCGTTGGGGCGGAAAAGGAACAGGTCAGCGTGGCATAAGCGGAGGATTGGCCGCTGCTGTAGCCCGACACTGTACCCACGGTCAACACTTTGTAATAATAGGAGCTACCGCTGCTTGTCGGTGCGGCGACCGCTACGGAGCCCGAACCCGCCGAAGTGCTCACCGTGTTGAGCAGGCTATAGGTTCCTGCCGCTGAGGTGGCCCGATAGATTTGATACCCAGTGATGGCGTTGCCCGTACCCGCCGACGCGCCCGACCAGGATAGCGTTACGCTGGCGCTGGGCGCGACATTGTTTGCGCCAACGGATACCGCTGTGGGTGCGCCGCACGCCGTATAGTTTAGGTTGTAATTGAGGGTCAGCGTGCCGCTCATTCCGTCGCGGATGTTGAGCAGATTGCCGGAGCCGCTGTTGGTTCTGCGCACCGTGAAGGAGATGGTGCCGCTGCCCGCCGTCAGCAGCGCGTTGTTATAGCCGTTCAGATTCAGCGTTTCCGAGTGCGCGGAGCTGTTGCTGGAGAAGGTGCCGGTGGAGCCAGAGCCGCTGCCCAATGAAAAATCCAGGTATACTACCGAGGAATACGTCTTTACACTGTTCAGGTACAGCGTTCCCGACGTGATGGAGGCGTTGGCTATCGGGCTGCCGGAGGCATACGCGGAAAAGGATGCGCCCGAAGCCATATCAGTATTGGTTTTCGAGAAGCTGCTCAGCGAGTAAGTTATCGTAGGCATGCATCAGCACCTCCTCATGCGTACACCGCACCGATCACCTTCTCGGCGGTAACGCTTTTAAAGGTGACGCTGGCAGTAGCGCCCAGGTCTTGGCTGACCTTGGTATTCAGCTGATCCAGCGTCTTTTTATCCTGTGCGCTCATGAAACCCGGCTTGCTCTGGGTAGCCACATCGTGAGTATGCGCTTCGCTGACGATGCTGGACACCGTGCCACAGAGCACCGGGTTGCCCCGCTGATCGGTAATACTCGACTCGGTGATCGCGGTCGCGCCGGCCGCCACATATACGTCCGCCACCGCCAGCTCCCAAACGCTGCTGTCCCGCTGCAAGACGGGCGCGGCCGGCGATGAAGCCAGCGGGCTGCTCTTGGCCGCCGCCTTCATCGTGCGGTCGTTCAGGCTCCAGCGGATGACGATGCGGTCGATGCGGTTCAGCACGCCGTCCGGGGTGGGCAGCTCGACCACCATCTTGGCGGTGTTGGCGTAGAAGTAGCCGTTGATCCAGGCCGCGCCGGGCTGAAGGGCGACCTGTACGTTGGTATCGGGTATGATCTTGAGGCCGTCGGCTGGGGAGCCGAACACGCCGTTGCCCACCAGTCCTGAGAAGTAGGCCGCGAAATCGGCGGCGTTGTACTTGCGGTCGCCGTTGACCGAGTTGAAGAAGCTCGACTTTTCCATGGTATTACCTCCATTTCAACGCCTGATTCAGCGAGGGCAGCGATACGCCAAAGGTGGCCTCCACGCTCTCTCGGCCGCGCTCGTAGCTCTCCACCACCTCGGTAATGCGCGCGTCGATCCGCACATGCCAGCGGCGGTTGAGGCAAGTCACCCGATCACCAACGTCGAAATCGGTTTTGTACCGCAGGTTGGCGTTGGTGTCGATGACCGACGAAAAAGAAAGGCTCTCGACCTTCTGGTCAAGAACCTGCTCGCCACGGGCGATGAGCATGTCACGGTATTGATCATCCGGGATGGGGATCTGCTGGCCGTTCTCCGTGGTGGTGTGGCTCAGGCCGGATGCCTCATATAGAAATTCGATGCGATCCATGCCGGTGTACTGGCCATCATCCACCTCCACAACAGGCCGCTGCTCATCCTCTCCCGCCTCGCCGGCCACATAGATGGCGGTGGCGACGTTCTCCGCGCTCCGGGTGAACTCTTGGGAAAGCACGTTGTCGAAGTCCGGGCTGAACACGCAGATGGCGTTGGCGGTCTGGGTGGAGGTACGGTCCCGGCCCTTGTATACCTTGAAGCTGTGCCGCTTGGTGCGTACATCGGTGATGATCTTAAAGCCGATCTTTGCGAACTGGGCACGGGAAACGCAAAAATCCAGCGCATTTTCATGGTCATCTGAGGAAACATTCAGAGTGGCGATGTCCAAAATCGATGTCTCATCGATGGACAGGGGCGCGATTCTGCGGCGGGCATCCGATGGAGACACTATCGTTTCCCGCGCAACCTGCCGGAGCACCTCGTCCGATGGCGCGCGCATCACCAACGACGTAAGCAGCAGCCGGTTACCCAGCCAGTGGGTGAGGAACTTGCCCTGCACTTCCATCTGCTCCAGCCCCTGGCTATCCCGGCTGATGTGGATGTAGTGAATCTGCGCGGCCTCATCGCAGTCGCGCCGGATGATGAACCGACCTTTTGCAGCAGATGCGTGTGGCGGTCCGTCATAGGGACGAGCAGAGAGAACTCGCCGCAATCCCAGTATCGACGGGTCCAGATCAGCGAGGTCAGCTCGTCGAGGATGCCCTGCAGTGTGAGGGCTTTATCGTATATGTACAGTTCCATGCTACACCGCCAAATACAAGTTGTGATGGAAAATCGACACTTCGAGGTTGGCAAGCCCGTCCTCCGCATCATATCGTAAGAGGTTGTCACCGGGAGCAAGCTGCAGGAATGCGCTGTCCACATCCACATATTGCAGCGCGTCGGTGATCGCGCCACCACGGTTGAGCTTTGCCCACTTTTCCCCGTAACCGGTGGAGAGGGTCAACACATCACCGTCCCGCATCCGCAAGTTGATTTTCAGTGCTTCGTGGGTGCCCACGTTGAGGATGGACGGGTTATCCACCTGGCCCATGGCCCGAAACTCCGCCCGGATGCCGGTGCTCACATCACCGGCGTTGAACACGTTGACAATGAGCGACGGCTGCCGGTAGCCAAGGATGATGCCCTCCTCCAGAATTTCCAACGGGAACTCAAACCCGCCGATCCACGAGGCGATGTCGTCGCGGGATTCGTTTTCCTCCCGCCAAAAGGGATTCAGGCACGAAAGCTGCACAGAGAACGCGGCGTAGACGTTCTTCGCGGGCTTGGTGACCGTGGGGGCGTCTACGCTACGGCAGCTGATCTGACGCACGAAATTCCCGAACCGGTAGGTCAGCGTGGCTGCAAGCTGCGGGCTCAGCACCCTGGCCAGCGTTCGGCGCGCCTGCCGCATCTTTTCTGGGTCGCGCTCGCGGATGAATCCCGCGATGTCGATATCCCGCGCCTCGATCCGGTTGGCCACAAATGTATCGCCGTCTTGGCCCATGGAATTGATGCTGTAGATGGTGTTGCGAACATCAGCCAGACCGGAAACCTCCTGCGGGCAGAAGATGTCCGCGTGGGAAAAGGTCACGCTTTCGCCCAAGGCGTTTTCGTAGGTCAGGGTTTCGAGCTTCTTCATAGTAGTGACCTCCTTTCTGAGCGCATGAAAAAGCGCCCGGCCGGATGGCGAACGCTGAGGGTTTTGATCATAAACGTTCTATTCGATAGACGGGAATTTGCTAACACATATTGGAGTAGCACAAGAACTGCCTCGGCAGATAATCAAGTGTTGTCAATTTGGGGATTTACTTTAGATGCCTTCCATCTAGTTGCGAAACGGATAGCTTCGTCCAGAGCGCGTAGAATCTTTTGAATTTCTGAAAGGAAGTCTTCTGATTCTTCACCGAATGCATCATGCAAAGTCGAATAAGCTTCGGCTGCACTATCCATGGACTGTTCAACATATGTGTCTAAGTCTTCATCATAAGCCTCGAATGCATGCTCTTCTTCCAGAATATCATTTGCCTCTCTCTCCATATCAAAATCGACAAGTTGATATAGTGTGCCATCCTCAGAAACTATCCCCTTTAACCAATCAATACTGAGGCTGTCAAAAAGCCCTTTGAGCTTTTCAAGATCGTCATTATAATCATCGTTCCTTTCGTCATATGTATCATCTGCATATTGGCATACAGACTCAAGTTCATCGAGATCTAAATAGAGGGCTTCGAGGTCACTCGTGTCTATGAATACAGAATCCGCAACCACAAGTTTTGTTCTTTCATAATCTGTATACAAATCTTCCATCATTTTATGATGGTGATGACTGAATTTTGCATGAAGAGCCAAAACAAAAAGCCGAAAGGCGCTGAAATTTTCATCGAAATACGAAAGGGATTCACTCTGTACTTTATCAAAGAAATCAGCATACAACTCCCGAATGAAGTCTTTATCTTCGATCAAAATCCCCGCTTCAATATTTTTGGCGCTCTCGTTAGAGTAATTTGCCGATCCGATATAAACAATGTTTTCTGTACCAATCAATTTCGCGTGATTGTTCACATTGAAAAAAGGAGTGAACCGACTTGAAAATCCATCTGGGTCTAACTTGGAAATGTAAATACGAAGATTGTTCCTTGCAGTAGAACGCATACCATGACCAGCGCTAGTGTCAAAATATTCTTTCATGCGAGAAGGCACATTCGTTATCAATTGAATATCCGCGCCAACATTCTTTAGTGAATCCATAAGCGCGTCGTATCGCTCATTTTTAGAGATATTGTATGTTATGATTCTGATGGTTTTCGCAGTCGGAAAATCATCAAGAACTTCCCTATAGTTCAAATCTCCATCCAGTGAGACAAACCTTCCGCCAGTAAACGAAAGCTCCACGTGTATTTCCTCCTTTCGCAAGCTGATGGCCGAGCTGTCCCGAAGCTTCAGGCACACAAAACCATCGCAAAATTCCAATTTGTCTGCCACAAGGTTTTCGCAATCAGAATACCATGCAACAGACAAATTGGCAATATCAACCTATCGCCCTCGCAATCTGCCGGAACTGCCGCGCCGCCTCCCGCTGCTGGGCTGCATAGCTGGTTTCGTTGGCATAGATATGCTGCGTGACCTGCACGTTAGGCGCGCCGCTCACCGGTTCCCGGTTGCCAAACGCGGCAACTAACGCCGCCAGCAGCGATTCCTCCCGCGCGCCCTTCGCCTGATCCGCCTCCCGTAGCACCTCCCGCATGCCCTGCTTGAGCCGCACGGACATCTCCTGCCAGAGCGTGTTCAGCGGCAGGATGGCCTCTGGGCCGGCCTCGCCGACGCCCTGTAGCCCGGCGTTTGGGGTATTGAAAATCGTCGGCTTGTCGAAAATGCCGCCTAGCGCGTTCCAGTTCAACGACAGCGACGGCAGCTTGATGCCCCAGCCGATTTCCTTCCAGGTCACATCGATCTTGGGCAGCTTGAAGGACGGCAGCTTCCATTCAAACGAGAATAGCCCCTTGAACCATTCCACCTTCTCGGTCAGCCAGGTGGATACCGCCTCGATGGGTGCCTTGAAGATGCCAGTCACGCCATCCCAAGCCGTTTTGACACCGGCTTTGATGGACTCCCAGGCATTCACGATCCCTTCCTTCGCGCCGGTGATCAAGCTGGTGACAGTGGACGTGATGCCCGTCCAGACAGTGGACGCGGTGGTTTTCAGCGTTGTCCAACCGGTGGAAATGCCGGTGGATATGGTCGTCCACGCGTTCTGGATACCCGCCTTTGCAGTATCCACCGCGTTCTTTACGTTGGTGCAGATGGTATTCCATGCGGTGGTAGCGGTGGTCTTGAAGGTATCCCACGCGCCGGAGATCGCCGAGGTGATATTGGTCCAGGCGGTGGTCGCGCCGGTTTTGATACCGTCCCACAGCCCGCTAAAGAAGGTGGTCAGTGCATCCCAAATCCCGGATGCGCCATCGCAGACGCCTTGCCAGACACCGTTCAGCCAGGTGGTAAAGGCGGCCCAGGCGGTGCTGGCCGCAGCGGAGATACCCGCCCATAGGTCCGAGAAAAAGGAACTCAGATTCACGCCAAATGCCGATGCCACAGCGCATATGCCGTCCCAAAACCCGGTCAGGAAAGCCCAAATGCCGGTGAAGATATTGATAAAAAAGTCGCCAAAGGAGATGACGGCGTTCTTGACCATCTCCCACGCGCCGGAGAAATCCCCGTTGAGCAGGGCGATCACCGCGCCGATGATGTTCAGTACCACATCAACGGCATTAATCACCGCCTCGATCAGCGGCCCCAAGGCGTTCAGGATGCCGTTGACCACGCCGATGACCACCGTCACTATGCCGCCCAGCAGCACTCCGATGGTTATGATCAGCGGTTCAAGGAAGTTCCAGATTTGCAGGAACACACTCTGTACGGTCTCCCAGAGCTTGCCCAGCGCCTCCTTCACCGGCTCCATAGACTCCTTGAACCGGGTAAAGGTATTCTCAAATACAGCCTTCACGTTCTCGAAGGTCGCGCAGATTTGTGCCCAGATCGCGTCCATTTTGGCGCGAAATTCCTCGTTGGTGTTATAAAGCGTGACGAAGATCGCCACCAGCCCGGCGATAGCCGCAACCACAATCCCTATCGGGCCGGTTAGGAGCGCCAACGCCTTGCCCAACAACCCCACGGCGGTTTGCGAGCCGCCGATGGCCTTGGCCAGCGGAGCCAACACCTTCATAATCGTGCCGACGCTGGGGACCACCTTGCCCATCACCACCAGCAGCGGACCGATAGCGGCAGCCACAGCTGCCACCTTCACGATAGTTTCCTTCTGTTCGGCAGACAGCCCCTGCAGCCATTCGATGAGGCCGCGTAGTTTATCCACGACCTTCATCATCACCGGGATCATGACCTCGGAAAACTGGATGGCCAGATTATTGGCGGCATTCTTGAGCATGGTCAGTTGGCTCTCAGTAGTAACGTACCGCTGATTGGCCTCATTTTGCAGCGCGGTATTCTCTTCCCAGGCGGTGTTGGCCATGTCCTGCGCCTCGGCGAACAGGTCGGTTGCCCCGGTAGCGCGGAGGATCGCGTCCCGGAGACGCACCTCGGTGATGCCCATCTCGTCCAAGGTGACGATGGCGCTACCGCCATTTTCTTCAATGCTTTTGAGGCCTTGGAGGAACTTGATCATCGCCCCGGCTGCGTCCTCGCCATAGGCCTTAGCAAACTGCTCGGCGGTCATGCCGGTGGCGGCGGCGAACTGATCCAGATCGGAGGCCGAGGACATAAAGCCCTTCAGCTCGGTCGTGGTCAGCCCCATCTTGGAGGCCAGCGCCTTGAACGCCTTGCCGTCCTGGTCGGCCAGCAATTGCAGTTCCCGCAGGCTCATGCCAGTTTTGTCAATGACCTCTTTGCCCTTGATGCCTGTTTCAGCCGCGACCTTCATGTTGATCATGAGCTTCGAGAAGGCGCTGCCACCGGCCTCGGCTTCGATACCTACGCTGCTCAGCGCGGTAGCGAAGGCCACGATCTGCGATACACTCATGCCCAGCTGGGTGCCCGCGCCGGCCACGCGCATGGACATCTGCAGGATGTCGTTTTCCGTGGTGGCGAAATTGTTGCCCAAAGCAACGATGGAGCTGCCCAGCTTATCCACGTTGCCTATATCCATGCCGGTGATGTTGGCAAATTGCGCGAACATGGTGGCCGCTTCCTCTTGGGTCAGGTTGGTGCTGACACCCAGGGCCGCGATCACTTCGGTGAACTTTTTTAGGCTATCCGTGCCGCGCACACCCAGCTGACCGACCAACTCCATGATGCCGGATAGCTCAGTAGTGCTAGCGGGAATGCGTTCGCTCATCTCCTTGATGGCTGTGCTTAATTCCTGAAACTCTGGCTCCGTCGCGTCGACGGTTTTGCGAACACCGGCAAAGGCCGACTCAAATTCCACCCCTGCCTGAATCGCCTTGGTACCCAGCGCCACAATGGGCGCGGTGACGGTCAGCGATAGCTTGGTACCCAGGGCGGTCATGGACTTGCCGGCGTTTTGCAGCTTGTCGCCCACGTTTTCAAGGTTGACGCCGAGCTTATACCAGCCGTTCTGGTTCAGCTTGATCTGGCTATTGACCGCACCCAGCGCCTGCTCGGTTTGGGCGAGCTTGCTGCGGGCCTCCTCCAGCCTTGCTCCCAGCTTTTTCGTCTCCTCGGCATCCTCGCCCTTGACGCGTTTTGATTCCTCATAGGCTTTTTCGAGTTGATCGACCTTCTCCTTTTGGAGCTGCATGCGATTGGTCAGGGTTTCGGCGGAGGTTTTCAGCTGGCCGACCACTTTGTTGAAATCGGTGAGCCCTGTGGATGAGGAGCGGAAAGAAGTTTGCACCTTGCCCATCTGGGTTTCCAGCCGGGAGAGCGCATCGTCGAACTTGCTGCTGTCCAGCGAGAGGCGAACGATCAGGTCGCCCAGTTCCTTGGCCACGGAGGTCACCTCCCTTCGCTAGAGCGGTCGTTTATCGCGAGATTGCTTGTTGTTCATGCGGCAGTGACAACAAAAAAGCGCATGCACCTTTCGCAAAGTGCAGCGCCAAAAGAGGGATTCCGGCATCCGCAGGACCACCGTGCCGATATAAAACAGCGTCACCCAGTCGAGCATCTCAGCACTGGGTGACGCCGCGTCGGCGAAGGAGTCCCACATCGCCGTTAGGTAGGGTCGGCGGGCGCGGTCTCCTGGGCTGCGGCCTCACCGCTGGGCATCGCGTCCAGCAGCGCCTTGGAGATAGCGTCCATCACGACTTCGAGGTTTTGCATGGTAACCATGCCGCCAACCTGCTTAGCAGTGAGGCTCTCGTCCTCATGCAGCAGCCCCGCCCATAGCAACGTGCGCGCCGCTTTCATGGAGCCGGTTTGCATCGCTTTGAAGGCGGCATCCATGCTGCCGTACACCTCCTCCAGCTCCGAGAAGCTGTTCAAGTCGTAGAGCCGCATGCGGGGTTTGTCCAGTTGAATGGCGATGGCGGCGGATTTGATATCTTGAAGGGACATGGTGCGGCCTCCTTTATCTTACGGCTCCTCGGGTTCCGGCTCGGCGGGCGGCGGGGTTGGGTACACGGACTTGAACCAGAAATCCGCCGCGGTAAAACCGGGGTCGCCGCTGTCGGCGATGATCTGCCAGTTGCCGTCGTGCTCGCGCTTGATGAAGGTGCCGGACAGCTTGGGCAACCGCCAGGCGGCGCTGTCGGTGGATGTAGCGTATTCGTCCTCCACGAGAGAGAACTTGCCCTTGTACAGCCACACGAATCGGAACCGGCCCGGCTGGGGCTGGCTCAGGAACCCAATGGCCAGATAGGGCGGCTCATCGGTGTCCTTCATGGTCATCACGCCATCCTGGTAGGTATGGCCGAGCAGGGCGGCCTGCGCCTTGATGGGCAGTGTCGCCAGTTCCAGTTCCAGCGTAATGTCGCCCAGGGCATTGGCGATGTCAAAAACGCCATCATCCGCATAAAGCTTCTCCTGATTGGAGGACGGGCTGATCTTCGCGGATATCGCGCCGACCAGAGGCTTCGGGGCCTGATACTCCAGCTTCGCGGCGGTATCGGTGGTCAGAATCGCGTAATGCAGATTCCGCAAGGATTGTCTTTGGGTCATATGCTTCTCCTTTACTCCCACGGGGTGGGCAGTTGGCATTTGATTTCATAGGTCGCCGACTTGACGTACACGGCGCTGGCAACCCCGTAGTTGGTCGATGCACCGCTGCCGGTAATGCCCGCGTACCCGCCGCCGTTCACGCTCACGGCATAGCTGTAGCTGTACGATCCCGTGCCGCCCGTCGCGGTGGTGATCAGCGGGAGCGTTTCGCCCACGGTCGCCTGCGTCCGCCCCACGGACAGCGTTGCCGAAAGCCCGGTCCCCGGCCCCGGTCCGCCGCCGCTGCTTGTGCTTCGGTACACCCGCCCGGTGGCGGGGTCAATGTATGCGTTTGCCGCGCTGCTGGTGGTGTCGTTTGGGTTGATATACAACCCGGATTCCGCCGATAGCGGCAGCCGCGCCCGCACACTGCCTTCACCCAAAATGAAATAGTCCATGTTGCCAATGCGGAAAATGAGGCCACCGGTGGCGCGCACCGTGGGGCCGAAATCCGGGTCGTCTGTGATGCTAAGGTCACCAAGCTGCACAAACCCGTTCGCGCTCAAAATGATGCTGCTTCCGTTGTGCAGAGAATCGGCACCAATCGTAAACCCGCCGATCACCCCGCCCAGCGCGCGGATGATCCCCGTCAGCGTCAAATCCCCCGTTGCCATTTCCTGCTGAAACACCACGTCGCCGTTGCTGTTCAGGATCGTCAGCCCATTCCCGGCAAACACCAGCCGTCCGCCGTCCACCGCAGCCTGTATGCCGTCGGTCGTCACCTTGATCTCCGTCAGTTTGCCTTCCACGCCCGAAACCGTCAGCGCCAGCCCTTCCGCCGTTTCCTGAATCTCCAGCACGTTGCCTTCTGTGTCCTTGATCGTCTTGCGCACGCCGGGGGCCAAGTCCTCCAGGCGTAGCCGCCCGAACCGGCGGTATATATCGTCAAATATCTCAGAAAGCCGCACAACAAACTTTTTGCCCGCCTCACTCCAGTCAGACGGCACGTTCAGCGGCTCATATTGGTGCGTGTGATTGACATTGCTCTTGTCCGCCATCAGTCTTCCTCCTTCTCCGCCGTCAGCTGCAGCCCGCCCATCAGGTGCCATGCCGCACCGGCGGGCGCTTCAATCTCGAACCGGAACCGCCGCCCGCTGCCCCCGAATGCCAGCCGCTTCACCTTCGGGTTTTCGCTTGCCGGGGCGATGTACGACTTTGTCTTCGCCTTCTTCTCCGTGCGGATCGTGATGGTCAGCCGTATCGCGGTTTTCGCTACCACGGCAAGCCGCACGGCAAACCCGCCCCACTTGCAGTCCATCCGGCCAAGGTCCAGCCAAGGCGATACCCACCGGCACTTTTCCGCGCCGGTTTCCGCCGCGTCCTCACCCCATCGGAAAACCCGGCCCGGCTGCGTCGCTGATGTGAACAGCAGCGCGTCATCCGTCGGCAGGAAGTCCTTGACCGTCACACCGTCCCGCAGCAGCCAGGTCCTTTCCGCCAGGTTCACCACCAACACCGCGTTGTTGACGGCGCTCCCGTCCAGGGGAAGCGCGCAGAAATACTTCTCCTTATAAAAACAAGCGGTGGCATTGGTTAAAGCACCCCGGTTCATTCGCCCAAACACATCCCTGGCATACTGCTGGTAGTACGGCTCCACGGTCATCCCGTTGTACCGCAGCAGCCCGTCCATCCCCAGCAGCAGCACGTTGTCCAGCGCCACGGCTACCGTGTCCCACGCCACCGCGCCGCCGCCGTACTGCTCCTTGAAGATGTACTGGCCTGGGTCAGTGCCCAGAATCCGCCACACCCTGCTTTTCTTGAACGCCAGCAGCTGCGCGCCGAAAGGCACCAGCGCCGTGAAGCTGTCCCCATCCCATGACGGCTGCTGGATATCGCCCGCACCGTCCTCCGGGATGTCCACGTTGGGTTCCCAGTTGAACGGGTCAAAAGGCGCGGAGTACAACAGCGTGTCCGGGTCGTCGTCAATCGCGCCACCCCAGATCCTCTCCGCGTGCCGCGAAATTACCCCAAACTTCTTGGGTGTAGAGACCTGCTGAGCCGTCATGGTGTCCCCGCACACGCAGACCATCCCATCCTTTGCATTGGACAGCAGCAGGATGTCCACGGGGGCGTCAGAACCTTCCGGGTTCATTTCGTACGTCGCCCAACTCCACGCGTCCAGCGCGTACGCCTCAATGCCCTCCGGCATCCCAATCTCCTGCCATACCACGCCGCCCGGCAGCATCCAGTACAGCTTCCCGCCAGATGCAGCCACCAGCACATCGCGCTCGCCCTCCGCCGCGTGCCATCTGCGGTGCAAGCGCATCAGGGTGCCGATGGGACCGGGCAGCGCTGCGCCCAGCATACAATGCTTCGCCGCCGGGGCCAGCACGCCGCCCGTGGTATCCACATTTACCGCCTCTGCCGCGTATCCGGCGTCCACGTTCATTTTGTCGCCATCCTGGAAAAGGCCCAGAAACTGGGGGATGCGCAGCACCGCCTCATATGCGCCCATTGATACGTTTGCCATGTCCGCGCCCCCCTTATGGATAGATGTTAATAAACCGATCCCGCTTGCCCTTTGCGCCGCCCTCGGCGTATAGCCGCGCCACCATTTCCTCAACAGACTGCCGGAACGCCATCCCGCGCTGCTGCTTCTGCGGGTTCCCATTCCGGTACAGGCACCACGTCGCCCAGTCGGCAATCGCGTCATGTGTCCAGTCCGGCAGCAAGGGCGCGTCATCCTCCCCGCCCAGCACCGGGAACTCATCGTCTCCCACATGTTTCTTTTCCCACGCGTGCAGCAGCCGGTCATACCCGTCATTCACATACTGATCCAGAAACGGCAGGAAGTCCACCAGGTCGTCCGCGTCGTTTCCGGTCTGGAACAGGGCGCGCACCTTGATCTCCTGCAGCGTCATACCCGCGGCCCCCTGCACAATCTGCATGTACACGCCGTTTACCGCCACGGGCACCACGAATTCCTGATTTGCATTCTCCCTGTCCGTGATGGGTAGCCGCACGCCCACCTTGGGTGCGTCGTTCAGCACGTCCAGCATGGATTTTTTCTCTGCAACAGCTTCCACCTTGTTTACCATCATTGTCTCCTTTCATAAATGGGCGGGAAGCTTCCGCCACCCGCTCTGTCGGTTCTTTTTTAGCCGCTCACGCCATGCTCAATCCGGCAGATGCGCAGATCGTCCAGGATTGCCCCGCAGAACGCGGGAGCCTTCCACGCCACCGTCGCGCGCTGCGCGATGGGGTCCAATGCGCCGGACGAGCCGGGCGGATTGATGATGATCCGTACCGCGTCCTTGCCACCCAAAGACACGCTGCCAATGGCGTTGTCGCCGTAGACGAGTGTGCTGTGCACGGGCATCCCGCTTGCGCCGCCGCCGGTGGGTACGATCACGGCATTAGCCGCCATCGTCGTCTGCGGCCACCAGCGCAGGTAGATAAACGCGTTCGTACCGTCCGTAGGCACCACGCGCTCGATTGCGACACTCTCCTGTGTGGCCGCAGCGCTTGACGCCTTTACGTCCACCAGCTTCCCGACGAGCTGCCGCGCCACATACGGCGTGATCAGCGCATGATTGGCCGTAATTGTCAGTTTGCGATTGGCGGCGTCCACCGCCGAAACGGTCAGGCTGGCAGTCGAACCGAATAGGTTCGTCTCCGGTTTGAAGACCATGGAGTTGGGCGTCTCCAGGAACTTGATACCCAGCATCCGGCCCACCTCGTACTTCTCCATGTTGGCCGTGTTCTGGTACTTGGCAACATCGGTCCATAGCGGATCGTCCGTCAGGTCATACTTTGTCTGCGGCCCGATGATCGCCCGGTAGAACCCGTCCGAGAACTTGGGTACGGAGTTCATCTCCATGAACCGCACGATTTTTTTCAGTTCTTCGCTGGTCAGCACGTCCGAAGACGTCAGCACCGCGCGGCTCGTCTTGCCCCCCGCGTAGAACACATTGGTCCCGGTGTTGTAGGCGTTGCGCAAAATGGTGTCCAGGCTCAGCCTCGCCTGATCGGACAGCAACGTCGCGGACATCTTCTGCGTATCGTCCAGCAAAAAGAAGTTCGCTTCGTCCGTCAGCTCGATGTGCCCGCCGTAGGGACTAACCTCCACGCGGAAGTCCGTCATCTCGATCGTCTGCCCGGCAGGGGTGACGCCGGATTCCAGTGGGGTCGTGATCGGGGCAAGCCGCGTGGGCTTGCGGAACCGGACCTGCTTGCCGTTGTGCTTGGGCAATGGCACCTTTTGCGCGTGCGTGGCGTGCACCAGGTTCGGCATCAGGTAGCGCTGCAGCGTCGCATCGTAGTACTCCTGTACGGACGGCGCTACGCCAGGCGACGTGGTCTTGTTCAAATTGTCAAATACCGCCATCTATGATTCCCTCCTAGCGGGTTACTCCCGCGCGTCGTATGTTTTGCCTGCGTCCAGAGACGCGTTGAACTTTGCGAACTCCGCGTCGCTCATGTCATGAAACGACCGGCTCGCTTTGGTATGGTTTGGCGCGCGGACGACACCCGGCACGCGCGGGGTTTTGGCCGAAGCCCGACCCAGCAACGCGTACACTGCCTCAAAGTCCGCACCCACCAGCACGGCGTTTTTCACCGTTTCGTCCTCGCGGAACAGCGCCAGCATGTCCGGCCCACCGCGCTTTGCGATGTCCTGCGCCTGTTGATTCAGCAGCTCCGCCCGCGCCCGAACCTCCGCGTCCTGCACTGGCGCGTCCGGCTTTGCAAACCTGCCCTGTGTGTCCCGCGGCTGTTCCGGCTTTTCCGGCTGCACGGGCATGCCCTTCCGAAGCCTGACCAGCTCCAGCGCGGTTTCCTTGTCCGCCACCTTCCCGCTTGCTACCAGCGCTTCCGCCTCACGTTCCATCGCAAGCTCCCGCAGCGGCGCGATCTGCGCCTCCTGCTCCTGGATGAAACCGGCCTTCCAGGCTTCAAACTCGGCTTTCGCCTGGTTGTACCCCTTCTGACGCTCCGCTTCCCGCGTCTTTTGCATCCATCCGGGCTCCGGTTTCTTGCCGGGTTCTGTTGCCGGGTCAGGCTGCTCCGCAGGCTCTTCCGCGCCCAGCACCTCCGAAAGCGGGGTGCCGGATTTCTCTTCGGCCACCTCTTGTACAGCGTCGTCCTGTACGGCGTCCGTGTCCTGCATTTCGACCGTCTTTTCCATATCGCCCATGAGAATCCCCTTTCAAGCCTTTCGGCATCGCACCGGCACGGAAACGCGCGGATGCGTATATGTGAAAACCCCTCGAAATCGAGGGGTTCCCGCCCGTTATGTCGCCGCCATCGGCAGCTGGTTGTCCGTCATATCCTCTCCCGGATACATACCATCGCGCGCAGTATCGTCCTGTGTCATCAGCGCCTCTTTCAGGTTCGCGTTCTCCTGCTGCAACGCTTCCACGCCCTGCGCCATCTGCTCCATCTGCGCCATCGCCTGGTGCAGCATGTCCGCCTCAGCCTCCACCTGCCGCAGCACCGGCATGATCCGATCCTTCCCGTCCACCTGCAATATCTCAAACAGCGCCGTTAGCGGGAAATGCTGTTGCTTCTGCGCCGCCATCGAATACGCCTGGATGAACAGCTCGTTCATCGCCTGCACCCGCATCGGGTTCCTGCGCTGTACCTGCACCTGCACGCTGTACGGCGGGGGCGGCAGCGGCCCTTTCTTCCGCTTTCCGAACAGGTGCGCCGCGCTCATGTCCACTTCGCGCACCTTGCCCTCCTTGCCCGTGATCAGGCGCACCGTCTTTTCGTCGAAGAACTCCGACACCAGCCACACAATCTGCTCCACCATGTCCTGGAACCCCTGGTTCAGCGTGGCGCTGCGCATTCGGGTCTGCTTGCCGCCCGCCTCCTGCAGGCTCGCAATCGCGCTGGCAGCCGTGACGCCGCCCGCCGTTTCACCCCGCGTAAACTGGTTCTGCCCGCTGTCCTGCTTTAAATCGGTCTGCAGTTGGATCGCTATGGCCGACGGCGCGCTGGAAAACAGCGGCGTGATCAGCCATTGCAAGCCGGTCCGGTCGATGTTATCCCCCTCGACGATGGCCTTGCTGTAATCGGTCAGCGCGTCATTGTCGATCTTGGCGTGCCGGTTGATCAGCAGCTTCGGCTTGGACGACATGCGCATGTTCTCGTCCATGTAGTGATAATACCGGTTGATCGCGCGCATCGTGGGGGCCTGCTCCTGCGCCATGCCCAGGCCCACCGGCAGCCCCTCCACGCGGTTGTACACATCCACGATGAACGGATACAGCCCGTGCGCGTACACGTCCCGCATGTGATCCAGCAGCGCGCCCCCGGCCAGCAGCGCCACGTTGATGCTGTACTTGCCGGTCTTCTTCTCATACCGCCGGTACCAGTATTCCAGCAGCATCGCGCGGTCCTCGTCGTCCGGCTGCTTCGTCGCCCAGGCTTCCGGCACGCCCACGCTCTCGTGCGCATAGTCCTCGCCCGCCACATACGGCGCCTGCTCCGGGTAATGCGCCGCGTACCACGACAGCGGGTGCCACGATACCTTGATCAGCGCCCGCGCGTCCTGGATGTTCTCCGCCACCGGATCCCACAGAAACGCCTCCACCGGCCAGCGCAGCACGCCGATGTTCCCGCGCCCGTGGTCCAGGTCTTCATCCCAGTACACCTGCCGGATCGCGGTGCCCGTCACAAACAGGTCCTCCGCCACCGCCCGGTGCGTGCGCTCATAGTTGTTCTGCGCCAGGATGAACCGCACAACATCCGTCAGGTCTTCCGCCGCATCCTGCATCTGCGGCGTCTCCGGCAGCATCACCGCCTCGGGCATGTTGTCCATCTGGTCGGCGATGCAGTTGTTCAGGTTGGATTTCAGCGTCTGCATCTGGAGCGCCCGCTGCGCCTGAGGGGTGCCGGGCAGGTCCTGCTTCGGGTCGTCCAGCAGCGCGATCCGCCTGCCCTCTTTGGCCCAGTCGTGCGCCTCTTTGCAGCCTGCCGTATAGGTCCGCAGGCGGCTGTACGCCTCTTCCACCAGTGCCTTTTCCGCCTCAGACAGCGGCTGCTCCCCCGGCGCGGGGGCCGCTTCCTGCTGCGCGCCGTACGTTTTTTCTGTCACCCTTTATCACCATACCTTGTAAACGGGTCGTATCCGGTTCGCCTCGGTTGTACCTCTATCTTGTTGGGCCCATACCGCGACATTAGAAAATATTTGCACATGTCGAACACATGATCTTCCGCGTCCGTGTCCACATCCTCCACCTTGATCGGATCATATGGCAGATTCGGGACGGTCCGAATGAAATGCTCGCAGTTCGCAAACACATACAGGCCGGGTTTGCCCTGCCCATCGAACCGCAGCTTTTCATGCAGCATCATCTTCCCGGCAATCCGCGCGTGGTCACCACGGCGGAACCACACGCCCGCCGCGCCCATCTGCTGCGCGATGCTCGGCCCGCCATATTCCTGCCAGCAGGCCGGGTCCGCCACACGGATAAACTCAATCCCGCGTTCCCGCTCCGCCGCTTCGCGTTCCAAAATCCCCCGGGCAATCTCCATGTTGGTCTTCCGGCAGCCGTTGTTCGGCGTCCCATCCCAACCGTACCACTCCCGATAATGATACGCCGTTTCGTCCGGCGCTACAGCAAACCATCCCACGGAGAACGGCTTGTTGCTGCCCCAGTCCATGGATACATACCGCGCCCAGGAATCCGGTATCGCAAAAGGTTCGATGACGTGCGTATACTGACGATCCCGGTAATGCTCCGGCCTGTCCGCAAACTCCATGAACACCTGGCCTTCGAAAGCATCCCAATCCCCGTGCAACAGCGCCCTCCGCAGCTTCTCCGGCTTTTGTGCCAGTTGGAACTCGTATACGTCGTCTATGTGCGGGTTGTCCTTGACCAGCGCCGGAATGTACTGCCGTTTGGATATTTTCGTCTTGCCGGAAAGAGAGGATTCGATCTTTTCTTCGACAATCTGCCCGTACGGCGCAGCATCCACGAACCACTCTTTCACCCAGCCGTGCCCGATGTTGCCCGGGTTGGACGCGCAGCGCACCAGCGGCGTCACGCCAAGGCGTTTTGCGGCCCGCAGCCTCGTTTTTAGGTAGTTATACATGGACAGCGTGAAGGTGGTCAGCTCGTCGATATACAGCCATTGAATCTCCGCGCCCAGGTAGTTGTACACATCCGCCTCGTTCGCACAGTGGCAGAACCGGATTACACTCCCTTTCGGAAGCCGCATCTCATGGCTGCTCTCCACATAGCGCCCGATTCCCTCCGGTATCCACTGCCTGGCAATTTTGATGATCGAATCCTTTAGCTCCGGAAACGTCCGCCGAAAGATGTACGCCGCCGTGCCCGGATAAAAAATGCAGCGCAAGAAAGCGTCCATCACGATGGCGTGGCTCTTCCCGCCCCCGGCCGCACCGCCGTACAGCAGCTCGTCCACGGAGGATTCGTGAAAAAGACGTTGCTTTTCTGTCGGGTTGTAATCAATTGAAACTTGTTTTGGCATTTTTACCTCCTGGGCGGGATCGATACCGGCGGGGTGGAGTATGCGGTGTAGGGGCGGGGGCCACGCGCGCGGGGGCCCCACTCCCGGCACCTCCCCCGGGGTCCTCCTGCACTCGCCTTCTGCACATCGTCGTCCCACATACACACGGTGCCCGGAAACCCAAGGGATTACAGACACCCCATTTCACCGCCCGCAATGTGCACATCCGCCACTTTCCGAACGTCTGGAAAACCTGGGTACACTATCCGTCCACCGTGTCGACCTCTGGCATGCCGGGCTTGACGACCTGGTCACCCATCACGATGGTCAGCTGCTGCTCGTTGTCACGGCCACAAACCCGGCTGTACTGCTCAATCACGATGCGCGCCGTCTGCACCAGCAGCCACGGGTCGGGGTTCTCCAGCTGCTCAATGATCTTACCCATCGCGTTGTTATACGCTTCACGCAGGTATTTGTCCGCCGCCTCATCCACCGCCGCCCTGAACATGGGCAACTGCCGCCACCGGTGCAGCGTGGACGCGTTGACGCCGACCTCACGCGCCGTAGCCTTATACGTCATCCCGCTGCCCAGGTACCCCGCCGCGCGGAGCTGAGCCTGCGTCAGCTTTGTCCGCTTGACGCCCGGCTTAATTCCAACCGCCATATCTTCACCCCCCTACCCCTACGGTTTAATCGCGTGCGACGGCGCTATCTACGCATACGCGCACCCATACACACGGGCACACGCCGCCGCCCGCGCGCTAAAGCAGCTATAAAACTATTTTGTGAAAACACTTGACAAAACCCGGAAAATAGGCATATGATTTTATTGCAAGCACCGCATGCGGCACACATATGGCACCATACCAGAGCGGAGGCAAAATGCATGGAAATCATCTTCAAGTCCCAACCAAGGAAATACCTGCAAAGTGTACCGGAATCCACGCGGGAAAAGCTGCTGGACGCCATCAACGGGATTCCGCAGCGCAAGGGCGACATCAAGAAGCTTGCAGGTCAAGAAAACATGTATCGCCTGAAAATCCACCACTACCGCGTGCTGTTCATGCGAGATGCCGACAACAATTTGGTTATCATAACCACGATCAACACGCGCACCAACATCAAGTATTGAGGAGGTCTGCTTTATGGACAACAAAGACTTTGACGCCTGGCTCGCTAGCGTTCCAGAAGTTGAACCCGACGAAATGGACCTTGCCATGATGGCGCAAGCGGAAGCCGAGGACGACGGTACCACCATGACCCTTGAAGAATTTCGGGAGGAACTAGCCTTTACCGGACGCATCAACGTCCGCATGCCCAAGAGCCTGCACAAACGGTTAGCTGCCAACGCGAAGCTTGAAGGTGTGAGCCTGAACCAGTACGTTGTATACACCCTTACCCAACAGACCAGCCACAAATGACCAACAAAATGGCCCGCAAGTGCTACCAACACCCGCGAGCCGTGCCACCCGAAGAACCGTTCAAAGAACCCCGAGGGCAAGCCCAGTATATCACAAGGGCTTTGCTCTCGCAACCAAAGAAAGCGAGGCAAGGCATGGATTTATACGCTGAAATCACGGATCGCATCATCGCCGAATTGGAAAAAGGCATCATCCCTTGGCGCAAACCCTGGACCGGCGTTCGCTCCGGCGCATGGAGCCGCAGCACTGGCCGCCCCTACAGCCTGCTGAACCAGATGATCCTGGGGAAGCCCGGCGAGTACCTGACCTTCAAGCAGTGCCAGGACGCTGGCGGCCACGTTCGCAAGGGTGAAAAGGCAAAACCCGTCGTGTTCTGGAAAATGCTACCCGTCACTGAAAAAGACGCTGACGGCAATCCGATACAGAAAATCATCCCCCTGCTGAAGTATTACAACGTGTTCCACGTCGACCAATGCGAGGGGATCACCCCGAAGCACAACCGCGATAACATCCTGCCGCCCGATCCAATTGCCGAGGCCGAAGCCATCGCCAAAGAGTACACCGCCCGCAGCGGCTGCCGTATCGATCACACCCGAGGCGACAAAGCCTGTTACCGCCCATCCACCGACCAAGTCATCATGCCCTTGCGCGAACAGTTCACCAAACCTGCCGAATACTACAGCACGCTTTTCCACGAGCTCACACACAGCACAGGGCACGTCAGCCGCCTAAACCGCCTTGACAAAACAGCCGCATTTGGCAACGAAGAATACAGCAAAGAAGAGCTGGTCGCCGAGATCGGCGCGGCCGCATGCCTGAACGACCTGGGCATTGAAACGCCGTCATCCTTCAAGAACTCCGTAGCCTACGTCCAAAGTTGGCTCCGCGCTTTGCGCAACGACAAGCGTCTGATCATCAGCGCCGCCGGGAAGGCCGAGAAGGCCGTGAACCTGCTGTTCAACCGTCAGATGGACACCGTGAAGGAGGCTGCCGCATGAAAACATTGCTTAACAAATGGCACAACCTTCAAACCGACGGCTACACCTACCCAGTCTACACCCGCGACAGCTGGGAAATCCCCGAAGAAGGCACCGAAATATGGTGCACAGGCTGGAAGCGCGGACAAACCATACAACCCTATGGCGATGGCTGCCATGTTGTTGTTGGATACACCGTATACCACTGCGATCAGCTCATGGGCATACTCGACAGGTGGGCTTCCGAAGGCCATAAGTGGGGAATCGTTGGCGTGACCATGAAACGCCACCAGCAGATAGATGGTTACTGGAAGGACGTGCCCGCATGAAAAAGCTCATTATCGCCGCCGCCCTAGCCTTCACCATCGGCATCCTGTTTGGCGTCATCGCCACCAACCTACACACCGTCCGCGCGATCCGTGGCGCGGAAGTCACCTGGACTGATACCACCGCGTGGATCAGGATCGGTAGCACCATCTACGCCTACGAAGGAGAGTGACACCATGTCCACCATAGGCTACATTCGTGTCAGCACCGACGCCCAGAACCTCGCCCGCCAGGAAGCCCTCATGCTCCAAATCCACCCCGATAAGCTCTACCGCGAAAAGGCGTCCGGCAAATCCGCTGGACGCCCCGAACTCCAGGCCATGCTGGACTACATCCGCGAAGGCGACGTGTTGCACGTCGAAAGCATTTCCAGGCTGGCCCGCTCCGCCCGTGACCTGCTGACCATCATCGACAAGCTAACCGCCAAAGGCGTTGAATTTGTCAGCCATAAAGAGCACATTGACACCTGCACCCCGCAAGGCCGGTTCGTATTGACCATCTTCGCCGCCCTGGCTGAACTGGAACGCGAAACCACACTCCAGCGCGCCCAGGAAGGTATCCAGGCCGCCAAAGCTGCCGGAAAAACGTTCGGCCGCCCCAAGGCCGTCAAACCGCCGGGCTTCGACGCCATTACCGCCGAGTGGCGCGCAGGCCAACTCACCGCCGCCGCTGCCTACCGCAAGCTGGGCCTCACAAAAACCACGTTCTACAAGCTCGTCAACTCCTAACGCAAAGAGCAGGCCGCCCAGCTTGGGTTGCCTGCTCACGCACATACACCATAACACAGGTCAATAGTCGCTTTCAAGGGTCTATTCCAAAAACTTTTCAAATTCAACAAGCGCTCTTCCGTGCAGCTTGTACAGCCACTTCACGTCAGTATAGCCCATCGCCTCCGCAATCCTCTCCCAGCGCCACCCGTTCAGGTATCGCCACCGCAACAAATCTCTGTGCCGGTCATCCTGCACCCGGTCTATCTCGCGCTCGATCTGCCGCACCACCTCCGCTAGTTCCTCCGCAAGCCGCTCCAAATCCCTCGACAGGTCCACCAGCTTACAAACCCCGGCTTCGACATTGCTCCGCATGCCCGTTCCACTGACCCGCGTCGCGGTCGCGCGCCCGGTCGCCCGCACAGCCTGTTCCCGGTAATGCTCCGCTCGCTCAATCAGCGCGTCAATCCGCCGATCCGCGCGCAGTGCCTGCCGCAAATATTGAATCGTGGGATTGACCCATCGCCTTGCTTCACCCATGCAGCACCCCTCCAATTCTCGCCTTCAACGCCACAAGCAGCGCATCCTGCGTCTTATCCTTGCTTGCCAATACCCGCATCACATCCTCATCCACCGTCCCCTGTGCCACCAAATGGTGAACGATTACCGGGCACTGTTGACCCTGCCGATGTAGCCGTGCATTGGCCTGCTGATACTTTTCCAAACTCCACGTCAGCCCGAACCACACCACGATGTGCCCGCCTGCCTGCAGGTTTAGCCCGTGACCGGCACTGTCTGGGTGGGCCAGCATCACCGGCACGCGCCCGGCGTTCCATGCGTCCACATCCCATGACGATTCCAGCACAAGCGCATCCGGCAGCACGGCCTTGATCCGCGCCATGTCATGCTGATAAGCATAGTACACCAGCACCGGCTGCCCGTTCGCCGCCTCCACCAGCTCCCGCAGGGCGTCCAACTTCGCATCGTGCAGCCTATGCACCTGACGATCCATGTCGTACACCGCACCGTTTGCCAATTGCAGCAGCTTGCCTACCACCACCGCAGCCGTCGCCGCCGTGATCACACCATCCGCAAGGGGCAACACCGCCTCGCGCTCCAACCGCTCATAAGCCGCCATCGCCCCCGCGTCCAGCGCCACCGGCACAATCCGGTCGATCCGCTCCGGCAGTTCCAAATAGTCCTCGCTCCGCATCGATACGCACAGGTCGTTCAGCAGCGCCTGGATTTTCTCGCCCGCGCCCGGCTTGGGTACCCAGTCAAACACAATCTGCGCGTTGCGGCGCCCCGCATTGAAAAACCGCTCGCGGTATCCACCCAACGTCTTGCCCAGCCTCGCCCCTTCGTCCAGCAGGTACATCTGCGCCCACAGGTCCAGCAGCCCGTTCGGGGCCGGGGTACCGGTCAGCCCCACGATGCGCCTGATCCTGGGCCTCACCCGCCGCAGCGCCCGGAACCGCTTGCTGCTGGCATCCTTGAAGCTGGACAGCTCGTCGATCACCACCATGTCGAAGGGCCAGCTTTTCCCGCAACGATCCACCAACCATTTCACGTTTTCCCGGTTGATGACGTACACATCCGCTTCCTGGTTCAACGCCGCAATGCGCTCCTGCTCATTGCCTAGCACCTGGGCCACGCGCAGCCCCTGCAGGTGATCCCATTTTGCCGCCTCCGCTCCCCACACCGTCTGCGCAACGCGCAGGGGCGCGATTACCAGCACCTTGCCTATCTCGAACAAGTCCCACAAAAGCCGTGCAATTGCTGATAATGTTATAACCGTCTTACCAAGGCCCATTTCCAGCAGAAGGCCCACGGCAGGCTGCTCGACAATCCGCCTCTCCGCGTACACCTGATACGCATGCGGTTTATACTCCACGATCAAACGCCTCCTCCACAAAAGTCTTCGCCTCGTCCCATCCGCGCACCGTCCGCACGTCCAGTCCCAGTGCCCGCATCTGGTCAATCTGCCACCGCTGCAGGCTGGACAGTTTCCCCACCGCCGTTTTCAGTTCCACGAACACCACCCGCCCACCCGGCAGCACCACCAGCCGGTCGGGCACCCCTGGATTGCCGGGGCTGACGAACTTGTAATACAGTCCGCCGCGCTTTCGGATCATCTGACCCATCCGCGCCTCGATCTGACTTTCCAACACGCGCTTTCCCTCCCTTGTAGCCCGGTGACGGATGGTGACACATGAACCCCTTACCTTATATATACTATTTATCACTTATGTCTCTATGTGTAGTAAAGGGTAGATCCGTCACCATCCGTCACCTTTCAATAAAACCGGCTGTGTGTTTTCCTCAAAGCCTATGTTTTCAGGCGTCACTATCCGTCATTGATCCGAATGCCCTGCCATGTTGCGCCGACCCGCCGCTTCACTTTTTTGAAGCCCCGCTTCTCCAACTCGGCGGCAAAGTCCCGCCCCCGTCGCAGGTACTCGCCGTTTAGCTCGCCCCAAGCCCTGTAACTGGCGTACAGCTCCCCACCCGCCTCGCTGAATCCTTCGCCAATCTCGCACCGCTCGTCCAGAAAACTGCTGATCCAGTCTTCTGACGCGAAGTATCCTTGTGTTGCTTTCACCACTTCTTCCGGTTGTTCCAGCTTCCGATCCGCATCATGGAAGGATCTCGCACCGGCGATGATCCAGCCAAGGATGCGCCCGCCCTCCTGCTCCACTAGCTTCTTCCCGAAATCGGTGATCACCACATCGGCTGGGATTACTTGGTCAAAGGGCGCAATGGCGATGCGCCGCTTCGTGCCCTCATCCAACGATCGCAGGCGTGGCAGGTGGTTCGTATGCAGCACCAGCGTGTGGGTTGGGTTGAATGTAAACGGGTCCTTGCCCTTCGGGTTGGCGTTGATTGGGTCCCTGGATGTTAATCGTTTCATAACGGATGCCGATAGCTTCGCGCCTTCATCCGTCTCCGCCGCCACCACCAGCCGCTTCCCGCGCACCTGCTCCAGGCCGAAAGCCTCCTGCCCGTTTGCGCGGGCTATCAGCAGCTCGGGCCGGATCGTCCCGGCGTAATCGCCCAGCACCGCCATCCATGTCCCAAACAGCGTACTTTTCCCGTTTCCGCCGGGTCCGTATGAAATGACCATGCTTTCCTCGTACACATCACCCACCGCTGACATACCTGCCACTTCTTGCAGATACCGCATAAAACCCGCGCTCCCGTCCGTCAGCCGCGCCAGGAAGCCCTTCCATAGCGGGGCATTCTCCGCATCCCAAGGCTCCGGCGTTACGGCACATAGCATCGTGCAGCGCTTCTCAGGGTCGTGCGGCCCCACTGCCCCTGTGCGCAGGTCAACTATACCGGCAGGGGTGTTCAGCAGCCACGGGTCGGCGTCAAACGCTTCCAGCTCCGGCTCGTCCAGCAGGGATTTCGCCAGCCCCAGCATGTTGTCGATCTTCTGCTTCCCGCGCGAAGTGTTTGCCCACTTATAAGCAGTTTCAGCTTTTGCCTTTGCCTCCTTGTCGTCCCCGGCAAGCTGATAGAGCCGCTTGGCTTCTTCCAGCAGCGTGTCCGCGAAGCGCATCCCGCGCCGTCTCGTGTATCCGGGCGTCCAGCTCGGCCAGCAGCTCCGGCCGTTCGCCACAGAGCCTGCGCATCGCCTCGAAGGACGGGCGCTTATGCACGGGCACATCGCTGCCCACACCGTCGTCCTGATGGCCATACAGATGGATGCGCACCAGGTCGAACGCATTGCACAGCCTCCCGCCCGCAGGGTCGCTATCATGGTGCGAATAAGCAAAATCGCCGTGGTCATAGATCACCAGCCCGCCGCTGGTGCTGCCGCCCGCGTAAGTGTACCGACCCTCGCCGCACGGCACATATACCTCCGCCAGAAATTCCTCAATGGCGGCTGGCACGTCGTATACCCGGCAGAACGCCCCCACAACGCCGGGCTTCTCACGCGGGTCGCCCTGCTTGTCCGCGTGTTTCCGCCGCTCCGTCGTCGTCCGGGAAGACACGGGCCACAGGCTCATGTCGCGCCAGTCGGCATACTCCGCCAGGGCGGCGTCTGGATCCAGCCACGGGCCGTCTATATAGTCAAACAGGTATTCCCCGTCCTTCGGCGTGGAAGGGTAGTACATCAGGCGGTTGGCCTGGTAGGTCGTATCGTCGAACTGTTCAATGTCCAGCCAGGACGCCACCAGGCGGCCCAAGGCTTCGTATTCGTCCGGCGTCACAGGCCGCGCCAGCGGCCAGAGTAGGCGCAGCCTGGGTTTCTCCGGCGTGTGGCTGTGCGTGGTGTGCATGCAGGCGGCATAGCCCAGCAGCAAGCCCGCATCCTCCCACAGGGACAGCCCGCCATAGTCCGCGTCCAGCGCCAGCAGCTGCCGGAACGCCACGCTCTTGCGCGAACCGTTCTGCAGCGCCCCGCCGACAAACCCGCCCACGTCCTTGATCTCTCCGCGCTGATCGCGCGACATGGCGGCATATTCTTCCACCGTTTCCCCGGTGCGTATCGGCTCCGCGAAACGGCGAAGCAGGTCGCCCCACCGGATGCCCCGCCGCTTCCATTCCGTTTCTTTCCGGCTCCGGCCTTCGGAGATGATCATCTCACCGTCATGCCGTAGCGCTGTTATTGATTGCATGTGCTCACCTGCTTTCTTGTCGAAATTTGATCTTTTCTTCAATTTTATGGCAGGACTTCGATACCCAAGCCCAGAACTTGTAACCAATCCATAGCAGTGCAAAACGAAAAATCTTCTTCATAAAACCTCCACAATGAAAGGGTGTATTGCATGCCTCTTCCTGATCTCATTCCCAAGAGCATTGATGAAGCAGCTAACAATGTCCTAGGGCCTATAACAAAAGGGATGGGAAAAGCCCTTGAGGATATTTTTCTTTTGTGTTTTGGCTGGTTGGGGTTTACCGCTGATAAACGCCGTATTAAATACAAGGTTGGCTTAGAGAAGTTTGCAGAAGACGTATGCACAAAGACAAAAGCCGTTCCAACGGAAAGATTAATTGAGCCGAACACCCAGATTGTCATGAACGCTATGAACGATGCGCGTAGCTGTGTTGAGGATGACGATTTGCGGGGATTGTTTGCAAACCTAATTGCGTCGTCTGTTGATTCTGCAAAAGCAAGCTTTGTGCACCCCTCCTTTTCGGGGGCAATTAGTAGAATGTCGGCAAATGATGCGCGAAACCTGACCCTATTTAAGCATAGGGCAAATTTTCCAATTGTTCGCATGGAGTTAGCCTGCGCAAAAAGTGGGGATTTGTTTGAAGGCGATGAGCTAATACCTGAAAACGACTTGACTTCGCCCCTCGACAAGTTGTCAGCGCTGAAAAAAAGCATAGCTGACTTTGAAGCAAATGAGCAGGCGCATAAAAAAGGTGGGATATTGTTCCAAGACAATGTGTTTCTTGGCAATCCCGGAAACATAGACATAAAACAACAAGCAGCATCAATAACGTATCTTGAATCATTAGGTTTTATTCGTTCGACATTCTTACAGCATTTGGTAGCTGAAGATGAGTACTCAGCATTTGATGAGTTGCCTGTTGTTAAGGGCTGTAAAGCACTGCTTGATGGAGACGTATTAAGATACGGGAGTGAGCCTGTACACGAGGCAATAACGGTGCTACAAAATAGCAGTATACTATCTAGCATAATCTTGGCAACAAAACCCGCGATTGCAGAATTTCGAGAGATGTACAAAGAACTGAGAATAGCAAAGGGTATGGTTAGTATTACTCCCATCGGAAAACAGTTCTTAGATGTCTGCACCTAACATCAGTCCTTTCTATAAAATCGCGTTATATACCCATCCCCCCGCAGCAGTAGCCCCGGCGCCCATTCCACCCCGCGCCCCATCACGGCGCAGATGTCTTTCAGCGCCACCTCGGCCGCCTGCCGGGGTACCTCCACCACCATTTCGTCATGCACATGCATCACGATCTCAGGATACCGCAGCTCCACCGCAATCAGGGCATCCCGCAGGCAGTCGCGGGCCAACGCCTGCACGATGTTCTCCACCAGCTTCGGGCCGTAGGTTTCCGCCCGGCCCCATTTGCCCGCCTCGGTGCTCTCGTATGAAATGACTTCGCCATACTTGCCGTCCACAATCCGGGGCCGTACATAGCGCATCTCCCGCCCGCTGGGCAGCTTGATGTGCAGCATATTCGCCTCGTAGCGCATGCGGATTCCGTGCGGCAGCCGGGCGCTGCTGCGCAGCCTCACCGTTTCCATGGCGGCGCTGCCCACGGTTTCCCATAAGGCCACGATGGCGGGGTTCGCCTGCCGCCAGGCGTAGACAAGGGGTTTTAGCTCCTTTTCTGCCAAACCCATCTCCAGCGCGCCCATAGCGGTCAGCGCGCCGACCGATCCGCCATATCCAAGGGCCAGTTCCGCGATCTTGCCCTTCTGCCGCATCGGGTCACCCTTCTTCACGCTGCCCTCCGGCAAGTGAAACATCCGCTCCGCGCTGGCCTCGTAAATCTTCCCGTTCCCGGCGAACACATCCATCCGCCATTTCTCGCCCGCCAGCCACGCAATGACCCGCGCCTCAATGGCGCTGAAATCCGCCACCACGAACACATATCCATCCCTGGGCACGAACGCCGTGCGGATCAGCTCGGACAGCGTGGCGGGGACGTTGCCAAACAACATTTCCAACCCTTCGCGATCCCCGTCCAGCACCACTTCCCGCGCCAGCGCCAAATCCGGCAGGTGGTTCTGTGGCAGATTTTGCACCTGAACCAGCCGCCCGGCCCATCGCCCTGTCCGGTTTGCGCCGTAAAATTGGAACAGCCCCCTCACGCGCCCATCCCGGCACACGGACCGCTGAATCGCTTCATACTTGCTAACCGATGTTTTCCCCAGTTCCTGCCGGATGGCAAGCACCCGGTCTTTTACTGCATCCGCACACTCCAGCCGCATTGCGGCCACGCTCTTCTTGTTCAGGCTCTCCACCACACCCAGCCAATCCTTGAGCTGGCTGACGCTGTTGGGGTTTGAAAGCCCCGTCAGACATATAGCCTCCGCCGTCAGCAGCTCGGTGTGCTCTGTGGATAGCCGGATCGCTTGATCGACGAGCCGCCTGTCCACCCGGACGCCCCGCTGGTTGATCCGCTGATCCATCTCCCACGCCTTCTGCTCGATTTCCGGCACCGGAAACCGCGCCAGCCGCCGGCGGATCTCCCGTTCCACCTCCACATCCTGCACGCAGTACGCCTTGAACGCGGCCCATTTCTCCGGCGCGTGGTGTGGCAGGTTCCGTGTACGGCCGCCGTTTGACTTGGTGGGCTTGCACGGCAAGGAGAAATACCGAATCAAATCCTTGCCCTCTTTAAGCTTCTGCTTTTCCTGTGGCAGCCGTAGCGCCTCCGCCACCGCCCCCAGGGAACGCGGCAGGCCCAGCGTCGCGGCGTGCACGGCCGTACAGCACCACTGGTGCACCGTCCTGGCGAAATCCACTTCCTTTATATAAGCTTGCAAACAGGTTAGCTCAAAGTTGGCGTTGTACGCGGTCTTGATCACCGTCGGATCGGTGAACGCATCCAGCACTTCCACCGGCAGGGTTTCCCCGCTGGCGAAGTCCACCAGCTGTATCGGTTCATCGTCAAAAGCGTAGGCAAGCAGCAGCACGGCGAAATCCGGCGCTTCCGCGTACCGGTACACGCCGCACCGCAGCAGGTCCACGCTGGAAAACGTCTCGATGTCCACGGATAATGTTCTCATGCTGCCCTCCTATAGCTGAAAAAAGGGGCCGCCGCATGACGGCCCCCATCGTTCAGTTCAAAAACCCATCATCGTCATCATCTTCCACATCGTCCGGGAACTCGTCCTCGGGTTTCGTCCTGCCACCGCCCAGCGGATCCCCGTCGGCAAGCTTCTGCACATGGTTCAGGCCCGCAGCGACACCCTTGTTGCCGCTGGTGTTATAGGCATAGAAGTTGATCACCGCCCGGCCGTAGCAGCCGGAATAGAATTCCGTGGTGTCGATGATCTCCTGCTTGTTCCGGTCCACAATGCCGGGCTTGTTCTTGCTGGATGCGTTCAACACCCAATGCCCCTTGCACTCCGGGCCGTACTCATCACCTTCATCGTTCTTAATCCCATCGCCGTCGTGCAGCGTGTGCTTGAGCTTGTCCGGTATCTTCCCACCAAACTTATCCCCGCTGCTGAGGCGCGCGGCCTCGATGGCCTCCTTGATCTTTCTAAGGGTTGTCTTGTCGGATTTGGGGATCAGTAGGCACACGCTGTACTTGGCCTCCTGGCCTTCGCTGGCCGCGCGGGGCTTGAACACGTTGACGTACGAAAAGCGAACCTTGCCGGTCAATACCTTTGTTTCCATAATCAAATAGCCTCCTCAAACTCTTTCTGCGCTTGTGTCACGGTGTCCATCGCCGGGCGTTTATCCGTTTCAGGCACCAGGGTCGGCGCGCCCTCTGGTTTTACGATCAGGCCGCCCAGCACTTCGGGCAGTTTTTTCCTGCCCACCAGCTTCTCCAGGTCGCCGATCCCGCGCAGCTTGCAGATTTGTGCCATTTTGAACCCTTCCAGCTCCAGCGTCTCGATGGCGGCCTTTTCATCGGTGATGATCCGGTCGGATTTTCCGGCCACTAGCTTCCAGCCGGGCCAGTGCTTCCCATTTTCCACGGCCTGCCGCTGCGCGAACGTCTTGATCTCCTTGGCCCATTTGGCAAGCTCCTCCGCCCTGCCGATGATCTCCGCAATCTCGCCGTCGGTGAGCGCCTCCGGGTCGCGAAACTCGTACCGCGCCAGCTCGAGCTGGTCGAACGCCCGCTTGCGGCAAATTTCCTTCGCACGGCACCAACGGCAGTGCTCGCCGCTGGCGAAGTCGCCCTTGCCCTCCGCAGCAAGCTTTGCGCGGGGAATCACCACATCATTTGCCCATTGCAGCAGCTCCCCGGCGGTCAGCGTTTCGGTAGTGATGCTCTCCAGGCGCGGCTGCATGATGTGCATGCGGACCTCTTTGATGTCGTAGAGCATGTCCAGCTCGTTGAACGCACCCAGGCCGTACAGTCGCAGTTGTGGGTTGTTGTGCGCGTCCACCGGTACGCCCTTGCCGTATTTCAGGTCGATCACGTCCACGCGGCCTTCTGCCACGATCACCACGTCACCCGTGCCGAACCCGTCCGGCACCCAGCGGGAGAAGTCCAACCGCATCTCCAGCGCAATCGCCGGATCGGGGCATGCCTCCTTCGCCTGATCGATGATCCGCATGACGTAATCGATGTAGGTATCCAGGTATTCGTCCATCACTGGGCCGTACAGCGGATCGACCTGTAGCTTCTTCATCGCGGCGTTATACTTGCGCTTGTCTGTCATCCCCAGCGCGTAGGAAAGCCGCGCTTCGGCGATCGCGTGCGCCAGGGTGCCGGTCAGGGCGTCCTCCGATACCCGTGATTCGCCCAGATGCTCTTCGAACCTGGCGCTGGGTGGGCACGCCAGCCAGCGGTGTGATCCGCTGGCCGACAGTAGGGCGTGTTTCGTCATCGCAAGGCCTCCTTCGCCGCTTCGATGGCGGCACCGTACGCGCTTTCGGGCAGTTCGGACAGAGCTTCCACGCCATGGGCTTGCAGAATGCCCTTGGCGGCCGCCGCGCCCTTGGCTTTCCTAAGATCGCCCAGCGCCGCGCGCACTTCGGTTAGCAGATAGGTTTTCTCGGGTTTGGCTGCAGCTTCGGTTGTGTGGGTAGGCTGTTCTGTTTTCACCGGCTCCGCCGTAGTGGTAATAGGCTTCTGCACCGCAGCAATCCCGCTGCCCTGCAGCTGGCTGATAGCGTCCTGCATGTTTGTGGCTTCGATCTGGATCGTGATAAGCATTGATTTTCCTATCCTTTCTATGGTAAACTCGTTATGGTATCCTTAGCCTATGAAGCGATCTGGGGTGATCCAAAATGGTGAAATGGTTGAGACGCCTTTTCTTTCGGAATCGCTGTCCGCATTGCATGAGCCGTAATATTCGCACCCTCGGCTTAGTGGAGCAGCAGCCCCAACCGAAAGTGGTTGTGCATATAGGCTGGGAAGGCCGCCCTGAAAGCGATTTATACGCTATGTTCTGTTGTGACTGCCATGCGAAGTTCACAGAAAGAGTTGTTACCAGCACTCAGTCCACAAGGACACTGGATCGAGATAAGCATTGATTTTCCTATCCTTTCTATGGTAGACTATTCGTGTGGGTTAGGTCATGGCCTGTTCAGCGTTGGCGCGCTGGCAGGCCTTTTTTGTATACTCCCGAACATTCATCACGCAGACTGCTTCCAAGAAACCGCGCAGCGTGTAGTAGTGGAGTTGGTAAGCACCAATCCCAAAGATGCTGTAGTGCGTACCAGACACAAAGTGCCAATCACTGCGCTTCACGCCGGTAAGCTCTTCGCATCGCTTTTCCGGGATGACATCACGGCCGTTCACCAGCATGGCATTTTCACTGAAAATGGCTTCCGCTTGTTGCTTGTTCATCATGATGGGTTCCCTCCCAAAATCACCAGCCGATCCGCCGCCCAGACAAACAGCCCTACAAGCACCCATACCATCACCCAATCAGCGGCATCCCAGGTATAACAGTGCATCCAGGCCAGCAGGACCAGTGCGGCAAGACTGGCGAACATCACCAGCACCGGCCCTACCAGGGATGGTTTGCGGCGGTCGGTACAAGGGGTGTGGGTGTAGTTACGGAGGCGGATCATGGGGTGACCTCGTCAGATTCTTCATTATCAAGCAGCGCCAGCAATGCAAGCGGCAGCGCGCCTTCCGCCTGTTTATCCACTACTTTGAGAAAACTGTGCGTCATGTTCACCCAGTCAACCCTACCGGTCAGATGTGTGCCGCAGTTGCCGTCATCCTCATGGTTTGTAACGGCAATGAACCCGTCACATGGGACAGTTTCCAGTACCTCCCCGTCGCGTTCGATGATGAGCCTGATTTTCATGTTTTTCTCCTTTCAAAATATCGGCGGCCAAACGAAGGACAGCACTTCCTCTTGCGATAGCTCCAGCGCCCGTGCCATCCTGCAAAGCTCCTGCACCGTCATCTGCGTGGGATCGCGCTTCCGCCGCCGGGCGGTCGCTTCGGATCGGCCAATAAGCGAACCAAGTTGACCTTGTTCCAAATGATGCAGGTCCAGTTTGTGGCGGATCAGAGAACCCAGCTCGTGCTTTTTCTCCTTCTTTTTTTGCTCCGCCGCGTTGATCTTTGTCCTAGGCATGTAAATCCTCCTTTTCGCATTCCAACGCAAAAGCCAACCGGGACAGCCACCACGCGCTGGGTGCCTCCTTGCCGTCCTCCCACGCCTGATACTCAGAATCGTTGCAGTAGGCTTTCTTCGCCACGTCTCGCTGGGTCATGTTGAGGGTGAGGCGGCGGGCAAGCATCTTTTCTGGTGCAAATTCCATGGCATGCTCCTTTAGTGGTGATCATAACCACTCAGTTTCAACTTCCTTAAGCGCCTTACAGGTTGCGATGACGGCGCTTATATGCGTCGCGGTTTCATAGGCATCGTAACAAGAGTTGACTGACAGCACTTTCTTACCGCGCTCCATAAGCAGTTCCAGCTGTTCACGGAGCGCCCTTTTGACCATTTCAGCGTTTTCCATTCTCGCGTCCTCCTTTCCGGTGCGTCGAGTGCTGCCCATACCGCTGCAATTCCTGTGACCGGCAGAGGGGCAGGTGGCTATATAATTTTCAAGGTGCGGGTCGGTCACACAGACCACACAAGGCATTCACAGAAAGATTCTAAGACCCATTATTGGGACGATTTATCGAAAAAAAGAGACACCTTTTCACTATCGAGATGGATGCCCAAAATTTCGCAAATCTTCTCAGCTTGCGCAACATCAAATTGAGTTTTTCCACGCATCTTTGCAGAAAACGTGTTTCTAGACATGCCCAGAGCTTTGGCAATTTCGCGCTGCGTAAAGCCAGCAGCAACAATTTTACCAGCCAACGCATTTCTGTTTATCAAGTTGTTGCCTCCTTTCCGTCGTCCTAGTTCTGGGACGATCTAAGTCTAGCACAGGCACTTACTTGTTGTCAACCCTATTTTGGGATGAATTGGAGAAAATCGGGGCAAACTGCTTGCATTATTGGGATGAGCGTGCAATAATAAGTCATAGTAATAAAAAGGTCAGGGATCAGGATATGAACGATATTGCGAAGCGATTGCATGCAGCAATCCAAGATAGCGGAATGTCATATGGCGAACTTGCCAAAGCGACAAAGATTCCGAAATCTGCTCTGCAAAGGTATGCGACTGGCGAAACAGAAAAGATACCGCTGGACAGGCTGGAAAGTTTGGCTGTCTCTTTACACGTTACCCCAGCTTATCTTATGGGGTGGGAAGAATCTTCTTCGCCCCAACCCCATGCAGATGCATTGGAACTGGCCATGAGACGTTTAGGTGTCGTTTGTGCCGACGGTAGCGTGGATTTTGACAAGGTTACAGCGCTCGAAGAGATTTTGCGAGCCAGCAAGAATCTCAACGGGTAGGGTGTTCAGCAGCGCAGAAAGCTGCTCCTGGGTCAGGTCTGGTCTTGTAGCACATAGTCGCGCCTTTGCTGCAGCAGTATCGTCCTCCTTGTCCATGTCATTACCTCCACAAGAACGTATGTTTGTCTGTTGTTATTAGGATAACACAAGAGCGTCCGTTTGTACAGTACCATATCTGGTGCCCACAACTTTTTTGAGGGCACAAGTTGCCGACGCATTCCTCTTGATACCGAAAGGTGACGTGAAACGAAAGAGAGAAGTGATTGCAATGAAAGCCCGGTTTCTATGTAAGGTAAAGCTGCAACTGATGATGTTCTTCATTCTCATGGCGTTTGTTATACCATCGGTTGCATTCGCCACCGAACCAGAAAAAAGAGCCGGTTCCCCTCCTTATAGTGGAATACTCTCAACAATAATTGCCGAAAAAGAAAGTGGTACGCCTCAAAAGTCAAGTATACTGCGTCAAGGATACACCGAAGCAGAATATCAAGCTTTTCTGGAGTATCGCCTGTTAAAGGTTGGTTGCAAGGGCGAGGATGTGGTGCGTTTAAAAGCACGCATGTACGAACTGGGATATTTCAAGAATAAGACTAATAATGATACCTATACGGAAACGACTGCTGAATACGTCAATGAGTTCTTGCGCACAAACGGATACAGCAGCCCTAACGGCACCATGACGCCTGAACAGCAACTGCTTTTCTACTCAAAGTTTGCAATAACCAAACAAACACCGAAAGTATATGAGAGATACAGCTATAAAGATATTGCCAGAAATGCGAACTCTTACATTGGTCTGCTTTGCAAATTCACAACGAGGGTCGTACAGCAGATCGATATACCTGGATCATCTGATATTGAGTTGCTGCTTGTGATGAACGGCAATACTGAGCAGCTCCTTTATGGATATGTGGAAGGCTTCAAAGATTGGAAGTGGGGAGGATCGTTAAAAGAAACAGGCGTTGCAAGATTATTGGTAAATGACAAAATAGAAATCGAATGTGAACTGCTAGGTGAGTACACCTTCCAAAGCACAGATGGCAAATGGTACACTGTCCCGTTGGTGTCTATCGACAACATGACTTTGTACGACTAAAAAGGAGGTCCCCACCCATGGCAACCGCCCGTAAGCTCCCCAGCGGCAGCTGGCGCGTACAGCAGTACATAGAAACCGTTGATGGCAAGCGCGTCTACAAGTCCTTCACCGCCGACACGAAGAAGGACGCAGAGTTTGCAGCGGCGGAATACGCGCTCAATTACAAGCACAAGCAGGAGCCTGCGAACATGACGGTGGGGGAGGCCATTGACCGGTATATAGAAAGTAAAACGCAAATTCTCTCCCCGTCTACCCTGCGAGAGTATAAGGTGGAGCGGCGAAACTTCCTTCAAACAATCATGGAAACCAAGCTTGCTAACCTCACGCAGGAGGATGTACAAAAGGCAGTAAACGCTGATGCCAAGGGCCATTCTCCAAAAACCGTCCGCAATGCGCACGGCCTGCTATCCTCTGCGCTCAATGAGTTTGCGCCGGATTTTCGGCTTCGGACGAAACTCCCCCCCAAAGTCAAACATCAAGTTACCGTGCCGGAAGATGAATCAATTCGCAAGCTGATGGCCTCCGCTGCTGGTCAGGAGATGGAAACGGTGATTCTGCTAGCCTCCGCGCTTGGACTGCGCAGGTCGGAAATATGTGCCTTAACTTGGCAAGATATTGATCTAAAGAAAAAGCAGCTTACGGTGAGCAAAGCCATGGTGCTTTCCGACAGCCACGAATGGGTCATCAAAGCGCCAAAGTCTTATGCTGGAACACGTACCCTTTCCGTTCCAGATTTCGTCGTAGAGCACCTACGCGGCTTGCCCCATGACGGGGAGCGCATCATATCCATTTACCCGGATTCCGTCACTTTCCGTTTCAACCGCCTGCGCAAAGAATGCGGCTTTGCCTTCCGTTTCCATGATCTCCGCCATTATTATGCCTCGATCATGCTAGCGCTGGGCGTGCCGGACAAGTACGCAATGGAACGCATGGGGCATGCGACAACGAATATGCTCAAAACCGTGTATCAGCATGTGATGCAGGGGAAACGGGAAGATGTGAACCGGCAGGTGAATGATTACCTATCCGAAGCCATGCAACACAAAATGCAACACGGTGGGGAAGAGGGCGAGGAAGAAAATTCCTAGCAAATCGGCATTTGGTACTTTTGCACAAACCGCATTTTTTGACCGCCCGTTTCGTGATGCATTTCGTGATGCATAGTTTGAAAAAATAGGGCTGCTATCGAACATCCGTTGCTATCACCGATCACCCCTAACCACCAAAAAACCTAGGTATATCAACAAAAAACGAAAGAGCCTTGATTTCTCAAGACTCTTTCTTGGTGCGGGAAACAGGACTTGAACCTGCATGAGCGTATTGCTCACTAGAACCTGAATCTAGCGCGTCTGCCAATTCCGCCATTCCCGCATATTGCGTGGAAACCTAATACCTACAATACCTGCATATCCAGAAAACCCATAAACAAAACTGGTGGAGGGGGATGGATTCGAACCATCGAAGTCTGCGACGGCAGATTTACAGTCTGCTCCCTTTGGCCACTCGGGAACCCCTCCATGGAAGGCGCTCGCTGGGCTGGAGCCGGTGAAGGGACTCGGACCCCCGACCTGCTGATTACAAATCAGCTGCTCTACCAACTGAGCTACACCGGCCTGACATCCCGGCAAGAAAATGGCGACCCGGAAGGGGCTCGAACCCTCGACCTCCAGCGTGACAGGCTGGCATTCTAACCAACTGAACTACCGGGCCACTCGTGGTGGGCCTTCAGGGACTTGAACCCCGGACCAACCGGTTATGAGCCGGCCGCTCTGACCAACTGAGCTAAAGGCCCAACTTCCCGCGCCGCACCAGGAATATCGAAAATGGCGACCCCTAGGGGATTCGAACCCCTGTTACCGCCGTGAAAGGGCGGTGTCTTAGGCCTCTTGACCAAGGGGTCGTGATTGGTTGGTCGGGGTGAAGGGATTCGAACCCCCGGCCCCATGCTCCCAAAGCACGTGCGCTACCAGGCTGCGCTACACCCCGCGAATCAACGCATCACCACAAGCGACGAGATGTAGTGTACTGGATATCCGCGGTTTTGTCAAGGGGGAAATTTGCGGAACGTGCCAAAATCTTGTACTGCGCGCAATTTCAGCAGCGTTTGAAAAACACTAGTGCCTCAAACGGCCGCCCCACGCAATTTTAGTTGAACACCGCAAGCGCAAACTGCAGCGCGCTCATGGCCTCCGATATCCCGTATC